>JAJPYE010000009.1 GCA_021205095.1 Oscillospiraceae bacterium | reverse complement strand
CCGGGGCGAACCTTTCCGTCCGCCAGGATACGCTCTTCCAAAAGCCGCATGGCTTCATACCCTCCCCGCTCGCTTCAGCATTAAAATTTTTCTTTTAGCACAAAATAATTTTACACGACGAAATGCCTCTTGGCAAGAGGCGCATACTCCAATTTCAGCGAAATTTCAGCAAAAATTGTGAGCATTATTCACAACCCTTTACCAGGGCCGCAGCTCCTGGCCCTTCACCAGATAGGCCCGCTCCGCGATGGCCGCCATGGGGCTGTCCCCCCGCGAGTCCGACCAAAAGCCCTCTATGGGTGTATCGCCATACACCTCCCGGTAGCGGCGCACCTTCTCCGCCCCGTTACAGTTCTCCCCCAGATAGCGGCCCGTGGCCTGCTCCACCGGGGAGGCGATCAGGGCAAAGCCCAGGGCCTCCGCCACAGGGCGGAGGAGAAACTCCGGGCTTGCGGAGATGACCAGATCGTCCGCCCGCCGCTGGGCCAGGTACCAGGGGTTTATGTTTTTCAGATGCTCCTGCCAGAAAAGCGCCGGGGCCTCCGGCGGCACATAGGGCAGAAAGCGGAACAGATCCCGCTTTCCCTTCGTCCGGCTCCGCAGGCGCAGGCCCATGCTGATCCCCGTCCAGGCCGACCACAAAAGCGTTCGGCGGCACCGGGGATAGCGCTTTAAACACCAGCGGTAAAATTCCAGGGTGCTGTCCACAGGATAGATGGTCTTGTCAAAATCATATACATTCATACCCAAACTATATCCTCCACGCCCGGTTTTGTCAATGAAAAAAGCCGAGCCGCGTTAGCGGCCCGGCCTGATTTTGGGATAGATAGGATTAGAACTCGCCCTGGCCGATGTAGTCGGCCACATTCTCGGCGGTGATGTAGGTCAGCGGGGTGTAGTGATAATACTCGGTGGAGCCGTCGTTCAGATACTCGGCCATGGCCACGCAGGTCTCGGCGGCGATGTCGTCAGCCCGGTTCATAACCGTCAGCTCCATCTGGCCGTCAGCCACGGCCTGGATGGCGTCGTTCTGGCCCGTCAGGGAGTAGACCTTGATCTGGTCGCCCAGACCGGCCTCCTGGATGGCTGCCACAGCGCCCATGGTCAGGTCGTCGTCATAGCCCATGACGATGTCGATCTCATCGCCGTCGGCGGTGATGTGCTGCTCCATGAAGGTCTTGGCGTCGGTGCGGGAGGAATAAGCGTAATCCGGCTCATAGAGGTTATAGTTGGTCTCCTCCATAGCACGGGCGAAGCCGGCCTCGCGATACTGATAGTCCATCAGGAAGGGTACGCCGGAGATCTGGACAACATTCAGGCCCGCGTCCGCGCCGTTCTGCTCGATGACGTACTGGCCGATCTGATAGCACATCTCCTCCTGGTCAGGGCCAATGCAGGCGGTGGCGTATTCACGGCCTTCCTCGGCCACATCCAGGGCGCAGAGGAACAGGGGGATGCCGGCCTCAGAGCAGGCGATGGCCACGTCCACCATGGCGGTGGGGTCGCCGCCGAACACAGCCAGGGCGTCCACACCGGCGTCAATCATCTGCATGCAATAGTTGGTCACGTCGTCCGCAACGGTTTGCGCGTCCAGGCTCTTCACCGTCGCGCCGCACTCCTCGGCAATGCGGGCAATCTCGGTACCCACACGGCCACCCCAGGGGGCGGAGGAGTTGATGGTCACATAGCCAATGGTGTACCCGGACAGGTCAACATCGGAGTAGTCGATGTTGCAGCCAGCCTGGGCGCCCTCCGCAGCGGCGGCGCCGGACTGCTCGGAGGTGGAAGCCTCCTCGGCAGTGTCGTCGGTGGTGTCAGCGGCGGTGTCGGAGCTGCCGGAGCAGGCCGCCAGGGACAGCACCATGACCAGAGCCAGGAGCAGGGCAAGAAGTTTCTTCATTTTACAATTCATCCTTTCAATTGTTTTTTATGACATCCGCGCCGGGCGCGGCTATCAACGAGTTGCTTACAGCTCATCCACGCTCTTGCCGCTGGTGAAGCGGTCAATGACAAGCACCACGATCAGCAGGGCGCCGGTGATGAGGTTGACCCAGTACTGGGGCAGGAACAGAGAGGTCATCATCTGGGAGATGACCCGCATGATGAGTACGCCGATCAGCACATGGACGGCGGTACCCTTGCCGCCGGTCATCTTGATGCCGCCGATGACGCAGCAGGAGATGGTCAGGGTGGAAAGGCTGCTGCCCTGGGTGTAGATAGCGTACCCCGCCTGGGAGACCATGACGAAACCGGTCAGGGCGGAGAGAACACCGCACAGCACATAGGCCACCCACACAGTGCCTTGCACGTTGATACCGGCATAGGCCGCCGCCTCCGGGTTATCGCCCACCACATGAAGCCGGTTGCCGAAGCGGGTCTTATACATCCAGAAAAACACCAGCGCGACGACGATCACAAACACAATGACTGCGGGAGTAAACCAGCGCAGGCCGAATATCTTCGTCTGGGCAAAGAGCTTCACGATGTTCGCGTCCTCCGGGGCGAAGGAGCTTTTGGCAAAATAGTACACGATGCCCTGGAAAGCGTAGTTGGAGGCGATAGTGGCAATCAGGGCGGGAATCCCCACCTTTGCCACGAAAAAGCCGTTGATCACGCCGCATAGAGCGCCGGTCAGGATGGCCACAATGAGACCCACAATCAGGGACAGCACACCGTTTCCGCTGACGGCATAGACGGCGTTGAAGGCGATGACCAACGTCACGCCGGACAGGCCCGCCTGGAATCCGGCGGACAGGTCGATGTTGCCGGTTATCATCACCAGGGCCAGGCCCAGGCACACCGGGCCGTACATGGCGGTGTATTTGATGACGTTATAGAAGCTGTTGCGGTACCCGTCCACGAAAACGAAGGCCACAAACAGCATGATGACCAGGATGAGGATGGAGTTATTATCCTTGAGCAGGCGCACAACGCGCTTCTGCTCCCCGGCGGATTTTTCCTTTACTTTCTTTTCCACAGTTTGACCCCCTTCGACTGGAGTACGTCAAGCGACAGCGCAAAGAGCATGATCGCTCCCATGACCACCCACTGCAAATACTGGGACATATGCAGGCTGGTGAATCCGGCGGACAGTATGCCATAAAACAGGACGCCAATGATGGTACCCCAGACGGAACCCTTGCCGCCGCTGACGGCGCAGCCGCCCAGCACCACGCAGAGGATGACCTCCATCTCCGCCCCGGAGGCGGACTGGGGGTTGGAGCTGAGGGAGTTTGCCATCATGATAACCGCAGCCAGGGCCACGCACAGGCCAAGTATCACATAGGCGATGGTGGTGTTTCTTTTGAAGCGGATACCGGAAAACCGGGCCGCCACCGGGTTTGCGCCGATCATATAGAGCTGCTGCCCATATACGGTTTTTGAAAGCAGAAGCCCCAGCACCACAGCCACGGCCACAAACCAGACAATTAGAATGTGTATTGGCCCGATGGAAGCGGTTCCCAGCGCCCGGAAGGAGGGGGCGCAGTTCGAGTCAATGACCAGCACCGTGCCAGAGGACACGAGCAGGGCAAACGCGCTGTAGATAGAGCTGGCGCCCAGGGTAGTGATAAAGGAGTTCAGGCGCACATAGCTGACCAGAACACCGTTGAACAGGCCGCACAGAAGACCCACGGCCAGCACGGCCAGCACGGTCAGGAGCGTATTGTTGGTACTCATCATGACCTTCGCCGTGACAGAGCAGAGGAAGGTCAGCATATAGCCCACGGACAGGTCGATGTTTCCGGTGAGCATGACCAGGGTCATGCCGAAGGCGATAATGCCGATGTACACCTGCTGGCGCAGAATCATCATCAGGTTCGAGGGCGTAATGAACAAAAGTCCAGAGCTACTCCCGGCGTGGGTAATCTGGAGAACAATCTCAAAGACGATGGCGACCACAATCATGGCCACAAACACAGCCGCGCCGTTCATGCTGAAAAATTTCTTCACCAGGGTCTTGCCCTTGGATTCAGTGGTCTCGGTCATTCAGCGGCACCCCCTTTGTTGATTCTTTCCAGTACGTCCGCCTTGCCGATGGAGCAGGCCAGAACGGTCTCGCTGGTGAGATTTTCATCGATGGGGAGCTGGGCGGTCTTATGCCCCTCATAGATAGTGACGACGGAATCGCACACACCCAAAATTTCCTCTATTTCCGAGGAGACCATGATAATACCCATGCCCTCCTGAGCCAGCTCGTTGATGATTTCGTAAATCTCCGCCTTGGAGCCGACGTCGATGCCGCGGGTGGGTTCGTCCACAATGAGGATCTTCGGCGTCAGAGTCAGCCACTTGGCCAGCACCACCTTCTGCTGGTTGCCGCCGGACAGGTTCCCCACCTGCTGGGTCAGGGACGGGGTCTTGGTGCGCATGGCCTTCACATACTTGTCCGCATCCTCCAACTGGCGCTGCCGGTTGATAACGCCCAGGCGGGCGAGCTGATTGAGCTTGGCGGAGGTGGAGTTCAGGAGAATGGTCAGGCCCAGGGCCAGGCCCTCTTTTTTTCTGTCCTCGGTGCAGAAGCCGATGCCGGCCTCGATGGCGGCGGGGGTGCTGTTTTTCTTCAGGGTCTTGCCATCCACCTTCACGCAGCCGCCCAGGGTCTTATCCACACCGAAAATGGCGCGCATGATCTCGCTGCGTCCCGCGCCCACAAGCCCAAAGAAGCCTAAAACCTCTCCGGCCCGGAGCTGGAAGGACACGTCCTCAAAGGCCGCGCCGGTCAGATGCTCTACTTCCATGAGAACTTCTCCCTGCTGGCGGCCCTCCTTGCTGGGATATTGGTTTTCCAGCGGGCGGCCAATCATGTGGGTGATCAGCTCATCCTGGGAGGTCTCCGACGTGTTCAGGGTGCAGATGTTCTGCCCGTCCCGGATCACGGTGATGCGGTCAGACAGCTCCATGACCTCGTCCAGCTTGTGGCTGATGTAGACGATGGCGATGCCATGCTCGTTTTTCAGCTCCCGCACGATTTGGAACAGAGTCTCCGTCTCCTTTTCGGAAAGGGAGGAGGTCGGCTCGTCCAGAATGATGCACCGGGCATTTCGTATCAGAGCGCGGCCAATCTCGATCATCTGCTGCTGCCCCACGGACAGGTCGCCCGCAATATCCTTGGGGGATATAGGCATATCAAGCTGATCCAGGATGCGCTGCGTCTCGCTGTAGAGGGTCTTATGATCCACCAGCCCCTTTTTCAGGGGGAGCTGGCCGATAAACAGGTTGTGGGCCACGTCCAACTGGGGCGCGATGGAAAGCTCCTGATACACACAGGAGATGCCGGTCGCGATGGCCTCGGTGGTGGACTTGAAATGAACGGACTTGCCGTCGATGCGGTAATCCCCGCCGTCCCGCTCGTGGGCGCCGGTCATTACCTTAATCAGGGTGGATTTTCCCGCGCCGTTTTCACCGCACAGGGCGTGAACCTCGCCCTCCTGGATGTCGAACGAGACGCCGTCCAGCGCCCGGACGCCGGGAAATATCTTCACGATGTCCTGCAATTCGATAAATGGGCTTTTCTGCTCCAAAACGGGTTTTCCCTCCTCTGCCCCGCCCCGCCGGGCGTTTTTTGTTAAATTATTGCTTTTTCTCTGGTACCCGTTATTATACTCCTCTTTATTATATTTTGGCAATACCCTTTTTCTAAAAATACACAGTTTTTGCAACTCGTTTTCCAAAATCTTAGTCATTTCCACAAGAACGTACAGAAACCTCTCCGACAGATGAACACAAAAAATCTCCCCGCCAGGTATTGACGGGGGGCTGGGTTTGTGTCATAATACCCAAAGCACCTGATGCGCAATGCGGGACGTTGGCAAGGCGAATAAAGAGAGAGCCGGTATTCCGGCGGAGTGAGCCTTGTCGCGGACAGGGTTCTTTTTTTGCATTTGGAGGAAACGGCATGAACATTTATCTGAAAAACACCCGCATATATCAACAGGGTTCCTTTTCCCGGCGCGACATTTTGATCCGGGACGGAGAGCTGTTTTTCCCCGCTGGCCCCGCTCCTGAGAGCGCGACGGCGGTGGATGGCCGTTTTATTTGCATATTGCCCGGCTTGGCGGATGTTCACGTACATCTGCGGGAGCCGGGTTTTTCTTACAAGGAGACCATACGCACCGGCACCATGGCGGCGGCCAGGGGCGGCTATACGGCGGTATGCCCCATGCCGAACCTGAACCCCGTGCCGGACAGTCTGGAAACGCTGGAGCAGGAGCTTTCTATCATCCGGCGGGACGCAGTCATCCCCACCGTCCCCTATGGGGCCATCACCAAAGGGGAGGCGGGGCAGGAGCTGGCGGACATGGAGGCCATGGCCCCCTATGTGGCCGCCTTCTCGGACGACGGGAAGGGCGTGCAAAGCCCGGCCATGATGGAAAAGGCCATGGAGAAGGCCAAGACCCTGGGGAAAATCATCGCCGCCCACTGCGAGGACAATTCCCTCTTAAACGGCGGCTACATCCACGACGGGGCCTACGCCGCCGCCCACGGCCACCGGGGGATATGCTCCGAGAGCGAATATGGCCCCATCCGGCGGGACGCGGCCCTTGCGAAAAAGACCGGCTGCGCGTATCACGTCTGCCACGTCTCCACAAAGGAGAGCGTGGAGATTATCCGCCACGCCAAGAGCCAGGGGGTGAACATCACCTGCGAGACGGCCCCCCACTATCTGCTGCTGGACGACTCCATGCTCCAGGAGGAGGGCCGGTTCAAGATGAATCCCCCCCTCCGCAGCCCGGAGGACAGGCAGGCCCTGCTGGCAGGGCTGCTGGACGGCACCATCGACATGATCGCCACCGACCACGCCCCCCACAGCCGGGAGGAAAAGAGCCTGGGCCTGAAGGACAGCCCCATGGGCGTGGTGGGGCTGGAATGTGCCTTTCCCGTCCTCTACACCGGTCTGGTGGAGACGGGCATTTTGCCCCTGGAAAAGCTGGTGGCGCTGATGAGCGACGCGCCGCGGGCAAGGTTCGGCCTTACAAGCGACCCAGGCTTCGCCCTGTTCGACCTGGCCCACACCTGGCGCATCGACCCAGAGGAATTTGCCTCCCTGGGCCGGGCCACCCCCTTTGAGGGGGTTCCTGTCCGGGGCCGGTGCCTGATGACGGTCTGCCAGGGCCGGGAGGTCTATATAGACCCCATGCTCGCAAAGGAGGCCGGACAGTGAAGCAGGGAATTTTTACCGTTGAGGAAAACCGCCCCCTGACCGGGGACGTATACGAGATGACCCTTTTGGGGGACTGCTCGGCCTTCACCGGGCCGGGACAGTTTCTGAACATCCGGCTGGAGGGGAAATTCCTCCGGCGGCCCATCTCCGTGTGCTGCTATGAGGCGGAGCGGGTCACGATACTATATAAAATACTGGGCAGCGGCACCGCCGGGATGACCGCCCTCCGGCCTGGGGACAGGCTGGACGTTCTCACAGGCCTGGGAAAGGGCTTCGACACTGCCAAAAGCGGCCCGGCTCCCCTGCTGGTGGCGGGGGGCGTGGGCCTGCCCCCCATATACGGCCTGTGCCGCGCCCTGTTGGCGGAGGGGAAGCGTCCCACGGTTATCCTGGGGTTCAACCGGGCGGAGGACATCTTTTATTTCGGTAAATTTGAGGCCCTGGGCCTTGCCCCTGTCCTCTGCACCGCCGACGGCAGCGCAGGGAAAAAGGGCCTGGTGACAGACGCCATGGCCGGTTTCGAGGACTACACCTATCTTTACGCCTGCGGCCCCACGGCCATGCTGCGGGGCATCGACGCCCTGGCTCACACCGGCGGGCAATACAGCCTGGAGGCCCGGATGGGCTGCGGCTTCGGGGCCTGCATGGGCTGCACCATCGAGACCCGCTCCGGCCCGAAGCGGGTCTGCCGGGAGGGGCCGGTCTTTGACAGAGAGGAGCTTTTATGGTAAACACAGCCGTCAATCTGTGCGGCGTGGGACTGGATAACCCGATTCTGGCCGCCAGCGGAACCTTTGGCTATGGGTACGAGTTCGCGGAGCTGTATGACATTAACTGCCTCGGCTCCTTCAGCTTCAAGGGTACCACCAGCCAGGCCCGGACGGGCAATCCCCAGCCCCGCATTGCCGAGCGTCCCCAGGGGATGTTAAACGCCGTGGGTCTGCAAAATCCCGGCGTGGAGGCGGTCATAAGCCAGGAGCTGCCAAAACTCGCCCAGGTATTTCACAAGCCTGTGATGGCAAACGTCAGCGGCTTTTCCATCGACGAATACGCCGAGACCTGCCGCCTGCTGGACGCCCAGCCCCAGGTGGGCTGGCTGGAGGTGAACATTAGCTGCCCCAACGTCCACGGGGGCGGCATGAGCTTTGGGGCCGACCCCGCCCTAGCCGCCCAGGTGGTCAAGGCCGTGAAGGCTGTGACCACAAAGCCGGTCATTATGAAGCTCTCCCCCAACGTGACGGACATCGCCGCCATCGCGAAAGCCTGCGAGGATGCGGGAGCGGACGGCGTGAGCCTGATTAACACCCTGCTGGGTATGCGGATAGACCTGAAATCCCGAAAGCCCCTGCTGGCCAACACCACCGGCGGCCTCTCCGGCCCGGCGGTGTTCCCCGTGGCCCTGCGGATGGTGTACGCCGTCTATGAGGCGGTCAGCATCCCCATCGTGGGCGTGGGCGGCATATCGTCCGCCGAGGACGTGCTGGAAATGCTGCTGGCCGGGGCCACGGCGGTAGAGATCGGGGCCGCAAATCTCGTAAATCCCTACGCCTGCCGGGACATTATCGCCGCCCTGCCGGAGGCGATGGAGAAATATGGAATACAAAATCTTTCGGATATAATAGGAGGCGCGCACTGACATGGCAAAGGACGTTATTATCGCCTGCGACTTCCCCTCCGGGGAGGAGACGCTGGCCTTTCTGGACAAGTTCCAGGGCCGGGCCAGGCCCTATGTAAAGATCGGCATGGAGCTTTTCTACGCCCAGGGGCCGGACATTGTAAAGCGGCTCAAGGACAGGGGCCACCCGGTTTTTCTGGACTTAAAGCTCCACGACATCCCCAACACCGTGGGCCGGGCCATGGAGGTGCTGTCCCGCCTGGGGGCGGATATGATAAACCTTCACGCGGCGGGCGGCTCCGCCATGATGGAGGCGGCTATGGAGGGGCTTTCCAGGGGCGGCGGCCAGCGGCCTCTGCTGATCGCCGTGACCCAGCTCACCTCTACCAGCCAGGAGCGGCTGGAGCAGGAGCTTCTCATCCCCCGGCCCATGGAGGAGGTCGTGACCTCCTATGCCCGCACCGCCAAAGCGGCGGGGCTGGACGGGGTGGTCTGCTCCCCTCTGGAGGCGGGAACCATCCACGCCGCCTGCGGGGAGGGCTTTTTGACCGTCACGCCGGGCGTTCGCTTCGCCGGAGCCGCCGGAGACGACCAGCAGCGCGTTACCACTCCCGCCGGGGCCAGAAGCCTTGGCTCGGACTACATCGTGGTGGGCCGCCCCATCACCCAGGCCCCCGACCCGCTGGCCGCCTATGAAAAATGCCTGAAGGATTTTTTAACCGATAATAATGAATAATCATCATACAGGAGGCACTATGGACACGACAGACAAGCAAGTTGCGAAGGCCCTGCTCTCTATCCGGGCCGTGTTTCTCCGGCCAGGGGAGCCGTTCACCTGGGCCAGCGGCATCAAAAGCCCCATCTATTGCGACAACCGGCTGATACTGACCGCCCCCGCCGTGCGGGATCTGGTGGAAAACGCCCTGGCGGACACAGTGAAATCCGCCTATCCCACGGCGGAGGTGCTGATGGGCACCGCCACGGCGGGCATCGCCCACGCCGCCATCGCGGGGCATATTCTGGGCCTGCCCATGGGCTACGTCCGCTCCGGGGCCAAGGATCACGGGCGGCAAAACCGCATCGAGGGCCGCCTGGAGCCGGGGCAGAAGGTGGTGGTCGTAGAGGATCTCATCTCCACCGCCGGAAGCTGCATTGAGACGGCCCAGGCCCTGCGGGACGCGGGGGCCGAGGTGCTGGGCATCGCCAGCATCTTCACCTACGGCATGAAGGCGGGGCTGGAGCGCCTGGAAAAGGCCGGACTTCAAAACATAAGCCTGACAAACCTGGACGCGGTGGCCGCCGCCGGGGTCGAGGCGG
Source organism: Oscillospiraceae bacterium (assembly GCA_021205095.1). Lineage (GTDB taxonomy): Bacteria > Bacillota > Clostridia > Oscillospirales > Oscillospiraceae > CAJOIG01. The sequence goes on along the minus strand of JAJPYE010000009.1, from coordinate 71,987 downwards.
GCTATATCACAGACCGGGAGGCGGCGCAGGTGCTGGCCTTCCGGGATAATCCCAGCGATGAGAGCTGGATAGGAGGGACGAAGGAGCAATGAGAAGTGTTATCCGCATCGGGGATTTATCCGTGGAGGAGATCGCCGCGCTGAACGCCACGGCAAGCGACATCATCGCCCACCCGAAACAGTACGCGGAGGTGTGCCACGGCAAGAAGCTGGCCACGCTGTTTTTTGAGCCGTCCACCCGGGCGCGGCTCAGCTTTGAGGCGGCCATGTACGATCTGGGCGGGAACGTGCTGTCCGTATCCGACGGCAATTCCAGCTCCGCCGCTAAGGGCGAGAGCGTGGCGGACACGGCCAAGACCGTGAGCTGCTACGCCGACATCATCGCCATGCGCCATCCCAAGGAGGGCGCGCCCTATGTGGCAAGCGTGAACGCCACCGTGCCGGTGATAAACGCCGGGGACGGCGGCCACAACCACCCCACCCAGACGCTGACAGACCTGCTGACCATCCAGCGGGAGAAGGGCCATCTGGACGGGCTGACCATCGGCGTATGCGGCGATCTGAAATTTGGCCGCACCGTCCACTCCCTTTTGGAGGCCATGAGCCGCTACCCCGGCACCCGGTTCGTTCTCATATCCCCGGAGGAGCTGAAGCTCCCCAGCTATGTGAAAAAGGACATCCTGGAGGCCCAGGGCATCCCCTATGTCCAGACCACCGACCTGGAAGGCTCCCTGCCGGAGCTTGACGCGCTGTATATGACCCGCGTACAGCGGGAGCGGTTTTTCAACGAGGAGGACTACCTGCGCCTGAAAGACAGCTACATCCTGACCCCGGAGCGGCTGACCTCCGCCCGGAAGGACATGATTATCCTCCACCCGCTGCCCAGGGTGAACGAGATCTCTCTCGCAGTGGACGCAGACCCCCGCGCCTGCTATTTCAAGCAGGTGGCGAACGGCAAATTTGCCCGCATGGCCCTTATTCTCATGCTGCTGAAGGAGGCAGGGACGCTATGAACGTAGACGCAATCAAAAACGGCATCGTCATCGACCACATCAAGGCCGGTCAGGGAATGGAGATATACCGCTTCCTGGGGCTGGAAAGCCTGGACTGCCCCGTGGCGCTCATGAAAAACGTGGTCAGCCACCAGATGGGCAAAAAGGACATCATCAAAATAGACGGCGAGCTGGGCCTCGACCTGAACGTGCTGGGCTACATCGACCCGGACATCACCATCGACATCATCCAGAACGAGCGCTGCCTGCGGAAATATCACCCCACCCTGCCGGAGCAGATACGGGACATCGTCCGCTGCAAGAACCCCCGCTGCATCACCACCACCGAGCAGGAGCTGCCGCAGATCTTCCGCCTGGCCGACCGGGAAAAGAAAATCTACCGCTGCATCTACTGCGACGCGAAGGCCAAGGCATGATACGCTTCAATAACGACTACAGCCAGGGTTGTCACCCCAGCATATTGCAGGCGCTCACGGAAATCAATTCCACCTCCTACGCCGGGTACGGGGAGGACGAGTGGTGCCGGGCGGCGGCACAGGAGATCGGAAAATACCTGGACTGTCCCCAGGCCGCTGTCCACTTCATCCCCGGCGGGACGCAGGTGAACGTCCTCGCCCTCTCCGCCGCCCTGCGGCCCTATCAGGCCGTTTTATGCGCGGACACGGCCCACATAAACGTCCACGAGAGCGGCGCGCCGGAGCACGCGGGGATAAAGCTCGTCACCTGTCCGGGCCGGGAGGGAAAGCTCGATCCGGCCTTCATCACGGCCCAGATGGAGCTTTATCTCACCAGCACCCATCAGGACCAAATCGCCCAGCCTAAGCTTGTGTCCCTGGCCTTCCCGACGGAGTACGGCACCATCTATTCCCTCTCCGAGCTGGAGGCGATACACGCTCTCTGCGAGCAGTACGGCCTGTATCTCTATATCGACGGGGCGCGGCTGGGCTACGGCCTGGGGGCCGCGGAAAACGACGTGACCATGGCAGATCTCGCGCGGCTTGCGGATATATTCACCATCGGCGGCACCAAATGCGGCACGATGTTCGGCGAGGCCCTGGTCATCACCAATCCCGCCCTGAACGTGGGCTTCCGCCACTACATGAAGCAGGGCGGGGCCATGCTGGCGAAGGGCTGGCTTCTGGGCGTGCAGTTTTACACGCTGTTCCGGGACGGGCTGTATTTCGAGATAACCCGCCAGGCCGACGAGTACGCCATGGCGCTGAAATCCGCCTTCGCCCAAAAGGGCGTTTCCTGCTACATCGAAAGCTGCACAAATCAGCTCTTCCTCGTCGTGGAGGACGGGCAGGCCCAGCGTCTCGCGGAAAAATACATCTTCGAGCAATACGAGCGTGTGGACGATACCCACCAGTGCGTTCGCTTCTGCACAAGCTGGAGCACCGACCCCCAGGACGTGGCCGCCCTTTGCCGGGACGTCGCGCTGATGCTGTAGAAAGCGCGCCGCTCCATAAAATCAGCACAATATTTGGTTGACATCCACCGACTGATATGGTATTATCACCACGAGGGTAATCAATGATTACCCTCGTATTTTTTCGCGTATAGGTAAACGCTGATTACTTTTAATTTTTTAACTTTTGGAGGGTATAATCATGATTTTTGAAAGTATCGCAGCACTGATCGCAGACCGGCTGGAGTGCGACCCCGCCGACATCACCATGGACAGCAAATTCCACGACCTGGGCATCGATTCCCTGGACACGGTGGAGCTTCTTATGCAGCTTGAGGACGAGATCGGCATGGAGGTCGAGCTTGACCAGAAGGTGGAGACCGTGGGCGAGCTGGTGGCCTTTATTGAGGCGAAGAAGGCGGAGCAGGAGGGGTGATTAACAGTCCTATCTGTGAGATGCTTGGCATCCAGTACCCCCTGTTTCAGGGGGGCATGGCCTGGATCGCCGACGGGCGGCTGGCCGCCGCCGTGTCGGAGGCGGGGGGCCTTGGCATTATCGCCGCCGGAAACTCCCGCGCGGACTATGTCCGGGAGCAGATCCACATTGCCCGGAGCCTGACCGACAAGCCCTTCGGGGTGAACATCATGCTCATGAGCCGCTATGCGGACGATGTGGCCGCCATAGCGGCGGAGGAGCGTGTGGCGGCTGTCACCACCGGGGCGGGCAACCCCGCCGGCTATATGGCCATGTGGCGGGAGGCCGGGGTCAAGGTCATCCCGGTAGTGGCCTCCGTGGCTATGGCGAAGCTGATGACCCGCGCCGGGGCCTCCGCCCTGATCGCCGAGGGCGGGGAGAGCGGCGGCCATGTGGGCGAGCTGACCACCATGGTGCTGGTGCCTCTGGTGTGCGACGCCACAGATCTGCCTGTGATCGCCGCCGGAGGCATTGCGGATGGCCGGGGCGTAGCGGCGGCTCTGATGCTGGGGGCCTGCGGCGTGCAGGTTGGCACCCGGTTTCTGAGCGCGGAGGAGTGTACCATCCACCCCACCTACAAGGAGCGCATTTTAAAGGCCACCGACCGCGGCACCACGGTTGTGGGCAAGCGGCTGGATCATCCCATCCGCTGTCTGCGAAACGGCTTCACGCGGGCCTATTCCAAGGCGGAATACGGCGGCGCGCCGGACGAGGAGCTGGAAAAAATGAGCGTGGGTGCCTTTCGCGGTGCGGTGGAAGAGGGCAACTGGACGAAGAACTGCTTCATGTCCGGCCAGTCCGCCGCCATGGTTCATGAGATACAGCCCGCGGCAGTCATCGTGCGGGAGCTGATGGAGGGGGCAGAGCCTTATCTGAAGGGGGCGGCGGCATGGGTAAAATAGCCTTTGTCTTCCCCGGTCAGGGGGCGCAGCACGCCGGGATGGGCCAGGAGCTGACCCAGAAAAGTCCGGCGGCGGCGGAAATCTTCCGCCAGGCCGAGGCGGTTCGTCCCGGCACCTCCGCCCAGTGCTTCACCGGCAGCGAAGAGGAGCTGAAGGACACCGCCGTCACCCAGCCCTGCCTGTTCACGGTGGAGCTGGCCGCAGCGGCGGCCCTGGCTGAGGCCGGTATCCGGCCCCAGATGGCGGCGGGCTTCTCCCTGGGAGAGCTGGCCGCTCTGACCTGCGCCGGGAGCATGAGCTTTTCCCAGGGTCTGGCGCTGGTATGTCAGCGGGGAGCCCTGATGCAGGAGGCGGCCCTGGCCCGCCCCGCCTTTATGGCGGCGGTGGTGAAGCTGTCCGACGAAGCGGTGCGGGCGGTCTGCGCCGCCTTCCAGGAGGTATATCCCGTCAACTACAACTGTCCGGGCCAGATCACCGTGGCCGGGGCCATGGAGGAGAAGGCGGCCTTCACCGCCGCGGTCAAGGCCGCCGGAGGCCGGGCGCTGCCCTTGAAGGTGCAGAGCGGCTTCCACTCCCCCTTTATGAACGACGCCTCCCGCCGGTTTGGGCAGGCGCTGGAAGGCTATGACTTCGCCGCCCCGGAAATCGGCGTATACGCCAATCTCACCGGGGAGGTCTATCCGGCGGACATCGCCGGAACCCTAACCCGGCAGATATGCTCCCCCGTTTTGTGGGAGAAGTCCGTCCGGCGCATGGCCGCCGACGGAGCGGATACATTCATTGAGTTGGGGCCGGGTACTACCCTGGGAGGCATGATACGCCGTATTCTCCCGGAGGCCCGCATATTCAGCGCGGCGGACGCCAAGACCCTGGAGGAGACGATTCAGGAGGTACAGGCATGGAGCTGAAAGACAAAATCGCCGTTGTCACCGGCGGTTCCAGAGGCATTGGGGCGGCCATCACAAGAAAGCTGGCCTCCCTGGGAGCCAACGTGGCGGTGATATACGCCGCCGGACAGGAGGCGGCGGAGGCGGTCTGCCAGGACTGCCGGGAACAGTACAGCGTCAAGGCCGCCGCCTATGGCTGCGACGTGGCGGATTTTGCCGCCGTGAAGCAGCTTGCCGCCGACATCAAAAAGGAGTTCGGCACGGTGCATATTCTGGTGAACAACGCCGGCGTTACCCGCGACGGGCTGGCCATGGTGATGTCCGAGGCGTCCTATGACGCGGTGCTGGACACGAACCTGAAGGGGGCCTTCAACATGATTCGCCATTTCAGCCCCATGATGCTTCGCAGCCGGGAGGGGCGGATTATTAACATCAGCTCCGTCTCCGGCCTGATGGGGAATCCCGGCCAGGCCAACTACGCCGCCTCCAAGGCGGGGCTGATTGGGCTTACCAAGTCCATCGCCAAGGAGCTGGCCTCCAAAAACGTCACCTGCAACGCCATCGCCCCCGGCTTTATCGAGACGGCCATGACCAAGGACGTCTCCGACAAGGAGGCGGCCATTGCCGCCGCCATCCCCCTGGGCCGTATGGGCAGGCCGGAGGAGGTAGCCGACGCAGCGGCGTTTCTGATTGCCTCCGACTACATCACCGGCACCGTTTTACGCGTTGACGGCGGTATCGCCATGTAAATAATCTGGAATAAAAAGCTCTGCTTTTTATTCCAGATTAGGGGCTGCGGCCTGAACCGCGCACTGCACGCGCTAAGAGCCGTGCCTCGCACGGTTGCGCGTTGCACACCGCCTGACGGCGGGATATGGGATTGAGAAAAGAAAAAGACTGACAACTGACATTCAATAAAAATTTTTATTGGATTTTAAGATAAGGAGCAACACATGGAACAGACATTACATCGAGTGGCGGTGACGGGCATGGGCGCGGTCACGCCCATTGGGCTGACGGTGTCCCAGACGTGGGAGAGCATGGTAAACGGCGTCCACGGCATCGGGCCGATTACCCGCTTTGATACCGAAGGATACAAGGCCACCCTGGCGGCGGAGGTGAAGGACTTCGACCCCCGGCAGTACATGGAAAAGCAGGAGGTGCTGAGAAGCGACCTGTTCACCCAGTACGCCATAGCCGCCGCCTGTCAGGCTATGGAGGACAGCGGAATCCAGGAAAAGGTAGCCCCGGATCGCTTCGGCTGCATTTTTGGCTCCGGCATCGGAGGCATCCGCACCCTGGAGTCGGAACACAGCAAGCTGCTGGAGCGTGGGCCGAAGCGGGTATCTCCCTACTTCGTTCCCATGATGATCCCCAATATGGCGGCGGGGGCCATCGCCATTCGCTTTGGCTGCATGAACTCCGTCATGCCGGCGGTGACGGCCTGCGCCTCCGGCTCCAATGCCATCGGCGAGGCTATGCGGCTGATTCGCCACGGCTATGCGGACGCAGTCATCACCGGCGGCACGGAGGCGGCGGTCTGCGGGGTAGCCATCGCGGGCTTTTCCAATATGCAGGCTCTGTCCACCGTCACCGACCCGGAGGCCGCGTCCCTGCCCTTTGACCGGCGGCGGGGAGGCTTCATCCTGGGCGAAGGCGCGGCGGCCCTGATCTTGGAGGATTACGACCACGCCCTGGCACGCGGCGCAACCATATATGCCGAGGTATGCGGCTACGGCTCCACCTGCGACGCCTATCACATGACGGCCCCCCGCCCGGACGCGCTGGGCGGCACCAGGGCCATGGAGCTTGCCATGGAGGAAGCGGGCTACACCCCCGCCGACCGGGTCTACGTGAACGCCCACGGCACCGGCACCCCCATGAACGACCGGCTGGAGACCGTGGTCATCAAAAACGCCCTGGGCCAGGCGGCGGAGGACGCCTGCATCAGCTCCACCAAGTCCATGACCGGCCATATGCTTGGCGCGGCGGGTGCTATCGAGGCCATCGCCTGCGTGCAGGCCCTGGAAACGGGGATCATCCCGCCCACGATTCATCTGCTGGAGCCTGACCCGGACTGCGATCTGAATTACACGCCCAACCAGGCCGCCCAGGCGGACATCACCCTGGCTCTTTCCAACTCCCTTGGATTCGGGGGCCACAACGCCTGCCTGGCCTTTCGGAGGGCCGCCCAATGACGGACGCAGACATCAGAAGATACGCCCGGCTAATGCGGGAGCTGGGGCTGACTGGCCTGGAAATAGACGAAGCCAAAGGCACCCTTCGGCTGGAGTGCGCCCAGCTCGCCTCCCCGGCCCCTACCCCGACCCTGACCGCCGCCCCGGCGGCTCCCGCTCTGGAGGCGGCTCCGGCGGGGGCGCTGACCGTCTCCTCCCCCATTGTGGGCGTGTTCTACGCCGCCCCTATGGAGAATGCGGAACCGTATGTGAAAATCGGCGACCGGGTGAAGAAGGGGGACGTGCTGTGCATTGTGGAGGCCATGAAGCTGATGAATGAGATCGTGGCGGAGGCGGACGGAGTCATCACCGACATCTGCGTCCAGGACGGGCAGCTTGTGGATTACGGCTGCGTACTTTTTAGAATGGAGGCCCAGGAATGACACAGGAGGAGATCAAGACCATACTGCCCCACCGGGACAATATGCTGCTACTGGACAGCCTGGAGCGGGACGGGGAATACGCCTGCGGCAAGCTCAAAATCACCGGGAACGAGTGGTTCTTGCAGGGGCATTTTCCTGGCTTTCCCGTGGTGCCTGGGGTGATTTTGTGCGAGATACTGGCCCAGTCCGCCTGCATTTTAATACCGAAAATCGACAGCGCCGACCAGATCCCCCTGTATACCGGCCTTGACAAGGTGCGGTTCAAATCCCCGGTCTATCCGGGGGATGAGTTCACCACCCGCTGCCGGCTGACCCGCTCCAAGCACCCCTTTTATTTTGGGGAGGGAGAGGGCTACGTGGAGAATCGCCTGTGCGTGAAGGCGTCCTTCTCCTTTGCCATTACGGAGAAAAGCATATGTTTTCAAAAATCCTGATCGCGAACCGGGGCGAGATCGCCGTTCGCATCATCCGGGCCTGCAAGGAGATGGGCATCGCCTCCGTGGCGGTGTACTCCCAGGCGGATCGTCAGTCCCTCCATGTGGATCTGGCGGACGAGAGCTTCTGCATCGGCCCTGCCGCCGCCTCCCGCAGCTATTTGGATGAGGAGCAAATCGTCCGAGCGGCCCTGGCCGCCAAGGCGGAGGCCATTCACCCCGGCTACGGCTTTCTGTCCGAAAGCCCCCATTTTGCCAAGCTCTGCCAGCAGCACGGCATCGCCTTCATCGGCCCCAGCCCGGAGCTGATGGAGCAGGTGGCGGACAAGACGGAGATGAAGCGCCAGATGAAAAGCGCGGGTCTGCCCGTCATTCCCGGCACGGCCACCCTGCCCGATAAGGACAAGGCGGCGGCAGCGGCCCAGAAGCTGGGGTACCCCGTCATGCTCAAGGCCACCGCTGGGGGAGGCGGGCGGGGCATCCGTCTGATCAACAACCCCCAGGAGCTGGCGGAGCAGTTTCCCCTGGCGGAGGCGGAGGCCCAGGCCGCCTTTGGGGACGGCTCCCTCTATCTGGAAAAATATATTTACCCCGCCCGGCACATCGAGGTGCAGGTGCTGGCGGACGAGATGGGCCGGTCGGTCTGTCTGGGGGAGCGGGACTGCTCCATCCAGCGGCACCACCAGAAGCTCATCGAGGAGACCCCCTCTCCCGGCGTCAGCGAGAAGCAGCGCCGAGAGCTGTTCGCCTATGCCGCCAAAGCGGTAAAGGCTCTGGGCTACACCGGGGTGGGTACTCTGGAATTCCTGCTGGACGGCAAGGGAGATCTGCATTTCATGGAGATGAACGTGCGGCTTCAGGTGGAGCATGGCATCACCGAGCTTCTCACCCACATCGACCTGGTGAAGTGGCAGATACGCACGGCGGCGGGCATTGAGCTGCCCTTCCGTCAGCGGGACGTCACCATGACAGGAAATTGCATAGAGTGCCGCATTAACGCTCTCTCCCCCGGCGAGGTAAGGCAGCTTCACATCCCCGGCGGCCCCTTTGTGCGCTTTGACAGCGCCCTGGTGGTGGGAACGGAGGTCAGCGCCTTTTACGACGCCCTGATCGGCAAGCTGATGGTATACGCCAGCACCAGAGAGGAGGCTCTGCGGAAAATGCGGGCCGCTCTGTGCGAGCTTGTGATAGACGGAGTGGAGGCCAACATCGCCGAGCAGCTCCGGCTGGTCAGCGACAGCCGTTTCTCCCAGGGAGATTACGACTGCACCTTTTTGGAACGGCAGGTGACACAATGAGCTTTTTAACCTTTTCCCTCCGGGACAAAAACGAGCTGGAAAAAGGAGGACGCAGCCGTCTGGCCGCGATGGCGGACGAAAACGAACCCTCCAAGGAATGTCCCAACTGCCACCAAAGCATACCCCTGAGCGAGCTTTGGTATAACAACAGCGTCTGCTCCTGCGGCCATCATTTTCGGATGAAAGCCCGGCAGCGCCTGAAAATGCTGTGCGACGCCGGTTCCTTTCAGGAGTACTTCGGCGACGTGACATCCTCCGACCCGCTTTCCTTTCCCGGCTATCCCGAAAAACTGAGCACCACCCAAAGCGCCAGCCGGGAGACGGAGGCGGTGGTCTGCGGTCGCGCCGCCATCGGGGGGCAGCCCTGCTGGCTGTTTGTCATGGAGCCCTATTTTATGATGGGCAGCATGGGAACCGCCGTGGGCGAGCGGATTACCCGCACCTTTGAGGCCGCCACGGCGGAACGCCTGCCGGTGGTGGGCTGTACCCTGTCCGGGGGCGCACGGATGCAGGAGGGACTGCTGTCCCTGATGCAGATGGCCAAGACCTGCGGGGCGCTGAAAAAGCACAGCGACGCGGGGCTGTTCTACCTGACGGTACTGACAGACCCCACCACCGGGGGCGTCACCGCCAGCTTCGCCATGGGCGGGGACGTGATTCTGGCCGAGCCGGAGGCCACCGTGGGCTTCGCCGGGGCCAGAGTCATCGAGCAGACCACCCACAAGGCCCTGCCCAAGACCTTCCAGCGCTCGGAATTTTTGCTGGAGCATGGATTTGTGGACGCCATCGTCCCCCGCAGCGAGCAGCGGGAGCTGATCGCAAAGCTCCTTTTATGGCACAGGGAGGAACCCCATGAGTAACACAGCCTTTGACATCGTGCAAAAGGCCCGCAGCAACGGCAGACAGACGGGCCTTGACTATATCCACGCCCTGCTCCCCGATTTTGTGGAGCTGCACGGCGACCGGCGCTACGGAGACGACGCCGCCATCGTGGGGGGTATCGGCACCCTGGACGGTATGCCCGTGACGGTGATCGCCATCGAGAAGGGCCACGCCGCCAAGGAGCGGGCCATGCGGAATTTCGGCTCCCCCCACCCGGAGGGCTACCGCAAGGCCCTGCGGTTGATGAAGCAGGCGGAAAAATTCCACCGGCCCGTCGTCTGCCTGGTGGATACCTCCGGGGCCTACTGCGGCATAGGGGCCGAGGAGCGGGGCCAGGGCCAGGCCATCGCGGAAAATCTGATGGAAATGATGGCCCTGAACACCCCTATCGTCTCCATCGTCATCGGCGAGGGAGGCAGCGGCGGCGCATTGGCCCTGGCCGTGGCTGACCGGGTGTGGATGCTCCAATCGGCCATCTATTCCGTCATCTCCCCGGAGGGCTGCGCCAGTATTCTGTGGAAAAACGCGAAGCTGGCGGCGGAGGCGGCAAGCTGCCTGCGCCTGACAGCGGCAGACGCCTACGGCTTCGGCATTATCGAGGAGGTCATCCAGGAGGATGGCCGCACCACAGAGGAGCTGAACGCCTTTATAAAGCAGCGGCTGCGGGATACCCTGCAAGAGCTGAAGACCGAGTCGGAGCTGACGGAAAAGCGTTACGCCCGGTTTCGAAAAATCGGCGCGGCGCCCCTGGCGGCGCCGGCCCTAACCCAACCCCAAGAGGAAATCAACGAATGAGTATTTACCAGAAATTTTGCACCGAGACCTTTGACGAGACAAATCGTCTGACCCATATCGAGCTAAACTATCCCGAAAACTTCAACTTCGGCTACGACGTGGTGGACGCCATTGCCGCCCAGGAGCCGGACAGGCGGGCCATTGTGTGGGCCAATCCCGCCGGGCAGGAGCGCATTGTCTCCTTCGGCGAGGTGGCCCGGATCAGCAACCAGTATGCAAACGTGTTTCTGGCCGCCGGGCTGGGCCGGGGGAGCCGGGTCATGGTAGCCTTAAAGCGCCATGTGGAGTATTGGTTTACCGCCATAGCCCTGCACAAGATTGGGGCGGTGATGATGCCCGTGACCCATATGCTCACGGAGGAGGACATCGCCTACCGCTTCCGGCAGGCCCGCCCCTCCGCCGTGATCTGCACCGTGGAAAACGAGTTTCCCCGGAAAATCCAGGCTGCGCTGGCGCAAACGGACATGGAGGCCCTTTTGTGGACGGCGCGGGAGCCGACGGAGGGCTTTCGCTGTCTCTCCCAGGAGGCAGAGACCGCCTCAGACCTTCTGCCCCGGCAGGAGACATTGGCCCACGACCCCATGTTTTTATACTTCACCTCCGGCACCACGGAGTACCCCAAGGGGGTCATTCACGACCAGACCTACCCCCTGGCCCATATCGTCACCGCCAAATACTGGCAGCAGGCGGAGGACGGGGGCCTGCACTTCACCGTGTCCGAAACCGGCTGGGCCAAGGCCTCCTGGGGCAAGCTGTACGGCCAGTGGCTGGTGGGCAGCGCGGTGATGGTGTATGACTTCGACAGCTTCAGTCCCAGGCAGCTTGTGTCCGTCATCAACAAATACGGCGTGACCTCCTTCTGCGCCCCCTCCACGGTGTACCGCTATCTGGTGCGGAAAACCATCGACCCAATGCCCACCCTGAAGCATGCCACCACCGCCGGGGAGGTTCTCAGCCCCGACGTATTCCGGCTGTTTTACGAAAAGACGGGCCTGACCCTGGCGGAGGGCTACGGCCAGACAGAGACCACCCTGCTGCTGGCGAATTTCGCCTGGAGCGCTCCCAAGGACGCCTCCCTGGGCTACCCCTCTCCCCTCTACGACATCCAGCTCCAGGCCCCGGACGGCAGCCCCGTCCCGGACGGCGAGGTAGGCGAGATCGTCATCCGCCCGCCGGAGAACGGCGTCCAGTGCGGCCTTCTCACCGCCTACTGGGAAAACCAGGAGCTTCTGGCAAACGTCTGGCGGAACGGGGTCTATCACACAGGGGACGCCGCCTGGCGGGACGAGGACGGATGCTACTGGTTTTTTGGCCGGTTTGATGATATAATAAAAACAGGCGGCTACCGGGTAGGCCCCTATGAGATCGAGCGGGTGCTGGCGGAGCATCCCGCCGTGCTGGAGTGCAGCGTGATCGGCATACCCGACAAGTGGCGGGGCCAGGCCATCAAGGCCATCATCGTCCCCACCCCACAGCGCCAGCCTGACCGCGCTCTGGAAAAGGAGATCATGGATTTTGCCAACGCCCGGCTTGCGGAGTACAAGTGGATACGCTCCATTGAGTTTGTGTCCTCCATGCCCAAGACCATCAGCGGCAAAATATGCCGGGCCTCCCTGAAGGAAGAAAGAGACGGAGGAGAGACAGCCCATGGCGGAGGGACACAGAAAAAGTAAAAAGCAGGAGCTTCTCCTGGCCGGTGTCCAGGAGCTGAACCAGCACGGCATTGTGGATTTTTCCGTCCGACGGGTGGCGGAGGCTTGCGGCCTGTCCCCCGCCGCCCCCTACAAGCATTTTGTCAACAAAAACGAGTTTATCGCGGCCATCATCTCCTATAACTACTCCCTTTGGTATGAAAAGCTCCATACCATTCTGGAGGCCTATCCCGACGATTACCGCCGTCAGATCACGGAGATGCTCGTCACCTACACCTGCTTTCTGGTGGAAAATCCCCACTTCCGCTCGGCGCTGATGATCAAGGACGATTCCCTTGACAGCAGACACCAGGGCCTGCGGAGCAAGCTGTCCAGGCTTCCCAATGAGGCGGCGGAAAAATACCGGGAGCAGGTCAATATGCCGATGGACGTATTTATCCGCAAAAAATTCGTCCTTCGCTCCCTGATGTACGGCGCGGCCCTGATGTTTGAAAACGGGGAGCTGGCCTATGACGAAGACTCGCTGGAAATGCTTCGGGACATGGTCGACCGGGAGTTCGACCTGCCCTAGAATATGTTAAAAAGCAAGCCCTGACTCATATCACAAACGGAGGCAACTGCCGATGGCTATGCCGGAGATATTGGCCCCTGCCGGGGGGCAGGAGCAGCTTGTGGCGGCAGTGCGCTGCGGGGCGGAGGCGGTATATCTGGGTCTGCCCCGCTTCAACGCCCGGCAAAACGCCGCCAACTTCGACGGGGCCGGTCTGGCCCAGGCCGCCCGGTACTGCCGGGCGCGGAATGTAAAGCTATATGTGACAGTCAATACCCTGGTGCTGGACGAGGAGCAGCCCTCCCTGGAGGAGACGGCGGAGCAAATTGCCCAGGCCGGGGTATATGGCGTTATTTTGCAGGACATGGCCGCCTTGCGGCTGTTTCAGAAGCGCTGGCCTGGCCTGCATCGGGTGGCCTCCACCCAGACGGCGGTACACAATCGGGACGGGGCCAGATTTTTGCAGGACGCAGGCTTTGACAGCTTTGTCCTGGCAAGAGAGCTGACGGCGGAGGAGATGGGGGACATCTGCGCCACCGTGTCCATCCCGGCGGAGGCTTTCGTCCACGGGGCCCACTGCATGAGCCTTTCCGGGGCCTGCTATCTCTCCGCCATGCTGGGAGGCCGGAGCGGGAACCGGGGCCTGTGCGCCCAGCCCTGCCGCCTCAACTGGCGCTGCGGTGGGCGGGACTACGCCCTGTCCCTGAAGGATATGTCCCTGCTGGCCCACATGGACGAGCTGCGCCAGGCGGGGGTGCATACCCTGAAAATCGAGGGCCGGATGAAGCGGCCCGAATACGTGGCCGCCGCCGTCACCGCCTGCAAAAAAGCCCGCGCCGGGGAGCCATACGACCAGAAGACCCTGGAGGCGGTGTTCTCCCGCAGCGGCTTCACCGACGGGTATCTCACCGGCCAGCGGAACCGGGCCATGTTCGGCCATCGGACGGAAGCGGACGCAGCCAGCGCCGAGGCGGTGCTGGGGAGCCTTGCCGCCCTTTACCGGCGGGAAACACCCCTGGTGCCGGTGAATATGGCCTTTTCCATGACCGCCCAGGGCAGCCGTCTGGCCGTTTCCGACGGAGAAAACACCCTGACCGTCCCCGGCCCCGCCCCGGAGGCGGCCCGCACCCGGTCACTGGACGAGGCCACAGCCGGGCGGAGCCTGGAGAAAACAGGGAATACACAATATTATGTAAACCATCTGAATGTTCACCTGGATGCCGGCCTGACCATGTCCGCCGCCGCTCTGAACGCCCTGCGCCGTCAGGCATTGGAGGAACTGGACGAGATACGGGCCGCGGCTCCCGCGCCGGAGCGGGGGGATTACAGACCGGTTCCCATCATATTCCGCGAGACCCATGCCCCCTCTCCCCTGTGGGCCAGGTTTCCCGACGCCGCCCGGCTTGAAGCGACGCCCCATCTGGATTCCCTTGCCCGGCTGCTTCTGCCGGTGGAGGCTATCACCCCGGCCCTTCTGGCCCGATACGGCCCACGGCTCACGGCCCAGCTTCCCGCTCTCCTCTTTCCGGGGGACGAGGAGGCCCTGGAGGCCCGGCTTCGGCTGCTGAAGGAGGCTGGGCTGACGGAAATCTGGACAGATAATATATACGGCATCCCCCTGGGAAAACGCCTGGGTCTGACCGTCCGGGGCGGCTGGGGGCTGAACGTGACCAACACCCAGACCGTGGATTTTTACGAGGCCCTGGGTTTGACCAGCCTGACCGCCTCCTTTGAGCTGCCTATGGAAAAGCTGCGGCGACTGGGCGGCTCCATCCCCCTGGGACTGGTCGCCTATGGGCGGCTGCCGCTCATGCGGTTTCGGAGCTGCCCGGTCAAAGCTAGCATGGGCTGCGCGTCCTGCGGCGGCCACGGAACCCTGACAGACCGCCGGGGCGTGGTCTTTCCCGTGGAATGTGACCGGCGGCGGTATTCCACCCTTCTCAACAGCGTCCCCCTCCACATAGGAGACCGGGACGACCCAGGGGATTTCCGGCTTTTGTACTTCACCGACGAGGACAACGACCGCCGGGGCCAGGTCATCGGGGAATTTCTGGAAGGCCGTCCCTCCGCCCTGCCCCGCACCGGAGGGCTGTATTACCGGCAACTTCTGTAGCGTCTATCTCAACTTCTTTGCATGGTGTCTACATTTATGCTCCTTGTAATCCCAATCTATGTTATACTATAATCATACCTTACAATACGAGGAGAATATCACATGAAGCATTTCAAGGCACTGCTGTCTCTGCTGCTGTCTCTGGCCCTTTGCCTGGGGCTGGGCTGCGGCGCCTTCGCCTCCGGGGAGGCGTCCGGGGAAGCCTCCGGGGAGGCCTCCAACGACCTGACCGACGGTCTGACGGATATCATCACCAATGAGGACTCCATCACCATCACCAGCGGCGTGGAGGTCATCGACGGAGAGACCATCACCGCCGTGGACGGCACCGCCATCCAGAACTCCGGCGACTCCGTGGTGGTCGTCCGCAACTCCTATGTGGAGGGCAGCACCACCGCCGAAACCGAGCCGCTGACCGGCAACCCCGGAAACCTGCTGGTGGCCGGGAGCATCCGCACCACCCTGGCCCTGGGCCAGGCCCACAGCTTCTATATCAACTCCACCATCGTATCCCAGAACTGGGCGGCTCTTTCCACCGACGGGGCGGAGCCTGTGACCGAGGAGGGCCAGACCGAGCTTAGTCTTTATGCCTACGGCTCCACCGCCATCACTACCGAGGGGGGCTACGGGGCCTACTCTGACCTGTTCTGCAATCTGCTGGTCTACGGCTCCACCATCCAGTCCGCGGAAATCGGCATTATCTCCGGCACCT
The DNA here is from genome assembly GCA_021205095.1 of Oscillospiraceae bacterium. Taxonomy (GTDB): domain Bacteria; phylum Bacillota; class Clostridia; order Oscillospirales; family Oscillospiraceae; genus CAJOIG01. The sequence continues at coordinate 56,247 of JAJPYE010000009.1, read as the reverse complement.
ATGGCCGGGTGGTTATCGGCACCATCGCCGATGGCGAGGCGGACGAGGACGTGGCCGAATACCTGACCGAGGAGGACATGACTCCCCAGGAGGACAAGACCCTGGGCAGCACCATCGCCGGTGGCCGGAACGCTCTGATGATTCACAGCGTAAACCTGCCCCCTTATTGGGAATATGAGGGCTATTCCGAGGAGGAGCTGCCCCTGTACGCCACGGAAATCACCGTAAACGGCAGTATTCTGACTACCGACCTGTCCCTGGATCAGGGTGTGGAATATGAGGAGCAGAAGCAGGCCTACATCGACCACACCGCCGGCAGCGTCATTCTGATCAAGAGTACCAACACCGACATCCAGCTCACCGACTCCCAGCTCATCGCCGACGAAAACGGCACCGGGGCCGTCATCCACACGGTCTATAACAACGACACCGGCTTTATGAACGCCGTCCCCGACGGGGAATACTACCCCGGCGTCTCCGTCACCATGACGGACATGGCCGTGACCGGCGATGTGATCCACGAGGACTACCAGCGGGATCTGTACCTGACCCTGTCCGCCGCCTCCCTGACCGGGGCGATCAACTATTACGACTGCGCCCACTGGAACGAAGCAGCCGAGGCAGAGGGCTTCACGGACTACGCCCTGGACGAGACCTATGAGACCGTTCACGGCGCCTACCTGACCCTGACCGACGGCTCCTCCTGGGTCGTCACGGAGGAAAGCACCCTTCTGGGCCTGACCATCGACGAGACCTCCACCATCACCGGCGTTATGACCGTGGACGGGGTAGAGACCGAAATCGTCGCCGGAACCTACGAGGGCGAAATCGTCCTGACCCCCGCTGAAGCTACAGCCTCTGCGGAGGCTGCCTCCGGCGAGGCCAGCATGGGCTGAATCCTTACTCCACGCATAAAATTGGGGGATGGTTTGAAAATAACCATCCCCTTTTTTCGTCTGTAGAGATTCAGCGGCCTGAAGCGAATCGCCTGGAGTCACAGGCCGCCTCTCCTCCGCAACGTCCTTCAGGACTTTGCGGAGTCCGGCTGCCAGCCTGGATCCACCAGAGAATCCACATAGGAGCGCATTTCCTCCCTGGAACGGATGCGGCCCGTTTTTTCCACCACCTGCCGCCGCTGCGCCTCTGTCAGCCCTGCGAATACATCCATGGCGTCCGGATTTTGGGCCAGCGCCATGCCGAAGCCCAGGGGAACGTCTTCTCCGTTTACATAATTCTTCTTCACATTTCATCACCCGCGCCTTAGTTTGGCCGGGGATGGGAGCTTCTATGCGTTCCCGCCCTCATGGAGGCGGCGGCAGAGGGCGATCTCCTCCGCGTAGCCCTCCTCCTCGTTGGGAGTCTCCAGGATAAAGGGCAGATTCTCCAGCACAGGGTGGGTGACAATGCGTGCAATGGCCTCCAGGGGGAACACCCCCTCCAGAAGCTTTGCGTGCCGGTCCTTTTTCGCGCCCAGGGGATTTTTGCTGTTGTTGAGATGGACAGCCTTCAGCCTGTCCAGGCCGATGACCCGGTCAAATTCCGTCAGCACCCCGTCCAGGTTGTTCACCACGTCATAGCCCCCGTCCCAGATGTGGCAGGTATCCAGGCAGACACCCAGCTTGTCGTTCAGCTCCACCCGGTCAATGATGGCCCGCAGCTCTTCAAAGCGGCCCCCCAGTTCGCTGCCCTTTCCGGCCATGGTCTCCAGCAGGACGGTGGTGGTCATGGTGGGAAACAGCACCTGGTTGAGTACCTCCGCCGTCTTTTCGATGCCCACCTCTATCCCCTGGCCCACATGGCTGCCGGGGTGAAAGTTATAGTATTGGCCGGGGGTGTTTTCCATCCGCTGCAGGTCGTCCTGAAAGGTCATCAGAGCAAATTCCCGGACGTTTTCCTTGGCCGCGCAGGGGTTTAAGGTATAGGGCGCATGGGCCACCAGACGGTCTATGTCCTTTTCCCGGCAGAAATCCGCAAACGCGGCTACATCCGCCGGGTCAATGGCCTTGGCCGCACCGCCACGCGGATTTCTGGTGAAGAAGGCAAAGGTGTTGCCCCCCAGGGCGTCTGCCCGTTTTCCCATAGCCAGATAACCTCCGGCAGCGGATATATGACATCCAATTCGGAACATAATCTCTCCTCGCTTTTCATATTTTTCCATGAATCGCCGGTTTTTCTGAAATTTTGCCGGAACTCATGATGATTTCATACTAATTTCATAATTTCGCCGTACCATAGAAGGGCGGGACGGGGCGTCGTACCCCCTGTATTATTATCCATTGTACCATATTGCCAAATGTGATACAATAAAGAAAGCGGATTTTCCGCTTCTGCATCGAAAGGACGCACCCCGCAAAATCAACCAAACGGGAGGAAACTATCATTATGGGAAAACACATTAAGACCTGGAATCTGCTTAGCCGATTGCTGTTTCTTTTGGTATTCGTCATCTCCCTGGGCGTGTTTTTTATGACCCACACCGGCGATAACTGGGTGGATTTTGCCATCAACATGGCCTTCGACGCCATCGCCGTCCTGTTTCTGGTCATCTATTTTGAAACCTGCGCCCGTCCCCTGGCCAAAACCGTATGGGCGCTGGATTCCGTAACGCGGGACATCCAATCCTCTGGGGAGGATCAGAAAACTCTGTGGAACCGATACAGCCGGGACATCGCCCCCTTCGGCTGCCGCCGTCTGGACGAGCGGTATGCTTCCTATATCCAGGAGACGCAGCGTCTGCAAAGGCAGAACACCCTGACCGCCGACTGCGATATTGAGGACTACATCGATGAGAATGTCATATACGATGCGGTGAACAAGCCCTTCTGCGATCAGCTTGGTGGCATTATGAGCGGTCTCGGTATTCTGTTCACCTTTATCGGCCTGGTGTACGGCCTGCGGAATTTTGACGCCTCCTCCGTAGACCTGATGCAGTCCAGCACCCAGGCGCTGATGGCGGGCATTAAGATCGCCTTTTTGACCTCTATTTTCGGTCTGATTTATTCTTTGCTGTTTAACCTGGTTTATAAAAATCTTGTCCGCAGCAGCGTGCAGGCTCTTCGGGATTTCCAGGACGTCTACACCGAGCGGGTGCGTCCCAGCAATGAACACGCGGCGGAAAACGCCATGCTCCGTATGCAGGCGGAGCAGAACGCCTCCCTGGAGCGCTTCGGCGCCAGCGTTGGCGAGCAGGTCAGCGAGTCTATCATCACTCTGATGCAGCCTATGGTGCAAAAGCTTCAGGACAGCGTGGAAAACTATGTCACTGTGTCCATTGAGGATCAGCGCGCAGGCATGGACAAGGTGGTTCGTTACTTTTTGGAGAACATGAACACCGCCATGGGCAGTATTTTCGTGCAGCTCAAGGCCCGGACGGAGGATCTGACCCGCTGGGAAAAGGACACCATCGACAGCTTCCGCACCATGTCCGACAGCATTGGCAAGACGGGCCGGGATCTGGCCCAGACCCAGGCATACTGCCAGGACATGGTCAAGGCCATGTCCGCCTATACGGACACCATCCAGGCCCTGACCGGTGCGCAGACTGCGGTAGTGCAGGGAATGGAGAGCTTTATGGAGGATTACCGGCAGCACCACGAGACGGAGGACGCCCTGGTGCGTTCCCTGTCCGCCGCCGCCCAGTCCGCTGCCGACAGCATGGACAAGAGCCTGACAGTGGCCCAGGCCATTCAGCGCATGGCCAACCAGATGGAGACCGCCCAGACCGCCAGCTCTCAGCAGGCCGTGGAAGCGGGCCGTCAGATGGCGAACGCCGCTCAGTCCGTGAAGGAGATGGCCGGGGCCGTCACCACAGACATCAATGCCGCCGCCGCGCGGCTGGAGCGGGCCGCCGGGGATTTGGACGGGGTCATGTCCCGCAGCATCAGCGACAGCCTGGCCCAGATGGACGACAGCCTGGCTCATTTGAACGACAGCCTGAACCACACCTCCGCCGTCGTCACCAGCGTAACGCAATCCCTCCGGGCTATGCCCAAAACCGTCAACTCGCTGGACGGAGATATTAAGGCCTCCGCCAAGACCATCGACACGGAGCTGAAGCTGCTTTTGAAGGCCGTGTCCGACACGCAGAGGAGCCTGTCCCGCTTTAACGCCGACCTGGATCGCCGGATTGACAGGTAAGGAGGTATCCTATGGCAAGACGAAACCGAAAGCCCACGGAATTTCAGGAGGTATCCTACTGGCAGTCCTATTCCGACATGATGGCCGGGGTGCTGCTGATGTTCATCCTTATCATCTGCGGCACGCTGTTCGTGCTGATGCAGGTGAAAAACTCCTATGACGCCAGCGAACTGGAGCTTCAGGAGCGGGAGGCCGAGCTGGAGGAGGAAATCTCCGAAAAACTGGGCTACATCGACCTGACCGAGGCCCAGCAGGCCCTTTTGGACGAGCAGCAGGCGCTCCTGGATGAGCAGCAGGCAGACCTGGACGAAGCCCAGGACGCCCTGAACGCCAGAGAGCTGGAGCTGGAGGACGCCCTGCTTCTGCTGGCCCAGCAGCAGGACGAATTGGAAGAAAAAGAGACCAAGATTCAGGATCAGGAGGCGGCCCTGGCCAGTCAGCAGGCCCAGATCGAGGAGATCATCGGCGTGAAAAAGGAGATCATCGCCGCTCTGTCCGACGCCTTCGCCAACACCGACCTGAGCCTTTCCGTGGATTCCCAGACCGGGGCTATTACCCTGGACGCCAGCGTGCTGTTTGACTATGACAGCGCGGATCTGAGCGAGGAGGGTAAGGAAACGTTGGCCGCCTTCCTCCCCGCCTATTTCGACGTGGTGCTGTCCGACGAGTACATCGACTATATCTCCGAAATCATCATCGAGGGCCACACAGACACCTCCGGCTCTTATATCTACAACCTGGATCTGAGCCAGGCGCGGGCCGCCTCCGTGGCCGCCTACTGTCTGGACGACGACCAGGCCATCTTCTCCTCCGATATGCTTAGCCTGGTACGGGAGCTGGTATCCGTCAGCGGTCGCTCCTGGAGCAGTCCCATCTATGCCAGCGACGGCACCGTGGACGCGGACGCCAGCCGCCGGGTGGAGATAAAATTCCGCCTGGCAGACGAGGAGATGGTAGACCAGCTTCTGGAGGTGCTGGAAAGCTACGACACCTCCGGGAACGAGGACGCAGGATAAGGCGAGAGAATCGCCTGTACAAACAAAATTGCGGGAGACGGCTTTCGTCTCCCGCAATTTGCTGTTTTGGTTTTTTTTACTCCTCCGTTGCGGCGCTGGCGCCTCTGCGGCGGCGGCGCTGACGGCCCTCGGCGGGGCCTGCGGCGGGGGCAGCGCTCTGGTAGCACTCCTGGGTGGCGCAGCGCTTGCGCCGGTGGTTGTTCCACTCGACGGTGTTATTCTCCAGGCTCCAGAGGATGTTCCCGGCGGCCTGGGCAGAAATCTCGCAGCCGGGGGTGGTGATAATCACGTTGCAGATCTCACGCACCAGCTCCAGGTCGTCGTCCTCCGCGTTGCCGGTGGTCAGATCGGTCAAAATCTGGGTGAGCTGGGTCATGCCGTCCCGGCCCATAACGTTTTTGCCATCCGAACCCTCACGGGTGTTCTTGGCGATGTCCAGCGCCCACTTCACAGGGCACATACCCGGCTGAAGGGTGTCCCTGGAGGGGATGGTATAGGAATTTTCTTCTTGATACATTTCTCCCGGCCTCCTTATTTGATGGAATACTCAGTCCACAGGCGGTTTTGCTTGATCTCCCGGCGCAAATCGCACTGGAGACAGCGCTGGGCCTCGCAGCCGGCCTGCTGGCAGGTATAGGTGGTGAAGACGGACTGATCCGGGTTCGCAAGGCGCTCCTCCGGGGTGAGCAAATCCATTTCCACGCGGGGCAGCTTGGCGAAGTCCTCCACCTTGCCGATGGCAGGGTTCAGGGTACGCTCCACAAGCGTCTCGTCGATCTGGCCGTCGCCGCCCAAATACTGGTCAACAATGGGAACAACCTCGCGGGCCTGGGCAATGGCCTTGATGACGAAGCTGATGCCGGTGATCACGTCGCCGGCAGCGAACACGCCGTCCAGGCTGGTGATATGCTCCGGCTTGCCGTTGGCAGGATTGATGGGGAAGCCACGGGACAGGTCGATGCCGAAGTTTTCAAAGTCGTCCAGGCCGGGGCGCTGGCCGGTGGCGAAGATGACGGAGTCGCAGGGGATGACCATCTGGCTGCCCTCCTCCGCCACCTCGGTGACGCGGCCCGTGGCCTTGTCGTAGGTAGAAGAGATAACGGTATGTACCCGCAGACCCGTAACCTGGTCGGGAGTGCCCTCGATGGCCTCGAAGGAGCGGCCAGGGAAGGAGATGATGCCCTCCTCGCGGCCCTGCACCTGATCCTCCTCGTCGGCGAGGATCTTGTCGCCCTTTTCGAGGCAGGCCAGGTTCACGGTGAGACCCTTGCGGACAAGGGTACGGGCGCAGTCATAGCCCACGGAGCCGGCGCCGATGATGCAGACGGTCTTGCCGAGCTTCTCCATGCTCTCCCCGGCGTGAATCTCCGCCAGGATGTCGATGGCGCAGTAGACCTGCTTGAAGTCGGAGCCGGGGATGGGCAACTTCTTGCCCTTGGAGACGCCGGCGGCGATCAGCACCGCGTCGTAGTCCTTTTTCAGGGCCGCCACATCAGAGATCTCGCAGTTGCACTCATAGTCCACGCCGGAATCCACGATGTACTGAAGCTCCTCCTGCACCGCCTCCAGGGGCAGACGATAGGAGGGCATACCGCTGGTCATGGGGCCGCCGAGCTGCGGACGCTTTTCAAAGACCTTTACGTCGTGGCCCAGCTTGTTGAGGTAATAGGCGGCGGTCATGCCGCAGGGGCCGCCGCCGATAACGGCGACCTTCTTGCCCGTGCGGGGCTTGTGGAAGCCCTTGGTCTTCCAGGTCTGATCCTTGTCGTTCTCCACGGCAAAGCGCTTCAGATCCCGGATGGCGAGCGGCTCGCCCAGGGCCTTATGCTTGCACCCGGTCTCGCACAGGTGATTGCAGATGTAACCCAGGGTGTGGGGGAATGTGACCTTCTCCCGGATGATGCCCACCGCGTCGGTATAGCGGCCTTCCTTCACCGCCCGGATATAGGCGGGGATGTCGATATGAGCGGGACACTCCACCTGACAGGGTACGATGCTCTGCTCGGCGGGTACGTCGGCCCGGAACAGGCCCTCCATATCGGTCAGAGCGCCGGTGGGACACACGGCCACGCAGGCGGAGCAGAAGCGACAGCCCGCCTCCGCCAGAGGAACGTCGCCCTCCGTGCCGATGTAGGTCTCGCCGTTTTTCTTGTTGTACTGCAAAATGCCAACCTCCCGCAGATCCCGGCAGGCCCGCACGCAGCGACCGCATTGAATGCAGCGCTCCATCTCACGGCTGACGATGGGGTTCACGGTGTTGATGTTGTTGCAGTTTTTGATTACATGATGCATACGGGCGTGAACCACGCTCAGGTACTGCATCAGGGTTTGCAGCTCGCATTTTCCGAACCGCTTGCAGCCCGTGCAGTCATGGGGATGGCCGGCCAGCATAAGCTCCATGGCCATCCGGCGGCGGTGCATCAGATCGTCGCTCTTGGTCGTGACGCGCATCCCCTCCTGCACTTTCAGCTCGCAGGAGCAGACGGCGCCTTCCTTCCCTTCCACGTTCACCACGCACAGCTTGCAGTTGGACTGCACCGGCAGATCGGGATGGGAACACAGATGAGGGATATAGATGTCCGCAGCCAGGGCCGCGTCCAATACGGACTGCCCCTCTACGGCTTCTATTTCCCGCCCGTCAATATACAGTTTCACCATAGTTCATGACACCTCGTGCTTTATTTCTGACAACTTTATAATAACATAGAAACACCCACAATGGTAGATATTTTTTATAATTAATTTCTTCACATATTGAAATTTTTTGCCGCGCGGCCTGCCAGACAAGGGAAAATCCAGTATTCATCGGATAAAGTTACTCGTCGCGTATAATGTTTTTATGATACGATTGAGAATGGGCAAATTTCAGACCGCAAGGGATTGGCACAGCGGCGGTCACTCCGCCTCCGCGCTGTAGCCTTCCCCAAGGTAAATCTCATACGCCGCGTATTCGCCATAGGTATCTAAAAGTAATTGCTCGATTTCATCCAGGCTGTTCAGCAAATCCGCCTGATCCTCATCCGAGAGCTGGTTGAATTTATAATCATACGCCAGTATATCGATATAAAACTCATACAGGTCGGTTTTCAGGTAATTTTCGGCTGTCGAGTTCTCCACATTGAACCAGTCCTGCTTAAACAATCGGTTGTAAAAGGTGGGCGACGGGTTTCCATTGCGGTAGGAAATGCTAACGCGCAGGCTTTCGATTTGTTCTTCGTTTAGGATCTCGCTCAGCAAATCATACTGAACCTTTTCGGCGGCAACCTCGCAGGATATATCCATAAGCTGCTGCACAAGGGCCTGCTTTGCCGAATACCTGTCAGCGCTTAATATGCTGTATTTGCTGTGATTGATTTTGTAAGTATGGTTGCTGATCGTCCAGATCTCTTCTTCATCATCGCGGGTAAAGAGGATATACCACTTTGTATAAGTGCCGTCGGAGTCATAATTATATAAGCCGTCTGAGGTATAGTGGTGGACGGTATACATCATGCTGGTATTGGTTTCGGAGGAAATTTTCTCCCAGTTCCCTTCGCCAAAGAAGGCGTCCAGTTCATTTTTAAAGCGGATTGGCCACAGACCTGACATAAAATATATAACCACAGCGATAACGACGGCGATAACGACAATTACGCCGGTTAGTTTCCCCTTGCTTTCCTTTATTGTCATATCTGTCTGACCTCCCAACGCCCAATATTTAGGATGATTTCAATATCTTTATATTATAATACAGGCCTTTTGCCTGCACAAGTTTCAATTTGTCATCCTAACATATTTATTATACATCATCCGGCTTTCGCTGACCAAACAGCTCTCCGGGGTTTTTGAAATAAGCGCCGAACGAACGCGGTACCGCTGCGCCTGAGCAGATCGTATCATCTCAGGTATTTCTTGAAAATCCCCCTCCATACTGTTATAATAAGTTTATTCACCATGTTGATTGGGAGGGTATTGGAATGGAGAGAACAAAGGTTTCCGCCCTGTATGCCGACCCGGCCAGGTTTTCCGACAGGGAAAGCATAACCGTGTGCGGCTGGGCCAGAACCATACGGGATCAGAAAAATTTCGGCTTCATCGACTTAAACGACGGCAGCGCCTTCAAGGGGGTGCAGGTGGTGTTTGAGCGGGCCGTTCTGGATAATTACGACGAGATTGCCAAGCTGAACGTGGGGGCGGCCCTGATCGTCACCGGGCCGCTGGTGCTGACGCCGGAGGCCAAACAGCCCTTTGAGATAAAGGCCGAGACCATCCAGGTGGAGGGCGTCTCCGCTCCGGACTATCCCCTGCAAAAGAAGCGCCACACCGTGGAGTACCTGCGTACCATCCAGCATCTGCGGCCCAGGACGAATCTGTTTTCCGCCGTGTTCCGGGTGCGCTCCGTGGCGGCCCAGGCGGTTCACACCTTCTTCCAGGAGCGGGGCTTTGTGTACGTCCACACCCCCATCATCACCGGCTCAGACTGCGAGGGCGCGGGAGAGATGTTCCGGGTCACGACCCTGGATATAAACGACCCGCCCCGGAATGAGGACGGCTCTGTAGACTACAGCCAGGACTTCTTCGGCAAAGAGACGAACCTGACCGTCTCCGGCCAGCTCAACGCGGAAAACTTTGCCATGGCCTTCGGGGACGTGTACACCTTCGGCCCCACCTTCCGGGCGGAAAACTCCAACACCCAGCGCCACGCGGCAGAGTTTTGGATGATCGAGCCGGAAATGGCCTTCTGCGACCTGGAGGGGGACTTGGCCTGCATGGAGGACATGGTGAAGTTCATCATCCGCACCGTGCTGGAAAAATGCCCCCAGGAGATGGCGTTTTTCAACAGCTTTGTGGACAAGGGCCTGCTGGCCCGGCTGGAGCACGTGGCCGGGAGCGATTTTGGCCGGGTGACATACACGGAGGCGGTGGAGCTGCTGCAAAAATCCGGGGCGGACTTCAAGTTCCCGGTGGAATGGGGCATCGACCTGCAAACGGAGCATGAGCGGTATCTCACCGAGCAGATATTCAAAAAACCCCTGTTCGTCACGGACTACCCCAAGGAGATCAAGGCGTTCTATATGCGCCTGAACGACGACGGCAAGACCGTGGCGGCGGCGGACTGTCTGGTGCCGGGCATCGGGGAGATCATCGGCGGCAGCCAGCGCGAAGAGCGGCTGGACGTGCTGCTGACCCGGATGGACGAGCTGGGCCTGAAGCAGGAGGACTACTGGTGGTATCTCGACCTGCGGCGCTACGGTTCCTGCCGCCACGCCGGGTTCGGCCTGGGCTTCGAGCGGATGGTCATGTACCTCACCGGCGTGACCAACATCCGGGACGTGGAACTGCACCCCCGCACCGTAGGAAACGCGGAATTTTAATACAAAAAAATCAACATCTCCGGCGAAGGGCACGCTCTTTGCCGGGGTTTTTTATGACTGCTCAGCGAAGCTATCCAGGCTGCCCGGCCCGAAACCGAATTGACAGCACAGACGGGGACAGATATAATACGATTATTCGACAAAAAATATCCTTCTTATCAAAGGATTTTATGGAAAGGGGTTTCCCTATGGAGCTATTGACCGGCGACATCCGGCGGCTTTATCGAAAATTCCTGCTGCCCGGTCTGGGCGGGGCTTTGGTGATGACCATATACAGCTTTGTGGACTCCATCGCCGTGGGCCAGTCGGAGGGGCCTGTGGGGGCGGCGGCCATGGCGGTGGTCGGCCCTCTGTTCGGGGTGAGCGTGTTTCTCGCCATCATGTGCGGCGTGGGCGGCTCCGTTTTGATGAGCGAGGCCAGGGGCCAGGGGGACTGGGAGAAGGGGGACGCCTGTTTCACCGCCTCCGTGCTGCTCATGGCGGCGCTGACACTGGTCTCCTGGCTGGTGCTTGCCCTGTTTGGAAAAGCAATCATGGCCTTTTTCGGCGCGGAGGGCGAAACCCTGACCATGGTGATGAAATACGCCCGGTGGATTATTGGCTTCTGGCCAGCCATCATCTATCCCATCTTTCTGGGGGCGTTCATCCGCAACGACGGCGCGCCTGGCCTGGCCACCGGGGCGGTGATTGCCGGAGGCGCGCTGAACATATTCGGGGACTGGTTTCTGGTGTTCTTCCTGGGCCTGGGCATCCGGGGAGCGGCCATGGCCACCGTGGCCGGAACGGTTTTGCAGGCCGTGGTGATGACCGGGTATCTCTTCCGCAAATCCTGCCGCCTGCGGCTCCGCCGTCCCCGGCGGCTGGGAAAGGCCATGGGCCAGATCCTGTCCCTGGGCTTCGGGGCCGGGGTGCTGGATTTGGGCACCGTGTTCATTGGGGTCGTCACCAACAACCAGCTTATGAAATACGGGGGTACGGCGGCGCTGTCCGTCTATGGGGTACTGACCACCATCACCTCTCTCTTCCAGTCCCTGTTCGGCGGGGTAGGCCAGGCCATCCAGCCCATTGCCTCCACCAATTTCGGCGCAGGAAAGACGGATCGGATCGGGCGGCTGTTCCGCCTGTCCCTGGTCACAGTGCTGGGCCTGGGGGTAGCCTTTGTTCTGATTGGCGAGCTGTTCCCCGCAGGACTTATGCGGCTTTTCATGTCTCCCTCGGCGGAGGTGCTGGCCATCGCGCCGGGACTGGTGCGGCGGTACTTCCTGGTGTTCCTGCCCCTTGGCGTCACAGTGCTGGCCACCTATTATCTCCAGTCCATTCTGCGGTTTCGGATGTCCATGGCCGTGTCGGTGCTGCGCAGCTTTGCCCTCAGCGGCCTGGCCCTGTGGCTGCTGCCCATGGCCCTGGGAGCAAACGGCGTCATGCTGGCTCTCCCCCTTTCGGAGGCGCTGACAGCCGTGGTCGCCGCAGTCTGCCTCCGCCGCAGCAGGGCGGGGCTGTGAGGTGAAAAATTATGTGCAGTACATTTTATGAGCCGAACGAGACCACCTGCGCGGCAATAAAGGCGGTGGAAAAGGGGGAGGACGTGTACGGCCCCTTTGACAGCGTCTCCGAGCTGATGGAGGCCCTGAAAGAATAAAAGCGTCCCCATCAAAGCCGCTGGCTTTGGTGGGGACGTTTCCGATTTTGGTTTACCTTTGGTCGTTTTCCTTATCTACGCGGGCGGGGTCTACGATGAATTGCAGTGCGTGGTGGGCGTTTTGACATTGAACAACGGCGTGGCCGCCGCCGTCCTCCCCGTCCAGCGTCCAGGCTACCGGGTCGCGGAAGGTGAAGCGGACGCTTTGGGTGTGCAGAATGATAATATCATCGCTGGTAAAGTTGCTGGTCAGGATGTTCGTGAGGATTGGCCCAAGCTGGAGCAGCGTCTCCGGCGTGCGAATCAGAATCACCTCGAACATCCCGTCGTTCAGAGAAATGTCCGCCGACTCCTTCAGCTTGATAATGCCGGCAATGGAGCGGCTGTTGGACACCGCTCCAAAGAGAAAATCGTCCTCCAGGATGCCCCCGTCATACTCCACTCTTGTCCAGCGATGGGTCAGGTTGGGCAGGCGTCGCATGGCGTCCAGCACATAGGCAAAAAAACCCATGTTGTTCTTCTGATCCTGTGGGGTCTCATACGTCACCTCTGTAAAGGCCCCGAAGGCGGCCACATAGGTAAAATAGCCCCGATTATTAAAGCGGCCCACGTCCACGGTCAGAGGATTGCCGTAGGCGGCCACATAGGCGGCCTGCACAGGGTCGTGACTCAGCTCCAGGGTACGGGCGAAATCGTTGGTAGTTCCCATGGGGATATAGCCCAGGGCGGGTCGGGCTTCCGGCGGAAGCTGCATCAGGCCGGTGACGGTCTCCCCCAGGGTGCCGTCTCCTCCCACACAGACCAGCCGGTCATATCCGGCCCCCGACTGGGAGACGATGTCCGTGGCATCTCCATGCTGACTGGTAAACGCCACTGTAGGCTGAAAGCCAGCCTTGTGGAAGGTCAGCAGCACGTCCCCCAGACCGTTTCGGAAGGAACCCTTCCCGGCGGCGGGATTGATAATAAGAAGTAAAGATTTCATAAAGCCTTTATCACCGGGGCCATTATAGCCGATTTTCGCAATAAAAGCAATCTGTTCCAAGGCTTACATCTACCGCCAGGCGTTAAGAACCTATACTCCCAGGTTCTAGGATTCCGAAGCAGTATCCAGCCCCGGCTCCTTCCGTCCCACGGCCAGGCCCACGGCGCAGCAGAGGATGCTTGCCAGCATACCGGCAAACAGAGAGTCCAAGCCCCACGGCATAGGGATGACCGTGCCGAACAGCAGCACGCACACCGGGCCGGCGATAATGGCGGCCATGACCCATTTTTTATTTACCCGGCCCGGCAGCCACAGAGCGCAGCACAGCGGCGCGAACACCACCGCCCCCCGCAGGCCCATGCTCATAAAGGCGAAGTTCAGAATGGTATCGCCCAGACTGCCGGTGGACAGGCAGCAGCCCAGCGCCAGCACCACCAGGGTGATGATATGACTCAGCCGACGATTTTTCCGGGGGTTCTGGAAGCGGTCGGTGAAACGGAAGACGATGTCCCGCCGAATCACCGTGGAGATACCCATGGCCAGGCCCGCCCCGGTGCCCACCACGGCGATAAACAGGGTTCCCAGCACGATGCCGCCCACCAGGCCGGGCAGATGCTCCAAGGCGAAGGTGGTCAGGGCGGTTTTGGCCGCAATGCCGGGGTAGTTGGCCCGCATATAAAGGCCCACCAAAACGCCACCCGCGCCGATGGGCGGTATCAGCACAGCGCTGACTAAAGCCCCGGTACGGGCCGCTTTGTCGGACTTGCTGGACATGACGGCCATGGCGTAGGTCTGGGTGGTCAGAACGCCCAGAATCAGGGACAGGCAGGCCCCCGTATCCGTTCCCACCCCGCGGGCGAACAGGCTTTTCAGATTCACCGTGGTGTCGATGGACTCCACCTGAGTCATAAATCCGCTAAAGCCTCCGCACAGTTGCAGCACCACCACGGCGCAGAAGGCCATGGAGATATACAGCAACACTACCTTCAAAATTCCCACGCGGCCCGCGCCCTGGGTGCCGCCGCAGATGACGTACACCGCCATGAACGCCGCGGTGATAACAAGCTCCACCACGATGCCCATATTCGGGAGAACAACGGCCAGCACCGCCGTTCCGGCGATGAGCTGGGAGATGATGTTAATAAACATCCCCACGGAGCTGAGACAGGAGGCGGCCATATCCGCGCCCTCTCCAAATTCCCGGCCCAGGATGCCCGTCAGGGTCATGCACCCGGAGCGGCGCAGGGGCTTTACATAGAACAGACCCAGCACCACACAGGCGAGACCCCCTCCCAGGGTGAACCACCAGGCGGACAGGCCGTAGTTATAGGCGAGCTGGGCAGTGCCCACGGTGGAGGAGCCACCCACCAGGGTGCCGATGATAATGCCCGCCACAATGGGCGCGCCATTAACGTTGTCGAAGGTCTGGGGCTTGCTGCCGGAATAAATCGCGATGGCGGCAATGCCCAAAATGCTGATTAGCAGGCCGATGGCCTGTGCTGTTGTAAGTACCATAATACTGTCCTACCAAGTTCCCACGGTATAGTCCGTGTTTGTTTATACACATCCGATATAAAATAAAAAGTCTCTGCGTATAATTCTGCACGGCTTTTGCTATTTTTCAGGACACTTGGCAGGAAGTACCATCAATGCCCTAAAGGCTTTTGCCGCAACAGGGTATGCTCCTGAAAAAGATCCGCATGAACCAACAGGCAGAAATCCGCCCCCAGGGGAAGCAACGCCAGCCATATGGCCTTCGTTCCCAGCAGATTGCAAAACGCCGTCAGCACAGTACCGCCTCCCAAAAAGCAAAACACCATGGCGGCATGGGACAGGCACCGCCGAAGGGCGGCCCGGTCGCGGTGCCGGAGGAGCTTTTCCAGCGATATGCCAATCTGCCGGATGTGATTGGTGCAGAAGGTCGTCGCCATGGGAACGCCCTCCGCCTGACGGAAGGTGTTATACTGCATGGAGCAGATGAAGTTTATCAGCACCTGCACCACCTGATTCGGCGCGGAAAAGGGAATAAACCCTATGAGAAACAGGGCAACCATTTCCGCCCCAATCAAATAGGTGTCCCACCGCAGCAGCCCCCATTTCTTCACGCGATTGGGGAGCAGCTCCGACACGAAGGCTCCCGCAATATACGCGCTGATGGGAATGAGATAATACAGTCCCCTCGCCCATTGGCCCCTTCCGAAGGCCAGTGACATCAGCAAAACATTTGCCGTCTGCGCGTTGCAGAACACGCCGCCCCGCAGATTATAGGTGTAAGCGCCCATCATTCCCGCGCTGATCATCAAAAGCTCAAAAACACCCTTCCGCTCACACATGAGATACCGGCTGTGTTCCGCGTCGCTTATACCGTGAATGGAGTCCATTTGCGAATATACCTTCCTGAGATAAAAGTATATACGCGCCGTTTGTTGGTTGTCAAAATAAAAACAGGGCAACAAAAAACGACGCCCACCGGCTGGGAGGGGAAATTTTCCTCTCCCGCCGGTGAAGCGCCGGCTCCCGGTGGGATACTCCGGCTGTTTTGCAGTCGGCTCCTGTCGGGACGGTTTTCGCTATAGGGGCGGGGCCTTAATGGCTTGCCACGCCCGCTCTAAGGTCTGAATAGTGCTGGCAAATTTCCTTCACAGCGGTGAGAAGGGCCTTTTTCAGGTGTCCGTAATACTTTGCTGTGATGGCGTCCAGCAGCGGCTCAGGGCCGCGGTTCAGGTCATAGCCCCGCATCATGGTCGACACGAAGCGTCGGCCAAGGTCAGTGGCCATGGTGCAGTCCACCTCCAGCACAATGCCGGACTCAAAATCCACATTGGCCACCACCACAAGCTGATCATACATCTTCTGGGCGGCGGTGTTGGAGGGGAGCTTGGCATAGCCTGACAGCAGGACTTGCCCTGTAGGTCGTGTCATGGCCGGAGGATTACTCCTTCACCATGCAGCCCACGTTTTCGGGGATGATGAGCTTCGCGCCGGTCTTGGCCTGCACTTCCTCCACGGTGACGCCGGGGGCCACCTCAAACAGCTTGAGGCCCTCAGGCAGCACATGGAAGCAGCCCATCTCGGTGACGATGTAGTCGATGCAGTGATAGCCGGTCAGGGGCATGGTGGTCTTCTCCACGATCTTGGGGTTGCCGGCCTTGTCGGTCTGGGTGGTCATGACGATGGTAATCTTGGAGCCAGTCACCAGATCCATAGCGCCGCCCATACCAGCAGCAGTCTTGCCGGGGATCATCCAGTTGGCCAGGTTGCCCTCAGCGTCCACCTCGTAAGCGCCCAGGACGGTAGCGTCCACATGGCCGCCGCGGATGAAACCGAAGGAACGGAAGCTGTCAAAGCAGGCGCCGCCGGTGCGGAGCATGGAGGCCTTGCCGCCGGCATCCACCACGTTGGGATCCACCTCGTCTCCCTCCTTGGGAGCGCCGGTCAGGCCCACAACGCCGTTCTCGGAATCAACCCAGACATCCACGCCCTCAGGCAGGTAGTCCAGGCATTTGGTGGGCATACCAATGCCCAGGTTCACCACATCCCCGTCCTGGAAGAAACGGGCGGTGCGGTAAGCGATCAAATCTTTTCCAGTAAGAGCCATTTCGATTACCTCCTTACGCTTCTGTCAGGGTGCGGCCCTGGACGACGGCATCCACTACAAAGCCCGGCGTCATGATCTCGTCCGGGTCAAGCTCACCGATCTCCACGATCTGCTCCGCCTCCACGATGACGTGGTCAGCGGCGGTGGCAAAGCACTCGTTGAAGTTGCGGGAGGTACGGCGATAGACGACGTTGCCCATCTTGTCCGCCTTATAGGCGTGGACAAGGCACACATCGCCGTGCAGGGGCTTTTCGAGAATGTAGCGCTTCTTGGTGGGGTCGGGAACGATCTCGCCCTCCAGGAATTTATACTCGCCCTTCTCCTCGTCCCACTCCAGAACCTGCTTGCCGTCCATCATGGGGGTATACAGGCCGGTGGGGGTCAGGACGCCGCCGATACCGGCGCCGCCAGCGCGCACCTTCTCGCACAGGGAACCCTGAGGCACGAAGGTCAGGTCAATCTCACCGGCCACGACCTTGGCAACAGTCTCGGAGTTGTTGCCGATATGAGAGCAGGTGATTTTCTTGATGGTGTTGGCGCGGACAAGCTTGCCGATGCCGCGGCCAGGAACACTGGTGTTGTTGGAGATAACGCTCAGATCCCCGATGCCGGCGTCCAGCAGGCCCTCAATCAGAACCTCAGGCACGCCCACATTCACAAAGCCGGGGAGCAGGACTGTCATGCCGGAGAAGCAATACTTTTTGATTGCTTCCTCAACAGACATAACCTTTGAAGTAGCCATTGGAAATCATCCTTTCTGAAAAAATTTATAATAAATCAAACAGTAATATTATATAGTGTTGTCCGGGGAATGTCAAATCTCTTTGCAAAACTTATACGGGATCATCCATGAATTTTTGAGCCAGACGGAACACCTCGAAAAGTTGCTTGTCCCGCTTGGCCTTCAGGGCGTCGATGTCCTGGCCGGTATAGTCGTAGAAGCCCTTGCCTGTCTTGATGCCGAGGTTCCCCTCCTCCACCAGCTTTTCCAGCGTCTTGGGCATTTCGTCCCCATGCTCCGGCATGGTGTAGCTGTGGTTGCGGTAGTTGTTGGCCGTCATGTCCAGGCCGCCGAAGTCGGCCCGCTTGAGAAGTCCCAGCACCACGGCACGGGGGATGAAGCTGGCCTTGGCCGCCAGGTCGACGCTCTCCGCGTCGCAGTAACCGTTGTCCAGAAGATAGAAGATCTCCCGGTTCAGGCACTGCTGCAGGCGGTTCACAATATAGCCCCGGATGAATTTCTTCATATACACAGCGGTTTTGCCGCACTTTTTCAGCAGTTCCATGATCACGTCCGCCATCTCCTGGGGGGCCTGCTCGCTCTTGACCACCTCCACCAGGGGGATGAGTTGGGGCGGGGCGTACCAGTGGGCGATGCAGAGCTGGGGCAGAAGAGCCTCCGGCGCCACCTCAAATATATTCAGCGCGGAGGTGTTGGAGGCGATAATGACCTCCGGGTCTACCAGTCCGGCGAGCTGCTCATACAGCGCGGCCTTGGCGTCCCGATTCTCCACGATGGTTTCCTGTATAAAATCAGCCCCGGCCACGGTTTCCTCCACCGTTTCCGCGAAGGAAATGCGGTTATACACCGCCTCCTGCTCCTCAGGCTTTATCAGCCCCTCCTCTACGAAGGTGGCAATGGAGGTCTTGAGAGCGGCCTTAGCCTTCTCTCTGGTCTCCTCCCGGCGGGTCCACATGGTAACGGCGTAACCGCCCATGGCGTATGTCTGGGCGATGCCTGGCCCCATGGTACCGGCCCCCAGCACAGCTATTTTTTTGATGTCTCCAATGGTTTTCATCACAAACTCCCTAATTGCCGGGGCCGGAAAAACCGGCCCCGGATTTTTTTGTATGAAAATATCTGTGTTCCGTTTCATGTACCTTTCATGTTTCCACGGTATGATGACGGAACAGTGCCGCTCCCGCGCCTGTTGGCGCAGTGTCTTTGATTAGAAGTTGCCCGGCTCCCAGGCCACCAGACGGACGAAGCCGCCGTCGGCCATTTCGCAGCGGAAGGGGAAGGCCGCGATGATCATGCGCTTGCCCGTTACCTCATCGATGTCGCCGCCCGCGTTCTCCACGGTGCAGACACCGTGCTGCATATAAATGCGGTGGCAGGGCTCGTAGTCGGGGAACTCCACCGTGGGATCCTTGCCGGTGGCCTTGCGATAAGCCTTGTCCAGCCAGGGCATCTGCTCGGACAGGGGATCGTGCCACAGAGGAGCGTCAGTAGCGCCCCAGGTGCCGGAAATACCCTTGATGTGCTTCTCGAAGCAGAGGTAGTTGGCCAGATCCGGACCCTCGCCGGGGTAGTAGTTATAGTACTTGTCGTTGTTCTGACGCCAATAGTGATGGAAGCCGGTGTTGATGACGACCCAGTCGTTCTCCCGGATCTCCAGGCCGTCCTTGGCGCAGGCCGCCTCTACCTCGGCGGGCTTGATTTCGTGCCAGATGTCGCCCATCTTGGCGGGGTCGCCGCCGGCGGCGTTCCACTTCTCCTCGAACTCATCCCGGAGATAGCGCATATCCACGATGACGCCGGTGCCGATGCAGCGCTCCAGATGAATCTCAGAGAGGTTGTAGCCATTGGCCTCCCGGTCGACCTCCTCCTCGTGCAGAACGTGGTTGGGGGCGTCCATGTGAGTGCCGGCGTGCAGAGTGCCGGTGTAGGTCATGGTACGCTTGTGGAAGCGGCCCAGATACTGGCCGCGGAGGAAGATCAGATCCTGCCGGGCGCCGGGGAAGGGCCACAGCGGCGTGTCCACGCCCCAGGGGGCGGACAGATCATAGATTTTGGTCATCTTAGAGTCGTCCAGATAGAACTTGCTCTTGTCCAAAGGCATATAGGCCATAGGTGTATGTCCTCCTAAAACAAAAAAATTTTTTCCTATATTTAAATTTTAAACCTTGGAATTGTGCGAAAGTCAAGTTATAATTGTGTTTGGAAAGAAATTTTTAGAAACAAGGGAGGACATGGTATGCGATACAAAATTGGGGATGTTGCCCGAATTTTGGGCATTTCCACCGATCTTCTGCGATATTATGAAAAAAAAGGGGTTGTCACGCCGTACAAAGACGCGCATAATGATTATCGGTACTACGACTCCTGGGACATAAATTTTCTCATGGACTGCCTGTGGTTTAAAAACTTCGGCTTCTCCATTGAGCAGATCGCGGACATGGTGCGTATCCCCTCCGCGGACGATTTGAAGGACATCTTTATCTACAAGGAGGACGAGCTGCGCTCCACCATCCAGCGCTGCCAGATGCTTCTGCGCCGGAGCGAGGAGTACCGGGCCCAGCTAGACGCCATCCCCGGCCTGCTGGAGAAGTGCGAGATTGCGGAAAGCCCCGCCGTGGTGCGGTTTATAAACCGGGTGGGAAACGAATACCCCACAGGGGAGGGACTGGAGCGCTTCGCCCGCCAGTGGCTTCGGGCCATGCCGTTTAGTCATCGCTATTTTGAAATTTCCCAGGCCGCCCTGGGGGGCGGAGACGAAATGGACTTCCGCTGGGGCTTCGCCCTGGAGCCGGATTATGTGAAGGAGCTGGACTTTCCCGTGGAGCCGCCCATGGAGACCATCCCAGCCAGCCGGAGCATACACACCTTTTTCCGCAGCCGGGGCAAAAACAACTTTTCCGCACGACATCTGGACTACGCCCTGGCCTGGGCGGAGGAGCAGGGCCTTGCAATAGCGGGCGCGGCCCAGGGAACGCTGGCCGCCTCCCTGCTGGAGGACGACGAGCTGTGCGGCTATTTTGAGTGCTGGATCCCCATAAGAGATCGAGACAAGGGAGGAATATGATAATGCACGACCTATCGGAACAGGAACGGCAAGACATGATACAACGGGCCAAGGGGGGCGACCCTCAGGCCAACTATGAGCTGGCTCTCTGGGCGCTGGATCAGGCGGAAGCGGAGCCGGAGGAGGAACGCTGGAACCGGCTGGCCGCAAAATGTCTGGTAAAGGCGGCCCAGGCCGGGTATGCCCCGGCGGTAGAGCATACCGCTCACCTTCTGCACCAGACTGAGGCGGGCGCAGAGGCAGCGCCGGACGCAAATGCCCCGGCACATTCCCAAAACGACGCCCCGGCCAAGCCAAGGCAAACGGCTCCCCGCCCTGCGGAGCAGGAGGAAGACAGCGCAGGGGACTTCGATTGGGACGGTTATCAGCAGCCGGAACGGGAACGCTCCTCCGGCGAGGCCGCCCCCGGCGCCGCCGCCAAGGCAGCCGCGGTCATCGGTATGGCCGGGCGGGGGCTGCAAAAAACCTTCCAGCGCCTGGGGGCCGGGAAAAACGGTCAGGAGACGGAAGAGACAGGCAGCGGCAGCCGCCGAGCCAAAACAGGCGGCGGAGGGGCGAAGGGCCTTTTCTCCCGCTGGGGGGACAGCAAATGGAAACGGGTGGAGATCATCTGCATTGCCGTCTGCGTGCTGCTGGCCCTTCTGATCACCATTATGATTATCACAGGCCGGAAAAATAAGGCCGCCGAAGAGGATGCCGTCGTCCCCACTCCTGCCATTGTGGAACAGGAGGAGGAAGATACCCAGGAAGAGGCAGCGACCTCCGACTATCCCAGCGAGGAGATCAAGGACGAGATCGCCAACGCCACCTTGAGTACCTATCCCGAAGAGGAAGACTATGTCACGGAGGAGACCACCGCCACCGTAAACACCAGCAGCGGCCTGAACCTCCGCCGAGGCCCCGGTTCCAGCTACGGGCAGATCATCCTGATGGAAAACGGCTCCAAGCTGGAGGTATACGCCTACAAAAACGGCTGGGCCTTGGTTCTCTACGACGGCGACACCTGGGGCTGGTGCAGCACGGACTACATCAGCTAACGCTACCGCCGCAGCAAAAACAAACCGCCGGATTAACCCACCAGGTTGTAAAGACAATGCAGGGCGAGGGATTTTGTTCGCTGACGAGGCGGGCCGACGAAGGCGTGCTGATAAGCACATCGAGAAGGCCCAACGAAGCTCAGCGGACAAAAGACCCGCCCTCGCAGGTAAAAAAGGGGGCCGTATCTTAAGATACGGCCCATGTTAAAGATAGGGTTGTGGGATAAAGATATGAGCCGGGTTCTCCAGAACCCATTGGATAAGCTGTATCTGCATCATACCTCTGTCAAGCGGATTTGTAAAGAGCAAAAAAGGTCGAACCCGCACTAGTTTTGTCGGGCGGCCCAAAAATTCTCTCCGGCGGCCCTGTTGTGGCGGGGCTGCCGGAGTTTTTCCCGTTTGCCCCTTTGAAATGGGAAAATCTCAAAAAAATTGGGGATATTGATTGCGAAAGTTCATACTTATGTATTAAAATAGGGGAAAGGGCCGGACGGCCCGGAGCTTGCGAGGTGGAATCATGGAGAGAGCATTTGAAAAGAAATATTCCGTTAAACTGGCCCAGATTGCGGCGGAACACGCCCTGCACGTAGCTTATGCCGCCCCGGATTATGGGGAAAAGCTGGTGGACTCTGTGGATCTGAACCGGCCCGGTATGCAGCTTATGGGCTATTTAAAGCACTTCGACGCCTCCCGTCTGCAGGTGATCGGAAAGTCGGAAACCACCCTGATGGAGGATTTCGACCACGAACGCCGTCTGGCCGGGTTCGAGGCCGTTATGAGCCAGCGCGTCCCCGCTGTGATCGTGGCCCACGATCAGCCGGTTCTGCCAGAGTGTCTGGAGATGGCCAAAAAATACCAGGTCAGCGTTCTGACCACGGATCTGGACACCTCGGAATTTTATGCTCAGCTCATCGGCACCCTGCGCCGCCACCTGGCCCCCAGAGAGACCGTCCACGGCGTGCTGGTGGAGGTTCACGGAGAGGGTATGCTGATTACCGGGGACAGCGGCATCGGCAAGTCGGAGACAGCCCTGGAGCTTATCAAGCGGGGCCATCGGCTGATTGCAGACGACGCGGTGGAGATTCTGCGCACCTCCCGCTCCACCCTGGAGGGCCGCGCCCCCGCCATTATCAAGCATTTCATGGAGCTGCGGGGCATCGGGGTCATCAACGTCCCCAGCGTGTTCGGCATCGGGGCCGTCCGCTCCTCCTGCCCCATCGACATGGTCATCGCCATGGAGCTGTGGGACAGCAGCAAAAAATACGACCGTCTGGGCCTTGACCGGGAAAGCACGGAATATCTGGGCGTGTCCGTGCCGCTGGTGACGATCCCCGTCCACCCTGGCCGGAATCTGGCCGTGATTCTGGAGCTGGCCGCCATGACCAACCGGCAGCGGAAAAGCGGCTACAACGCCGCCGAGGAGCTGGCTCAGCGGGTAGACAGTTTGGTGGACGCCGGAGAAGACTACTAAATCATCCGCGATTGGCATCGCGGATGAGGGGGTTGCGGCCCGACCCGCGCGCGGCTCGCCCGCCTTTGGCGGGCAAGCCGCACACTCCCGGACCGATAGGAATTTTTTGCCACGTACACGCCGCGGCAAAAAATGATTTAACTTTATTTGCGCCTGCGGGCGGGGGTGCCACGCTGCGGGGGTGCCTGCGTTTGGGGATTTTAATTTGATATATAAGGACTTTCTATATGGATTATACCGCATTAATTGCTGATATTCGCGCCGCACTGCCGGGTTTGAAGCTGCGGGAAGAAGAGCCCATGAGCCGCCACTGCTCCTTCCGCATTGGGGGGCCTGCGGCGGTTATGGCCTTTCCCGCCTCCAGGGAAGAGCTGACCGCGTTGTGCCTTCTCCTGCGTCAAAAGGGAGAAATGCCTCTTGTTATAGGCCGCGGCACCAACCTTCTCCCCCCGGACGAGGGTTTGCGCCGGGTGGTGATAAACACCAGCCGGGGCCTGGACGATATGGTTTTGGATGGCAGCAGGCTGACCGTCGGCTGCGGAGCCAGCCTGGCCGCTCTCTCCAATGCAGCGGCAGAAGCAGGACTGACCGGCCTGGAGTTTGCCCACGGCATCCCCGGCACCGTAGGAGGCGGCATTGTGATGAACGCCGGGGCCTACGGAGGGGAGCTGAAGGACGCCGCCGTGCAAACGGAATACCTGGACGAGGAGCTTCGCCTCTGCCAGGCGGAAGGTTCGGCACAGGATTTATCCTACCGGCACAGCTTTCTTTCCGGGCGGCGCTGCGTCGCTCTGTCTGTTGCCTTCGCCCTGGAGGCGGGCGACCGAGAGGCGATTTTCGCCCGTATGCGTGAGCTGGACAGACGCCGCCGGGACAGCCAGCCCCTGGATATGCCCTCTGCCGGCAGCACCTTCAAGCGGCCCAGGGAGGGCTATGCCGCCGCCCTGATCGATCAGGCCGGGCTGAAGGGCTTTTCCATCGGCGGGGCGCAGGTCTCCACCAAGCACGCCGGGTTTGTGGTGAACACCGGCGGGGCCACCAGCGCCGACGTGCTGCGGCTGATGGAGCATATTCAAAAAACCGTGCTGGCCCAAAGCGGTATTCTGCTGGAGCCGGAGGTACGCATCCTCCAACGCGAAGCATAATGCCATCCCAATCTCAGCGCGCAGCGCTTTGCAAGGAGGCGTGACGACATGGAACTTCTCATCATCACAGGCCTGTCCGGGGCCGGAAAAAGTCGGGCGGCGGACGTGTGCGAGGATCTTGGCTATTACTGCGTGGACAATCTGCCCCCCGCCCTGCTGGGCCGGTTCGCAGCCCTGTGCCTGGCCACTCATGGCCGGTATGAGCGGGTAGCGCTGGTAATGGATGTACGCAGCGTGGCGGATTATGGGGAGCTGAACAGCGCCCTCCAGGAGATGGAGAGGCTTGACTGTCCTTGCCGCATTTTATATCTGGAGGCGGCCCAGTCCGCCCTGATCCGCCGTTATAAGGAAAGCCGCCGTCCCCATCCCATGGCCCAGCCCGGCTGCACCATCCAGCAGGCGGTAGAGCGGGAGCAAGCGTTTCTGGCCCCGCTGCGCCAGCGGGCGGACGTGATCATCGACACCACCGGCCTGTCCCTGAACCGCCTGCAGGCCCGAATCCGGGAGGCGCTTCAGCCGGAGTCCGTTTATTTTGCCGTGAACATCTGCTCCTTCGGGTACAAATACGGTATTCCGCCGGAGGCGGATCTGGTTTTCGACGTGCGATGCCTGCCCAATCCCTTCTATGAGGCGGATCTGCGGGATCTGAACGGTCTGGACGGCCCGGTAGCGGACTATGTGTTTCGCAGCGAAAACGCGCAGACCCTTCTGAAAAAGCTGACGGATCTGCTGATATTCCTTCTGCCCATGTATCAGCTCGACCGCTCGGAGCTGACGGTCGCGATCGGCTGCACCGGCGGCCATCACCGCAGCGTGGCGGTAGCGGCGGCGCTGGCCCAGTCCCTTTCCGGGGAAAGCTGCACAGTGACGGTGTTCCATCGGGATCTGGAGCGCTGAAGCCATGGGCATGAGTCGATATGCGCCCCCCAGCGTGGCGGTCATTGGCGGCGGAACCGGCCTCTCCACCATGCTTCGGGGGCTGAAGCGCAAAACCAGCCGCATCACCGCCATCGTCACCGTCACAGACGACGGGGGCGGCAGCGGCGTTCTCCGCCGGGAGCTGGGTATGCCCCCTCCCGGTGACATACGAAGCTGTATTCTGGCCCTGGCCAACGCAGAGCCGGCTATGGAGAGCATGATAAGCTACCGTTTTCGGGAGGGTTCTCTGTCTGGGCAAAGCCTGGGAAACCTGGTTCTGGCCGCGCTGAACGATATGTTCCCCACCTTCGACCAGGCTGTGGCCGCCATGGGCCAGGTGCTGGCCATTACCGGCCAGGTGCTGCCCGTCACCAATGAAAATCTTGTTTTGCAGGCAGAGTTCACCGACGGAGCTGTGATTCGGGGCGAGACCCGTATCACGGACTATAAGCGCAACACGGACGCGGTCATTCGCCGCATATCCCTCGACCCGGAAGAGCCCGCCGCCGTACCGGCAGTGCTGGAAGCTATCCGCCAGGCGGATATGATCGTCCTGGGGCCTGGCAGCCTTTTTACCAGCGTAATACCGAACCTTCTCACCAAGGGCGTGGCAGAGGCAGTGTGCGCCTCCTCCGCCGTGAAGGTATATGTGATGAACATTATGACCCAGAACGGGGAGACAGAGCGTTATACCGCCGCCGGTCACGCCAGGGCGCTGTTGGAACACGGCGGGCCAGGCCTTTTCGACTATATTCTCCTGAACAGCCGCCCCGTGGACGCAGCCGTTCTGGCCTCCTATGAAAAGGAGGGCGCCGGTCAGGTGGAGGTGGACGAGGAGGCCCTCCTGCGCCTGGGCGTGGAGCCAATATACGCCCCGGTGGCAAGCTGGGCCGGGGGTCTTGTCCGCCACGACCCGGCGGCTCTGGCAAACGCTCTGATGGGCCTGTACCACGACAGAGCGGAGACAAAAACCGCATTTTTATAAACCATGTAATCCGTCAGGAAAGGAGGAGCGGCCATGACATTTTCCTCTCAGGTAAAAACAGAGCTGTGCAAGGACGGGCTGGGCAAAAAATGCTGCGCCTTGGCAGAGGCCTATGGGGTACTGCTGTATGCCAACAGCTTCACCGCCGCACAGGTACGGGTCATGACAGCGAACGACGCCTTTGCCGCCCGCCTGCCTAAGCTGTTTCGCCGGGCCTTCGGCCTGGATTTCGACCAGGTTCCCCCGCCGGAGAAGGAAAGCAAGCGTTCCTTCTGCATCACAGACCCCAAAAAGCTGGCCACTGTTTTTTCCGCCATCGGCTATGACGCGGGAAAGGCCGTGTCCCATCACATTAATCTGCCGGTTGTGGAAAACGACTGCGACCGGGTGGCCTTCCTCCGGGGCGCCTTCCTGGCGGGAGGCAGCGTCACCGATCCCCGGCGGAGCTATCATTTGGAGATGTCCACCAGCCACGCCAGCGTGTGCCGGGAGGTACGCGCCCTGCTGCTGGACATGGGCTTTACGCCGGGAGACGGACGGCGCGGCTCCCACTATCTGACCTATTTCAAGCGCAGCGAGGTAATCGAGGATCTGCTCACCACCATGGGCGCTCCCGTCTGCGCCATGGAAATCATGCAGACCACGGTGGAAAAGCACATGGCAAACGCCATGAACCGAATCACAAACTGCGACCTGGCCAACACGGACAAAATCGTTACGGCCAACGCCAACCAGATGGCCGCCATCCGGGCCATCGAAGCCGGGCCGGGCATCGCCTCCCTGCCCGCCGTCCTGCAGGAGACCGCCCTGCTGCGCATTGCAAACCCGGAGTGCAGTCTCTCCGATCTGGCCCAGCTTGCGGATCCCCCGGTGACAAAAAGCTGCATCAGCCACCGTATGCGAAAGTTGACCGACTTGGCCCAGCGTTTGACCGAACCGCCCCAGGAGGAATAAATATCATGGCCTTTGTCCATCTTCATGTTCACAGCGAATACAGTCTGCTGGACGGCGCGTGCCGCATCCGCGAGATGGCGGAGTACGCCAAAGGTCTGGGGCAGACGGCTCTGGCCATCACCGACCACGGGGTCATGTACGGGG
This sequence comes from Oscillospiraceae bacterium, assembly GCA_021205095.1. Lineage (GTDB taxonomy): Bacteria > Bacillota > Clostridia > Oscillospirales > Oscillospiraceae > CAJOIG01. The sequence continues at coordinate 29,061 of JAJPYE010000009.1, read as the reverse complement.
CCGTGGCCTTTTATAAGGTCTGCCGGGAGGCTGACATACAGCCTATCATCGGCTGCGAGGTGTATGTGGCCCCCCGCGCTCTGACAGACAAGGAACACGGCCTGGACAGCAATTATTCCCATCTTATCCTGCTGTGCAAAAATCAGACCGGCTACCACAATCTCTGCGAGCTGGTCAGCCGGGCCTTCGTAGACGGCTTTTATGTGAAGCCCCGGATCGACTGGCCCCTGCTCCACCAGCACGCGGAGGGTCTCATTTGCCTGTCCGGCTGCGTAGCGGGGGAGATCCCCCAAAAGCTGATTGCCGGGGACTATGAGGCCGCCAAGGCCAAGGCCCTGGAGCTTGCGGAGCTTTTCGGCCCGGATGGATTTTATCTGGAGATTCAGGATCACGGCATCCCGGAGGAGCGCCGGGCTGCCCAGGGACTGATCCGCCTCCACCGGGAGACGGGAATCCCCCTCGCCGTCACAAACGACGCCCACTACCTGCGCCGGGAGGACAGCCGCCTCCAGGATGTACTGATGTGCATCCAGATGGGCAAGACCGTGGACGACCCGGATCGTATGCGCTTCAACTCTCAGGAGCTGTATCTCAAAAGCGAGGAGGAAATGCGCGCCCTGTTCCCCGACCTGCCGGAGGCCTATGACAACACGGTGAAAATCGCGGAGCAGTGCCGGTTCGACTTTGAGTTCGGCCACTACCATCTGCCCCGTTTCCAACTCCCGGAGGGCGAGACGGACGGCTTCGCCTATCTGCAAAAGCTGTGCTATGAGGGGCTGGCCCGCCGCTATCCGGGATACGACAAGGCCCTGACGGAGCGGCTGGAATACGAGCTGGGGGTCATCCGGCAGATGGGGTTTGTGGACTACTTCCTCATCGTGTGGGACTTCGTCCGCTTCGCCAAGGGGGAAAACATCCCCGTCGGCCCCGGACGGGGTTCCGCCGCCGGTTCCATCGTCAGCTATACCCTGGGCATCACGGACGTTGACCCCATCAAATATAAGCTGTTCTTCGAGCGGTTTTTAAACCCGGAGCGCGTGACCATGCCGGACATCGACATGGACTTCTGCGTCCGCCGTCGGGGCGAGGTTATTGATTATGTAAACCGCAAATACGGCTCCGACCATGTGGCCCAGATCGTCACCTTCGGCACTATGGCGGCCAGGGCCGCCATACGGGACGTGGGCCGGGCCATGAACATCAGTTATGGGGAGACGGACGCGGTGGCAAAGCAGGTGCCCTCCACTCTGAACATGACCCTGGACGAGGCCCTGCGGCTTTCCAAGCCCCTCAAGGAATACTACGACGGCGACCCCCGGCTCCACGACCTGATCGACACCGCCCGCGCCCTGGAGGGTATGCCCCGGCACGCCTCCACCCACGCCGCCGGGGTGGTCATATCCGAGCGGCCTCTGACGGACTATGTGCCGCTTGCGCGAAACGACGAGTCCATCGTCTGCCAGTTCCCCATGACCACGCTGGAGGAGCTGGGCCTTTTGAAGATGGACTTTCTGGGTCTGCGGAACCTGACGGTTTTGCGGGACGTGGAGGTGCTGGTGCAGCGGACGGAGCCGAACTTTCGCATAGAGGACGTCCCGGAGGACGACCCGGACACCTTCCAAATGCTCACCGAGGGGAACACCTGCGGGGTGTTTCAGCTTGAATCCACCGGCATGACCGGGGTGTGCGTGGGCCTCAAGCCCAAGAGCATCGAGGACATCACCGCCGTCATCGCCCTCTACCGCCCCGGCCCCATGGATTCCATCCCCCGGTTTTTGGAGTGCGCCGTCCACCCGGAGAAAATTGTTTACAAGCACCCCCTGCTCCAGCCCATCCTGGACGTCACCTATGGCTGCATCGTCTATCAGGAGCAGGTCATCGACATCTTCCGCCATCTGGCGGGCTTCTCCCTGGGCCAGGCCGACCTAATTCGCCGGGCCATGTCCAAGAAAAAGCACGACGTCATCGACGCGGAGCGAAAGGCCTTCGTCCACGGCGACCCGTCCCGAAATATCCCCGGCTGCGTGGCGAACGGCGTGGACGAGGCCACCGCCAACAGCATTTACGACGAGATTCTGGACTTCGCCTCCTATGCCTTCAACAAGGCCCACGCCGTCAGCTACGCCATTGTGGCCTATCGGACGGCCTGGATGAAGCGTCACTGGCCGCGGGAATATATGGCAGCATTGCTGACAAGCGTGCTGGATTCCTCCGGGAAGGTAGCGGAGTATATCGCCGAGTGTCGAAACCTGGGCATCGCCCTGCTGCCCCCGGACGTGAACGAGTCGGACGCGGACTTCACCGTGGTCGGCGGGAACATCCGCTTCGGTCTCGCGGCGGTGAAGGGCGTGGGACGAGGCTTCGTCACCGAGCTGATGTCCCAGCGGGAGGCAGACGGGCCGTTTACCTCCTTCGATGAGTTCTGCCGCCGGATGTACGGCAGGGAGCTGAACCGCCGCCCGGTGGAGAGTCTCATTCGGGCCGGGGCCTTCGACTCCATGGGCTATAAACGCCGCGCTCTTCTGGCTGTGCTGGACAGCGTATTGGACGGTGTGAACCGAACGGGGCGCAGCAATGTAGTAGGCCAGATGGATATGTTTTCCATGGCGGATGCAGACCCGGAGCCGCCTTTGGCCCTGCCGGACGTGGAGGAATTTACCCCCCAGGAGCGGATGGCCATGGAGAAGGAATACACGGGTCTGTATCTGACCGGCCACCCCATGGACGACTACCGCAGGGACGCCCAGCGGCTGGGGGCTGTGTCCATCGGCTCCATTCTGGAGGCCTTCGCCGGACATGAGGAGGTTCCCGCCTTCCAGGACGGCCAGACCGTCAGCGTGGCCGGTATCGTCCAGGCCGCCCGCACCCGCACCACCAAAAACAACACCCTAATGAGCTACGTCACCCTGGAGGACGATACCGGCTCCATGGAGTTGCTGGCCTTCCAGCGGGTGCTGGATCAGGCGGCAGGGTATCTCACGGAAAACAGCGCCATATACTGTGCAGGCCGCATCTCCGTTCGGGATGAAAAGGAGCCGCAGATTATGCTGGATATGGCTCTGCCGCTGAAGGGCCTGACGCCGGAAACGGTGGCCCAATACCGCCGTCCGGCCCGCCGGGAGCAGTCGCCTGCCCAGGAGGAGCTTCCCCAGCGTCAGACCCTGTGGGTCAAGCTTCCGGCACGGGATGAAAAGGCCCTTCACCGCATCGAGCTGGTGCTGACCATGTTCCCCGGCACAGACCCCCTGGTCATTTATTTCGCGGATACGAAAAAGCGTCTGGGGGCCAGATGTCTGATTCATCCCGCTCTTGTGGAAGAGCTGCAGGAGCGCTTTGGGGCGGAGAACGTTGTAGTAAAATAACCATAACCACAAATTCATGTAACGACCAATTTTATAAAGATTCGAGGGCAGAACCATAGAAGACACAACGATGAAAAAGGAACGGGCGGCGCTGGCGGGACTATCCGCCGCCGCCATGGACGCGGCGGAGCGCAGCGACGAGGCCAGCATGGCGGAGCTTTGGCGGCTGGCGGAGACCGCCGGGGCAGAGCCTGTCTGCACCCTGCTGCAAACAAGGGATAAGCCGGAACCCCGCACCTTCCTGGGAACAGGCAAGGTGGAGGAACTGAAGGAGCTGGCGGAAAACGAGGAATGTTCCCTTGTTATATTCGATAACGACCTATCCCCCTCCCAGGCGCGGGTGCTGGAGGAGTTGCTGGGCGTGCGGGTCATGGACAGGACGGGCCTGATTCTGGACATTTTCGCCCAGCGGGCCCACACCAGAGAGGGAAAGCTCCAGGTGGAGCTGGCCCAGTATCAATACCTGCTACCCCGGCTGACGGGTATGTGGACGCATTTGAAGCGGCAGGCCGGTACCTCCGCCCCCATCGGCACCCGCGGCCCCGGCGAGACACAGCTTGAGACCGACCGGCGGCATATCCGACGCCGCATCCAGAAGCTGACGGAGGAGCTGGAGCAGGTGCGCCGGGTGCGGAACACCCAGCGCCGCCGTCGGGAGAAAAACGTCCTGCCCGTGGTGGCTCTCGTAGGCTATACCAATGCGGGAAAATCCACGCTTCTGAACGCCCTGACCGGGGACTGCATCCAGACCGGCGACCGGCTGTTCGACACATTGGACACCACCACCCGGCGCATCGCCCTGCCCGGCGGGGGCCAGGCGCTGCTGTCCGACACCGTGGGCTTTATCCGAAAGCTCCCCACGGAGCTGGTGGACGCCTTCAAGGCCACCCTGGAGGAGCTGACCTACGCAGACCTTCTGCTCCACGTCATCGACATATCGAACCCGGAGTATGAGACCCAGGCACAGGTGGTGGACGAGCTGATTGACCGCCTGGGGGCGGGCCAGACCCCCTGCCTGCGGGTATACAACAAGTGCGACGCCTTCTTTGGCCGTCTGCCCAGCCGGGAGGACGAGGTATGCGTTTGCGCCCGCACAGGAGAGGGAACGCTCACCCTGCTCTATGCCATCGAAAAGCGCCTGGAGGGCGGCCTGACCCGCGTGCGGCTGCTGATCCCCTACACCAGCGGCGCGCTGGTGACGACCCTGGAAAATCAGGCGAACGTGCTGGAGCTGACCTATCGGGAGGAGGGGACGGAGGTGCTGGCCGCAGTGGGGCCAGAGCTTTTGCATCTTGTCGCCCCCTATCAGATCCATGAGTGACCGGCTTCGCCCCCAGGGCTACGGAACCGGGGAATATGAGGAAAAGCGCTCCCGCTTCATCGGGGAAATCTGGCCCGTTTCCGATGAGGAGCAGGCCAAGGCCCTGATCGCCCAGGTGAAAAAGCACTACCCGGACGCCCGCCACCACTGCTGGGCCTGGGTCATGCCGGACGGAGCCTGCCGCTGGTCGGACGACGGAGAGCCGGGCGGCACTGCCGGAGGGCCTATCGCAAACATCCTCAAAGGCGGGACGGTCTACGGCGTCTTATGCGTTGTGACCCGCTATTTCGGCGGCACGCTGCTGGGCAGCGGCGGCCTGGTGCGGGCCTATTCCAAAGCGGCGGCCCTGGCCCTGGCCGACGCCGGAACAGAGCCTGACCCGGAAAAAACGGTTCTGACCATCTCCTGCCCCTGGGACAGCCTGGACAAGGCCCATCGCCTGCTCCGTCAGCAGGAAGGAGTTCTCCTGGCCTCCGACTATGAGTCCGACCCTACGCAGGCGATTTTGACGGCGGAGCTTCTGTCCGACCGGGCGGAGGATTTTCTCATGCAACTCAAAAATGCCACCGCCGGGCGGGCGGGGCTGCAGTGACGGTCTTCTAAAATTAGTGGAAAAAAAGACAAATTTATTTTTACAAATGACCTCTTATATGATAGAATAAAGTGTCAGATTAGTAATATTAATGCCTGCAACGAATAGGGGTGATACGATTGGCAGAGGAATACGCGGTAAAAATGGTGGACATCACCAAGACCTTCGGGGCTGTTACCGCCAACGACCGGGTGCATTTGGAGCTGAAAAAGGGGGAGATTCTCTCCCTGCTGGGTGAAAACGGCAGCGGCAAGACCACCCTGATGAATATGCTCTCCGGCATTTATTTCCCGGACAGCGGCCACATTTTTGTGGACGGGCAGGAGGTGACGATCGCCTCCCCTCATGACGCCTATACCCTCGGCATCGGCATGGTGCATCAGCATTTCAAGCTGGTGGACGTGCTGACGGCGGCGGAGAATATCGAGCTTGGTCTGCCGGGGAAGCTGGTGGTGGACAAAAAGGCCATCGCCCAGCGGATTCGGGAAATCTGCGACCGCTACGGCTTTGTGGTGGAGCCGGAGAAGAAGGTCTATGATATGTCCGTATCGGAAAAGCAGACCCTGGAGATTGTCAAGGCCCTTTACCGGGGGGCAAACGTGCTCATACTGGACGAGCCCACCGCCGTGCTGACCCCCCAGGAGACGGAGCGGCTGTTCGCCGTTATGCGGAACATGAAGGCGGACGGCAAGAGCATTATCATCATCACCCACAAGCTCCATGAGGTATTGGAAATCTCCGACCGGGTGGCCGTGCTGCGGAAGGGCGCCTATGTAGGGGACATGACCACCGCCGGGGCAGACACCCAGACCCTCTCCGACATGATGGTGGGCCGGGCCGTGAACCTGAACATCGACCGGGCCGCGCCGGAAAATCCCGTCCGCCGCCTGGAGCTGCGTCACATGACCGTGAAGGATGCGGACGGAGTGCTGCGCCTGGACGACATAAACCTGGACGTGAACGGCGGGGAAATATTGGGCGTGGCCGGTATCTCCGGCTGCGGCCAGAAGGAGCTGCTGGAGGCCATCGCCGGACTTCAGGACGCCGAAGACGGCAGCAGCGTAAAATACTTCCCCCAGGGCCCGGAGGGCCCGGCAGAGGAGCTGATCGGCCAGAATCCCCGCACCATTGCGGACATGGGTATTCGCCTGGCCTTCGTGCCGGAGGATCGGCTGGGCATGGGTCTTGTGGGGAGCATGGATCTCGCGGACAACATGATGCTCAAAAGCTATCGGGAAGGCCGTGGGGCCTTCACCGACCGCAAGCCGCCCCGCAGGCTGGCGGAAAATGTGGTGGAGGAGCTTGAGGTGGTCACGCCCAGTATATCCACCCCTGTGCGCCGCCTCTCCGGCGGGAACGTGCAGAAGGTGCTGGTGGGCCGGGAGATCGCCGCAAACCCCACGGTGCTTCTCAGCGCCTACGCCGTCCGGGGCCTGGACATCAACACCTCCTATACCATCTATCGGCTTTTGAACGAACAGAAAAAGGCAGGCGTGGCCGTGCTGTATGTTGGCGAAGATCTGGACGTGCTGCTGGAGCTGTGCGACCGAATCGCCGTCCTGTGCGGCGGTCGGCTCAGCGGCATATTGGACGCCCGCACCGCCACCAAGGAGCAGGTAGGCTTTATGATGACAAACGTAGCCGGAACCGAGCGAGAGGAGGGCAAGGCATGAAAACCTCACATGAGCCGCTGGTGCATATCGCCAAGCGGGACGGCATGGCCTGGTGGAAGGGCTGGCTGATACGCATTGCCGCCGCCCTGCTGGCTCTGGTGGTCAGCGCCCTGTTTATCTATTCCCTGACAAAAATGAATCCCGTAAAGGTATACGGAGCCATGTGGAACGGCGCCTTCGGCACCAGCAAACGTACCTGGGTCACGCTGCGGGACACCATGATGTTGCTTTGTATTGGCGTAGGGCTGGCACCGGCCTTTAAAATGCGCTTTTGGAATATCGGGGCCGAGGGCCAGGTGCTGGTGGGGGGCTGCGCCACCGCCGCCGTGATGATATACTGCCCCGGTCTTCCCACCTGGGTGATACTCCTCATCGGCATTGTGGTCAGCCTGATCGCCGGGGCCGTCTGGGGCATTATCCCCGCCGTATTCAAGGCCCGCTGGAACACCAACGAGACCCTTTTCACCCTGATGATGAACTATATCGCCATCCAGCTCACCTGCTTTCTGGTGGCCAAATGGGAAAATCCCTACGGCTCCAACACCGTGGGCATTATCAACCAGTCCACCAAGGCGGGGTGGTTTCCCTCCCTGTTCGGGCAGCAGTACGGCTGGAACATCGTGCTGGTGCTGGCCGTCACCGTGGCCATGTATCTCTACCTCAAATACTCCAAGCACGGCTATGAGATCGCCGTGGTAGGCCAGAGCGAGAACACCGCCCGCTATGCAGGTATCAGCGTGAAGCGCGTCATCGTCCGCACCATGGCCCTCTCCGGGGCCGTGTGCGGTATGGCCGGATTCGTGGCCGTGGCCGGAGCCAGTCATACCATTTCCACCAGTACTGCCGGAGGCCGGGGCTTCACCGCCATCATCGTGGCCTGGATGGCGAAATTTAACACCTTCGTCATGATCCTTATCGCCCTGCTGCTGGTGTTCCTGGAAAAGGGCGCTACGCAGATCGCCTCCCAGTTTAACCTGAACGACTACGCCTCCAACGTGGTCATGGGCATTATCCTGTTCTTCCTGCTGGGCAGCGAGTTTTTCATCAACTATACCGTCCATTTCCGCCGGCGTGAAAAGGAGGCCAAAGCATGACAAGCCTTATATCCCTGCTGAACAACGCCGTCATCTTCGGCACCGTGATCCTCTATGGCGCCATCGGCGAGATCATCACGGAGAAATCCGGCAACCTGAACCTTGGCGTGCCGGGCATCATGTACCTGGGGGGCATCGCGGGCCTCGCCACCGCCTTCTACTATGAAATGCTGGCGGCAAATCCCATCGGCATCGTCAGTCTGCTGCTGAGCTTCATCGCCGCGTTTCTGGCGGCGGCCCTGGGAGGACTTATCTACTCCTTCCTGACCATCACCCTCCGGGCTAACCAGAACGTCACAGGTCTGACCCTGACCATCTTTGGGGCGGGGCTTGCGAACCTATATGGCGGCAGTCTGAACAAGCTGGCCGGCGGCGTGGGTCAGATCAGCGTCTCCCTCACCTCCCGCACTTATCGGGCCTATTTCTCCGGCCTGGCCAATCTGGGCGTGCCGGGAAAGCTTCTGTTTTCCTATGGCTTTATGGCCTATTTGGCCATCATCATTGCCCTGATCGCAAGCTGGCTTTTAAACCGCACCCGCGTGGGACTGAACCTGCGGGCCGTGGGCGAGGATCCCGCCACGGCGGACGCCGCAGGCATACACGTCACCAAATACAAATACCTGGCCACCTGCATCGGCGCGGGCATTTCCGGCCTGGGCGGTCTGTACTACTGTATGGACTACATCAAAGGCACCTGGACGACGGACAGCACCATCGAGGCCCTGGGCTGGCTGGCGGTGGCTCTGGTCATCTTCGCCACCTGGAAGCCGGCGCGGGCCATCTGGTCTGCGTATCTCTTCGGCATCCTTTACTGGGCTTATAACTATATCAGCGGCCTGACCAGAGCCAGCATAGAGCTGTTTAAAATGCTTCCCTATGTGGTAACAATCATCGTGCTGATCGTGGTCAGTATGCGCCACTCCAAGGAATCCCAGCCCCCGGAAAGCCTGGGCCAGAGCTACTTTAGAGAAGAACGATAAACCAAAAAAGGAACGAAACATCTTGGACTTTCAGAGTATTTTCTTCGACCTGGACGGGACGCTGACGGACTCGGCTCCAGGCATCACCAACGCCATTATCTACGCCCGGAAAAAATGGGGCCTGCCCACAGGCCCCCCGGCGGATTATTACAAATTCATCGGCCCCCCTATGCCCCAGAGCTTTCAGGACTACTGGGGCTTTTCCCGGCCCGACGCGGAGCGTTTCCTGGCCGATTACCGGGAATACTTTATGGAAAAGGGTCTCTTTGAAAACAGCGTCTACGACGGCATCCCCGCCCTGCTCCAGTCCCTGAAGGACCAGGGCCGCCGCCTGTTCATCGCCACCACCAAGCCCACAGAATCCTCCCTGCGCATCGCGGAGCGGTTCGGCCTGACCCCCTATTTTGAGCTTATATCCGGCAGCAATCCGGAGAGGGACAACACCAAGGCGGACGTGATCGCCTACGCAAGGGACAGGTGCCAGGTGGATATGTCCAGCGCCGTCATGGTGGGCGACCGCCGCCACGACGTAGAGGGGGCCAGGGCCTGCGGCATTGACTGCATCGGCGTGACCTACGGCTTCGGCAGCCGTCAGGAATTGGAGGAAGCCGGCGCAAAATGGATAGCCGATTCTGTTTTTTCCCTTGCGGCCTTGCTTTTAACATGATATTATAATATGTGGTGTGTGGAGCGGGCCAACCCCCTCCCCCCGCGAAGCCGTGCGAAGCACGGCCAGCCCCCGCGCCCGCAGGCGCGAATAAAATGGAATCATTTTTTCCGGCGGCGTGTACGTCGGAAAAAATACCGCTCGGCCCGCAAACGTGCGCAATGACCGCCGATAGGCGGGCGGCGCGTGCGCTGCAGTCGGGCCGCAATCTCTAAATTTTGATAAAAAGCTCGCTTTTTATCAAAATTTAATATTGAAAGGATGTGACAGCACAATGGATGCAGGCAACAGTACCGGCACAAAACGAGGGCGACGGCGGCGGGCATCCATTGCCCGCTGATATAGAACCCCTTTGTGTCTTACTCCTGCCTGAGCGGAGCAATCCGCAGGGCTGGGCTATGCCCGGCTTGGGAGCAATCCCAGACTTAGAAAAGGAGGAAGAACAATGGCTGAACGCAGTATAACCCTGGAAGCAACCATCAGCGCCCTGGCGGAGCAGAAAAAATACCCCGCCCTGCGGGACATTCTTGTCACCATGAACCCCGCCGACGTGGCGGCGCTGTTTGACGAGCTGGAGGAGCATACCCTCCCCCTGCTGTTCCGGCTTCTGCCAAAGGATCAGGCGGCGGAAACCTTCGTGGAGATGGACGCCGACACCCAGGAGCTTCTGATTCGCGGCTTCTCCGACAGCGAGCTGAAGGAGGTCGTGGACGAGCTGTATGTGGACGACGCAGTGGATCTCGTGGAGGAAATGCCCGCAAACGTCGTCAAGCGCATATTGCGCCAGGCGGACGCGGAGACCCGCAAGCTGATAAATGAAATTCTCAAATACCCGGACGATTCCGCCGGTTCCATTATGACCACGGAGTTTGTAGACCTGCGGCCCACCATGACCGCAGCGGACGCCATCAAGCACATCAAGCGCACCGGCGTGGACTCGGAGACCATCAACACCTGCTATATCACCGACAACGGAAAAAAGCTCATAGGCGCCGTGTCCATCCGGGCCATCATCCTGGCGGAGGACGAGGAGCCAATGGCGGACGTTATGGAGGACAACGTCATCTCCATCGGCACCCTGGCCGACCAGGAGGAGGCCGTCTCCATGTTCACCAAGTATAACTTCACGGCCCTGCCGGTGGTGGACGGAGAGGGCCGTCTGGTGGGCATCATCACCGTGGACGACGCCATGGACGTCATGGAGACGGAGGCCACGGAGGACATCGAAATCATGGGCGGCGTCACCCCTATCGACAAGCCCTATCTGAAAACCAGCGCTTTCCAGTTCTGGAAAAGCCGTATCCCCTGGCTGATGCTGCTGATGATTTCCGCCACCTTCACCGGCATGATTTTAAACCACTTTGAGGACGCCCTGGCCGCTGTGACGGCGCTGACCCTGTTCATCCCCATGCTGATGGACACCGGCGGCAACTCCGGCTCCCAGTGCTCCGTCACCGTGATCCGCGCCCTGTCCCTGGGCGATCTGTCCTTCTCGGACATTGCCGCCGTCATCTGGAAGGAGATTCGGGTAGGTGTTCTCTGCGGCGTGAGCCTTTCCGTGGTGGCCTTCGGGAAGATTATGCTCATCGACCATCTGCTGCTGCATAACGACGGCGTAACCGTTCTAGTGGCGCTGACCGTGTGCCTGACGCTGGCGCTGGTGGTGCTGGTGGCCAAGATCGTGGGCTGTATTCTGCCCATGCTGGCAGATAAGCTGGGCTTCGACCCGGCGGTGATGTCCAGCCCCTTCATCACCACCATTGTGGATGCCTTGAGCCTGCTGATTTATTTCTGCATTGCCCAGCAGCTTTTGCAGCTGTAAGCGGCTGCCTTGACAACAGCCGCGTCTCTGTGCTATCATGCAGAGACGGGAAACCCCAACGCTTTGGAAGGAGGCGGTATTGTGGCTTTAAACGCCACCCAGCGGCGTATTCTGGGCGAAGCCAAGCGCATGGTGCGCTCGGAAAAGCTTGCCGATTTCATGAACGACTACAAGAGCTATTTTCACCGCCGATCTACGGGCTATTACGACGACAGGCTGGTATATATCACCCGCTGGCTCGTGAACGATGAGCAGCAGCATATAGACGACTTCTACAACAGATAAGAAAAAGGGGCTGTATCAAAACCTTTCGGTTATGATACAGCCCCCCGTTTGTACGGACGGGGCGGGTCTTTTTCCGCCAGGCCGCGCTGTGCCTCCTTGACGTACCTATGTACGCCTGCGTCGTCACATCACGACCTGACGAAAAAATCCCTCGCCCTGCATTGTCGGACAACCGTAATTGTAGATTGGCGGGGGGAATTTTTCGTTTGGCATCATTGGACAGGTTTTAGCCAGCGCGGGGCCTTTGGCCCCTGCTGGTATATGTATAACAGGAGGACAATTTATGGCTACCATTGCTGTCATTGGGGGCGGGGCCTCTGGGATGGCGGCGGCGCTGGCGGCGGCGGAAAGCCTGGAAAACCGGGTGCTGCTGCTGGAGCGGCAGAGCCGGGTGGGGCGCAAGCTGGCCGCCACGGGCAATGGCCGCTGCAACCTTTCAAACGACCAGGCCGGGCCTCCCCACTACCATGGGGGCAACCCGGACTTTGTGCTGCCCGCCCTGACCCGCTTCGGCGTGGCGGAGACATTGGACTGGTTCGCCGGTCTGGGTCTTGCCGTCCGGCGGGAGGAGGGGGGCCGCATCTATCCGCTGACGGACACCGCCGCCAGCGTGGTAGACGTGCTGCGCCTGGCCCTGGAGGAGAGAGGGGTGGAGCTTATATGCGGCATCACCGTGAAGGACGCCCGCCGGGAGGGGAACCAGTTTCTCCTGAAATCCACCCTGGGGGAGGACGTAATCTGCGATAAGCTGATTATCGCCTGCGGGGGAGCGGCTGGGCGGCTCCCGTTCCGGCTATGAGCTGCTGCGGCTGTTCGGCCACAGCAGCACGGCTCTTCACCCCTCTCTGGTGCAGCTTCGCACGGAAAACACCTGGGTTCGGCCCATGAAGGGCGTTCGCACCCAGGCCCGCCTGGCCCTGGAATACCGGGGCCGTACCCTGGCCCAGGGAACGGGCGAGGTGCAGTTTGCGGAGTATGGCGTCACCGGCCCCGCGGTATTCGACCTGTCCCGAACCGCCGCCGGCCTGGGCGACGGAGGCCTTCTGGTTCTGCGGCTCCTGCCGGAGCTGACGGAACGGGACATCCTTCGTTATATGACGGAAAAGCGGGACAGCTTTTCGAACTACAAGGCGGAAAATCTCCTGACCGGCGCGCTGCACAACGCCATTGCCCGCACCGTTCTCCGCCGGGCGGAGATTCCCCTGGACACAAGGCTGTGGGCCTTGTCTGACCGGGCCTTGGAGCAAATCGCCGCTGTGATCTGTCGGTTCGAGCTGCCCCTGCTGGGTACCCTGAGCTTCGACGCCGCCCAGGTGACTGCCGGAGGCGTGGAAACAGCGGGCTTCGACCCCAATACCATGGAAAGCCGTCTGGTTCCCGGCCTTTACGCCTGCGGGGAGGTGCTGGACGTGGACGGGGACTGCGGCGGCTATAATCTGCAATGGGCCTGGGCTAGCGGGCGAATGGCGGGCCTGGCCGCCGGAGGAATGATATGATACGACTGCGAAACGTCAGCCTGCCCCTGGACGGGAACGAAGCGGCCCTGAAGGCCGCGGCGGAGCAATCCCTGGGAGGCAGTGTTCGGAGCCTGACCGTTGTACGCCGGGCTATAGACGCGCGAAAAAAATCGGACGTGCATTTTGTATATACCCTGGACGTGTCCATGAAAAACGAGGCCTCTGCCCTGGCCCGCTGCCGGGATGCTGCCCCTGCGCCGGAGAGTCTCTGGCAGCCGCCCGCCTTTGCAGGAAACCTGGACAGCCGCCCCGTCGTGGTGGGCTTTGGGCCGGGAGGCATGTTTGCCGCTCTGCTACTGGCCCTGGCCGGTCTGCGGCCCATCGTTCTGGAACGGGGCGAAGCGGCGGAGGCCCGGACAGAAAAGGTCTCCCGCCTGCGGGAAACCGGCCAGCTCGACCCGGAATCCAACATTCAGTTTGGCGAAGGCGGGGCCGGAGCCTTTTCCGACGGCAAGCTATCCACCGGGGTAAAGGATCGGCGTATCCCCTGGATACTGACCCAGCTTGTAGAGGCAGGCGCTCCGGCAGACATACTGACCGACGCCAAGCCTCACATCGGTACAGACCTGCTCCCTGGTGTGTGCGCCGGTATTCGACGGCGCATTGTCGCCCTGGGGGGCGAGGTACGTTTTTCCACGAAGGTCACGAACCTTGCAGTGGAAAATGGCCGTCTGACAGGGGCGGAGACAAACCGGGGCCTTATCCCCTGCCGGTCGCTTATTCTCGCCTGCGGCCACAGCGCCAGAGATACGTTCGAAATGTTATGTAAACTCAACATTCCCCTGTCCCCCAAGCCCTTTGCCATGGGCGTGCGCATTGAGCATCTCCAGCAGGACATCGACAGAGCCCAATACGGCCCCTTTGCCGGCCATCCAAGACTGCCCGCTGCCGATTATTCCCTTGCCTGTCAGCTTCCAAACGGGCGGCGATGCTACACCTTTTGTATGTGTCCCGGAGGGGAGGTCGTCCCCGCCGCCAGCGAGGAGGGGCGGGTCTGCACCAATGGGGCCAGTCCCAGTGGCCGGAATTATGTAAATGCAAATGCGGCGCTGCTGGCCGCCGTATCCCCGGCAGATTTCCCTTATCCCGGCGTTCTGGGCGGTATGCAGTGGCAGCGCGCTATTGAACAGGCGGCCTATGACGCCGCCGGCGGCGGTTATCTGGCTCCCTGTCAAACAGTAGGCGGCTTTCTCACCGGCAAGGCGACTCCTATCGCCAGAGTCTCCCCCTCATACGCCCCAGGGGTGCGGGAGCTGAATCTGCACAGCATCCTCCCCGCCTGCATAGGGAACACCATCGCCGAGGCCCTGCCCGTATTCGGCCATAAGCTCCGGGGCTTTGACGAGGCGGCGGCGGTGCTGACCGGGCCGGAGACCCGCTCCTCCTCCCCCGTGCGGATAGACCGGGGCGACGATATGCAAAGTCCCGGCCTGCGGGGCCTCTATCCCTGCGGCGAGGGCGCCGGCTGGGCCGGAGGCATCATAAGCGCCGCCCTGGACGGCCTGCGCTGCGCCCAGGCGCTGATGCAGGAGCTGGAAACTATGTGAGTTAAAGAAGGAAAAAGGGATTGTCCTAGGACAATCCCTTTGAGTTTACTGTAGCTCCCTTACGGCCTATAATATTCCATGGCGGGTAAGGCGCCCACTGCTTTGTAGTCTGATTTTGGGTATGCCCCGCATATAACCTTTCTTAGCAACGGCTTTTATAGGGACAACGCCCTTTTACTCTATCCGCTCCACCTCATAGCCATCTTCTGGTATCGCCGTATCGCCCGGAACAATCTGGACTTTGTAATCAAGCTGCTCCAACATTTCAACCAAGGTAGACAAGGGAATATCCTTTGCCTTTTTGGTATTTAATCTATCCCAAAGGGCAGCCTGTGTCAGCCCCAGACGCTTACTGAGTACAGCATTGGTGACTCCCTTATTCTCCATAATCCGTTTTACAATCTCTCGTCCCTTCACGGTATCACCTCCATAATCGGAGTATATTATTCAAGCAATTTCTTGTCAAGTAATTTCTCGATCTTTTTATTCTTAGGATAAATGAAAAAGAGATGGCTTATGTCCTGCAACAACGGCCATCTCTAAGAAAATCTACTTTTGATTCCTCATTATTTGCTTGGCAGGGGACACGTCATCGGCGATGGCGCATTTTTTATGCGCCGTGGGAACGACGGGAACGAGGAGCGCACACCTTTTCGGTGACAGCGGCGGTGACGGCGGGGAGATCCTTTTGCGCCTTGATGGCAAGCTGCTGCTGACGGCGAAGGAAACGCCGAAGCTGTTTTTTGTGCTGACACAGCTTTTCGTGGCAATTCGCGCATTTCAGGCTCTGATTGGTGGTCTCATAAAATCGCTCCGGGTGCAGGCGGAAGGTCATCTCCCACCGAATCAGAAGCACCAGGGCCAGGGCGCACAGGCTCCAGGTGTAAACGCTTCTGATGAACACCAGGGGCGTAAACATCATGGCATAATCCCAGTTATATATCCGACAGCTACCACAGCATTTGTTCTTCATAAACCAGGTTTGAAAGGGACAGAAAAACAAAATGCAAATCATGTCGCACACGGAATAGGCCAGACCGATAATGATCAAAAGCATTTCGTCCAGCACGGAAACCGCATACAGCACGCCCAAAACGGCGTTCATGCCGATCCAGACGACAGCCACAGCCAAAGTAGAACGGCCCCGTTTATCCGGGAGCTGACCGCCCTCCTCCGGGATATAATTTTTGGCGAACTGCTTCTGGCAGCCCATGCTCTCTATGGAGGAGGGAAAGAAGCGGAAAATCATTTCCACCGCAAACACCAGCCAGATAATCGTCAGCACAGCCCTGCCTCTGGTCAGCTCCGCCAACAGGCCGGAGCCGGTTCGCACCCGCTGAAAGATATACAGCGCCACCGCCAGCAGCAGCAGACAACTCCGATAAACCAGCTTGGCATAGTGGAGCATACAGGTATTGGATAAATGCTTTGCGTTGGACATGGGGGTTCCCTTCTGATAATAAAACTTCTCTATATTGTTTTTGCGGTTCCGCCCGAAGGGCAGGAGCAAGACAACCAATACAAAAATATAACAGGTACTTTTAGTTATTATACCACACTTCCCCGTCCAACAACCAGTCCGCCTCAGAAACTTTTTGTGAATTTTTCTCCCATATTCCAAGGCGGCAGCCATGAACCGCTTTACCGCATCGACGACAGGCGTTAAATCACATAATCGTTCCCCACATTGGCGTTGGCGCGATCCAGAAGATCCTGGAGGGTAATACCCTCCAGATACTCGGTTATCACCTTATAAAGGCCGTCCCACATCTCCACGGTGGAGCAGGTGGCGCAGTGTTCACATTGGTTGGGACTTTCATCCAGACACTCCACCGGGGCCAGGCTTCCTTCCACAAGACGCAGTATCTCCGCCAGATTATAATCCCTTGGCTCCCTGGCCAGGCGATAGCCCCCCTGGGGGCCGCGTATGCCCTTGACGAAGCCCGCCCGGCTCATCACGGTGACGATCTGCTCCAGGTATTTCTGGCTCAAATCCTGCCGGGCCGCCACGTCCTTCAGGGTAACGAGTCCGCTATCGCTGTGCTGGGCCAGATCCACCATCGTCCGCAGTGCGTACCGGCCCTTGGTTGAGACTCTCATTCTGTCAGCTCCTTATTAATTCAGGAAATATTTTCCATCTGGGTCTGGATGTCGCTCTCACAGGCGCGCATGGCCAGGATGGTTTTTTCCATCAATGTCTCCAGCGGCCAGCCCAGCATATCCGCACCCCGCTGGATAACCTCGCGGGAGCATCCGGCGGCGAAGCCGGACTGCTTGTACTTCTTTTTCAGGCTCTTGACCTCCATGTCCATGACGCTTTTGGAGGGGCGCATCAGGGCGGCGGCTCCGATCAGGCCGGTCAGCTCGTCCGCGGCGTAGAGAACCTTTTCCATCTCATGCTCCGGGGCGATGTCCACGGTGAGAAGATACCCATGGCTGCACGTGGCGTGGATAATGTCCTCCTCCACGCCGGCGGCGCGCATCAGCTCCTGCTGCTTTATGCAGTGCTGGTCAGGGTACTGCTCGAAATCCAGGTCGTGCAAAAGGCCCACAACGGCCCACTTATCCGCCTCGTCCCCATAGCCCAGGTCGTTTGCATACCAGCGCATGACGCCCTCTACCGTCAGGGCGTGGCGCAGGTGGAAGGGGTCATGATTATACTGGGTCAAAAGCGCCCAGGCGTTTTCTCTGTTCATTGGCTTATTGCTCCTCCGTTTGATAGATTGTTCCGCCGCCAATGACCGTGTCCCCATCATAGAGCACCACGGCCTGACCAGGGGTGATGGCCCGCTGGGGCTGGTCGAATGTCACCCGCAGCTCGTCCTCGTCTGTCTGCTCCGCCGTGGCCCACTGCTCCGCCTGACGATAGCGCACCTTGGCCCGACAGCGGACTGGTCTTTCCAGTCGGGGAGCGATAATAAAATTCAGGTCGTTTGCCAGCAGGGTGGCGGAAAACAGCCGCTCGTTGCCCCCCAGGACAATAGCGTTGTCCTCCCGCCGTTTGGCGCAGACGTAAAGCGGCTTCTCCGCCGACACCCCAAGCCCCCGCCGCTGGCCGATGGTATAGCCGATGGCTCCCTTGTGGCGGCCCAGCACCCGGCCCGACTCGTCCACAAAATCCCCTGGGGGATAATCCTGACCAGTGTACCGGCGGATAAAGGCGGCATAATCTCCGTCCGGGACGAAGCAGATGTCCTGGCTGTCCCGCTTACGGGCGTTCAAAAGCCCCTGCTCCGCCGCCAGAGCGCGGGCCGCCTCCTTGGTCATGTCCCCCAAGGGGAAGCGGGTGTGGGCGAGCTGCTCCTGGGTCAGCATATACAGCACATAGCTTTGATCCTTGGCGGTATCCAGCCCCTTTTTCAGAAGCCAACGACCTTCCGGCCCCTGCTCCACCCGCGCATAATGGCCGGTGGCGATGGTTTCGCAGCCCAGGAGTCTGGCCCGGTCGTACAAACTACCAAACTTTAAATAGCGGTTGCAGTCAACGCAGGGGTTCGGGGTGCCGCCCTCCTCATATACCTGCACAAACCGGCGGATGACGTTCTCGTCAAACTGGGCTGTGTAGTCAAAAACGTAATAGGGAACGCCCAGGCGATGGGCGGCGGAGCGGGCGTCGGAAACGTCGTCCAGGGAGCAGCAGGTCTTCTCGGTTTTGGTCTCGCCGGAAAACATCTTCATGGTGACGCCAATACAGCGGAAGCCCGCCCGCTGCATGAGCAGGACGGCCACGCTGCTGTCAACCCCGCCGGACATGGCCACCAGGGCCTTTTTTCCCATCGTATCGCCGCTGTCAGGGATTGTCGGCGTGGACATCGTTTAGGTGACAGGCCGCGCACTCGCCCTCCTTCAGGGTCTCCGGGTCATAGGCAATGCCGTTTTTGTCGTAATAATCCTTCACGGCGGCCTTCACCGCCTCCTCCGCCAGCACGGAGCAGTGGAGCTTGTGGGCGGGCAGACCGTCCAGCGCCTCCGTCACCGCCTTGTTTGTCAGGGTCAGCACCTCGTCGATGGGCTTGCCCTTGATCATCTCCGTGGCCATGGAGGAGCTGGCGATGGCACTGCCGCAACCGAAGGTGATGAAGCTCACATCGGAAATCCGTTTCTCCTCGTCCACCTTAATATACATCCGCATAATGTCGCCGCACTTGGCGTTTCCCACCTCGCCGATGCCGTCGGCGTCCTCCATCTTCCCCACGTTCCGGGGATGCTGGAAATGATCCATAACCTTATCGCTGTAAAGAGCCATCGTAATTTTCTCCTTTCTTATATCTGATGGGCTAAAACGCCCCGCTCCAGCTCGTCCCACACGGGGGACATATTCCGCAGGTATTCCACCACCTCCGTCACGGAGGCGATGATATAGTCGATCTGCTCTGGGGTGACGTCTGCCGAAAGGCTCAGTCGGAGGCTGCCATGGGCCACCTCATGGGGCAGGCCCAGAGCCAGCAGCACATGACTGGGATCCAGGGAGCCGGAGGTACAGGCGCTGCCGGAGGAGGCTGCGATGCCCTTTTCATCCAGCAGGAGCAGCAGACTCTCGCCCTCGATGCCCTCGAAGCAGAAGTTCACCGTACCGGGAATTCGCTTTTCCCGGTCGCCGTTTAAGCGGGAATGGGGAATTTTGGAAAGTCCCTCAATAAGCCTGTCCCGCATGGCGGAGAGATGGGCCATATCTCTGTCCAGCGTCTCCAGGGACTCGTTCAGTGCAGCAGCCAGGCCCACGATGCCGGGGATGTTTTCCGTACCGCCCCGCTTGCCCCGTTCCTGCTGGCCCCCCTCGATGAGGATGGAGACCGGGATGCCCTTTCGGACGTACATAGCTCCCACGCCCTTCGGCGCATGGAATTTATGGCCGGAGAGAGACAGCATGTCAATGTTCATGTCCTTCACATCCACCGGGATATGGCCCACGGCCTGCACAGCGTCGGTGTGGAACAAAACGCCCCTTTCCCGGCATACCGCCCCGATCTCCTTGATGGGCTGAACCGTGCCGATCTCGTTGTTCACAAACATAATCGTGACAAGGGCCGTGTCCTCCCGGATGGCGGCGGCCACCTCCTCCGCCGTCACCACGCCGTTTTCGTGAACGTCCAGGAGGGTGATGTCATAGCCCTGCTTTTTCAGCCTGTCCAGGGTGTGCAGCACGGCGTGATGCTCAAAGGCGGTGGAGATGATGTGCTTCTTCCCCTTGCGCGCCCCAATTTGCGCCCCAGTCAGAATCGCCTGATTGTCCGCCTCGCTGCCGCCAGAGGTAAAATAGATCTCCTTGTGGTCGGCGTGGATGGCGGCAGCTACGTCCTCTCTGGCCTGCTGGAGAAGCTCCGCCGCCTTCTGTCCCGGCGTGTGGAGAGAGGATGCGTTGCCGTAATGCTCCCGAAAGCAGGGGAGCATGGCTTCCAGGGCCCGCTGACTCACCTGGGTGGTAGCTGCGTTGTCCGCATATACATACATAAAATCGCCTCGCGTTCTTGATAATTTCCATAGGATTTATCTTATCCTTGAGGCCAGTATACCACAATTCCCTATAAAGTCAATAGGAAATACGTCTGTCCTCAAATTTTTTCCTGCGTTTAGGTGGGTTTTTGTTCCCTGTCCCCCGGAAATATCCCTAGCTTCCACAAAGGCAGCCATCAGAGATGGCTGCCTTTGTGTGGCGCGAAGCGCAAAATTCGTATTGCGGTATGGTTTTTACTGGGCCAGCGGCTCCACAGTCAGGGTACCGTCTTCATTTTCGGTGACGGTGCCGTTGACGGTGCAGCCCTCGCCGATGGTCAGGCTGTTGATGATGCAGGTGCCGGTGACATTCCAGACCGCGCCGTTTTCAAGCGTGACCTCGATTTGGCCGATGCCGTTATAGGCCACGGTGTTCAGCACACGACCAGATGTCAGGTAATCATAGGTATTCTCCTCCGTGCCGTCTATCGGCTCGCCGTCCTTGTTGAAGAAGAACTGGCCAACAATGGCGTTGCCGTCTGCGTCGCAGTGCTGGGCATAGCTGGTGGAGATAACGCCGGTGATGGTGCTGTTGTCCAGGGTGATGGCCACAGTGGAGGTCGTCCAGGTGGACAGGTAGCTGGTGGTGCCGTCATAGGTATCCTTGGTGGTGGTATTGTTGCTGCTGCCGGTGGAGTTATAGATGTCGCCGGTCAGGTCGGAATCCTTAATGGTGACGGTCTTGACAGTACCCGAACTGGAGGCCTCGCCGGAGGCGTCGCTGCTGGCCTCATCGCTGGCGGAATCGTCGGAACCGGCCTGGTTTGCGAGGTATTCCTCATAGGTCAGATCCAGGATGTCCATCTCCAGGTCGTTGGCGTCAGTACCCACGTCGTCGTTGTCCATGAACTGGAACAGCACGCCGCCCCAGGCATTATCCTTTGTCCAGGAAACGGTGATGTCCTCCACGGTGATGTCCACCGCGCCGGTGGATTTCACGGTGAACAGATAGTCCGCAATGTCAAAGTCGGAGTGGCTGACCACCATGGTATAGGCGGAGCCGTGGCTCATGAAGCCGGTGCGGTCAGACCAGCCGTAGCCCCGCTGGGTGTCGGAGCTGGTGAAATCGAAGGTACCGCCGGTCAGGATGGCCAGATAGTCGGGGGCATAGAACTGGCAGCCGTAGAAGTTGTCGTCAAAGCCGTCGCAGTAGGTGATATAGCCGCTGCCCTCGGTGGTGTCGTAGACGTTGATGTAATAGGTCTCGCCGTTTACGGTGGCTGTTACCTCAGCATTTTCCTCCTCCGTCACCTCGCCGATGATACCGATGGTGTCTGTGCCGTTCAGGGTACCGCTGCCGGAGTCGGTGGAAAGCACCGCCCAGGCGTCGCTGACGGCCAGGCTGTCATAGAAGCTCAGGGTGGCCTGCCCATAGCAGATGCAGGCGCGCATACTGCCATAAAGGCCCAGGGCCAGCGGCACGCACTGGAGCATGGGGGCGCTGTAGTTGCTGGTGTAGTTGTCGTTGTAGTAATAATAATGTGTGCCGGAGCCGAACATACTCTCGTAATCCTCGGCATAATACTCGCCGGAGATGCCGTAGGCCTCGATCTCCTCATCAGTCAGCAGCTCGTCCGCAATGATGAATTTGTCATAAGAATAGGCTGTGAAGCCATATTCATCCGCCGCCTCGGTGGCCAGCACTACGGTGTCGTACACGTCCACCACGGAGCTACCGCCGGCCCAGATGCCGTCATGGAGAGGGCCTTCCGTGACAACGGTCACGCCCTGGATGTCAACTTCTGCACTGCCGGCGATGGAGATAACCGTGCCCCAGCCGCCGTTGGTGCCGAAGTCGTTGCCGCCCAGGCCGGCGGAGTTGATGGTCACGTCCTGGATGGTGTGGTGGGAGCCGTCCTCGTTATAGACGTAAATGCCGGAGATGTAGCTTGCGTCGATGTTGATCTCGCCGCCAACAATGCCCTCGTCGGTGATTTCCGCATCATCGGATACCGCCGCCGGGATGGAACGGTCGGCCTGGTATACGCCGTCCTCCAGATCCACCACGCCGGTGAAGTAGAAATTGCCCCAGTTGGCGGTATTCATGGACATTTCCACAGTGTCATAGTTTCCCTTGTCAATGACATACAGCTCCGCATCCGCCGTCCAGTTGTCCGGGTCGGCCAGATCGACCACCGTGCCGTCTATCACCAGCACGAAGGTCTGACTGTCCACGTCGATGGTCTGGCTGGAGCCGTCGGAAAATTCCACGGTCTCATACTGGCTGTACAGGGCGGAATCCACATAGTTTTCGTCCTCCTCCCGCAGGGTGACAGCCGTGATGACCACGGCCTCCTCCGAAGAGGCCAGAGCCGGAACCGCCAGTGCCGTCAGCATCAGCACGGCCAGAAGCACGGCCAGAAGTTTTTTGCAGCTTTTCATGGGTTCTCCTTTCAGTATTCGGGCCGCCAACGGACGGCGGCTATCAATATTGTTAATTGTAGCACATATACTCTCCTTTGGCAAGGCTTCTTTTTCCAGAAAAGCACCGGGAAATACAATATTTTTTCTCATAGGTATTGCATTTCCTCGTCCTATATGGTTAAATATATTTATATAATTATTTTTAAGTTTTCAATATCTACATTTACTGTGAAAACGGAGGACAGCACATGACGGATATTTTTACAAAATGCGCGGAAAATGAGCTGGTGACAGAAGCCAGGGCCAGAGACATATACCCCTATTTCCACGCTTTGCAATCCCGCCAGGATACAGAGGTTATTATGGAGGGCAAGCGCCGCATCATGCTCGGCTCCAACAACTACCTGGGTCTGACTACCTGCCCCCGTGTGGTGCAGGCGGGCATAGAGGCCCTGGAACGCTACGGCACCGGCTGCTCCGGCTCCCGGTTTTTGAACGGTACCCTTATGCTCCACCAGGAGCTGGAGGCAAAGCTTGCCGCTTTTCTGAGGAAGGAAGACGTCGTCACCTTCTCTACCGGCTTCCAGTCCAATCTGGGCATCATCTCCGCCATCGTGGGACGGGGGGATTACGTAATCTGCGACCGAGAGAACCACGCCAGCATTTATGATGGCTGCAAGCTGTCCTACGGCACCATGCTGCGCTATAAGCACAGCGACATGGCCGACCTGGAGCGGCAGCTTCAGCGGGTGCCGGAGCGGGCCGGGTGCCTGATCGTGACGGACGGGGTGTTCTCCATGGGGGGCGACATCGCAAACCTGCCGGAGATCGTCCGTCTGGCAAAGGAATACGGGGCGCGGGTCATGGTGGACGACGCCCATGGCCTGGGCGTTCTGGGAGACGGTGGCCGCGGTACCGCCAGCCACTTCGGACTGGAGGATCAGGTGGATATTTACATGGGCACCTTCTCCAAATCCCTGGCCTCCCTGGGGGGCTATATGGCCTCCAGCCATCTGGTGGCCGAGCATGTCCGGCACACCTCCCGCCCCTTTATCTTCTCCGCCTCCATCACCCCCGCCTCCTGCGCCACGGCCATCGCCGCCCTGGAGGAGCTGGAGCGGGATCCCGGCCTGGTGGAAAGGCTCGCCCATATCTCCCAGTATTTCCGGGAGCGTCTGGTGGAGCGGGGGATAAAAATCCGCATGAGCCAGACGCCCATCATCCCCATTTATACTTATGAAATCATGGACACTCTGTCCATCGCAAAGCAGCTCTACGACGCCGGGGTGTATGTGAACAGCTCCCTGCCCCCCGCCACCGCGCCCCATGAGTGTCTCCTCCGCACCTCCCTGATGGCCACCCACACCGAAGCCCTGGCGGACGAGGCGGCGGACATCATCCAGGACGTCCTGCGCAAAAACGGACTGGCATAAGCTTGCCGCTGCACTATCACATTCGACCTTTTCAAGTCTCTGTTCCCTCTTGAATTTGTGCAACATCCACAAATTAGAATCCTTTTATTTTTGTTGGAAAATTGTCACATTTGTGATACAATGACAAAATCATGATTTGCCTGTCCTGACCTCATCAGACAGGACAAACCAAAAAGCAAAATGGAAAGGAAAACGATTATGAAGAAACACAAAAACCTGAGGGCGCTCCTGGCCTCTGCGTTGTGCCTGATCATGCTGCTTGGGCTTCTTCCGGCCTCCGCTCTGGCAGCGGAACGGGACACCAGCGCCAGCGGCTACCTGCTGGAAAATATCACCGACGAAAACGGCGATATTGTCACCAGCCTGGGCGTGTTCGACACGGCCACGGTGGAATTTATCTACGTGGGCCTGTATAACGCCTTCCAGTCCGCCTGGAGCACCCTGACCGAGCAGGGAGTAGAGACGGCGGCAGCGCTGGCGGAGGCAGCCGCCGCCTATGACGGCGGAGAAAAGACCGCCCCGGACGACTACACCAACGAGGCAAAGATCGCCGCCGTTTCCGCTGTGGTCATGGGTCAGGAGGAAGCCCCGGCGGGCGATACGCCGCTTTCCAAGCTGGAGGCGCTGAGCGTGCTGTATGCGGTTCGGGACTGTGTCGCCGCCGCCACCTATGCGGACGCCTCTCTTGCAGAGGCAGTCGGCTCCGATTATGCGGACATGACCCAGTTCTTCGGCCACATCTATCTCGGCGAGGGCGAGCTGGAGGCCGGTATGACCGAAAGCTCGGACGACACCTGGCTGGTAATGTCCAGCTATGATTTCGTGAACACCCCCATCGGCACCGCCAGCAACGCCTATACCTACCTGGGCGACCCGGTTTCCTACATCGACACGGAATATGACCTGACCAGCCCGGACACTGCCGTGGACGGGGCGGAGGCCGCCATGGGTACCCTGACCGACCGGGGCGTCATCTATAACGCCACCCTGCGCAACGCCTATTACCGGGAGGGCATTGGCTCCGGCATCGCCATCGTGGGCGCGGACACGGACGTGACCATGACCTCCACGGACGGCTCTCTTGTGATTTCCGGCTCCGGCGGCTCCATGGCCGGTACGGCCTATGTGGCCTTCGGCGCAAGTCTTCTGGTGGAAAACGCTGTGGCCTATTCCAGCAGCCAGCACCTGACCAACAACCTGTATAACGGCACCATCCACTATCTGAACTCCTACGCCGTGGGCGCGGGCCGTGTATACAGCTCCGACTTCTGGGGCGGCTACCAGGTATTTGAAAACTCCATCGCCGCCGGGGGCAACGTGACGGACGAGCCGACCACCCTGATCGTCAAAAACAGCGTGTATGGTAACTCTGTGGGCGGCAACGGCTTCGCCTCTCAATATTTTGAAAATTCCATTCTGAACGTTGGCGCCGCCTCCTTCCAGAACACCACCTCTCTCATCACCGACACCGGCTCCCTGACGCTTGTGAACTCCGTGATGAACTCCTCCGGCTCCACCCTGGTCTCCGTGACCAAGGGCGAGAACCTGATTCTGACCCTGGCGGACAGCACCGTGAACCTGTCCGGCAACGGCCTGGCCTCCCTGGCGGCCAGCACCACCATTAACCACAACGACTCCCTGGGCCAGGGCGACGACGTGTACGACGCCCTGTTCGACAGCGAGATCGCCGTTTATCTCTATGGGGACAACACCATCGTCACCACCGACGGTACCCTGACCGCCTCCATCGCCGACGGCGCATCCCTGTATATCTACGGCAGCATCGTGGATGAAAACGGGGATGAGATCGTCATTGACGGTGCGCAGGTCATGGCCACAGAGGGCTACGGCACCCTGACCGTTGTCGCCTCTGATGAGGAAGCGGCAGAGGAAGCCGCCGCCTCCGATGAGGCCGCAGACACCGCCGCTGAGGAAGCTGCGGACGACAGCGCCTCCGGAGAGTCCAGCGCCAGCGGCGAGGCCAGCGGCAATACCGGCTCCTCCGCCGGTCTCAGCGGTATGCTCGCCCTGAGCAATTACGTGTTTGTGAATGCCGAGGGCGAGGCCATCGCCGCCTATTACGGCGTATATGAGGAGGACGAGACCTGCCAGTACGCCCCCACCGGCAGCGCGGACAGCGTGGCCGTCTATCTGGACAGCGCCCTGACCCAGGAGGCCCAGGACGTAACCGTCTCCATCGAGGGGGATGAGATCGTCATTTCCGGCCTGGCCACCGAGGGGAACGTGGCCTATTATCTCTCCACCGGCGAGGACGGATACACCACAATCATCTACGCGGTGAACGACGAATATGACCAGAATACTGCCACTCTGACTCTGGCCGACGGCACGGAAATGCAGCTCACCACCTACGCCCCCAATATGGCCTATGGCGATTACACCGCCGTGGCAGGGGAAAATGAGATCAACGGGGAAACCGCCGTGTATATCGGGGCCAACCGCACCGCCCGCTCTGTGGAGGACATGACCGACCTGGCCGACGCCAGCGAGGAGGAACTGGCCGTGGCCGCCTGGTGGCTGACCGCCGGCGCCACCAACTCCGGCGCGAGCCTGACTGAGTTTGGCAGCGACCTGTATAACTTCGAGTATGTGGTGGCCATCTATCGTCTGTTCCAGATTGTCAACGAGCAGATGACCTTCGCCTATGGCTTTGTGGATGCCACCGACTATGTGGCCGGTATGGGCTCCAACGACCAGTTCTCCGACGCCGTCTCCGCCACCATGGGATCCGGCATCTGGAACGGCATCTATACCCAGCTGAGCGACACCAAGCTGCCGTAATCTACGCACGGCAAAAGCAAAAAACGGCCCGGCGCGATTTCGCGCCGGGCTTTGCTTTGCTTGTGGGGGTTAATTGTTGCCGGATATGGTAATGTCCGCTGTGACCGGGACAGCGGCATAGTTCAGGATATAGACGGTATATGCGGCGTCCGATACCGCGTCCTGAATGGTGACGGTGAAATCCCCGGTTTGCGCCGCGCTCATATAGGCGTAGCCGTCGCTGCCTGCAATGATGATTTTATAGCTGCCCCCGTCGCTGGAAACGCCGGAAACGGTAACGCGAAAGGCGGCGTAAGGGGTCTGGGGTTCGTTTTCCATGGTGAAGCTCTTTTGATAGCTGGTGCCAATGGCAATGGTGCAGCCCGTTTCCTCCGCGAGGATATGGGCCTCGGCGGACGCGGTTCCCTGGCTGTCTGCGGCGTTTTCCACCGCGTATTCCCCCTCGCCGGGCACCTCTGTCGATTGGCTGGCGGCGCTGGATTCCTCACCGCACTCCTCTATGGCGATCTCCCCTGTGTTGGAGAGGATGGTTCCGGCCTCCTCTATGGCAATTTCCCCCGTTTCGGAAGGAATTTCCTCATAGGCGCAGCCTGTGACCATGGTAACGCTCACGGCAAAAATCAGAACGAGGGACAAAAAAATGGCGGTAAAACTGGTCTTTTTGAGTTTCATAATAAATAGAATCCTTTCTTCGGCTCTTTGGGAGCCGAGGGAGCTGGAAAAGACGCTGTCTTTTCCAGTGGCTGAAATGGCAACAAGCATTTTCGCGTAGTCGGCCTTATGCTCCGCGCCCAGGAAGCGCAGCACGGCCTTGTCGCAGGATTTTTCCACATCCATTCGCAGCAGGCGGGCCATAAGCCATACGGCGGGATTCCACCAGTGCACGACCAGGGCTGCCGCCATGACGTAATGCCACAGATTATCCCGCCGCCTTGCGTGAATCCCCTCGTGGGTCAGGGCCATGAGCAATTCCTGGCCGGACAGGCCGGGGGTCAGCAGGATAACAGGACGGAGGACACCAAAGGTGAAGGGGCCGGTTTGGTTCGTCTCTGTGCTGACCCTGATATGGGCGCATCTCCATGGCCCGGAACGGGGCAACTCGCTCTGTTCCACAGGTCTTGCCCTGCGAACCTGCCGGAACGTCTGCGTCCATCCCCACAGAAACCAAAGAAAAACGCAGGCGGCCCCTATCAGGTAAACTGCCGTGAGAATCGCTGTGGGGGAGGTACCCCCGGCGGACGCAATCGTCCCCAGCTCTGTCTGCGTGATCTCCAGCTCGGAGGTGCTTATCGTCTGTCCTGCCAGTTCGGCCCCGGTCAGGGCATCCGGCGCGGCGCTGAGACCCGCCAGCAGACGGGGCAGGTTATAGACCGAAAGAGCGCTTTGGGGAACCACAGGACTGAGCAGGCGAAATAGGCAAAGCCCCCACAGGCAAAGCCAGGTCTCCGGCGGGAAATACCCCTTCAGCAGACGGCGCAGCAGGGAAACGGCGGCAATCAGAACCGTACCCATCAGCGCGTTTTCGAGAAGCTGGGTCACGAGTCCTTCCCGTCCAGCCTGGCGATTAGGGCCTTTAGCTGTTGGGCCTCCTCCGGGGAAAGCTGGTCGTCAAGGGCCAGCGCCGAGATAAACTGAGATTTTGAGCCATGGAACAGCCGGGTGACAAGACTGTCTATCTCCCAGCGCTGCACCTCCGCCCGGCCAATCAGGGGCGTGCAGAGAAACCCCGGTTCACTGCGGGCGATGGCCCTTTTGTCTACCAGCTTTTTGATGACGGTGTAGGTGGTGTTCTTATTCCATCCGCAGGAGTCAGCCAAGCGCTTGACCAGCTCCGCCGCCGTCTGAGGGCCGTCATCCCACAGAGGCTCCATTACTTTTAACTCTGAGTCAAACAACTGTTTCATGAAACATACCTCCAAATCCTCCGCCCAGGGGCAGAAGCCGGCCAGACTATCGCACTAGTCCAACTGAATAAAGACTATCACAATAGTCTGCCGTTGTCAACTCCTTAAATTCATTTATCGTATTGTCCCGCGGAAAAAAAGCGCGTATAATGGGGTAGTGTAAAATAGTTTGTGTAAAGTTCATAGGTTCGGTACCGGATATTGA
>JAJPYE010000058.1 GCA_021205095.1 Oscillospiraceae bacterium | reverse complement strand
TCAATATCCGGTACCGAACCTATGAACTTTACACAAACTATTTTACACTACCTTAGTATGAGGACGGTTCACTTTTATATTATTTTTGTTATTATTTACGAGGAAAATGCAGAAAATTTGCTTTACTTTTGACAAAACTCATGGTATTATAGAGCGTGTATGGTTGTAAGCAGAGGCAGAGGAACACAGTTCGTACTTGAATTTAAAACAAAAAATGATAGGAAGGTAAGTTCCCATGGCTAAAAAAAGTTTTGAGACCGAGTTTGCTGCAGTGGATACGGCAGTTGACGAAAAAGCGGCCAAAAAGGCAGCGAAAGCCGCCGATAAGGCTGCCAAGGCAAACAAAAAGGCTGCTAAGGCAGCTAAAAAGGCCCAGAAAGCTGCGAAAAGAAATGCAAAGGCTGCGGCAAAGCCGCCTTTGGCCACTGCAGCCACTGCGAAAAAGACCGGTATGCTCACCAATCCCATCCGCAACCTGATCATCACTGCTCTGGTCAGTATCCTGATGGGCGTGGCGTTCATTCTGGAGCCTGTCATGGTGTATAGCTACAGCGGTTATTTCATCGGCGGCGTCCTGGGTGTAATTGGTCTTGTATACATCATCATCTACTTTGCCCGCCGTCCTATCAGCGGCGTGTACCGTTCTGAGTTCTGCGTCGGTCTGATTGCACTGCTCCTGGGCGCTTATGTGGCTTTCAGCGGCCTGCTTACCGATGGCGGCACTGTCAGCATCCTGCTGAGTACCGTGGTGAAGATTCTGGGCGTTGCCGTGGCGCTGGACGGTATCCTGAAGCTGCAATACAGCCTGGATCTTGCCCGTATGCGCTTTAAAACCTGGTGGCTGGCTCTGATTATGGCCGTGCTGGGCATTGCCCTGGGCGTTGTCACCGTGCTGGAATATGTTTATCCCGTGGGAATCGAGCTGTTTGGCGCCAAGTCCGACAGCGGCTTTGCCTCTGGCATGATGGCGCTGGGCATTGGCTTCTGCCTGAACGGCGTGTTCGATATTTGCGTTATGATTCTTGTGGCTGTACGCAACCATAAGGCCAATAAAGCGGAGGCGCTGGCGGAGAGCAAGGCTATGGCTGCTGCTGTTGGCGGAGAGGAGAGCGTCGATTTTTTCGCTCCAAGTACTGGTGCTACAAAAGCGGCTGCCCCTTCCGTGGAAGCAGCGACTACAGCGCCGGTATATCAGTCAGTGTCGACACCGATTCAGGAGCCGGAGACAAGCAGTGAGCCTGCCTTCCAGTTTGACGATGCTCCCACTGTAGAGCTGTCTGCTCAGCCTGAGCCTGAGGAGGTAGTCCTCCCGGAGCCTGAGCTGGCTTCTCCCGCATCCGCTGAGGAAAACGGGTAAGTATACGCGCGAATTTGTTATTTGGCCCCCCGTTTTCTTTGCGGGGGGCCATATGTGTTTTTTGAGACGGTCGCGCTTCGTTTTTGCGCAGGCCCGCCTGTACTTCGATGTTACAAAGCGTCCGTTGCCAGGGGCTTTGCCATACTGGTTGATGTAATAAACGCGGATGCGGACAGCGTTCGTGTAGTGATATATTTTTATGGAGGTAACAATTATGGAAAAATGAAAATGCACTGTATGCGGCTATGTTCATGAGGGGCCGCTCCCTGCGGATTTTATCTGCCCAAAATGCAAACAGCCAGCCAGCAAATTTGTAAAGATTGAGGAAGCCCCGGCTCCGGCCCCGGCCAAGAATCCCTATGCGGGAACAAAGACGGAGAAAAACCTTTGGGAGGCCTTTTCCGGCGAATCCCAGGCCCGCAACAAATATACCTTCTTTGCCAGCGTCGCAAAGAAAGCGGGCTTTGAGCAGATTTCAGATCTGTTCCTGAAAACCGCCGCCAATGAGAAGGAACACGCGGAGCTTTGGTTCAAGGCGCTGGGGGAGATTGGCGACACGGCGGAAAACCTGCTCCATGCCGCCGAGGGCGAGAACTACGAGTGGACAGATATGTATGACCGCATGGCCCGCGAGGCGGACGAGGAGGGCTTCCATGAGCTTGCCGAGCAGTTCCGCGGCGTTGCCGCCATTGAGAAGTCTCACGAGGAGCGCTACCGCAAGCTGCTGCATAACGTGGAGGCGAAGGAGGTCTTTGAAAAAAGCGGCGTGACCCTGTGGGAGTGCCGCAACTGCGGCCATATGGTGATCGGCACCAAGGCCCCCGACATCTGCCCGGTGTGCAAGCACCCCCAGTCCTATTTCGAGGTGCGGGCGGAAAATTATTAAGGAAAATACATAATCCGCGCAAGACGCGGGACACTGAAAAACAGGGAGCGGCTCCGTGCCGACTCCCTGTTTTTGCGTTCCATCCTGAAAATCGAAACGCCGTCGCGATTGAGCCTCTGGCTGAAGACAGGATGTTAGCAAATTAATAAGTCACTCATAGATTTCATAGTACAGACGGTCTTTTATCAGCGGCTGCTTTGTGAACCTTTTGAAAACAAATGCCAAGTTTTATTGACATCAGAAGGACAAGATTTTAAGATGTAAAAAAAGAAAATATCAAAGGAGTTAATTCTATGGGAAAGGTCATAGGCATTGATCTGGGTACCACCAATAGCTGTGTGGCGGTGGTGGAGGGGGGACGGCCCGTTATTATCCCCAACGACAAGGGAGAGCGAACCACGCCCAGCGTGGTGGCGTTTACCCAGGATGGGGAGCGGCTTGTGGGCGCTCCGGCCCGGCGGCAGGCGGCCATGAATACCAGTCGTACTATTTCCTCCGTGAAACGGCATATGGGTACGGACTGGCGGGTTCGCATTGACGGCAAAAACTATACAGCCCAGGAAATTAGCGCTATGATCCTCCGCAAGCTGCGCCAGGACGCGGAGGCGTATCTGGGACAGCCGGTGACGGATGCGGTCATCACCGTTCCCGCCTATTTCAACGACATCCAGCGCCAGGCAACCAAGGACGCGGGCCGCATCGCGGGGTTGAACGTGGAGCGCATAATCAACGAGCCGACCAGCGCGGCCCTGGCCTACGGCCTGGATAACGGACAGGCCCAGAAAATCATGGTCTATGACCTGGGCGGCGGCACCTTCGACGTGTCTATCATCGAGATAGGGGACGGCGTGATCGAGGTGCTGGCCACGGCGGGCAACAATCACCTGGGCGGAGACGACTTCGACCAGCGGCTGGCGGAGCATATTGTGGCCCAGTTCAAGCGGGAGAACCACATCGACCTGTCCAGAGACCCGTCCGCCATGACCCGCGTTCGGGAGGCGGCGGAGCAGGCGAAAAAAGAGCTTTCCGCCTCAGACAGCACGGTGATTAATCTGCCCTATATTGCCCAGGGGAAGGACGGCCCCGTCCATCTGGAAATGACGCTGACCCGCGCCGCCTTCACAGGGTTGATTCAGGACTTAATAGACGCCACCGCCGGGCCGGTACAGAGCGCACTCAGCGACGCGGGCCTGACGGCGCGGGATTTGAGCCGGGTACTGCTGGTGGGCGGCTCCACCCGTATTCCCGCCGTGCAGCAGAAGGTGCGCAGTTTGACCGGCATTGAACCCAGCCGAAGCATTAACCCCGATGAGTGCGTGGCCCAGGGAGCGGCGGTGCAGGGGGATATTCTTTCCGGCGGATCCATGACCTTGGCCGGATCCAGCTCCGACGGTCTGGATGGCGGCGCGGGCGGCGGTATTCTGCTGCTGGATGTTACACCTCTCAGCCTGTCCATTGAAACGGTGGGCGGCGTGGCCACCCGGCTGGTGGAGCGGAACACTACGCTGCCTACCCGGTACTCCCAGATATTTACCACCGCCGCCGCCTTCCAGCCCAGCGTGGACATTCATGTGTTGCAGGGAGAGAGGCCCATGGCAAAGGACAACAAGACCATTGGCCGCTTCACTCTTCGGGGCATTAAACGGGCTGCGGCAGGCGTACCGCAGATTGAGGTAACGTTTGACATCGACACCAACGGCATCCTGAAGGTTTCCGCAAGGGATTTGGATACCGGCAAGGCCCAGTCCATTACCATCACTGCCAACGAAAAAATGTCCGAGACGGAGATTCAGCAGGCCATTCGCGATGCGGAGCAATATGCCGCCCAGGACGGGGTGCGCCGCTCGGCGGTGGATGTGAACAACGAAGCCCAGCGGCTTCTCATGCAGGTGGAGCAGGCGTTGGGCGCTGCTGGCAAGCAGATCGACAAAGACGAAAAGAAGCGGGTAAAGGCGGATATTTCCGCGCTCCGCAAGACCATGGGAAAGCGGGCGGATAAGATGACAGAGACGGACATCGCCGCTATCCAGGCGGCCATGGCCCAGCTTCAGTCCTCCGCCGCTCATGTGTTGGAAATGACCGGCGGAAACAGCGATTCCAGCGGACAGGTATAAAAGACCGATAGGCCTTCCCAAAATAAAAAACGCAGTCTCCGTTGTCACGGGCGCTGCGTTTTATATTGGGAAATTAGGCAATCGTTTGCATGATTTCTGTTGACTTCGGAGGTGTAAATAGTTTAAATTTAATGCAATAGAAAGGGATAGATTCTGTCTTTACAACAGATAGCGCCCAATGCCAAGAGAGAACAAACGTTTGCTTTATTTAAGGGGGCATAGCCGTGCGATATGTGATGAAATCGAATATGCTTTATCAGGAAAGCGGAAAAAAACCGATTGGGAAAATAAGGGACGCACTCTTCGGGCCGAGAAAAACGGTGTCCATGCCGGAGTCAGCCATCAAGCTGAATACGGATATACTTCAGATGGAGCGGACTTCCTCACGGCGGCGGGACGTTCGGGATTTGAAATATGTTCTCACAGATGGCAGCGGAAAGACGCTGGTTTCCGCCGTGCCGGGGTATTCCACGCTGGAGGATCCGTCGGTGATGGGCTGGCCTGCATTTCGTGCGCCTGAGGTGGATCATGCGGCGATTCTGGTAGGGGACAGGAGCTATCTGCTGACGCGCCGGGGCGCCGACGATTATCTTCTGACGGATGAGAATGAGGCCGTGCTGTGCGCCAGGCGAAACAACTTGTCTATTACCTGGAGTATCGAAAGCGACGCCGATTTCTCCGCAGAGATTATTTGCGGACTGTATATTTTCTGCCGATACATTGAGCATGAAAACGAAGCCATTCCGGCATAAAACAGAGCTGAATCAAATGGGCTGTTTTGATTCAGCTCTGTTTTTTATTACTTTTGCAGGGTGTAAAGGATTCCGTTTACAAGCCCTGGTTTTACAGCAGGAAAAACTGCACCACGTTATAGGCGGAGATGCAGGTGACGATGATCAGCAGCACCCGCAGAAGCTTTTCTGTCCTGGCGCTGTCCAGGCGCTTGGAAATAGCGGCCCCAAGGATTGCTCCGCCGACGCCGCCGCAGGCCATGAAAATCAGGTCGAGCCAGTTAAAGGCCGGGACGGTGTGGGTGGCCAGCGCAGTTCCAATGCTGGAAATCTGGGAGAACATGATAATATAGATGGAGTTTTTCGCCGCCTCCTTGGCATCCATGGAGAAGAAGAAAAACAACACCGCTATGTTAATCGGCCCGCCGCCAATGCCCAGAAAGGTGGAAATCAGGCCCAGCGCCAGGCCGATCAGGACTGCCGCCAGGGGGCTTTTAACGTGTGTGGAGGGAAGTCTGTCCTTGTTGCAGACATAAACGAAAACGCCGATGTTAATGAGCGTCAGGCACACTGCCTGGATGCCGCCCAGCACCTCCTCCTGTCCTGACAGGGACAGCACAAGCTGAAGCAGCCATTTTCCTGCGAGGCCTCCCAGCACCGCGCCGATGGCTAGGGGCGTGCTGGTTTTCACCTGGAGCCTGACCCCGTTGTTTCGGGTGCGTATCAGGGAGGAGACAGACATGGCCAGCACCGTGCAGCCGGACAAAAAGCTGACCGTCGTTGCCGGAAGAACGCCGAAGGCGTCAAGCACCGGCTTGATGATAACGCCCCCGCCGAACCCGGCGATCGCTCCCAGGGTGGAAGCGGTCAGACAGACCAAAAACAACAATACGACCATGTATCTTCTACCTTTCTCTTAACCTCTCCGATTTGTTTTGCTGCAATACGCGTGCAGGTGCCGGACAGCCTGCGACGGCTGTCCGGCACGGCAGATCAATGAATACTGTCGGTGCAGCGCAGGGGAGAATTTACATCATCATAAACCCACATCATCTGCGGCCACTGAGGCACCGTGTTGGGCTGAGGAATACCGGGCGTGGAGCGGCCATTCAGAATATAGACGGACAGCTTTGTTTTCAGATAAGCCACCAGGCCCGGATACTGATGGCAGACGTTTTCCGTTTCTCTTACATCCTTACCCATGTGATAGAGCTGAACCATTGTGCCGTCCTCCGGCACGGGCTCCAATCCTTCGGTCCATAGCGTTCCGCCAGAACCGGGACAAAGCTCCAGCTTCCAGTCTCCGCAGCGGATGCCAAAGGAACCATCTGCGGAAGAGTGAACCGCATCGCGACGAGTGGGCTTTGTTCCGCCTTCCCAGAGAGACAGCATAGAAATGCTGTCCTCACCGGCGTTTTGGGGCAGCTTATAACCCACCAGCTCCGCCAGCGTGGCCATAACGTCTGTGAGGCAGACTAGCTGGTCGCAGGTTGAGCCCGGCTGAATCATTCCAGGCCAGCGGACGATGCACGGGATTCGGTGTCCGCCGTCGTAGATGTCGCCCTTGAAGCCACGGTAGATGTAGCTGGGATTGTGTCCACAGCTTGCCATATAATCATAGTCCACGGCAGGGGAGCAGCCGTTGTCGCTGGCAAACAGGAAGACAGTGTTGTCCTCGATGCCAAGTTCCTTCAGCTTGTTCATGACGTCGCCCACGCAGGCGTCCAGCTCCATGACAAAATCGCCGTAAACGCCGACCTTGGATTTTCCCCTAAATTCATCTGTGGGCACTAGAGGAATATGCACAGCGGGCGTTGGATAGTAGAGGAAGAAGGGCCGACCGTCCTCATGGTACTGCTCCAGCAGATCCAAAACCTTTTTATTAAAATCCGGAACGACGTTTTCATGCTTGAAGCCCTCGGCGATGGGGCCGTAAGACCAGCCGTCCCGTCCCGGAGGCGCCATATGGGGGAAAGGCTCATAGCCGGTGTAGCCAGTGGGAACCGTTACTACATGGTCGTTTTCAATGTAGGTATAAGGGCCGGAATCCAGGGATGCCTCCATACCATAGAAGTAATCGAAGCCGTATTCGCAGGGGCCGTGTGTAAACGGTTTGGTATAGTCGATGTCAAAGGTTCCGGGGCCGGTTTTTGTCCAGTCCATGCCAAGGTGCCACTTACCTACGCAGCCGGTTTGATAACCACATTCCTTCAGCATGGACGCCAGCGTCAAGCGGCCCGGCTCGATCAGGTGAGGCTTTGCCTCCTGCAGAACCAGCGACTTTAGCCAGGAACGCCAGTTATAGCGCCCGGTCAGCAAACCATAGCGGGACGGCGAGCATAGCGCGGAAGATGCGTGCGCGTCGGTAAAGGCCATACCTTCCGATGCCAGTCGATCAATGTTGGGCGTCTGTATTTTGGAGTCCGGGTTCAGGCAGGAAAGATCTCCGTATCCAAGATCGTCTACAAACAGTAAAATAATATTTGGCTTGCGCATGATAACACTCCTTTTTAATCAAGCCTTAGGCCAGACCGGGGAACAGGGTCAGCAGAGCGATAACGGTGGCACAGCCCAGCATGGGGCAAAGCACTGTTACGACAAACACAGGGAAATAGGCTTCCTTATGGGTCAGCCCGGACAACCGCAGGGAAAGCAGGATACCGCCGTTTGTGGGGACGGTTTCAAAGGTGTTGGCCGCGAAGGATGCTACGCGGTGAACCGCGGATGCGGAAATCGTGGTACCCAGATTACTGCCAAAAATGTTTTGCAAAATGGGGATGCCGATATTGAGGCCGGAGTTCGGCGCGGCGGTGATGGCGCAGACCAGCGCAACAACGATGGCGGTGATAACCAGCGGGTTGATGTTCCAACTGGCAACGTTATTAATCAGCGAACCGAACAGGGAAGTGTTTTGTACAAGATAGCCGAAGCCGGTGACGCAGGCGCAGTCGAATACCAGCGCAGCGGCGGTTGCGCCGCCCTTGTTCAGGTTTTCCTGTATTGCCTTGAGACTTCCAAACCGGGGGTAAAACATCAGGCAGCACAATACAGAGGCGGTGAACGTGCCGATTGTGACATTTTGTGTTATATTAAATATAACAAAAACAACGATCAGCGGCAGCAGAGACAGGAAGAAATTGGGAACCTTCTTTTCTTCATCAAAGTCAGGGTCATGGGCCTTGTCTGTCACATATACTTCCCCTCTCTTTTGCGCCCGGCGGATTGAGAAGTAAAGATACAGCCCGCCGGCGATTGTCTGCACAAGACCGCCGATTAGGCCGGGAATTGCCGCAGCAGTGGAGGTGGTGCCCAGAAGCGCCATGGGAATGACGTTATAGATTTGCGGACTGGTGGGGATTACGGAGGACGCCGGACAAATCATCATAAAGGCGATGATATAGCGGCGGGGAATGTTGGAACCGCGGAGCAGGCCAATGCAGATGCCGTAAGTAACAAGGGTTCCGGCCATACCGGGAACACCGCCCAGGTTCAGCGCGATGTTAAGCAGGATGCACAGCAAAATGGTGGCCGCCACCTGAGCGCCAGCCTTGGCGCCGCATCGATGGATAAGTCCCGTTATCGCGCGGGCCACGCCTTCAGAGGCGCCGCTGGCGACATAAACCTGGCCAAAAATCGCGCCGCAAATCAGAATCAATCCGTTATTGGTGCAGAAATTTGTGAAGCCTGTGATAAACAGCGTGGAGATCTCCGCGATATTAAAAATCCCGGAGGTGAACGCAACGATCAGCGCACAGATGATTGCTCCGTATATCACTGAGTACCCTTTGTAGGTCAGGTAGATCAGCAGGAACAGCGCTACAAAAATGCCGAGGATGCCTATAAATGACATAATAACAACCCTTTCTTTTTTGATTTAGTTACTTGACAGAGGCCCTGCTCGTGGTAAAATTATAACAAAAAAGGATTGCTTTTGCCAATATCGTTGTGGAATATGCCATATTCCAAACCATTATTAGAAATGCGACAGGAGAAATCAGAATGGGGATGGATTTACCCAAAATACGAACATTTTTAACGGCGGCAGACTGTCTTAGCTTTTCTGAGACAGCCGTGCAGCTACACACAACACAGCCCAACGTCAGCAAGCAGATTTCATTTTTGGAGCAGGATCTTGGCGTTCAGTTGTTTGAACGGGAGAAATCCCACATTCGGCTGACGCCCGCCGGTGAGATTCTTCGGCAGGAATACGGCAAAGCGTTTGACCATGTGGAGCAGGGCCGTATTCTTGCCCAGCAGCGAGCCCGCGGAAAAGAAATGTGCTTTCATCTGGGTATCTTTGAGGGCTATGGCCCGGAGCGGCATGTTTCATCGCTGGTAAATATGCTTGAGCGGACTTATCCGAATGTGGAAGTTATAGTGGAGTGGAACGGTTTGCCGCAATTACAGGCGGGAATAAACGGCGGAACGCTGGATATGTGCCTGTGCAAGCATTTTGACGCCAGCTCCATGCGCAAGTGCAACCAGTTTGTGCTGGGTACCGGCACACCGATGATGTATCTCAGCGCCGACCATCCTCTTGCCAGTCGGGATACGCTGAATCTGGCGGAAATGGGCGGCGTGCCGCTCGTCACCATCCAGCCGAAGATAGCGGCTGCGGGCTACACTTATCAAATGGACACGCTGAAGGCGGCTGGTTATAACCCTACGAAGGTTTATCTTGTATCCAATATTCTTTCGCAGGTA
This sequence comes from Oscillospiraceae bacterium, assembly GCA_021205095.1. Taxonomy (GTDB): domain Bacteria; phylum Bacillota; class Clostridia; order Oscillospirales; family Oscillospiraceae; genus CAJOIG01. The sequence goes on along the minus strand of JAJPYE010000058.1, from coordinate 13,435 downwards.
AACTATGTGCTAATGGGACGTGGATTTGGGATCGGGGATAAAAATTATCGTTTTTTTCACCTGCGCGCTCTTCGTGGGTATCCTTTAAAAAACTTTCCCGCAGGGAAAGATGTGCTGGTTTGGCGGGAGGACAATACCAATCCGGCTGTTCCCTTGTGTATCGACTGCGCGGAGCGGATAACCTCCACGGGCAGTTCCTGTGACAGCGAAATATAAAAGATTAAACCCACGGAGGGACGATGATGGACACAGTATCGCTTTTAATTAAGCCTGCCTCTGGCCGGTGCAATATGCGGTGCCGGTATTGCTTTTATGAGGATGTGACGGAGCATCGGGAGGAGGCCGACCTGGGCTTCATGACCGAGGAGACGCTGGAGCAAATGGTTCAGCAGGCCATGGAAACCGCCCGGAGACGGGTGAGCTTCGCCTTTCAGGGGGGAGAGCCTATGCTGCGGGGGCTGCCCTTTTTCCGGCGCTTCATTGAGATGGAGGAGCGCTATCGCAGGCCAGGGCTTCAAATCGAACATTCCATTCAGACCAACGGTACCCTGATTACCCAGGAGTGGGCGGATTTCTTCCGGGAAAACCGATTTCTGGTGGGCCTTTCCCTGGACGGCTCGCGGGAGCTGCACAACGCCAACCGGGTAGACGCCAGGGGCAAGGGTACCTGGGACGCGGTCGTCCGCTCCCTGGGGCTGCTGCAAAAAAATCAGGTGGACGTGAATCTTCTCTGCGTTGTCACCGGCGCGACGGCGCGAAGGGGACAGGCGGTCTATCAGAGTCTGAAAAAGCTGGGCTGCCGCTATATGCAGTTCATCCCCTGCCTGGATCCGCTGGAGATGGAACGGGGCGGAATGGCCTATTCTCTCTCGCCCCAGCGGTACGGTCAGTTTTTGTGCGTGGTTTTCGACCAGTGGTACCGGGACTGGGCGGCGGGGGACTACGTTAGTATTCGCTCATTCGATGACTATGTACATATACTGGCCGGTCAGCCCGCTGGTACCTGCGCCACGGCGGGCCGGTGCGGGCAGTACTTCGTGGTGGAGGGGGACGGGAGCGTCTATCCCTGCGATTTCTTTGTGCTGGACCAGTGGCGTATGGGCCGCCTGGGAGAGCAGTCCCTGGAGGAGCTGAGTCAGTCGCCGGTGGCGGCGCGGTTTTGCAGCGAGGGGCGGGGCACGCCGGGGGAATGTGCCGGATGCTCGTGGCTGCCGCTGTGCAACGGCGGCTGCCGCCGGGACTGGGTGGGCATGGAACGAAACTACCACTGTCAGGCTCTGCGAACCTTTTTTGAGTACGCCTACCCACGCATGGAGCAGATCGCCCGCCTGGAAAGACAAATGCGCGGACGCTGAATGGATTATATAAGCCCTTGCGGAAGCCCTGCGGCGACAAGCCGCAGGGCTGTGCTTTTGTCAGCTTATCCGCAGCAGGGGTGATGGGTGGTGTCGTCCCGGCTGTGGTTGTTTTGGCTGGGATCCTTCATGCACAGATGCACGGCGGTGGTGGTGAAGGCGCGGGGGAGAGCCAGAATGTTGGGATTGGGGCCGACGATTTTGCGCTTGGCGTCCTCCAGCGCCTCCTCCACAGTGGCGCGGGTCTTGAGACCCATGCCGCGGGCGATGCCCGGCTCCCGCGCGCCTGTGATATAGATGGCGCTGGTGTTCATTTCCGCAATGTGGCCGCAGCTCATCATGGAGAAGCCGTGGAAGGGGTGGAAGGCGTTGGCGTAGCGATACTTACGGATATATTCCGGGTTGGTGGCGAAATATTCCCCGTAGCGGTTCATATCTGGCAGAATCTGCATATAGTCGTGCTGGAACATTTCATATAGCTCCCGGATATAGGGCCAGCGCTCGTCGTGGAACCAGCCGTCACAGATGGAAGGGACGATGAACACGCAGCGGTCAGAGAGAATCCGCTTGTGGCGGATGACCTGGGCGGACAGGGCCTGCATCATCTGAATAGGGTTGGTACCCATGCCGTTGCCGTAGTGGAAGTTGGTGGGCATACCGAACACCACTACGTCGTATTGCTTTTCCGCCCAGTGGACATAGGTGCGCTTGTCGGCCACGGCCCAGCTCACGGGCTGCATTTCCTTCGCATAGCCGGAGAAAATGGCGATCTGGCGGGATTTGCTGTCCAGCACCGCGTCGCAGCAGAAGAATTTCTTCCCCATCTTTTCTTCCATAAACATCCCTTGCTGGTCGAACTTGTTGCGCATCTCGCTGTTGGTGGACACGGGGACAAAGTCGGGCCGGTGCATGACCTGGGGGACGTGATGGGCGGCAATGCTCCGCCAGTGGGTAATGCCGGTGGCACAGTGCTTATAGCCCCCGGAATAGCCGCCGTAGGGGTTCCCTTGGGTGTGGCCGATCAGAATGGCCACGTCCGCGTCGTAGACGTATTTATTCATAATGACATGGTCGCCGTGGCTGGTATAGCCCAGGTCAACCAGGTGATCATAGTCCTCCGAGTCGTGGCTGGTGATCTGGCCGGTGGGATAGAACTGGGAAAAGAGCTGCTCGCCCAGGATGGTTTTCATCTCCGGCACGGTGGCGCGGGGGTGCAGACCGTTGGAAAACAGCAGCAGCACGTCCTGCTGCCGGACGCTGACGCTGTATAGCTCGTCCAGGCAGGCGGTGATGGCTACCTTGCGGTGAGAGGTGGGCTGGTTGCCGCCCTTGACGATGTCGGGGATGACGATGACCACCTTGTCTCCCGCCTTGGCGATCTCTCCCAGGGCGGGCATACCGATGGGATTGCGGATGGATTCCAGGGTGGCGGCATACAGGCTGTCCCAGTCCTGGGGCAGGCAGGGCGGATCCGGCACCGTCTCGCCGGGGATGAAAATGTCCGTGCTGTCGGGCAGCTCTGCGGACATCATGCCGTTGCCGTATTCAAAATCTAGCTTCATAGCGATCCTCACTTTCCAAGATAGAGGCGGATAATTTCAAGGTATTCCTCCGGGTAAAAGCCGATTTCCCCGGAAAACCGGGTCAGGGCGATAAGGCCCCCGTCAATCTCCGGGATGGAGGCCAGCATGGCGGCGTTGTCCGCCTTCAGCCCGCCGCCGTAGACCACCGGGACGGTCTGCCCCGCCTGCTCCTTGATGAAGCGGGCGATTTTGGTGATATAGGGCTTGTCCGCCGGGGTCTTTCCCGGCCCGATGGACCAAACCGGCTCATAGCCGATGGCGACGCCGCTCAAATCGGCTCCGGCCAGCCCAATGGAGAGCTGCTGACCCAATACCTGCTGCCACTGCTCCTGCTCCTCCGAGCGTTCGCCGATGCAGTAAAGAACCTTCAGTCCGGCCCGCTGGGCGGCCAGAACCTCCTGGTTCAGCAGCCGGTTGACGGCGGCGGGGTCGGAAGCTCCGGCCTCCGCCAGGATACCGGCCTTGTCGTTTCGCTCCTCACAGTGGCCGATCAGCGTCCAGCCGCAGCCCATGGCCCGGACGACAGAGGCGGGGCGGTTTGTGGTGAAGGCCCCGAAATTCCCGCCCACGGCCACGTCCTCCCGGAACACGCCCTGGGAGCCAAGGGAAAGGGGTACATTCTCCGGCAGGGCGGCAGCGGCAGAGAGGAGATGGGCCTCCGGCAGGAAGTCCACAAAGGCGACCTGCGCCGGGTCATAGCCCCCCAGGCCCTTCGCGGTCTCCCGGACGATATAGCCGCCCCACTGCTCCAGCGGCGCGACGCGGTTGACGCCGCCCAGCTCCGCAGGAACGTCAAAGCGTTTCAGGTTTAAAAAAATGTATTTCATAGTGTTGCCCCCGGCTTTCCAAGATTTGCAAACATATAGGCTTTGTAGCCCTCCACACCGGGCTGATCGAAGGGGTTCACGCCCAGCAGGTGACAGGACAGATAGCAGGAAAACAGAAAGAAGTAATACAGCGCGCCCAGAGTCGCCGCGTCGATGGCGGGAATACTCAGCAGCAAACAGGGGATGCCCCGGTCGCTGTGGGCGGCCATGGTGGCCCGGAAGGCCACGTTGTTCATGGCCCAGAAATCCATGCCCTCTAAGTAGTCGAAGTAGTCCTTCTTCTCCTCGCGGGGCATAATGACGCTGGCGTCCTGGTTCCGCACCTCCAGGAAGGTCTCAAAGAGAATGGGGCTGCCCTGCTGGACGAATTGGCCGGTGGCGTGAAGATCCTCCGAGTTGGAGGCGGCGACAGGGTAGAGTGCGGTGTTGTTTTTTCCCTCGCTCTCCGCAAAGGTCTGTATCCACCACTTGGCGAAATAGTCAAGCCTCGGCTCGAAATAGCTGAGCATTTCCAGGTGATAGCCCCTGTCCAGCAGCAGCTTCCGCAGGCAGGCGTATTGCAGGGCGATATTTTCCCCCGCGCTCTCGTGCCAGAGCCTGTCCCGCATGGAGCGCATACCGCCCACCAGGGCGCGGATGTCGATGCCAGCCACAGCCATGGGGAACAGCCCCACGTCGCTGATAACGGAGAACCGTCCGCCCACGCGTTCCGGGAAGGTCAGGAAGGTATAGCCGTTATCCCGGCAAAGCTGGTGCAGGGTGCTGTCCGGGGTGCCGGTGGCGAAAATACGCCCGGCGGCGTTTTCCGCGCCATAGCGCCGTTCCAGATATTGACGCAGCACCCGGAAGGCGATACCCGGCTCCAGGGTCTCAAAGTTTTTGGCAATGCAGTCGATGTATACGGACTTGTACCCGTCCAGCTCCTCCAGCAGGCGGGCGGTCTCACAGGCGGAAATGGTGTTGCCCGCCCACAGGATCGCCGGGCCGCCCATGGGCCGCAGGGCCTTGATGGCGGCGCGGGAGGACTGGTTGGAGCCGCCGATGCCAATGACCACAAAGGCGTCCCCGTCGGCGCGAACCCGCCGGGCCTGCTCCAGGAGAAAATCAAGCCGTTCCTCCCCGGCGGTGTCGTCCACCCGGATCCAGCCCAGGTAGTCCCGGTATTCCTCCTCGCCGTCAATCACACGCTTCAAAAGACCGGCGCTGTCTGCCATCATGGTTTCCAGCGCGCCGGGGGCCAGAGCCCCCTTTCGGTCGGTATAGGTCAGGGTGATGCCGTCCACGGTCACACCTCCCCTGCGGCGTAGCGCCGGGCCATTTCCTCCAGAGAGACCTGCTCAACCAGGGGGGCGCGGCCCACGCTGCCGAACTCCACGATCAGTGTTCCTACGACCTCCCGGACGCCCCGGCGCATGGCGTCGGTGACAAGGGCCACCGTTCCGTTGTCCCCTGTGCCATACATCAGCGTGTCCATCACCGGCGGCAGGAACACGCGGGGGTCGAAGGCGTCCCGCCGCTGATCCAGTAGCGTCCATATGCCGCCGATGCGCTCATCCTGCTTCAAGTCCGGGCGGCCTTCAAACAGCTCCCGCAGGTTGCGGGTAACAGCCAGACGAATGTCGGTGTCCACGTTTATCTTGCTGATGCCGCAGCCGATGGCGGCCTTCAGCTCGTCCTTGGAGATGCCGTGTGCGTTTGCCACCTGGCCCCCCAGGGCGTTAATTTCATTTACGATGTATTGCGGCACGGTGGAGGAGCCGTGGCTCACCAGCGCCCCCTTGATGCCCGCGTGGTTCATGCACTCCCGGATGGCGGTGGGGATCTCCCGGCGAAGCTTCACGTCCTTGCCCTTGTTGGCCCCGTGCATGGTGCCATAGCTGATGGCCAGAGCGTCCACGCCGGTTTTCTGGAAAAACTCGATGGCGGAAAGGGGGTTCGTATAGGTGGAACCGGCGGCGAAGACATGATCCTCCACGCCGGCCAGAACACCAAGCTCGCCCTCCACGCTGACGCCTCTTGCGTGGGCGTACTGCACCACGGCGCGGGTCAGCTCCACATTCTCCTCAAAGGGGAGGGAGGAGCCGTCGATCATCACAGAGGTATAGCCTCCCTCGATGGCGGCGGCGCAGGAGTCGAAGTCCTTCCCGTGATCCAGATGCAGCACCACGGGGATGGGGCTGTTTTCCGCGAAGCGCCGCACGGCGGCGGCAATGTTTTTCGCCCCGCGCTTCTTGTCCTCCAGGGTGCCTTTGGCAAAATCCACCGCGCCGCCCATAAAGGCGTTGGCAAGGTCGGCCCCCTGCAATATGGCGGGAGAGCGGAACAGCTCGTGTATTTGAATGACGGCCTCCGTCTGGGCTACGGCGTTCACATTAAACGCACCCTGGGCATAGCCGTTCGCAACGGCGGCGTCCAGCACGGGACGCAGAGGAATCAGCGGCATGAAGAAAATCTCCCTTCTTGTTTTGTTATGCGGAAATTATAAGAAAACTGAATATTATCATCCTGACTTTAAGTCATCCGCCCGCCTGATAGACGGTGTTTCCCGCGACGATGGTGCGCTGCACCGCCAGCTCCGGGGTCAGAAGCACCAGATCGGCGTCCCGTCCGGGGGCGATGCGGCCCTTGTTCCAGCCCATCATATCCGCGGCGTTGGCACTGGTGACAAGAGACGCCTCCTCCAGGGTGAGACCGGCGTGGGAAATGAAGTTTTTCAGCGCCTGCACCATGGTCAGGGTGCTGCCTGCCCGTGTGCCGTCGTGAAGCTTGGCGTCGCCCTGCTCCACCACCACGTCGTTGACGCCCAGCTTATAGTTCCCGTCCGGCAGTCCGGCGGCCATAATGCTGTCCGTGATGGCGACAACGCGGCGCAGGCCCTTGATTTTAAGATACAGCCGCACCGAACCATAATGCAGATGGCGGCCATCGCAGATGGTCTCGCAGTAGGCGTCGGACTCCATAACGGCCCCCCAGATGGCAGGCTCGTGCTGGTGGAACAGTCGCATGGCGTTTCCCACATGGGTACCCGCCGCCGCTCCGGCGCGAATACAGGCCATAGCCTGGTCATAGGTTGCGCCGCTGTGGCCGATAGACACCTGGATGCCCATGTCCCGCAGGGCCGGGATAAGGTCTGCCGCGCCCTCCACCTCCGGGGACAGGGTGACATAGGTGATATGCCCCTCCGCCGCCTGCTGATACTGCCGGAACAGGGACGGCTCCGCCTTCTTCAGCAGGAGATGCTCCGGCATACTGCCCCGGTATTCCTGGGATAGGCACGGCCCCTCCAGATGAACGCCCATCAGGGCCGCGCCGTCTGCATTGCGCATAGCCTGACGAATCTGCTGAATACACCAGAGGGTCTGCTCCTGGGTGTCGGTCAGCACCGAGGCGTTCCAGGCGGTGACGCCCTGGGAGGCGAAGAAGTGCGCCACATCCGCCAGATCCGCCGGATTGGAGGCGTTCACATCGTGACCGTGGCCGCCGTGGGTGTGCAGGTCGATAAAGCCGGGGAGGACGGTCAGTCCGTCCGCGTTTATGCCGCCGGGCTTTCCCTGAGACGGCTCCAGGGCGGCGATTTTTCCTTCTTCCACCAGAATATCCGCCTGGCAAAAGCCCTGGGTTGTCAGCACCCGGCCCCCGGAAATACGCATAACGCCCATGTCAGAACGGAGCCTGGGCGGCGGTGGCGTTCACATACAGCACCGCGTCGGGATGCTTTTGGGCCAGGGTGGCCGGGAAGGCGGAGGTGACGTCGCCATAGGCGGCCCGGCGGCAGACGGCTCGGTGCCAGTCCCGGAACACGGCCAGCCGCAGCTTTTTTGCGGAGAGGATTTCTTTCATGCCGATGGTGACGGCCCGGCGGGGCATGGCCTCCAGCGCGCCCCCCAGATCGCCTACCGCGTTGGTGGCGCGGGTCTCCGGGGCGATGTCCAGCACCCGCGTGGTCAGGGCGGCGAAAGCCTCCGCCGTCAGCTCCGGCTGCGGCTCGTTAAAGGCCAGGTGACCGGTGATGCCGATGCCGCCCATGCACAGATCCGCGCCGCCCAGCTCGTCCAGAAGGGCGGTCAGACGGCCTGGGGCCTTGGGGTCGGGGAATATCCGCTGCTCCGGGGGCATGACTAGGGCCGGGTCGATTCTGGTGTAGACCTGCCGATTCATAAAGCCCCGGAAGGAGAGGGGACTGTCCTCCGCTATCCACTCGTCCCCGTCGGTCAGGTATTCGTCCATGTTGAAAAACCACACGTTTTTCAGGGACAGCCGCTCCTGATTCACCAGGCGGACGAAGATGGGGTACTGTCCCACCGGCCCCACCGGGCATATCATCACCGTGGAGCGGTTTGCGGCGTTGTTCTCCCGGATCTCCCGGCACATCAGGCTTGCCAGCTCATAGAACACCTCGCCGGAATCTCCCAGCTTTACCAGGGGCAGGCAGGCTCCCTCGCCCAGTTGCTGGGGCGGGATATGGTAATACTCGTAGCTCATAGTTTCTCCTCCTCAAAGGAATAAATGCTCTAAACCAAGCTGCCGTATCAGCTTGACGATCTCCCGTGTGCGGGAACAGCCAAATTTTTTCAGCAGACTGCGTATCTGGGTTTTGACCGTTACCTGCTCCACCTGGCGGATCCGGGCGATTTCCGCGATTTTTTTGTCCTCCAGCAGCAGCTTCACCAGGCTGCGCTCCGCCGGAGTCAGCCGCCCCACGGTCGTGATGAAGTAGAGCAGGGATTTTTCACTCTGCCGCAGGCGTTTATAGTCCCGCATGAGCGCCTGGCTGACCAGAGGCTCCAGCCGCGTCTCTCCCCGGTAGGCCCGGCGGATGTGGTCGCAAAGAACCTCGTCCTCGCAGCTTTTGACCACATAGTCCACCGCCCCGGAGGCCATGGCGGCGGTGATCATGTCGTCCGTTTCATGGACGGTCAGGAAGATGATTTTAATGTCGCCGTTCGCGGCGTGGATGCGTTCGGAGGCCTGGATGCCCGCGTGGATATGCTCCATCTCGATGTCCATCAAAATCACGTCGCAGGGAACGGTCTCCGCCAGAGTGCAGACATCCCGGCCAGAGGCGGCGCTTCCGGCCACGGTCATATCAGGCTGGGCAGCGATGATGTCGCAAAAGCCCTCCCGGAGAATGTCCATGTCCTCCGCTACGATGACCCGTATTTTCTCATGCTCCTCCATGACTTCCTCCTCTCCCGGCGTCGTACAGGGGCAGCATGACGAGAAACACGGTGCCGCTGCCGTCGGAACGCTCCAGCCGGAGATGGCCCAAATGGCCCCGGACGATTTTGCGGGCGTAATACAGGCCCATGCCCCAGTTGGAGTCCGCGTTTTTGCTGGTGTAAAACGGCTCGAATATTTTGCTGCGAAGCCGCTTGGGGATGCCGCCGCCGTTGTCCTGAACGCGGAACGCCGTCCACAGCCGCTCGTCCTCCACCCGCAGGATGACCTGGGGCCGGTCTGTCTCCGTTCCCAGCGCCGCCTCATATCCGTTGATGAGCAGGTTATACAAAGCCTCTCCCAGGGCTTCGCTGTCGGCCAGAACCGAGCGGTCGGAGCGCAGGTCGATTTGAACGTCTCCATCGGGGTATTTGCTGTGAAAGCGCTGCACCGCCAGCCCTGCGGCCTCTGCGGCGGTAACGGGCGTCAGGGTCAGGGCGCGATCCTTAAACACCCGGTATATCTGATCCATCCGGGCCAGCATTTCCCCGTTCAGGGTCTGGAGCTGAGCGGAAACGCTGCGCACCTGTTCCAGCTCCACCGGCTCCTGGGCCAGAAGATTTTCCAGCTTTCGGTGGAGCATCCGGCTTGCCAGAAGCTGATTTTTTACGCTGTGAACGAACACGGACAGGCCCATGCCAGCGGCGTCAAACTTCCGCTGAAGCAGGATCTCCTCCTTGTTTTCATCATAATCGATGCGGGTATAGCGCAAAGCGCCGTATCCGCCAAGGAGGGTGCTGACCAGGGAGGCAAGCAGCAGCGCGTCCCAGCCCTGCTCCGACATGGAGGCGCTGATATAGGTGGTGAAGCCCAGACGCAGATACTCTGTGATGAACTGGTTGTAAATCTGGGCAGGGTCTTTTGTGGCGTACATGAGATACAGGGCCGTGACGCCGCAGACGGACAGTACCATGTATCCGAAATTCCGCCGGAATATGGGGATGGAGGTGTCCCGGTATTCCTTCAGCATGAGAAGAAGGGAGCCGCCGACGCAGAGGATGATCCAGGCCATAGCGGCCCGGCTGAAGGGGCGCAGAAGCCCCATATGGCGGGAGATAATCGCCCGGAACACCGGGGGATAGTAGTACGCCAGAAAAAGGGCGGTGATCACGGCGGCGGCGATGATCAGCTTGTGGCCGTGCCGCCGGATCCAGGGGAGCATACTGGATTTCAGCGCCAGCAGACACAAAAAGAAGGGCAGAAGCATCCGCCCCAGGGCCACGGCATAGCCCACCTGACTGAACGTAATGGGCAGATACCGCAGCCAGCGCTGAATATCCGCAGAGAGAAACAGCAGCCGCCTGGCAGTAGCGGCCAGACCGCCCATCTGGGCAATATAGACGACTACGCCGCTCATCATCACGATGTTCGCCAGGTTTACCAGCAGCAGCATCAGCGACTGGACGGTTCGGCTCCATATCGCCACGGCCAGGGAGACCACCACACAGATTAAAACTACGACCAGAAGCATAGGCGGTTCCTCCTCCTGCGCCATTGTTCACGGCCTGTATCCATTCACAGCGCAGGATACAAACGCCGGGACTCCACCGATGGGGAGCCCCGGCTGGAGACTTCTCTTAACGATTTGCTGTTGTGTTTATACGGTTATGCTGCGTCTCAGCTCACGGAGACAAACAGGTCATAGGCCTGCTGCATAATATCATAGAGGACATATTCCTCGGTGTCCACATTTTCCGTAATGCGGCCATTGTCGATGAAGACGCTCTGCTGGGTCTCATACACGGTCTTGATGGCGTCCATGTCGCCGCAGATGTCAAGGATGGTGTACCAGTCGGCCTCCTCCAGGCACTCCAGCATGGTGTCCTCGTCCACATCCAGGTGATGGGCCAGGTTGATGGCGGTCTCCTCGATGTTGGCAGCGCGCCACTCGTGGGCCAGGTTCAGAGCTGCGCCGAAGCGAACCAGCACGTCGGAGTTCTCCTCGGCATACTCAGCGGTGGTGATATAGCTGGAGGGGAAGATGGCGGAATCCAGGAAGTCGGCGTTGCCGCCCAGGTTAATGCAGCTGTCTCCAAGCTGGGTCTGCACGGTGACGCTGTTGGGGCTCCAGATGGCGCAGGCGTCCACCTGGCCGGAGATCATGGCGGTGGTCATTACGTCCACGGTCATCTCCACCAGCTCCACGTCGTCCTCGGTCAGACCGGCGGAGTAAAGCACCTGCTGAAGGATAATCTCAGAGGAGGTGCCGGACTGAATGGCGATGGTCTTGCCAGCCAGATCGGCGGCGGTGGTAATGCCGTGGTCGGCGTTGGCCAGCACGCAGTCGGACAGGGAGGTGGTGTGATCCATGGCGAAGATGACGGCGTTGCCTTCAATGCAGAGGGCGTGAGCGCCGTGGCCGATCTGGGAGATGTCGATGTCGCCGGAGGCCATGGCCGCGATCTCAGCGGGGCCGCCCTCGAACTCATAGACCTCCACGTTCAGGCCGAACTGCTCAAAGTAGCCCTGGTCGATGGCGACGAACAGCGTAGCGGCGGAACCCATGTTGGGCATATAGGCCACGCGGACGGTAACTTCCTCGTACTCGGTGGCTTCCTCCTCGGCTTCCTCGGTCTCAGGCTCAGCCTCGTCCTCGGCTTCGGCGGTCTCCTCCGTCTCGACCGTCTCTTCGGTCTCGGCGGCGTCGGCTGCTTCCTCATCGGAGCTGCTGGAGCTGCAGGCCGCAAGGCCCAGCACCAGGCACAGCGCCAGAAGCAGTGCAAGTAGTTTTTTCATTTTATTGGATCCTCCTGATTAAAAATGATATAGCATCCCGAATCATCGGGGATTGCCCATGAATGATGGTTTCCCGTCACTTGCGGACGGCCAGGTATTCCTGATAGACCTGGTTCCAGATATAGTTTTTCAGCTCCAGGAACCGGGGAGACATCTTGGTCTTCTGGTCTCTGGGGTAGGGGATGTCGATGTCCACAACGTCCTTCACCCGACCGGGACGGGCGCACATGACCACCACGCGCTCGGCCAGGATGATGGCCTCCTCCACGTCATGGGTGATGAAAAAGCAGGTCTTCTGCTCCTTCTCCCAGGTCTCCAGAAGCTCGGACTGGAGCTGCGTCCGGGTCTGGGCATCCAGCGCGCCGAAGGGTTCGTCCATCAGCAGAACCTTGGGGTTCACGGCGTAGGCCCTGGCGATGGCCACACGCTGCTTCATGCCGCCGGAAAGCTCCTTGGGATAGGACTTGGCGAAGGCTTCCAGATCCACCATTTTCAGGTATTTATGGGTGATTTCCGCCCGTTCCTCCTTGTCTACGCCCTGGAGCTTCAGGCCGAACTCAACGTTCTTTTCCACCGTAAGCCAGGGGAACAGGGCGTACTGCTGGAACACAATGCCACGATCCGGGCCGGGGCCTGCCACAGGTTTTCCATCCACCAGAACGGAACCCTCCGTGGGAGCCTCCAGGCCGCCGATGATGTTCAAAATGGTGGATTTTCCGCAGCCGGACGGGCCGACCACGCAGACAAATTCGTTTTCATGCACGTCCAAATCCATGCCGTTCAGGGCGACGACTTCGCCGTTGCGGCTGTTGAATTTCTTGACGACGTGGTCGATTTTGACCTTTACTGCTGAATCGTTTCCTGCCATCCTGTAAGCTTCCTTTCCAAAAACTTGACGATCCGTTCAAAGATGATGCCGATGATACCCAGGATAATGATGCCCAGCAGCACCACGTCCATCTGGTAATAGCCGCTGGCCTTTTGGATCATCATGCCAAGGCCCCGGTCGCCGCCGACGATCTCGGAAGCCATCAGCGTGGTCAGAGAGGTGGACAGGCCCAGCCGGGCGGCCACCAGTATGTACGGTGTGGAGGCGGGAAGGGTGATGCGGAAGAAAATGTCCCGCTGCTTGGCGCCCAGGACGCGAGCGGCTTTGATAAGCGTCACGTCCACGCCCTTCACGCCCTGGTAGACGGTGACGACCATGACCAGGAAGGCGGCGATGGCGATGACCGTCACCTTGCCTGTGTTGCCGATGCCCAGGGCGGCGGTGATCAGGAACACATAGGCCAGGGGCGGGATGTTGCGGATGAACATGATCCAGGGCTCCACCACATGGCGGAACGGCTCATACCAGACCATCAGGAACGCCGTGGGGATGGCCAGGACAAAGGCGCAGAAGAAGCCGGTCAGCACGCGGGACAGGGAGCTCCAGATATGCTCCCACAGGATGCCGGATGTAAACCCCTTGTCCACAAAGGCGAGCCAGACCTTATAGGGGTTTGCGAAAATGACCGGCCAGCGGCTGGAGGCCAGCAGCCACAGAGCTACCGCCACCCCCAGCGAGATGATCAGCCAGACAAAATTTGGAATTTTTGCCCAGACAGATGATTTTTTCAGATTCATCTTAATACCTCCAAGAAACGGAAAAATCCACCAAAAAAGATTGTGTCAATAGTTTTGTGTAAACTTGTTAAAGTTTCTTGTATCAGTGCAA
>JAJPYE010000052.1 GCA_021205095.1 Oscillospiraceae bacterium | reverse complement strand
TTCCCTGGCTCTTCGCGCCGGGGTTGTCGTTGCCGTAACCTTCCAGAAGGTTGATCGCGCCCCAGATGCCGAGACCAGCGCCAAGGGCGATAACGAGAGTCTGCAATACAGTAACTGCACTATTAAAGAATGCCATAGGGTTTACCTCCAAAATGTGATAAATGATAGTAAGTAGTGACGTTTGCCCGCCTGCGTACCGACCTGAGAACCAATCGTTTTTATGCTGCTAACCGCAAAGGGTGTTCTGCTGACGGCCCCTGACCAAATCCGGGCAAACAAAAAGACCGCCTGTGATAGACGGTCAGTTGACAAGGATATATGAAAACACGCCTGAGACAACAGATAACCGGGCGTGATCGCGATTATCTGCCGCAATAACATTGCCTCCGCGGAGGGGAGGCCCCCGGACGGTGCAGCGCCGGTCAGTCTGCTTCCACGACATGGTACACATCCTTTCCGCGCAGCTTCAGCCTGTGATCCAGGAATTTCTCCATATCAAAGGCGTTGCGCTTGTCTGCATCTGAGGTATAGCGGTAGTTGGGGTGCTGGGTGACATCATATTTATCCGAAAGGAACGGGCGGACGCCGCGCAGCTGCAAAATACATTTGCCTCCATCCATGACAGCAAGCTCATCCTGACTCATGAGTTCATGGCCAGTCTTTTGATAATTGGTGCCGTAGGAGGGACTGTTGCCACGGGTGTCCGAGGTGTTGAACATATCAATCGTTTCCTTGCCCAGCGCAGCGTTCAGCTCTTTCAGCGTGGTCGGCTCAGAGCCGCCCAGAAAGAGCTGGGAGTCCATATTGCCGATGATGGTGTCCGCGTTATCTTTGTAGATGGCTTTCAGCTGGCTCCGGGTCTGCAAAATCAGGCAGGCCGAAATCTCACGGCTTCGGATAGTCGCCACCAGCTTTTCCAGGTTCGGTATCTGGCCGATATTGGCACACTCGTCGATCAGGCAACGGACATGAACCGGGAGCCTGCCGCCATACACATCATCCGCTTTTTCACACAGCAGATTGAACAGCTGCGTGTATGCCATGGAAATCAGGAAGTTGAAGGTGCTATCCGTATCTGACATGATAAGGAACAGCGCCGTTTTCCGATCCCCGATCTTATCCAGTTCCAGCTCATCGTAGGCGGTGATTTCCCGAAGCTCCTGAATATCAAAGGGAGCAAGCCGCGCGCCGCAGCTAATCAGTATGGATTTTAAGGTTTTGCCCGCCGCTAATTTGAAAAGACGGTACTGCCTTACCGCAAAGGAATCCGGCTTCTTTTTTGCCAGTGCCTCAAACATCAGGTCAACGGCATTCTGGAAGGTTTCATCCTCCTCGCGGACTTCCATGGAGTTGAGCAGCTCCAGCAGGGCAGCGAAGTTCTGTTCTTCCTTCGGGGCTTCATAGTGGAGATAGGCGATCAGCGCCGTGTACAGCAGCTTTTCAGCCTTTTCCCAGAACTCATCCCCAGCTTTTCCTTCCCCTTTGGTGTTGGCCATCAGGGTCGTGACCAGCTTCAAAATATCCTTTTCCGAATGCACATAGGCGAACGGATTGTAGTGCATGGATTTTTTGAAGTTGATCGTATTCAGAAACCGTATTTGGTAGCCCTGCTTCTCCAGCACATGGCCGCATTGCCCCAGCAGGCTGGATTTCGGGTCAGTGACCACATAAGAGCTGTGGCACTGCAACAGGTTGGGCAGCACGAAGAACCGGGTTTTACCGGAACCGGAGCCGCCGACCACCAGCACGTTCTTATTCCGGGAGTCCGTCGGATTTTTCGCCCGGCTCTCCATGGTCAGGCGCTCTGTCTGGGTCAGGATCACATTCTCCTGGAAATTTGGATTAACGAAGCGCTCAATGTCCTTTGCATTGCCCCAGCGCGCGGAACCAAACTCCTGATTGTGGCGGTATTTCTTTGCGTTCTTTCCACGCAGATACACCGCCAGTTTCAGACCGCCGCCGCAGCACAGACCGACCACCAGATCGAATGGGTGGAAGCTGGGCAGCGGATTCCCGAATGCCTGGGGGATGGTGTACATCAGGCTCATGATCTTTTCGCCCGATGTGCTGCCCGTCGCCAGCCGCCATGCTTCACCGATATTTGTAGCGACAAGCCCCATAATGACATAAGGCAGGGCGAGGATCAGGATGCATTTTATCTGTTTTTGGGTCATAGATCACGCTCCGGAGTTTTCTCCCGTACTTTCTTCGGGGTAGCAGCCACAAGCTCCTTCAGTTTCGCCAGCTCCTTCAGGACACTCTTGCGTTCCTCTTTTTTCAGAACACTGGTGGAATACTCCTTAAAAGCAGCAGTCAGCGCGTCGCCATCCCGCGCCTTAAAGAACACCAGGAACCGGGGCGGATTCTGGGACGCATCTTTGGTGATGGCGTAGTCCACACCGTATTTGTCCAGAATCCGCTTGAAGCCCTTGAGATCGGTCTTTTCAATCTCGATATTGGTCGCTCCCTGGTTCTGGCCGATGAGCTGGTCAATGGTCTGTTCGCCCGTAGGCTTCTCATTGGCTTTGGCCTGCGCGTTGGCCTTCATTTTGGAATACTGCTGGGCAAACTTCCGAAACGCCGTCAGCAGCGCCCGCCCGGTCAGTTTGGTCGTGCTGATCGCCAGGTTGACTGTCCGATTGGTTACTTCCTCCTCCAATATTCACCACCTCCTCGTGGGGACTTCCGATTTGCATCAGGCACATGATGAAAACACCACATACCGCGCCTGCAAGAAACGTAATGATTCCGGTAATGACGCCCATCACAGGGCATCCTGTTCCGGAGCTGTCTTTGCCTTGCCGGTGACAGCTTTCTCCGCTGCCTTTTCCCGTTTCTTCATAGCCTCATCGTCAATGGGGATTGCCATAATACTGCGGCCAAGGCGGATAAACGCCTCCGGCTGGTGGAACAGCTTTTCAAACTGCTCGGCGTGTTCCGGGGAAAGGGAACCGAAGTCGTCCTCAGTCAATCCGACCACCAGGAAGTTGCCAGCCAGGATGTCATAGGTCTGGCCGTCCTCATCGCGGAGAGCGCGATTGAGGGGAAGGCCGTTCAGCTTGCCTTCCTCATTGCAGATAATGCAGACCGGCTCCTCGAAAGGATACGTCGCCTGGATATACCCGCCGACCGCATCCTGCATGGCTTCCAGCGTGTTTTCCATCTGGATAACCTGCGGATATTTCTCCGGTTCCACCAGCAGGACGGAAATCTGCTCTTTTTCCAGAGAGCGTTCGTCCGTTGTAGCGAAATCCGCATGGGAGAAATCATCTGCATCCAGCACATAGAGCGAATCGTTCCAACCCTGTTCCACAAGCTCCTCGGCTTCCTCACGGCTGTCAGCCTGAACGGTGACGGTTTTCTCCAGCGTCTCCGTGATTGTCACATCGTACTCTTTCATGAGCGTCACCTCAGTCAATGGAAATGGCAGCGAACTTCCTGCCTTTCTCTGTGAGGATGACAGAGCGGCTTTCCACCGCAAGGCGAATAGCGTAGATTTCCTGTGCGGTCAGACTGATTTCCTCCCCATCATCATCCACGTCATAGAACAGGATGGGGCCAGCCACATAGCGCTTGCCGCCAACCTTCCGGACATCCTTCTCGTCATAACTCATGACGACACAGGTATCTGCCGGTGCGCCGTTGATAACATCATCCTCACCAAAGCAGTGAAGGATGGCGTAAGCCTCCTCGACATCGACCACCTTGATGGGCTGGCCGGGGATCGCGGCGACCATGATAACCGGCTCGTCCTCCTCATCGGCATCCTCACAGATGCAGCGGAGCATCTCCAGAGCGCCGTCCAGAACAGAGTGAAGCCCCTCCAGGAACGCATCCGTTCCGGTCTTTTCATTCAGGGAATTGGGAATAGCGTCATTTGCAATACAACAACAATTCATAAGCGAAAACTCCTTTTCATCTGTGGACAAAACAAAAAAAGGCGGTCATCTCAGCACTCCGAAATGTCAGAGTGCGGATGACCGCCTTATGATCTGTCCGTGTTCATATAGTTACCTCGATTGATTGCGCTGCCGGCTTTTCTGCCACTGATCCAGCAGCCGGATAATGGTGTCCTCCATCTGCTTCGGCGTATAGGATTTGGGAAAATACTTCCGCAGCAGTTCCGTGGGCAGCGTCACGGTGGGAGCCAGTTCTTCCTTCTTCACCTCATCCATCAGAACCTCCATCGCCTCCGGCGAACACTGTTTCAGCTGGCTGAGTTTTTTCAGGCGCTGCGCCTGTGAAAGAGAAGGGGTTGCCTGGGCGTAGTCCATGGCCTCCAGAAGATGAGACTGCTCATCGCGCGACAGGTAGGAAAGTTCCACAGCGGGATTGAACGCGATTTTCTTCTCATCCACCATGTCCATCAGCTCTGGGATGAGGTTGGTCAGACGAACATAACGCCGTATCTGATCCTGGCTTTGCCCAACCTGCTCACCTAAAAGCTGTCTGGAGGTTTTGCCCGGCGACTTCTGTGCGACTTGCACAGAAGTTAAATCTGTCCTGGCTCCCTGGTGCTTCATCGCATCCAGCTTCATTTTGTACGCCCATGCCCGTTCGCTGGGGAGAATGGTTTCTCTTTGCAGATTGGAATCGACCATCGCGATGATCGCTTCATCATCATCCATCTCCCGGACAATGACCGGCAGAGTTTCCAGACCGACCTGTTCCGCAGCATGGCAGCGCCGATGGCCGGAAATGATCTCATAGCCGCCATCCGGGTCAGGCCGCACCAGCAGCGGAGAAATCACACCAAACTGTGAAATACTCTCCACCGTCCTGGTCATGGCCTCATCGTCCACCACACGGAAAGGATGCCCTTCAAACGGGTGCAGTTCAGAGATTGGAATCTGCTGAACCTGCTCCTGCATGGGTGGGGTTTCGTCATTCTTCGACATTTTTCACCTCCAATCACCTGCCATAGAGCAGGTCTTTGACGAGCGCCTGCTTATCGCGCCCGATCTCTGTGCGCCGGTCTGTCCCGCGCACCTGAACCGGTGTACAAAGCTCCAGCACCCGGCTATAGATACGGGCATGAGCTACGTCTTCGGCGTTGCGGATTTGATTAATGGTCAGGTTGGTCGTAACGATCAGCGGCTTGTTGGATTTGTACCGTTCGTCCACGACAGCGTAAACCTGTTCCAGTGCGTACTCGGTGCTGCGCTCAATCCCAAGGTCGTCGATGATAAGCAGGTCAAAAGACGAAAAAGAAGCGATATACTGATACCGCTCCTGGGAATACATCCCGCCCATCTGATTCAGAATCTTAGAAAAGTTCGTCATCAGCACCGGGACGCCGCTCTCCAACAGAGCGTTGGCAATGCAGGCGGCAACATACGATTTTCCCGTTCCGACATCACCCCAGAGCAGCAGGCCGAGATTATTCTGCTTTGCCTCTGACCAGTTCGCTACATACCGTCTGGCCATCTGGATGCTGGGGTTATCCTCGGCATTGGCAAATGTCCAGTTGTACAGCGCCTTCTCCTGAATACCGTTGACCTTCAGGCTGTGAATACGATTGCGGCGTTCCATTTCCGCCATCCGACGTTCAGTCGCTTCCTGTTCTTCCTTTCGGCACTTGCAGATACAAGGGACTATGTGGGTAACAGAGCCGATCTTCACCCGGCATTGCACGGGAGTTTTGCACTTGCTGCAATAGAGCAGGCCATCGTCACCCATGTACTCATTCTCGCCCGGCTCAGTTTGCTGGGGAAAGCGAGTAAGGAA
>JAJPYE010000020.1 GCA_021205095.1 Oscillospiraceae bacterium | reverse complement strand
GTGGGGGTGGGCGTCGGCTCGATGGGGGTCACGGTGCCAACCTTGGGGCTGGCGTCCACGGCGTAGACCCATTCGCCGTCGCTGTCTATGGGGACGGTAACGACAAACGGGTTGATGGTCTCATAGTTATCGGAATCGGTGGTCTGGACGATGAGATACAGGCCCAGCTCCAGGCCGGTGAAGCTGACCGTGCCGTCCGCGCCGATCTCCTGCTCCGTGCCGGGGGTGGAGGCCGTCACGCAGGCGGCCAGGGCCGCGGCCAGGGCGGTATTCTCCACATCCAGGGCCACGCCGCAGTCGGCGAAGGCGTCGGTATAGGCATAGGCCATATCGCCGTCGTTCAGATACAGCGTCGCCACCTGATAGAGGGTGACAGCCCCGCCGGACACGGCGTTTCCATCCCCGTCCGCCAGGGTAAGCCCGATGGAGCCGGTCTGGCTGAAATCCAGGGATGCGTTGTCCGCCGCGAAGGCGGTCACGGCCAACCCACAGAGCATTGCCAGCGCCAGCAGCAGCACGGCGGCAGTCTTTATACGTTTCATAAAGGAATCCTCCTTTTCGTCCTCGCAAGCTTCACTCACTCGCTTCCGGCTGAAGCCGAAAGCTCGCTCATTCCGCTGCTCGTCCTCTCCCCATCGGAACCGCTGCGCTGGGTTCCGATGGGGGCCCTTTTATATTAATTATTGTTTTCTTCTTTTCCTCGTGCTGATTAAAAGCCAGATGAGCAGGATCGCCAGCATGGGTACCGCCGCTGCGGCGGCCACCAGGATGGTGTCGATCTGATAGGCCTCCGCCGTCACGCAAATGTGAACGTCCTCGGCGTTGGCGGTGCGCACGCCCCGGACAAGGAGCCGGTGGGTGTTGATGCCATAGGGGGTGCAGGTCATCAGGGTGCAGTAGTCCTGGCCCTCCTCGATATAGAGGTTTTCGATCTCGCTGGGCAGGACGATGGAGATCTGATCCACCTCATAGGTCAGCACCTGATCCAGCACGGTGATGGTGAAGGTGTCCCCCACCTCCAGCTGATCCAGGTTTGTGAACAGCAGGGCGCTGGGAAGGCCCCGGTGGGCGGAAATGACGGTGTGGGTACTCGCGCCCCCAACGGGGAGGCTGGTACCCTCCAGATGCCCGGCCCCGGCGGACAGAACGCTGGCGCTGGTGCCGTGATAGATGGGCAGCTCCACATTGATCTTCTCGATGGTGATATAGCCCATGATGCCGGTGCCGCCCACGTCCAGCAGATCCCAGTACTCCTCGTCCACCAGGTCGGTGTTGGCGATGGCGGAGGCGGAGCCGATCTCAAACAGGGTCTCGTTATAGGCCTCTGCGGCCTCCCAATAGGCGGTATAGTCCGTTTCGCTCATGGCGGCCACGGCCTCGTCATAGACGGCCACGGCCCGGCTCTGCACCCGCGAGTTCCACCACTCGCTTACGGAGGGGTACAGCAGGATGCCCAGCCCGATGAGGAACACCAGAATCAGGATGATGGTTCCCGCTCTGCCTTTTTTTCTTGTCGGTTTTGTCTTTTCCCGTCTCATCCTTTAAGTAGTGATTAGTGGTTAGTGGTTAGTGGGAAGTGGGGAAATATGTCTCTAATCACTAACCACTGATCACTGGTGCTTGCGTTTATTGTGGTGCCAGCAGGGAACCCCTCCACCGCCCTAGCGGGCGGTTCCCCTCCCCTTTCAGGGGAGGCGTTGGTGCCAGCCTTTCGTAAAATTTTACTTTTTAACATAGGTGCATCAAAGATAGGTGCATCTAAAAGCGTGCAACTAACACCGTCGGCGAAGCCGCGGGGTCGCCTCCCCTGAAAGGGGAGGGGGACCATGCGCCAGCATGGTGGAGGGGTTCGCCGCCCCGCCAGGGGCGGCCCCGCAGGGATGCATGGGCCCCCAAGGTTATTGTTTCTTCTTACACCAGCGGAGGAAGGTGTCCTGGCTGACGCCGAGGCGGTGGGCGGCTTCGCGGGAGGAGATCTCCCGGTAGTACCAGGCCTGGCGCACCTCCTCGAAATTATCCGGGAGGGGTACGCGGGGCCTGCCGAAGGTGACGCCCCGCTCGTGGGCGGCGGCGATGCCCTCCGCCTGACGCTCCTTGCGCCAGGTCTTCCGTTCCTCCACGTCCCGGAGCTGCTGCTCCAGGGCCGCGATTTCCTCTTTCTGTCTGGTCAGCAGCGCGGCGGCATTGTTTACCGCCCGCGCCGCGCAGGGATCCGTCCCGGCCAGGGCAATCCCGGCCTGGGACAGACCGCCCAGAATTTCTTCATACGTTCCTGTTTCCGTCATGATCATGAACTCGGTTCCGGCTGCCGGGGTCTCCTTTCCTCAAAACCCCGGCGGGCCGGAAGGGGGTTCACTCCGCCTTGCTCATGCGCTTGCGGGTGATCAGCAGAACCACAGCGCCAAGCACCATAATGCTGCCGATGACATAGAAGATGGTGGTACCAATGCCGCCGGTGGAGGGCAGGGTGGAACCAGCGTTGTTGACAACGGTGGTGGTGAGGGACGTGCCACTTACATAGAATGTTGCACTTTCGCTGGTAGAGGTGGTGCTGATTGTGTTGCCACTAGCGTCCTTAACGGTCACAGTAGCACTCGCGCCAGTAGTGGACTCTTCAGTTGTCACAGCAGAAATGGTGAAATAGAGGTCATCGGCGGTGTTGTAGCCGTCGGGGGTGGTGGTCTCAACCAGCTCGTATTGGCCAACATCCAGACCGGAGAAGGAGAAGGTTGTGAGGCCGGTGTAGACATAGTAAGTGGTATCTGCGTCCGGGGTTGTTGTCGTGGTTGTATCCACTACTGTGTATTCGCCGTTGCTCAAGGTGTAATATGTAGTACCTGCTTCAAATTCTTCAATTTCTACCGCCGTATACCCCGTGATGGTTTCAACTTCGACGTAGGTACTGCTGGTGACATCATACTTGTACAGTGTGAACGCTGCACCAGCCAGAGCAGTTCCATTGCCGTCCGTCTTGTTTACGGTCAGGGTCATGTTGATCACATAGGTTGTATCAGTGGGGGTGGTGCCAGTGCTGGAGCTGTTGGGATCGTTGGAATACTCCAGATAGGCGGTGTTGGTCTGGTATGTAGTGGTCGCGTCAGCGGTCAGCTCAGCGGTCAGCTCAGCGGTGTAGGTCACGACAATGATGGAGCTGGAGGTCACGGTGATGGCGCTGCCATTCTCGTCCGTTAGAGCGTTGGTGTTGGTGATTTGAACCTCGAAGGAGCAGCTATCGGACAGCTCAGTGCTTACTACACTGTAGCCGGATTCTACCACGGTGCCGGGATCGGAAGCGCTGGAATACACAGTCACGACCACGGAGTCGCTGTTGAAGGACAGGCCATCGGACAGGGTATCGTGGAAGGTCAGAGCATAGGTGGTATAGTCCGCGTAGTTGCTGGGCAGAGTGGCTTTCAGGGTAAAGGGCACGTCATCGCCCACGGCGTAGTCAGCGGTGGTTTCGTCTTCACTATCGGTGGTGCTGTCTACTTCCTTGTCAAAGGTGGGGACGCCGTCCTTGGGGTTGACGGTCACGTTGGTTACGACCTTAAGGATGTAGTCGGAATAGGAAGTGTTCGTGCCGGAGGGAACCCCGGTGTTGACGACCAGGTAATAACCGGCGGTCAGGCCGGAGATGGTGTAGGTGCCATCAGTGGACGCGTTATCGGTGACGGTGCCGGAAGTCGTAGTGGTTTTGTTCGCAGCGGCAAGCTCGGCGAATCTCTCTGCAAGAGCCGTGTTTGAGCTGTTGTCAGACAAAACCTGGGCCACGTCAGCAGCGGTGGTGCAGTTCACGAACAGGCTGGCAACGGTAATACTTTCTTGGGTATCAGCATCCGTGCCAACCACAGTGTTGTCTGCCTTCAGCGCAGTCAGCAGAGCAGTACCGTCTACGCCGTTACTCCACTCGATGTCAGACAGGACGGTCCCGGTGCTGTCCAATGTGCCGGCAAAGATCTGATAGGCAACATAGGTGTAGCCGCTGGTCTCGTTGTTGATGGTGATAGTATAAGTAGTATCATCCGCAAACGCAGACACACCCAGGGCAAGCACCAGGGCCAGGGCCAGCAGGAGGCTGGCCAGTCTCTTCATTTTGCTCATTGTTTAAGCTCCTTTACATGTATGATTAATTTTTGGACTTACGAAAGAATTTGTGGGGGCAGGCCCCCGCCTTTCGGATGCCCCCGGCACCCGCACTGGAAAAATTTTCTTTTCATAGGAACGCTCCCTGTGAATTTTTTATGAATTTTTGTAAAATCGTGTTGGAATTGTATTTACAATCGTAAAATTTGTGGTATAATGAATGTGAACCAAAAGGTGAACGTTTTTGCGGTTTGTTGGTGCGGGGGAAAGATTTTCCCTCACTTGATAAGCGACAGCTCACTCAGCGGCCAAACCCGCAGAACCACCTTTCCCACGATCTGATCCGCTTCTATGCAGCCGATGGCGCTGCTGCGGGAGTCGATGGAGGTGGTGCGGTTGTCCCCCATGACAAAATACCGGCTCTCCGGCACCTGATAGGGATAAGTCAAGTCCGTCTCCCCCAGGGATTTGGTGGTGAGGTACGGCTCATCCAGCAGCTCGCCGTTGACGGTGACGTTCCCTTCCGCATCGATGTCGATGATGTCTCCGGGGCCGCCGATGACGCGCTTTAAGAGCAGCTTGTTTTGGTAATAAAAGCCCACCAGGTCGCCGGTTTCAAAGTCCCCGTTTTTCACAAGGACGATCACGTCCCCGTCCGAGAGGGTAGGCTCCATGCTGGTGCCGGACACCTGGAGGACGGGCAGGAACATGGTGGCGATGAGTACGGCCACCGCGGCCACCACGATGAGGGCATAAATGGTTGTGCGCAGGGTCTGGCGGTAGCGTTTTTGATATTTCAGCCGTTCCCGTTCGGCGGCGACCTCCTCCTGGGTGGGGATGCTGGCCATTTTGGGGATGGTTTGCTTCATGGGCAGTCCCTTTCCGTTCTGGTCATTTCAGATGGCGCTCCCGACGCTTTTGGGGGCGTTCGGTTTTTTCCGGGACGGGACGGGTGCGGCGCTGACGGCGGCTTTCCTCCCGGCGGGGTTCCTCCCGACGGGATTCCGACGCGGGGATGGCGCGTTCCTTTTCGGCGGCGGCGACGATTTCATCCGCCTGCTGCCGGGCTTCGGAGAGGATCTTTTCCACATTCTCGTCCACATAACGGAGGGAGTCCAGATACTGCTTGGCGGCGGCTTCCGCGTCCTCAAACACGCGGTTCAGGCTAAGAGCCGCCTCCGCGATAGATCCGGCGGACTCCATGCGCAGGAGCTTGTCGTCAAGCTGGCGGCGCAGCTTTTCATTTTCCGTGCGGAGGGTGCGCTCATTCTGCTGGAGGGCATAAATGATTTCGATCAGCTCCGTGCGGTTCATTTTCCGCAGTTCCTTGTCCGCCATGGTTCTCCCTTTATACGACGGAATCATTATTCCGTGGTGAAAGATGCAATAAAAATGGAAGCAGAAGTACAATCACCGTCAGCCGCAGACGCTCCGCGCTGCTCTTTAAGTGTTCCCCTATGCGAGATTAACGCGCGAAACCCCTTGAAATATCAGGCGATTTCCCTATACGCCTGACCACGAATTTGACCACCGGCAGGAAAGCAGGGCAGCTTGTTGACCTGCTGTTTTTTTGTGTCCATGGAGGGGTGAACATAGCGCTGGAGCGTGATTTTCACATTGGAGTGGCCCATGATCTCGCTGAGGGATTTCACGTCCACGCCGCTTTCCACGCAGCGGGTGGCGTAGGTGTGGCGCAGGGTGTGGAAGGAGTGGTCGGCCACCCCCGCCCGGCGCAGCAG
>JAJPYE010000043.1 GCA_021205095.1 Oscillospiraceae bacterium | reverse complement strand
TTCCGGCAGATATTCGCCTGACGGACGCAACAGACTTCTTTGTTTCCCAATCTGTCATCACCGGAGAAAGCAGGATTTTGGAGAAAAACACCCTGCCGCTGACAGAAGTCCCGACCAAAATCAGCGAGTATAGTAACACCGTCTTTCAGGGGACGACCGTCACCGGAGGCCGGGGAACAGGCATCGTTCTGGCTGTCGGAGCCGATACCGTTTACGGGAATTTTTCTGCAACACCTTCGAACCGAAAAGAGGAATTTGACCGTGGGTCAGCGTCCATCGCCTGGGTGTTAATCAAATTCATGGTAATTCTGGTTCCGGTCGTTTTTCTCGCCAGCGGGCTGACGAAGGGCAACTGGCTGGAGGCATTTCTGTTTGCCCTGTCTGTTGCGGTGGGACTGACGCCGGAGATGCTGCCGATGGTGGTCAACGCTTGTCTGGCCAAGGGCAGCTTTTCCATGGGCAAAAAGCAAACGGTAGTAAAAAACATCAACGCCATGCAGTCCCTGGGCAGCATGGATCTGCTCTGTGTGGATAAGACAGGCACCCTGACCGAAGATACCGTTACGCTGGAATATTTCATGGATGTTCTGGGAAATGAGAGCGAAACGGTTCTGGATTATGCCTTTCTGAACAGCTACTATCACAGCGGCGTGAAAAATCACCTGGACACGGCGATTTTGAATTGCCGGGAGATGCCCGGCATGGAAGCGCACTTTGAAACGCTTTCTAAAAGCAGCGTCCTTCTGGATGAGCAGCCCTTTGATTACACGCGCAAGTTCGTTGGAATCCTGCTGAAAGGTGAAACGGAAAATCTGCATATCATCAAAGGCAATGTGGAGCAGGTCGTGTCAAGGTGCCGGTACGTCCAGTTTAAGGGAGAGCAAATTCCGATTCAGGGAAATTCCGTTAAGGATGCCCACGCTATCGTGGACGAGATGACCGAGGACGGTATGAAAGTCCTTGCCGTTGCCTGCCGGAGAACGACCTCTTCCGTTCTGGGTGGAGATGAATCAGACTTTGTCCTTCTGGGGTATCTCGGCTTTTTTGATGCGCCGAAGAAAAGCGCTGCGGAGGCCATGGAACGTCTGAAAAAACTAAAGGTGGATGTTCGTGTTCTGACTGGAGACGATCAGAAAACAGCGATTTCTATCTGTTCCCGCCTCGGCATAGAGACAAACCATATCCTGACCGGCGCAGAGCTGGAACTGATCTCTGAGAATGAGCTTCCCATGCTCATTGAGAGAACCACCGTCTTTGCGGAACTGGCGCCCAGACAAAAGGCACAGATCGTGGAGCTTTTACAGAAGAACGGCCACAGTGTCGGGTTCCTGGGTGACGGGATGAACGACCTGCCCGCAGAGCTGGCTGCCAACGTGGGGATTTCCGTGGATACGGCGGCAGAGGCTGTCAAAGAGAGCGCTGATGTCATTCTGCTCAGGAAGGATTTGAATGTGCTGGAACAGGGAATTCTGGAAGGACGACGGGCATTTGCAAATATGGCGAAATATATTAAGATCACGGCCTCCTCCAACTTCGGGAATATCTGCGCCGTCGTCATCGCCAGCGTCCTGTTGCCCTTCTTCCCCATGACCTCACTCCAGCTGCTGCTCTTAAATCTCCTGTATGATACGTTGTGCCTGATCTTGCCCTGGGACAATGTGGATGCGGAACAGTTGGAGGCTCCGATTCACTGGACAGGAAAACATCTGGGGCGGTTTATGTGTCGGTTCGGCCCGATCAGCTCCGTTTTTGATGTGCTGACCTTCGCGTTCCTGTATTTCGTTCTCTGCCCTTCCCTTTGCGGGGGCAGCTTTGCCGGACTGGACCCGTCCGGACAGGCGGCTTTCATTTCCCTGTTTCAGACCGGGTGGTTTTTGGAATCCATGTGGACGCAGGTGCTGATCCTGCATCTGCTGCGTACCAGCAAAATTCCGTTTCTCCAGAGCAAGCCCTCTCATGCGGTCTTTCTGGTTACGATTTTGGGGATCGTTCTATTTACGATATTTACCATCACACCGGTGGGCAGTTATCTGGGACTGACAGCCCTTCCGGTGGGCTATTATGGTTTTCTGCTGCTTGATGTGATCTGTTATTTGCTTGCCATCAGCGGCGCAAAGTACTTCTACTTTCAGAAGCACCAAGAGCTGCTGTAAGGAGGTGTCCCATGAAGAAAAGAGTTGGTTTTGTCAGCCTGGATTCCGTTACGGTTTCCTGGCTGCGTGAAAAACTGAAAGCAGCGCCGGGGAATGCCGCAGGCGCACAGGAGCTACTGGAAGCGCTCTCCGATTTGGCACAGGGAAACAGCCAGACATTGATGCTGGAGCTGGGCGATGCCGGCAGCGTGTCAAATGCTTCAGAAATCGTCTGCGGCGAGCTGCATATCTACCCCGCCGCCCGACGTGTGAAAATGGGGCAGAATGAAATTTCATTGACGCCGAAGGAGTTTGATATTCTGCTGTTTCTGGCGAAAAACCGAGGCGAGGTTTTTAGCAAGGAACAGATTTATCAGGCGGTCTGGGACGGCGAGTATCTGATGGACGACAGCAATATCATGGCGTTTATCCGGAAGCTGCGGAAGAAGATCGAACCTCATCCCGACGCACCGGAGTACATCCTGACCATCTGGGGCATCGGTTACAAATTCAGCGATAAAATTTAAAAAGTCGCTGCTGAACAATTATAATTCTTGTCAAAAAGCAAGGAAATCGCAAGGTCTTGGCCATGTGATCTTCCCTGCTTTTTTTGTAGAATCACAACAGGACAAGAAAGTAGAAGGTGCGCTATGCTCTACACAGATTTCGTATTTCGCATTTTGCTGTCACTGGCCCTCGGATTTGCCATCGGACTGGAGCGGCAGCTTACCGGCCATACGGCGGGCATTCGGATCAACGTGTTGATTTGCATGGGAGCCGGATTTTTTACACTATTCCCACTCCTGTTTGAATCAGAGCAGACCTTTCGGGTGGCAGCGGCGATTATTCAAGGTGTCGGTTTTCTGTGCAGCGGTGTGATTTTCAAGGAAAGTGCATCTGTGCGGGGAATGAACACGGCGGCGACCCTTTGGTGTACGGCGGCGGTGGGCGTCCTTGCAAGCTCTGGTATGTACCTGATGGCCGTCACAGCTGCGGGCATCCTGATCCTCTCCAACCTGATTCTTCGTCCGCTGGCAAGAAAAATCAATCCAATCATTGCAGAGGAAGAATCGGAAAGGCAATACCGCATTTCTGTCACCTGTCAGGAAAAGGCGGAGCATGAGCTTCGTATGCTGCTCATCAACAGCAACTCCTGCAAAACGCTCTATCTGACCAATTTGGAAAGCGGAGATGTGGTGGGGGACAAAGTGGAGATTATTGCGGAATATGATTCAGCCGGAAAATCCAAAAATCGTGTATTGGAAGGAATTGTCGGGCAGATACTCGCCCGTCCGGAGGTGATTAGTGCTGGCTGGGAGGTGTTGTGATGAGATCAATAAGGTGTAGGAAACAAATTTTCTGTGTCTTATATGTAGTAATGACATTAGGATGTATTTTCTTAGGATGTTTGTTTTCAGAATATCGACATTTTGTGTTTCTGGCATGGTACTTCATCACAGCCGCTATTTGGATTATGCTGGTGATCGAGGCTATTGCACTTTGGATAAAGCTGCAAAAAATAAAGAAATTATTCAACGGAAGGAGTAAAGCGTAATGGATTATGTGTGTATAGCTTTAGGTATTCTTTTTATGGCAGGTGGTATCATTTTCGCATTTGGCAAAATCTATAAGCATATATCTGCGTGGCAAAAAATGCCTGATGAAGAAAAGAGCAAGATAAGAATTAAACCGCTTTGTCAAAATATTGGAGGAATGATGGCACTTAATGGAATCATCTTTGTTCTAAAAGGATGCTGCGCCGGATTTTCAGATCAGATGTTTTCGGGTGCAATCATTATATGGTTGGTGATTGCCGGATTCGATGTTTATTACATATCAAAAAGCAGCCGCTATATAAACCAATAATCTGCATAGCAGTTTATATAGATATTCTTGTGAACGAGGAGGTGGAAGACATGGACTCCGACGGCAGTCCACAAGGAGATAATCAACACCTGGCGTTCGGATACCCCATGTTCGCCTGCGTGATTGCACTTGTCTCTAAACAATAAATTTACAGGAGGTAAGTCCAATGAACAAGAAAATAACCCGCACGGCTCTGCATCAGATGGCGGAAAAGGCCGTAATCCGGGATGAGCAGAACAGCCGCATTACATTTGCGGCAACAAATTCAACAGGTGATGTACTTG
Organism: Oscillospiraceae bacterium; assembly: GCA_021205095.1. Classification (GTDB taxonomy): domain Bacteria; phylum Bacillota; class Clostridia; order Oscillospirales; family Oscillospiraceae; genus CAJOIG01. Next base: position 85,884 of record JAJPYE010000043.1, on the reverse strand, counting down.
AGCATCTGAATACAACTTTAACGGGGCTGGATGAGGAATCGGTTATGACCAGCCGTTCCGCTAATGGTTCCAATCATGTGACAAAGGAAAAGAAGAAATCGCTGGCACAGCGCCTGGCCGGAGCCTTTGTCAATCCATTCACAGCGATTCTCTTTTGTCTGGCTGTCGTTTCCACGATTACGGACATGATTTTGCCCTACTATTCCCTGTTTGGCTGTGAACCAGAGGATTTTGACTGCCTGACAGTCGTCATTATCCTGACGATGGTTCTGATTTCCGGCACGCTTCGCTTTGTACAGGAATCCAGGAGTGGCAATGCAGCGGAAAAGCTGCTGGCTATGATCACCACCACCTGCACCGTCACCAGAAAGGATGCACCCAAGTCAGAGCTTCCGCTGGATGAGGTGGTCGTGGGGGATATTGTCCATCTGTCCGCTGGGGATATGATTCCCGCCGATGTGCGGATTCTGGAGGCAAAGGATTTGTTTGTCAGCCAGGCCAGTCTGACCGGCGAGAGCGAACCGATTGAAAAGACGCCGCTTGTGGCGGAACCGGCGGACACCGTGACCGACTATTCCAATATCGCCTTTATGGGCAGCAACGTTATTTCGGGAAGCGCCACCGCTGTGGTCGTCTGTGTCGGCGACAATACGCTGTTCGGCTCTATGGCTTCTGCGGTTGCCGGGGAAGCAGTCGAGACCAGCTTTACAAAAGGTGTCAATGCCGTCTCCTGGGTGTTGATTCGGTTTATGATAGTGATGGTGCCGCTGGTATTTGTTATCAATGGCTTAACAAAGGGAGACTGGCTGTCTGCATTCCTGTTTGCCATTTCCATTGCTGTGGGACTGACGCCGGAAATGCTGCCCATGATCGTTACGACCTGCCTTGCAAAAGGCGCTGTCTCTATGAGCAAAAAGCAAACCATTGTAAAAAATCTAAACTCCATTCAGAATTTTGGCGCAATCGACATTCTCTGCACGGACAAAACCGGTACGCTCACTCAGGACAAGGTGGTGCTGGAGTATCACCTGAATGTAAACGGTGAGGAGGACAGCCGGGTGCTGCGCCACGCATACTTAAACAGCTATTTCCAGACCGGATATAAAAACCTGATGGATTTGGCCATCATCCAGAAAACCGAGGAGGAAGAACGGGAAAATCCACAGCTGACAGATCTATCCGAGCATTATGTGAAGGTGGATGAAATTCCCTTTGACTTCTCACGCCGCCGCCTGACCACGGTGGTACAGGATAAGACCGGGAAAACACAGATGATCACCAAGGGCGCTGTGGAAGAAATGCTCTCCGTATGTTCCTTTGCGGAGCTGGACGGCGAGGTGAAGCCTCTGACTGAGGATGTGCGTAAAAGAATCCTGCAAACGGCAGATGAGCTGAACGAGAAAGGATTCCGGGTTCTGGGTATCGCTCACAAAACCAACCCATCATCCGTTGGTATTTTCAGCGCAAAGGATGAGACAGATATGGTCCTGATTGGATACCTTGCTTTCCTCGACCCACCCAAGGAATCGACTGCCGATGCGATTAAGGCTTTGGCAGCGCACGGTGTACATACGAAAATCCTGACCGGGGATAACGACAAGGTTACCCGCACCATCTGCGCCCAGGTAGGGCTGAAGGTGCGCAATATGCTTCTGGGTTCCGACCTGGAGCACATGACAGATGAGGAGCTTGCCAGGGCCGCAGAGACAACGGATGTATTCGCCAAGCTGACCCCTGACCAGAAAGCCCGCATCGTGTCCGTCCTGCGGGAAAACGGTCACACAGTCGGATTTATGGGGGACGGCATCAACGACGCAGCCGCCATGAAAGCCGCGGACATTGGAATCTCCGTAGATACAGCGGTGGATGTGGCGAAGGAATCGGCAGATATTATCCTGCTGGAAAAAGACCTGATGGTGCTGGAGGAAGGGATCATTGAAGGACGTAAGACCTACGCCAACATGATTAAATATATCAAGATGACGGCGTCCTCCAACTTTGGTAATATGTTCTCTGTGTTGGCAGCATCGGCACTGCTGCCGTTCCTGCCAATGATGAGCGTACACCTGATTTTCCTGAACCTGATTTATGACCTGAGCTGCACAGCCATCCCCTGGGACAATGTGGATGAGGAATTCATTGCCGTTCCAAGGAAGTGGGACGCATCCAGCGTGGGGAGCTTCATGATCTGGATCGGGCCGACCAGCTCCATCTTTGACTTCACGACCTATATTTTCATGTACTTCGTGTTCTGTCCCCTGTTTGTATCCGGCGGCGTTCTGTATAACGACCTTGCCGCCCATTTCAGCGGCGCAGAGCTTGCGGATTTGCAATTCAGATACATGGCAATGTTCCAGGCAGGATGGTTTGTGGAGTCCATGTGGAGCCAGACGCTGGTCATTCACATGATCCGTACACCCAAGCTGCCCTTTATCCAGAGCCGTGCTTCCGCTCCTCTGACATTGATGACCATGACGGGAATCGCAGTATTAACCATTATTCCATTTACCCCGTTTGGTACGATGCTGGGCTTTGTCGCACTGCCAGCGAGCTATTTCCTTTATCTGATTCCCTGCATCCTGCTCTATATGTTACTGGCTACAAGCCTGAAAAAAGCATACGTCCGCCACTATGGCGAACTGTTATAAAGGAGGTTTACATCATGACTTGGACAGATATTTGGATGAAATTATTGGGTACTACAGAATTCCTCGGATTGAATATGGGATTTTGGGTATCCATGATTGTTGTCGCAATGATTGTCATTCTTATGAATGCTGTTTTCTGGGGAATGAAACCTAAGAACAAGTAAGTCTCAATTTTAGAGGAATGTCGAACAAAACGGCAGTCTATTTCTCCAGTATAAACGTAATCTTTTTGCGCAAATCATCGCAGCAATTAAGCAAAATATTGTTAATTGCTTGTTTTGCAAAAATGTTGCTGTTGATCGTGTTCGGCTCCGCCGGCCTCACGATCTCCGCAGTCCCCTGTACAAAATCAAAAGTAATCTCGCCCCATTCGCCGCCGTAATCTACCTGATATTCGCAGACTGCGGCGGCGATTTTTTATTTTTCTTGCAAAAGTTTTGATGGAAAGCAGGATCGCTATGTATGTGCCAACTACAAAAGCGGCCGGGGAACTTGTTCGGCACACTATATCCGTGAGGACGTGCTGCGGGAGATTGTTCTTGAGCGTATTCAGGCGGTCAATGACTATATCCGTCAGGATGTGGAAAGCTTCCAGGAGGAATGGCTGCAATGCAGCAGAGACGCCCAAGAGAAAAGTATCCGGGCAGACAAGAAACGGTTGGAGCAGGCCCAAAAGCGGCTTTCCGATTTGGATCTCATTATCTCCCGGCTTTATGAAGACTATGTTCTTGGAAACCTTAGTATGGAACGATACCAGAAGATGGCCGCCAACTATGAGGCAGAACAGGAACAGCTGAAGCTGGAGATTGGTGTCACAGAAGATTGGGTAGAAGCCAGAGAAGAAATGGACGACAACATGGATGCGTTTATCGCCTTAACAGAGAAGTATGTAGATGTGACTGAACTGACTCCGACGATTGTAAACGAGTATATCAAGAAGATCATCGTCTATGCTCCTGATAAATCCAGTGGCAAGCGTCAGCAGAAAATTCAGATCATCTTTAACTTCGTCGATGAGGTGGATATTCCCTCCATCGCAGAGCCTATCGTCTACGAAAGGCCTGCAAATAGCAGAAAAACGGCGTGACCTTCGGGTCACACCGTTCTCTGCCTGTCGCAAGACAAAATAGTTACTTGTCAATATTAAGCCTTGAGTTACAGTCTTTTTTATTTGGTCCGAGTGACTGGACTTGAACCAGCGGCCTCCTGAACCCCATTCAGGCGCGATACCAAACTTCGCCACACCCGGTCATTGCGCCCTAGTATATTAGCACAGTCTGTTCAAAAATGCAATAGCAAATTTTGAAAATCCGGGATTTTTTTTACAGAAGGGTCAAATCTCCTCGTCCAGCTTCAGCGGAGTTTCCGGCTTTTGAAGGTTTTCTGTGATGAGAAAGCCCCACAGAAACAGGAGCAATGCCACCGCCGCATAGCGAAGAGCCTCTGCCATGGGCATATCGTCAATAGCGGACATGACGCTGAGAAAGGCGCCCAGCTCGCAGAAAAACAGGGTGTACATAGGGTGAGGGGTGTCAAAATAGTACCCTGCCATATAATAAAAAGCCATCAGTACGGCGCAAATGGCCAGGATTTCCGGGGCATAACGCCAGAGAACCGGGTCGGTGGCCGCGTCCTTATAGGCAGAAATAAGCCATATGGCCCCGAACAGAATCAGAAGTCCGGCCCCGACGCGGCGGTTCCTTTGAGCCTTCTCCTTGTCCTTGCTGCCGACGGCCAGAAACAGGAGCCCCACGGCGCCCAGAATGGTTCCAAGACCGCCGATCCGATACATTCCAGGCCAGAGGTTTTCTCCCGCCTGAAGCATCTGCATTACGCCTGAGAGAGCCATCAGCGCCGCTATGGCATATAACGCCGCTTCGTATATCGGCGTGTGAGTGGCCAGCGCTGTTTTGCTCTCCTTGGGAGCGTTATACTGTCGAAGATGGATAGCATAACCCACCAAAGCTACCACGGCGATGATGATATACAGTATCACTATTGTGCTGATAGGAGCCTTGTCTGCAAGGCCGGTTTCCTCGTCCAGAATGTTTATGTTTTGAAGCCATCGGAGCATAAATCCCGCGGCGCTGGCGACCGCAGCCGCACCCGTCAGCTTGTAAGCCTCGCTCTGCATATACGGTTCCATCCTAATTCATAATTTATATCAGGATTATATACCCATCCCCGCCGAACGTCAAGGAGGGTTAGGCTTGGCCCTCTGCCTTTTTGTCCAGCGCCCGGTTGCGGAAATAGATGACGATGCCGCCGGAGACCATGAGGGTGTTCAGTACGTAGAAGAACATCACGTACCACCGCACGGTCTCATACCAGGGCTGGGGGGCGTTATAGACGATCAGAGCGACCTTGCCGATAATGGCAAAGATATACCCGGCCCATATTAATAAATAGAAGGGCAGGCTGGTGCTTTTGGCGGTGCGGGCCTTCCAGGCTTTTATAATGTTCAGCGGCCAGGAAATGCCAAAGCAGATGACCATCATCATCTCCATCAGGCTTGCAAAGGTTTCCATATAAAATCTCCTCCTAAAAAATCTTGTTTGTGCCGATTTCTGCCGGACATTGTACCATAGAACCGATTTCTTTACAAGATTCCGCTCCGCCATTTTTTGCCCGCCCCCGGTGCATTTAAGGGCGGGGTGTGGTATACTGTTTTCAGAATCAAACAGGAGGAACCGGCTATGAAGGTTTTGCACATTGGAAAAAAGGGGAACATGGAGCGGTATTCCGCCCCGGAGAGCTACCTCGCCCAGGTGGAGACGGCGGATGCTTATATGGGCCTTTCCACTGAGGAATATCTGGCCCTGGCGGGGGACGCGGACTTCATCGTGGTGGACGCGGTGGGGCAGGTGACGGCGGAGCTGATGGACGGTATGCCCCGGCTGCGGCTGATACACTCCGAGGGGGTGGCCTATAACGGCATCGACCTCCAGGCCGCCAGGGAGCGGGGGATTTATGTCTGCAACTGCCAGGGAGCCAACGCCCGCGCCGTGGCGGAGCAGGCGGTGCTGCTCATGCTGGGTATGCTCCGGGACGTGCGGGCCAACGACCGGGCCGTCCGGGAGGGCCGCCAAATCGCGGTGAAGGAGGGGTATATGCAGCGGGGCGACCTGCGGGAGCTTTCCGACTGCGCCGTGGGCCTGGTGGGCTTCGGCAGCATCGCCCGGTGTACGGCGGCGCTGCTGCGGGCTCATGGGGTGGAGGAGATTTATTATTATAAGTCCTCGGCGCTCCCGTCCCAGGAGGAGGCGCGGCTGGGGGCGCGGTATCTGCCCCTGACGGAGCTTTTGGGCCGGTGCGACATTGTGAGCCTGCACCTTCCCGTGAACGAGAACACGGTCGGCATGGCGGACAGATCGTTTTTTGCGTCCATGCGGGAGGGAGCCTATTTTGTGAACACTGCCAGGGGCGAACTGGTGGACGACGAGGCCCTGCTGGAGGCCCTGGAAAGCGGGCGGTTATGTATGGCGGGGCTGGACACCTTAGACCATGAGCCGGTGCAGACCGACCACCCTCTGCTCCAAGTCCCGGAGGCCCTGGCAGACCGTATTTTGTTCAGCCCCCACATCGGCGGCATTACCGCCGCCAGCTTCCGCCGGAGCTACGCTATGATTTGGGAGGACATCCAGGCCGCCGCCCAGGGCCGCGTCCCCCAGCGGGTGGTCAATCCATGAGCATTTTTGAGGAGGCCTTTAGTGATTGCTGAAAACAATCAGCTTGTCCTGTGGCTGTAGCTCTACCCACAGCTCGTCCTGCCTGCCGGTGAACAAGGTGGTGTTGCCTTTGCCGTTCACATAGCCGATCAGGATGGCCTTATTGTCCGGCGGGCAGGCGTTATATATCCCGCGTATCAACTGAGCGGCGGTGCATCGACCAGGAAGAGCGGCCAGAAATTCCGCCGCAGGCTTTATATAAAGCTCCTTGCTTTCATAGACATCCGTGCCCTCCTCGTCGTAGGTCAGAATATCGCAATAGAACTCATACAGCGCCTCCTTTGCACTGATCTGCGTTACCATCTTGCTGATATAGCGGTTGCTGATGACCACATTGTTGGCGCTGAAATCGTGAACCACGTCGTAATTCTTCGGGTTGAGAATTTCCACGATAATGTCTATCCGATCGGGGTCGAATGTGTTGTCTTCCGAGGTTCGAGATGCGAGAATGTCCCGCACAAAGATAAGATAAGCCAACGCCCCCGCATCGATGGACTCCGGGCGGGCATTGTCGTCTGACAGAATCAGTATGCTCACCTGACCGGGGTTTGCGTCCAGAAAGGCGTTTACTGCTCCGGCGATTTTGTCGCTTTCATATATATCCGCCTCCACGATCTGCCGCACATAGGGATAGTCCCGGTAAAAGCCCCGCTTTTCCAGGCTTTTTTTGTCGTCTATGATCAGCAGATTCAAAATTTCCGAGCCGTCCCTGGGCATCCATTCGCCCCGAAATGCGTCGAAGCCCTTCATAAGCTCCATGCTTTTGGAGTTGTGGCCGATGATAATGACATTTTTTGTGCTGAGCCAATAGTTCGGATTCAGTGTGATTTCCAGCTCCTGGGGGGCTTTGGCGCAGGGCCTGTCCACATCCTCCTCCTGGTCGGCTATGTAAAAGGCCTCCGGCCCGGCTTTGGTCATCATAGCGGTCATGGGAATGGCGCAGTCGTGTCCGGCAAGGAACTTGGAGATGTCCTCCGTCTCATTCCAGTTTCCCTGATAAGGACGGCAGAAAAATTCCGCGCCCTTATTGGAAAACAGGGTGCTGTATACTGTGTTCAGCTCCGGCATGACAGAAAACTGGGATAGGAGCTGGCCCAGTATTTTGTTGACCGGGACGGGTATGATGTTGCATTTTCCCAGACGCTCCTTGTGGTAGATGATTTTGTCCACCAACTGGTGTGTCCACGGATCCTCCACCTCCACAACGATGATTTGGTTATCCGCCGAGGCGGCGGAGGAAGTAAATTCCGCTACCTGCACCAGGGTTTTCACGGTGTTGGAGTTGCCGTATTCCTTCTCCTCCCGACGTTCTCGATAATCATATTTGCACATGGAGCTTTGGAAATCGCTGCCGAGGATGATGACGTTTTTTGCGGTGAGGATGGATATATCTGCGAGCTGTTTTGAGGAAAAGGTCTCTCCCTCCCGAACAATGACGGTAAGCCGGTTTTTCACATTTTCCCGATGAACCGTGTCGGAGAGCCTGTCGTTCAGCTCCCGCTCCACAGCCTCTGCTCCTTCGTTTACCAGAATGACGATGATGTCTCTCTTCCCGGTATAAAGCATATCGTTCACGATTTCCGAGGCCCGGTTGTTCCAGTTCAGGATGACGGTGTGGTCAGATATTCTCAGCGCCCGTCGGCCTGATTTGGAATTGTCGATAAAATTGGATATGGCGTTCGTAACATAGCCTATCACCGCGCCGGTGAAGGTAATCATACCGATGATGACCGTGAGCATACAGACGATGACTAACCCCACGCCTGCCTCTCCTACGTCCGCAATCACATAGGAGATGCACCCGGCGTCCAGTATCATGCTGACCGTATAAAACACGGATACCCAAAAGCCGGAGCTTTCCAGGGAAGAGGGGGCCAGCGCGGAGATGATAAGCGCCGCCAGGACGAACAGCAGGATATTTAAAAGCAGGATACCCAGCAAAATCGCCATGGACGGGGTTTTTACCACAAAAATGTTGAGCTTTTCACGCAGCTTTTTCATAGCTTTTCTCTTTCTCTCTTATTGTTTTTGACTGAAACAGGGGGCGTATCAAAGTTTTTTGATACGCCCCCTGGGTTTGTGCTGTTATCCGTTTTTAATCATGGCCTGTGCGGCTGCCAGCCTTGCGATGGGGACGCGGTAGGGAGAACAGGAGACATAGTCGAGGCCGACGCGGTGGAAGAAGTCGATGGAGTTTGGCTCGCCGCCGTGTTCGCCGCAGATGCCCATGTGCATATCCGGGCGGGTCTGATGGCCCAGGCGCACGCCCTCCTCGACCAGACGGCCCGTGCCCATCTCATCGATCCGCTCAAACGGGTCATGCTCCAGAATCTTCTTATTGAGATACACCGGCAGGAACCGGCCCGCGTCGTCGCGGCTGAGGCCGAAGCTCATCTGGGTCAGGTCGTTGGTGCCGAAGGAGAAGAACTCCGCCTCCTCGGCAATACGGTCTGCGGACATGGCCGCCCTGGGTATCTCAATCATGGTGCCGATCTTATAGGGCAGCTCCACGCCGGACGCGGCGATGATGGGGTCGGCGGTCTCCTTTATCAGCTTGCGCATATAGGCGATTTCGCCCTTGGAGGATACCAGCGGAACCATAATCTCCGCCTCCACCGTGACGCCGGTCTCCTTGGTAACATTGATGGCTGCCTCGATGATGGCCTGGGTCTGCATCTGGGCGATCTCCGGGTACAGGATGGGAAGACGGCAGCCCCGCAGGCCCATCATGGGGTTGACCTCGTGCAGGGCGCGGACGATGGATTTCAGCTCCTCGAACGGGATGTCCATCTGCTCGGACAGCACCTTCAGCTCCGGGTCCTCCGTGGGCAGGAATTCATGCAGAGGCGGGTCAAGCAGCCGGATGGTGACGGGCTTGCCGGTCATGACGCGGAACAGCCCCTCGAAGTCGCCCCGCTGCATGGGCAGCAGCTTGTCAAGCGCCTGGCGGCGGCGCTCCTCGTCCTGGGCGACGATCATCTGCCGCATGATGAAGATGCGGTCGGGGTCGAAGAACATATGCTCCGTCCGGCAGAGGCCGATGCCCTCCGCGCCGTAATCCAGAGCGGTCTTGGCGTCGGAAGGGGTGTCGGCATTGGCGCGCACGCCCAGGCGGCGAATCTCATCCGCCCAGCCCATGACGGTGGCGAACTGACCGGCCATCTTTGCCGGGATGGTGGGAACCTTGCCGATATATACGTTGCCGGTGGAGCCGTCGATGGACATGAACTCGCCCTCCCGGACAATGGTGCCGCCTATCCGCAGGTAATGCTCGTTTTCAAAGATGCGCAGATCGCCGCAGCCTGCCACGCAGCAGGAGCCAATCTGCCGGGCAACCACCGCCGCGTGGCTGGTGCGTCCGCCGTGGGCGGTCAGGATGCCCTCCGCGGCGTTCATGCCCTCCACGTCCTCGGCGCTGGTCTCGTTGCGAACCAGCAGCACGGGGCCAATTTTCCCCTGGTCGATGGCCTTCTTCGCCGTGAAGTACACCGCGCCGCAGGCAGCGCCGGGGGAGGCGGGAAGGCCCTTCGCCACAGGGGTGGCCGCCTTCAGGGCCTCCGGGTCGAAGGAGGGGTGCAGCAGCGCGTCGAGCTGCTGCGGCTCTATCTTCATAAGGGCCTCCTCCTTGGTGCAGAGACCCTCCTCCACCATATCCACGGCAATCTTCATGGCCGCCTGGGCGGAACGCTTGCCGTTGCGGGTCTGGAGCATAAAGAGCTGGCCCCGCTCGATGGTAAACTCCATGTCCTGCATATCTTTATAATGCTGTTCCAGCCGGTGGGCTACGTCCGCGAATTTTTCATAGACGTCCGGCATGATTTCCGCAAGCTTGTCTATGCTCTCCGGGGTGCGGATACCGGCCACCACGTCCTCGCCCTGGGCGTTGATGAGGAACTCGCCATAGAGCTTTGCCTCGCCGGTGGCAGGGTCGCGGGTGAAGGCCACGCCGGTGCCGGAGTCGTTGCCCATATTGCCGAAGGCCATGCGCTGCACGTTCACCGCCGTACCCCAGCTATAGGGGATGCTGTACATCCGGCGGTAGGCGTTGGCCCGGTCGTTGTCCCAGCTTCTGAATACGGCCTTGACCGCGTTCACAAGCTGCTCACGAGGCTCTTGGGGAAATTTCTGGCCCAGGCTTTCCTCATAATAATCCTTATACAGGCCCACAAGTTCCTTAAGATTCTCGGCGGAAAGCTCCGAATCCAGCTTTACCCCGGCCTTCTCCCGGACGCCTGCAAGCATTTCCTCAAACCTGTCGTGGCTCAGCTCCATGACCACGTCGCCGTACATCTGGATGAAACGGCGATAGTTGTCGTACGCCCAGCGGGGATTGCCGCTCTGCTCAGCCAGGGCTTCCGCCACTTGGTCGTTGATACCCAGATTCAGGATGGTGTCCATCATGCCGGGCATGGACACCCGCGCGCCGGAGCGAACGCTGACCAGCAGGGGAGCCGCCGGGTCGCCGAATTTCTTCCCGGTCTGGGCTTCAAGCTGGGATACGTTGGCCATGATCTCCTCCAGAATATCTGGGGCCAGTTCGCGGCCATCGTCATAATAGCGAGTGCAGGCTTCGGTGGTAATGGTGAAACCTTCCGGCACGGGCAGGCCCAAGCCGGTCATCTCTGCCAGATTTGCCCCCTTGCCACCCAATAGCTCCCGCATATTGGCGTTGCCCTCGGAGAAGCGATAGACGTATTTCATGCAAAAAACCTCCTATATCTGACGTTTTTTTCCTTTCGCCGGATGGTTACAGGGAAAATGAAAATTTTGTCAAAAAAAGTGTTTATTTTTGTGGAATAGTGTGGTATATATAATATATCTTCCAATGTCCATATTAAACGGGCGTGATTTATTTGTCAAGTCCAATTTTCATTTAATTTGCAGCGCGTATGGCCATTTGAGAACATTTTACGTGGGAGGGCGATGCTTTATGCTGGCGGCGGAGCGGAGAAATCAGATTCTTGAAATGCTGCGGCGGGACGACCGGGTTTTGGTAGGCCCCCTGGCCGAGCAATTCGACGTCTCGGAGGAAACTATCCGTCGGGATCTGGCCCATTTGGAGCAGATGGGTGCAGCCATGAAGTGTTATGGCGGGGCTACGTTGGTGGATAATCGAAACGCGCCGCCCTTTAAGGTGCGAAAAAAGCTGAATGTGGAGGAGAAGCGCACAGTGGCCGCCCTGGTAGCCAGAATGGTGGAGGACGGGGATTTCCTCATGCTGGACGACAGCTCCACCAGCTACTTCGTGGCCAGGGCGCTCCATGGGAAAAAGCGGCTGACCATCGTCACAAATTCTATCGAGATTATTTTAGACCTTTCCGGTGTCCGGCAGGACTGGACGGTCATCTCCACCGGCGGGAACCTGGATCAGGATGTGTTCGCCTTTTTTGGCCGTCAGGCAGAGGAGACCATTCGCACCTTTCATGTGGACAAGGCCATTATCTCCTGCTCCGGCGTGGACAGGGAGGGGCGCTTTACCGAGGCCGGCATTGAAAACGCCAACATCAAGCGAGCCATGATGGAGTCCAGCCGCCAGGTCATCCTGGCCATAGATAGCCACAAATTCGACAATACAGCCTTCCTGACCGTAGGCACGGTAGAAAAGCTTACTGCCGTTGTCACCGACAAGACCCCGGCCCAGGGCTGGCCGGAATTTTTGGAGGAGCAGGGGGTAAAACTGGTAGTTCCGGAATAAAGCCTTGTGTTAACGGCGTACACCAAAACCGGGAAAAGCGTAAAGAATGGGAGCGGGAGAGATTTGCCTGCTCCCATTTTTGCCTGTCAACAAAAAAACCTTGGAATTATATCAAGGTCAGGCGTTGACAGGCGGACAAAATAGGAATATTATATATTTATGATTTTAGTCTCTTCTGCGGAAGGGCGTATTTTTTTGGAGGAAGTATGAAGAAAAGCAATAATAAGCCGCTGCCCGCCATTATCGGCGCGCTGGTCGTGCAGCTTTGTGTGGGCATTTTGTATTTGTGGAGCGTGTTCAAAACGCCCATTGTCACCGCGTTCAACTGGAACGCCTCCGCCGCGGGGATGGTGTCCTCGTATATGATCTTTGCCTTTGTGTTCGGCAACCTGATCGGCGGCTTCATCAACGACAAGAAGGGCCCCAAGCTGACCTGCTTTCTGGGGGTCATCCTGTTCTCCCTGGGCGTGGGTCTGACTGCGTTCCTGACGGAGAAGACTATCTCCCTCATCTATGTCACCTATGCCGTCATGGGCGGCCTGGGCTCCGGCTTCGCCTACGGTGCCTGCATTAGCTGCATCCAGAAGTGGCTGCCCCACCGCCGTGGCCTGGCCTCCGGTTTGGCCTGCGGGGCCTTTGGCCTGTCCACCGTGGTGTTTACGCCGCTGTCCAACGCTCTGATGAACGTGTTCGCCACCGACGGCGTGGTGAATTTCACCCCGGTGTTTCTGATCCTGGCCGGTGTGTTCCTGGTGCTGGGCCTTGTTGCCAGCAGCTTTGTGAGCCTCCCCGGCGAGGAGTACATCAAGAGCCTGAACCTGCCGGAGAAGGCCGTTTCCGGGGGAGAGAACTATACCCTGGGCCAGTCCATGAAGCAGCCTGCGTTCTGGTGCCTGTTCTTCTCCATCTTCTTCATCAACGGCACCTGGAACCTGTGCGTACCGCTGATTAAGGATTTGGGTATGACTCGCGGTCTGGCGGAGAGTGCCGCCATCGCCTGCGTGTCCTTCACCGGCGTCACCAACGCCCTGGGGCGCATTATCATGTCCACCCTGAGCGATAAGCTGGGCCGCGCTAACACCATGTATATCCTGTCTGGCCTGACCTTTGTGGGCGCTGTGCTGATGACCTTCATCACCGGCTATGGCTATTTCGCCACCATCGCCATTATCGCCTTTGCCTATGGCGGCCCCTCCGCCCTGAATGCCGCCCTCTGCACCGACCTGTTCGGGGCGAAGCACTCCGGCACCAACTACGGCGTGGCCATGCTGGCCCTGGGCTTCAGCTCCATTTTCTTCAACTGGGTGTCCAACAATATCCTGAAGGCCACGGTGGAAAACGTCACCTCTACCTTTATTATGGGTGCCGTCACGGCTCTGATTCCTGTGGTGCTTATGATCATTATCCAGCGCACCCTGAACAAGCGGGACACCGCCAAGGCGGAGAGCTGAACGAAGGTTTCCTAAAATATGGAAAGCCCGACCTGCAAAGGCCGGGCTTTTGCATAAATTTTTATAAAAAAGATATAAAAATCCGAAAAAAATACTTACATCTTCCGTAAAAAAGTGCTATAATGTGTATGCAATGGAGAACTGCGCCTGTTTTTTTGACGGGCGCTGTATATATCTGATTTTTTAAGGGAGTGTAGTATTTTGTATAAGGTTGGCGATCTGATTTTATATGGGGGAACCGGCGTGTGCCGGGTATCGGAAATTGTGCCAAAGCGCGCCAGCAGGACGGCCCCGGAGAGATTGTATTATGTGCTGACCCCATTATATCAGACCGGCACCATAACTACGCCGGTGGATAACGACAAGGTCTTCACACGCCCGGTCATCAGCCGGGAGGAGGCCATGAGCCTGATCGACCAGATACCGAATATTCATGCAGAGGCGTATAACAACCAAAATCTCCAGCAGCTTGAAAATCACTATAAATCCGAGCTGGAGAGTCACGACTGCCTGGATCTGCTGCGCCTGACCATGTCTACCTACCGCAAAAAGGAGGAGCGGGAGCAGGCCAAGCTGAAATTCGGTGCGGTAGACCGCCGGTATATGGAGCGGGCGGAAAATCTCCTCTTTGGGGAGCTTGCTGTGGCGCTGAATATCACGCGGGAAAATGTGCAGGACTTCATCCATGCCCGGCTGGACGTAGCGGCGGAGGCGGAATAAATCATATCATATAATGGAAACGAAGGGAGCGGTTCTGTTTGAACCGCTCCCTTTCATTATTGACCTTTTAAGGAAAAGCAGGAGATAAATTGATGCCGTTTTGATGCCGGGTGGATGCTGATCTGATTCTTTGATGGAGTATCATGAAAATGCTTTTACGAAGGAGGGCTTTTTATGATCATCGCAAAGGATAAGGTTTCCCAAAAGGCGTACATAGATTTTCTGGCCCGGAACGGACATTGTCATTTTCAGCAGTCCCCGGAGTGGGCGCGGGTGAAGTCGAACTGGAAAAATGAGGTTCTCCTGGCCGCGGACGAAAATGGCCGTGTGACAGGGGCCATGAGCGTGCTGATACGGAAAATCCCCTTATTTGGCAATCTGATGTACTGCCCCAGAGGGCCGATTTGCGACCGATATGACAAGGAAACCCTGGCCCAACTGACAGATGGGGCCAGGGTGCTGGCAAAGCGGTATAAGGCGATGGCGCTGCGGATGGAGCCGGATATAGAGCGGGACGACCAGGACTTCCGCCGGCTGGCAACGGAGTTGGGCTACGGCATACGAGAGGGAAGCCCGCGCACCGTAGGTATACAGCCTCAAAGGGTCTTCCGCCTGGATTTGCGGGGCAGGACGGAGGAGGAGATTATGGCTGGTTTTTCTTCCAAGTGCCGGTATAACATCCGCCTGGCCATGCACCGGGGCGTCACGCTGCGGGAGGGAACGCGGGAGGATTTGGTGGTCTTCCACCGGCTGCTGTCGGAAACGGGGGCCAGGGACGGCTTTCTGGTACGGCCTCTGTCCTATTTCCAGCGGATATGGGACGAGTTTTATCCCGCTCATATGCGGCTGTATCTGGCCTGCTGGGAGGGGCAGCCCATTGCCGGAGCCATTCCAGTGTTCTATGGCGACAGAACCTGGTATTGCTACGGGGCCAGCGGAAACGCCCACAGGAACCTGATGCCGAGCTACCTGCTCCAATGGACGATGATCCGGCTGGCCCTGGCCCGCCGGGACAGCGTTTATGATCTGCGGGGCTACGATGCCGGCGGCCCCGCAGGGGAGAATAACGGTCTTTACCGCTACAAAAAAGCCTTTGGGGGCCGGGACGTGGCGCTTATCGGGGAGGTATATCTGCCCTTCTCGCCCCTGCGCTATCGGGCCTATCGCCTGGCCGAGCGGCTATATCGCGGAGCGAGGGCGGAAATGCTTGGATTTTCCCGGCGGAAGCGGAGGTGCAAGCCAGAGACGTCACCCTCGTCCCGTTTCTGGCCCGTTCATCCGATACAGGATCCACAGGCCCTTTAAAACCAGATCCGGGTCGTATTGAATCTCACTGCGGCACAGGGGGACGATGCACCCCGCCAGACCGCCGGTGGCTATCACGACGGCCTTTTGGCCAAGCTCCTCCTCCATGCGGGCGATCATGCCGTCGATTTGGCAGGCCGTGCCGTAGGCCACGCCGCTTTTCATGCAGTCCTCTGTGTTGGCGCCGATACAGTGGTCGGGGGCCTCAATGGACACGCCGGGCAGCAGACTTGTTCCTGCCGTCAGGGCGGCCAGACTGACCCCTACCCCCGGCATAATGGCCCCGCCGAGAAAGCGCCTGTCTCCGTCGACGACAGAGATGGTGGAGGCGGTTCCCATATCCACGATGATGAGAGGCGGGGCGTAGCAGGAAAGTCCGCCCACGGCCCCGGCGATCAGATCGGCGGCCAGACTGCCGGGGTCGTCTAAGGCCACGGTCATATTCGTGCGCATTTCCGGCCCCACCACGAGGCTTTTCAGTCCCAGCAGCCGCTTGACGGCTTCCTTGACTGCGTTTGTTACCTGGGGAACTACAGAGGAGATAATGGCGCCCTGGAACCGGCTGGGGTCGATGCCCTCCATGGCGAAGGTCTGCCGCAGACGAAGAGCATAGTCGGGGGGCAGGCCGCTTCGGTCTGTGGCCAGACGGGCGATATTTAATATTTTTCCATTTTCGATGCGGCCAAGGACAATGTTGGTGTTTCCGATGTCCACCGCCAGAAGCTCGCCCATGGTCATACCTTCCTTCCTGCCCGGATAATGCGCACAATGCCGGAGGAGAGGGCTATATTTACCGCCAGCTCCACCAGGAAGTTTACCCCGGTCAGGGACACAATAATATAATAGATTACCGCTTGTCCTCCGGCCCACTCTGCCAGCGTACTGAAAAAGAACGTGACCATGCCCAGAACGAAAACGCCTGTGTTCACCACCGGCGTGACGATGCCCGCCGTTACCACGGCGGCTTTTTCATGCTTTGGAGCGATGGCCCGATAGACCAGACCACCGGCCCAGCCGGACAACGCCCCCTTGCCAATGCAAATCAGGATGCAGGCCAGGGGGTGAATCCCCAGCAGATAGAGAACGGTTCCTCCGTCCCAGCCGAGAACGCCGGTCAGCAGCACCAGCACGCCGAACACGGTTCCCAGATAGGCCCCCGCGCCGCTGCCGTACATGGCTGCGCCGATGACGATGGGAGCCAGGGCCAGGGTGATGGAAAACGGCCCAAAGCGAATGAACGTACAGAGAATGGTCAGCACCACGATGATAGCTGTGAACAGCGCCAATCCTGTCATGCGGCGGATTTTGCCGCTTCTTGCCTTTGTATTCATAGTAACCTCCTGCTGCCGCTCCGCCTTCATGCGGATGCAGCGCTTTTTTTGCCCGTATATCGGGCGTTACAACACTATATTACAGGATGTGTTTCGCCGCAATCTTGTACGGGTAAAATATTTGTAAAGTATGCGCGAGATGTTTGCTTAAATTTTACAGCCCGCTGATAATAAACTTTACACATAAGAGGGTATATTGTCAGTATAGACTTTCCATGGAGAGAGGAGAAATAAATGAATCGCTGCGGAATCGTGGATATTGGTTCCAACACCATACGGCTTTCCGTCTATGGATATGGAGAGGGAAAGACACGGCGTCTGCTGGATAAGAAGGAGACCGCCGGTCTTGCCGGATGTATAGAAAACGGCATACTATCTCAGGAGGGGATAAAAACCGCCTGCCGGGTGCTGAACGCTGGTCAGCGGCTGCTGGAAAATCTGGAGGTAAAGGAGCTGTACGCCTTCGCCACCGCGCCGCTGCGGAATATCTCCAACACCGCCCAGGCCCTGGAGGAGATTGAGGACGCCACCGGCCTGTCCGTTGACGTGCTTTCCGGGGAAGAGGAGGCCCGCCTGTCCTTTCAGGGGGCGCTGCAGGGCATGAGCCTGCGGGACGGGCTGCTGGTAGACCTGGGCGGAGGCTCTACGGAGCTTGTCCGCTTTCAGGACGGGGCCTATCAGTCCTCCTTCAGCGTCCCCACCGGCTCGCTGGCTCTGTTCAGCCGACATGTCAGCGGTCTGTTTCCAAGCAAGACCGAGCGCCGGGCCATTCGGGATGAGATAACAGACCGCCTGAAGGCTCAGGACAGTAAACCCGTTCCGGCGGCGGATATGTGCGGCGTGGGCGGTACCATACGGGCAGCCTGCAAGATAGCGAACCGCTTCTATGGCCGCCCGGATAACTGCCACAGCCTGATGGCGCAGGAGCTGGAGGAGATATTTGACGAGCTGAAAAAACCGGGACGAAGCAATTTGCAGCTTATGCTTTCCGCCGCCCCCGACCGCCTGCACACCATCCTTCCCGGACTGATCGTGCTGCGAACCATTGTGCGGCGTTACGACTGTCAGCGTATTCAGGTCAGCCGCTGCGGCGTGCGGGAAGGGTATCTCATGGAAAAGGTACTGCACTGGGAGGGGAAGCCATGAACACAGAGGTCGATACACGCTATACCCAAAACCGGGAGCTGTCCTGGCTCCGCTTCAATCAGCGGGTGCTGGAGGAGGCCAGGGACGCCGCTGTTCCCCTGATGGAACGGATGAAGTTTGTGGAGATTTTTACCAACAATCTGGACGAGTTCTTCATGGTGCGGGTGGGATCTCTCACAGACATGACGCTGCTGAAGCAGACCCATGTGGACAATAAAAGCGGGGACACCCCGGCCCAGCAGCTAGAGGCCATTTTCCGGGCCTGTCCGCCTCTGTATCATCAGCGGGACAAGGTGTTTTCCCAACTGGAGAGTCAGCTCCGCACCTGCAACATATGCCGTATGGATGTGAACGCCCTGGAGGGGAAGGCCCGCAAGCAGGTGGAGCGTTGGTTCCGGGAGGATATTCTGCCCCTCCTGTCTCCGCAGGTTATCGATATGCACCATCCCTTTCCCCATTTGCCGAACAAGAGCCTGAACATCGCCCTGGCCCTCAAGGTGGACGGGCAGAACAGCTTCGGCATTATCCCGGTACCCCAGGATTTGCCGCCCTTTCTGCGGCTGGATGGGACTGGCATACGCTTTGTGCTGCTGGAGGATGTGCTTCTGGCTTATGCCGGACAGGTATTTCAGGCGGTGGAGGTGACGCAGCGGGCGGTTATATCCGTCACCCGCAACGCGGACATCGCCCCGGAGGACGAGGCATATGACGTGGATGAGGACTATCGCCAGCTCATGAAAAAGGTGGTCAAAAAGCGCACCCGGCTGGCCCCGGTTCGGCTGGAGATTCAGGGCTCCGCCAATCCTGTTCTGGAGGATTTTCTCTGCCAGAAGCTGAATCTCTCCTCCGCCCAGGTGTTTTATTCCAAAGCGCCCTTAAAGCTGGGCTATGTGTACAGCATCATCGACCTGCTGCCGCCGGAGAGCGCCGCGGCCCTCTGCGAGCCGCCTTACACGCCCAGATGGCCTGCGTCTCTGCGGCAGAACGAGCGGCTCATTCCCCAGATTTTGAAGCGGGACGTGCTGCTGTTTTACCCCTATGACAGCATGGAGCCGTTTTTGCAGCTTGTCCGGGAGGCGGCGGGCGATCCCTGCGTCCGCTCGATTAAAATTACCATCTACCGCCTGGCTTCAAAGACCAAGCTGGTGGAATATCTTTGCGCTGCGGCTGAGGACGGCAAGGATGTCACCGTGGTTATGGAGCTGCGGGCCAGGTTCGATGAGCAGAATAATATCCAGTGGGCCGAGCGGATGGAGGAGGCGGGCTGCACCGTGCTGTACGGCTCTGAAGGGATTAAGGTACACTCCAAAATCTGCCAGATAACCCGCAAAGAGCGGGGGCAGCTTCAATATATCACCCAGGTGGGGACGGGAAACTATAATGAAAAAACCGCGAAGCTCTATACCGACCTGTCTCTTATCACTGCCGACCCGGTCATCGGCGCGGATGGGGCCGCTCTGTTTCAGAATATCGCCACGGTGAATCTAAAGGGCCGCTATCAAAAGCTGTTGGCCTCTCCTTTCCAGCTCCGGGATCGGGTCATGGCGCTGATTGACGGGGAGATGGCCAAGGGCAGCGAGGGTTATATCTTCTTAAAGCTCAATTCCCTGACAGACCGCAAGCTTATCGACAAGCTGGCCGCCGCTTCCCAGGCAGGGGTGAAGATCGTTATGAACATACGGGGCATATGCTGTCTTCGCCCCGGCGTGCCGGGACTGACGGAGAACATTACCGTATTTTCTATCGTGGGCCGGTATCTGGAACACAGCCGCATCTATTGCTTCGGCTGGGATCGAAGCACCGCCGCCCTGTACATCTCCTCGGCGGATTTTATGACCCGGAACACGGAGCGGCGGGTGGAAATCGCCTGCCCGGTGGAGGATGAGACCACACGGCGGAAGCTGTTTACGATTATGGATGAGCTGATGGCCGACAATGAAAAGGCCCGCGTCATGGACAGCGCCGGTGACTATCACCATGTCAAGACCAGTCAGCCGCCCCGCCGCTGCCAGCTCCGCTTTATGCAGAATCCTCTGGATGTTCCGCCGCCGGAGGAACCCCGTCGTCAGCGCCGGAAGCAGCGAGTTCTGCACTGGCTTGCCAGTGTTGTGGGAGAAAGAAAGGGAAAACGCCTGGAGAAATAAATCCGCTTGCAATCACATAGAAAAGAAATCTTCAACGTTGACAAAGAGAACCTGGACGGATATACTAATATCGCCCCAGTATAATACTGGGGCGATAGGTGGTATTTACCAAATTTTGTTCTTTAGGAGAATGAATATGAGCCAGGAATGTGAATACAACGAGTGCTGCGATGGCTGCACGGAAGAGTGCGACCAGCGGCAGCCGGATCCGGCGTCCTTTTTGGAGGAGCTGAACGGAAAGTCCTATGTGGGCAAGGTTATCGCCGTTATGAGCGGCAAGGGCGGCGTGGGAAAATCCATGGTCACGTCTCTGCTGGCCCTGGCCGCAGCGAAAAGCGGCAAGCGCGTCGCTATTTTGGACGCGGATGTCACCGGCCCCTCTATCCCCATGGCCTTTGGTCTGCATGAGCGCCCCGTGGGAGACGAGGCCGGTATTGTGGCCCTGGAGAGTGCAGGCGGCATTAAGATCATGAGCATCAACCTGCTTTTGCAGAACGAGACTGACCCGGTGATTTGGCGCGGGCCGATTCTTGCCGGAACCGTGAAGCAGTTCTGGACGGACGTGGTGTGGGGCGATGTGGACTATATGTTCGTGGATATGCCTCCCGGAACGGGAGACGTACCTCTGACCGTGTTCCAGTCCCTGCCGGTGGATGGGGCGGTGGTTGTCACAACGCCGCAGGATCTGGTATCCATGATCGTGGAAAAGGCTGTGAACATGGCGAAGATGATGAACGTACCTGTGGTGGGCCTGGTGGAGAACATGAGCTGGTACGAGTGTCCCTGCTGCGGCCAGAAGCTGCCCATCTTCGGAGAGAGCCATATCCAGGAGGACGCGGCCCGGTTCGGCGTTGAAAACGTAGCCTGCCTGCCCCTGAATCCCAGCCTGGCCGCCGCCTGCGACAAGGGAATGGTGGAAAGTGCGGATATATCCGCCCTGTGGGAGTTTGCCCAGAAGCTGTAACCGAAAGCGGTAAGTCGTAAGCCGGAGAGAGGAGGGACGCAGATGATCCGCATCCTGGTGGTAGAGGACGAACGGCCCATATCCGATTTAATACGGATGAGCCTGCAGCGGGCGGGGTATGAATGTACCTGCGTATATGACGGTCTTTCTGCCGCAGATATATTGGAACAGGAGCGCTTCGACCTGATTTTGCTGGACGTTATGCTCCCCGGCGTAGACGGCTTTGCCCTGATGGACTATATCCGCCCCATGGAAATGCCGGTTATCTTTCTGACGGCGAAAAATGCTGTGGACGATCGGGTGAAGGGCCTGAAAATGGGGGCGGAGGACTATATTGTCAAACCCTTCGAGGTGCTGGAGCTGCTGGCACGGGTGGAGGTGGTTCTGCGCCGCTACAACAAGATGGATGACATTTTGGAGATAGGCGGCCTGACCATTGACACCCGCTCCATGACCGTTCACCGGGGCGGGCAGGAGATCGCCCTGACCAACAAGGAATATGAGCTGCTGCTTCTTTTCGCCCGGAACCCCAACACCGCTCTGTACCGGGAGACCATCTATGAGCGGGTGTGGGGCGGCGAATATGTCAGCGGCAGCCGGACGGTGGACTTGCACGTCCAGCGCCTGCGCCGAAAGGTGGGCTGGGAGGACAGGCTGGTAGCCATACCAAAGGTTGGCTACCGCTTAGAGGCATAATATGAAATTCCGGCTGCGGATGATGCTGTGTATTGTGATGCTGCTGGCGCTGACGTTCGGCGCGGGGGGAAGCATCCTCATTTCTGTTTCCTTCCGGCAGAGCCTGGAAAACCAGCGGGACACAGCCATAAAGAGCTATCGCATGATAGAAAACACCATGGTGCTGGCAAACAGCATTTCCCTGCAAAGCGAGCTTTCCGACCTTGGCTCCACGCTCCGCCAGCTGGACGACCAAAGCGATACCCAGTGGAGCGCCCTGCGCCTTTCCAGCGATTCCGGGGTGCTGTATCGCAGCGGCTCCCTGCCCTTTGAGACTGCGGATAGCGCCTCCTGGGAGGAGGGACGGTGCTATGTCCGCCTGTACCGCCAGGAGAGTGTCAGTCAGCTCCAGGTTTCCGGCACGCTGCAGGTGAATGGCGAGTACCTGTATCTGGACGCCGTCTATGACGTGTCCGACCTGTACGAGCTGCGGGACAGTCAGCTTGCCATCTATTACCGGCTACTCCTGGCCGTGGTGCTGGTGGGCGCGGTAATGAGCTGGGCTATGGCTACCTATCTGACCCGGCCCCTGTATAAGCTGTCCCGCGTGACCCGGCAAATCGCCGGGGGCAATTATGCCAGCCGGGCGGACATCCATTCCGGGGACGAGTTTCAGCAGCTTGCGGAGGACTTCAACTACATGACCGACCAGGTGGAGGGGAATATTGCCCAGCTCCAGGACGCCATGCGTCGTCAGGAGGAGTTCATGGGCAGCTTCGCCCACGAGCTGAAAACGCCCATGACCTCGATCATTGGCTACGCCGACCTGATTCGGAGCCAGAGCCTGTCCCCGGAGGAACAGCAGCAGGCGGCTAACTATATCTTTTCCGAGGGGCGGCGGCTGGAGAGCCTGTCCTTTAAGCTGCTGGATCTGCTGGTGCTGAAAAAGCGGGACTTCTCCCTGGCGGAGGGATCGCCCGCGGCGGTGATAAAAGGACTTGTCCATATGCTGCGGCCCTCTATGACCCAGCAGGACATAACGCTGCAATGCCGCTGTCAGGAAGGTCGGTGCCTTTTGGAGGCGGATCTGGTAAAATCCTTGGTCATTAATCTGGTCGACAACGCCCGAAAGGCCATGGACGGGCCTGGGAACATTTATGTTACTTCGGAAATGACAGAGGACGGCTGCCGCATCCAGGTGATAGACAATGGCCGGGGGATGGCGGAGGCGGAGCTGTCCCGCATTACCGAGGCTTTTTACCGGGTGGACAAATCCCGCAGCCGCGCACAGGGCGGCGTGGGCCTGGGACTGGCGCTGTGTCAGGAGATTGCCGCGCTGCACGGGGGAACCATGTCCTTTCGCAGTAAGGAGGGGAAGGGTACCGTCGTCACGGTGGATTTGAACGGAGGCCGGGTATGAACGGAAAAACAGCCGCCTGGATATGCGGGGCGCTGCTGACGGTAAGCCTGAGCTTGCTCCTGCCGGGATTCGTTTTGCAGGTGCAGGATGAGCGGCTGGAATCCACGGTTCAGACGGTGGAGGTGGAGACGGTAGATCTGAGCCTCTTGTCCGACCTGTCCGTGGAGGAGCTGTTATATCTCTCCCAGGCATACGAGTCCCGCGTTGCTCTGGAGCAGGGACGGCAGCTAACGGCAGAGGACGCAGTAATAGCGGCGGAAGACACAGTGGATGGCATATATGCCCGGTTGCTGGACGATTCGATTTTGTGGAACGAGACGCTTCAAGAGAATGAGCCTGTTCCCTGGCTGTATGTGGGGCAGGATGGACAAAGCGCGATTCTCTGGGAGGTAGCGCTGGGCGGCTACGCCTTGAATCCTCTGGAGTTCCTCAACGGCTATGAGGTGATGCGTCCTGTGACGGTGACAGCGCTTGTGAGCGACCTTTCCGAGACCGTGGTGGGTCTGAACATCTATTGGACGGACTATGATGAGGCAGTCACTGAGTCGCCGGGGGATTACGCGGTAGCTGTGGCCAGCGATGAACCCTATGAGGTCTATTACGCTACGGAGGTGGCGTTTTATATGGCGTCTGCGGTGGGCTTGGAGGAATACTACTTCCAGGAAAATGAAATGAACGCATATGAGGCCTCGCTGGAGGTGGAGCTGACCTCGGACATGGCCGGGTATACCCAGTCCGGCGGCAGCTTCACTGTGCCGGTGTTTTTGACGTGGGCCAATCTTCGGTTCAATTTATAATTATAACAATTTAATAGAGATGTAAGGCTTTCCTTCTGTCAAAATTTGCGTTGTTTTGAAACGAAATCTGCCCCCAATGCGTCTAAAAAGAGCAGGCGGCGAATTTATAGATTTGTTTGTGTTTTTTGTGAAAATCTTAAAACAAGTGATGCAGTTTTGATGCAACTATGATGCTACAATTATATTTCTATGGAGTATGCTGTAGGTATGTTGTAGGAAAGGACACCTGAAAAAATGAGAAGATACATCGTCCAAAAGGATTTGATGGAGGAAAATATCCGACTTGTGCAAAAGGCGGCGGGATCGGCGCTACTCTATGGAACTGTGAAGGCGAACGGCTATGGACTGGGACTGGAGGCCATGGTTCGGACTTTTTCCGCCCAGGGCATAGATCACTTTGCCGTGACAGAGCCTTCGGACGCGAAAAGGATTTGCGAATATGGCGTTCCTGTGACAGAGGTACTGATGATGCGTCCAGTGACGGAGCCGGAGGAGTTGGAAGCGCTCCTGACCCTGCCTGTCACCCTCTCTGTCGGCAGCACAGAGGACGCCCAGGCGCTGACCCAGGCGGCGAGGCGGCTCCATGTCTTCCCCCAGGCCCACATTCAGGTAGACACGGGCCTGGGCCGGTTTGGCTTCGTCGCCGGGGAGTCGGAGCAGATTTTCCGGATATACGACCAATTTCCGGATATACGCTTCACCGGCATATATACTCATTTTGCCTTCGGCGCGAACCGTCGGTTGACCATGCGGCAGTTTTATCTGTTCCAGAAGACCGTTCAGACGCTGGAGCGGGCGGGGTATGACGTGGGCATAAGACATTGTGCCAGCTCTGCGGCGCTGTTTTACTTCCCGGAAACCCGTCTGGATGCGGTGCGGGTCGGCTCCGCCATGCTGGGACGTATTCTCCACGGGGAACGCTTCGGGCTGAAAACTGTGGGCGTGTGCGAGGCGTCGATTGACGAGCTGAGAACCCTGCCTGCCGGGGCCACGGTGGGCTATGCCGCCCGCTTCACTGCGAAGCAGGATATGCGGATCGCCACCGTCTGCGTCGGGACGCTGCACGGCCTCAGCCTGGAAGCAGGCAGCGGGAAAAAGGATTTTGTCAGCGGTCTCCGGGCGCTGGCGGGACAGGCCCGGCGACTTGTCCGGCGCAGCGCCAGCCTATGCGCCAGCGTGAACGGACAGACCGTTCCTGTGCTGGGTGTTGTGTATACAGAGGCGGTGGCGCTGGATGTGACAGGCATCGACTGCCGGGTGGGCGACCTGGCGCGGCTTCCGTTAAATCCCATCTATCTGCGGTATATGGACTGCGTATGGACAGACAGTTGTGCCGCTGAGGCAGAGACAGAACCATAAAAGGGTGGAGAAGCCCTGAATTTAGGAGGTAACATATGGGCTATCCTCGTATCACCGTAAACATAAACGCGCTTCGGGAGAATGTGGAATACTGTGCCGAGCTGTGTCACAGCCAGGGAATCGCCCTGGCGGCGGTGACGAAATGCTTTTGCGCCGTGCCGGAAATCAGCGAAATGCTGGAGGCAAGCAGCAGCGACTGGCTGGCGGATGCCCGCATTGACAATCTGCGGATCTTGAAAACGAAAAAGCCCCGCTTTCTCATCCGCGTCTCCCAGCCCTGGGAGGTGGAGGACACCGTTCGCTGGTCGGAGGTCAGTCTTCAGTCGGAGGTGAAGACTATAAAGCTCCTAGGGGAGGCCGCGTCCCGGCTGGGAAAACGGCACAGCGTCATTCTTTCCTGTGATCTGGGCGATTTGCGGGAGGGGTGCTATTTTGAAAACAAGGCGGATATTTACGCCACGGCGGAGGCGGTTCTGGCCCAGCCCATGCTGGAGCTTTTAGGCGTTGGTATGAATCTTGGCTGCTTCGGCGGGGTGCTTCCCTGTCAGGAGAATATGGGCGGTCTGGTGGATATTGCAAACGACCTGCGCACCCGCTATGGCATAGGGGCCCCGGTGGTCAGCGGCGGGAGTTCCTCTATGATACATCATCTGCTGGCGCATACTGTGCCGGCGGGCCTCAACCAGTGCCGCATCGGAGAGCTGTGGCTCACTGGCCATGACCCCGGCCTGGGAGTGGACGTGGAGGGCTTCTATAACGACCCGATCGTCCTGTCCGCCCAGCTGGTAGAGGTGAAGGACAAGCCCTCCAAGCCCATCGGCCCCACCGGCGGCGACGCCTTCGGCATTGTGCGCCAGTGGCCGGATCTTGGCCCCATGCGCCGGGGGATTCTGGCCTGCGGCAGACAGGACATGGAGCTGGAGGGCCTTATGCCTCAGGACGAGCGCATCCGGGTTCTGGGCGGCAGCAGCGATTACACCCTGGTAGACCTGACGGACGCCCCGGAATACGCCGTGGGCGATATTCTGACCTTCCGATTGAATTACGCCGCGGTTATGAGGGCCTTCACCAGCCCCTATGTGGAAAAGGTGTACATATAATCGGTGAAACGTTCATGCGTTTTTTGTTGCAGTGTGTTCAGCGGAAAACGCTTGTAATTTGGCGGCAAGGCTGTTACTATATGTGGTGCGCCTTGCCGCGTTTATTATGCTCATAAGGAGAGAAAAATCTGTTATGAATCTGTTTTTGCCTGCGGCCATTGCGCTGATCGCAGGACTTTTGATGACCCGTGTGGCCAGCCGGTTCCAGCTTCCGGATGTTACCGCCTATCTGGTGGCCGGCGTGTTAGTGGGGCCGTATTGCCTGGGAGCGCTGGGAATATCCGGCCTGGGCTTCAATACCATGGAGCAGGTCAGCGCCCTGGATTTCATTTCCACCCTGGCCCTGGGGTTTATCGCTTTCACTATCGGCAGTGAGTTTAAGCTGTCCGACCTGAAAACGACCGGGCGGAGGATATTCATTATCGGTATACTGGAGGGTGTTGTTGCCGCTGTTGTGGTGGACATTGTTCTTCTGATCGCGCAGATATTTTTAAAGGGAACGCTGACCGCTGCCGGCGCCATTACCATGGGTGCTATCGCCGCAGCCACGGCTCCTGCGGCCACGCTGATGGTGGTGCGGCAGTATAAGGCCAAGGGCGCGGTGACGGATGTTTTACTGCCGGTGGTGGCGCTGGACGATGCGGTGGGACTGACTATATTTGCCGTCTCCTTCGGCATAGCGCAGGCCATGTCCAACGGCACCATTGACGTGGTATCCATCGCCGTGGAGCCGCTGCTGGAGATCGTGCTGAGCCTTCTCATTGGCGGCGGACTGGGTGAGGTGCTGACCCAGCTAGAGAAGATGTTTCACTCCAACCGCAACCGCATGGCCCTGATTGTGGGCTTCGTCATGCTGACCGTCGCCCTGGCCCAACTGGAATTTGACATTGGAACCGTTCACTTTGAGTTTTCAAGTCTTCTGGTTTGCATGGCGCTGGGGGCGGTGTTCTGCAACCGCTGCCCGCTGGCGGACGAGATGATGGATAAGGCGGATAAGTGGACGAGTCCACTGTTTGCCATGTTCTTTGTTATCAGCGGCGCGTCCCTGGAACTGAGCGTGTTCAAAAGCGCGGCGGTGGTGGGAATCGGGCTTCTCTATATCATATTCCGCTGCGTAGGCAAATACCTGGGCGCATATCTGGGCACAACGATTACCGGCTGTGAGCCAAAGGTTCGCAAGTGGCTGGGTATCACGCTGTTTCCTCAGGCCGGGGTCGCCTTGGGCATGAGCGTGGAGGTGGCCTCCTGGGGCGCGGAGGGCGCCCTTATCCGCAACATCGTGCTGTTCGGCGTGCTGGTCTACGAGCTGTTTGGGCCGGTGCTGACCAAGTTTGCCCTGACGCGCTCCGGGGATATTCAGCCCAAGCCTCTGGAGGTGGAGCAGCGCCGCGCCAAGGCGCTGGAGGCGCGAGGGAAAAAGTAATTGCTTGACAACCTTGCTTTAAGGGATTAAGATATTATTTTAGTCAGTTAAAGAAATTCCCGGAGGGGGGCAATATTTTTTGGCAAAGCAGGATAAGATGGACAAAAAGGCCGTCAAACGAGTGGATAAGCAGACGAAAAAGGAATCGAAAAAGGCCAGAAGGATAGCCAAACGGGCCAGGAAGGCCGAAAAACGAGCCAGAAAAAAGGGTACCGGCACACCGGCCATCACCATCGGCATCCCCCGTGCGCTGCTGTATTTCCGATATGAAACGCTGTGGAAGGGCTTTTTCAAGGAGCTGGGCGTGGAAACTGTAATCAGCGCGCCCACAGATAGGGCAATCATGGAAACCGGCTCCTCCCTGGTGGTGGACGAGACGTGTCTTTCCGCAAAAATCTTTTACGGCCATGTGAACTCTCTCGTTGGCCGGTGTGACTATATCTTCATTCCCCGCATCAGCAGCTATGGTCGCCACCGGAATATGTGCGTCCGCTTCGACGCGCTGTATGACGAGACCTGTAATGTATTCCGAGGGACAAATCAAAAATTCCTGACCTGTAATGTGGACGAGCTGAAGGATGAGAAGGAAAAAGACGCCTTTGTTGACCTGGGCTACCGGCTGGGATTTTCCCACAAGGAGGCGAAGCGCGCCTATAAGCGCGCGAAGCGTGCGGAGCAGAAAAAGCGCCGTCAGGCGGTCAACGAAACCGAGCAGCTTTACCGCCGGGAGGGAACGAAGATACTCATCGCCGGTCACAGCTATCTGATCGAGGACGCCTTTATTGGCCGGACGGTGACGGATTATCTCAAAAAATCCGGCGTGACCGCCATCCGGGCGGATTTGGTGGATCAAGGCGATGCGCTGAAGCGCAGCCTGGAGATGTCTCCCACCTGCCGGTGGGAGGTGAGCCGGGAGATATTGGGCAGTATTGTTATGCACAAGGACAAGGTGGACGGCATTATCCTTATGAGCGCCTTCCCCTGCGGGCCGGACGCAATGGTGAACGAGCTGCTGACCCGGAAACTGCAAGGGATTCCCGTCCTGAACCTGGTGCTGGACGGCCAATCCGGCACCGCCGGTGTGGAGACGCGGCTGGAGAGCTTTGTGGACATTATCCGATTTAAGGAGGGGACGCTTTAATGGAAACCAATCGAAACGTGACCCTGACCAGATATGCGGAATACAACTGCGCGTTTAAATATATTGTGGAGGAGGGCATAGAGGCCCGCTATATTATGCCACCGGCTCTGACCAAGCGGACAGAAGAGATCGGGGCGAAATACAGTCCGGATTTTGTATGCACACCCTTCAAAACTACCCTTGGCAGCGAGATAGAAGCTTTGGAAGCCGGGGCGGATACCATCATTATGACCTATGGCGTTTGCCGCCTGGGCTATTATGGAGAGCTTCAGGAGCAGATCCTTCGGGATCTGGGATATGATTTTGATTTTATCAACCTGGAGGAATACAATACTGGCCGCTTGCGGGATCTTCTGAAGCCTGTCAGACGGCTGAACCCAAAGGTCAATGTGGCCAAGCTTACCCGTGCCGCGCTGGATGCCATCAAGATGGTGGAATATTTAGACGAGGTGACAGGAGAATATTACAAGGGCTGCGGCTTCGACGCCACCGGCGAATATAAAAAGGCATATAAGCGGTTTCTGACCGCTATGTATACTGCCACCAGCCGGGAGGACATCACCGCCGGATACCGGCGGGTGAAGGAGGATTTTCAGCGTATTTCGCTGGACAAACCTTTGCGTCCCCTGCGCGTGGGCATCGTTGGAGAGTTTTACACCGGCATGGACGCCTTTTCCAATCTGGAAACAGAGCAGAAGCTGGCGGATATGGGTGTGGAGGTTCACCGCTGGATGAACATCACCAATCAGTTTCTCCACAATAAGGGGATAAAAAACCTTGCCGTAAAGATACGGGATTTGTGTACCTATCAAATGGGGCCCACCTCTACGGCGAATATCTGGGCCGCGAAGGAGTACGCGGAGCGTGGCTTTGACGGGCTGATACATATAAAATCCGCCAACTGCACCCCGGAAATAGATATTATGCCGGTGCTGCAAAATATCGGCGCGGACTATAAAATCCCCGTGCTGTTTTTGACATTTGACTCCCAGACCAGCGATGTAGGGCTGATGACCCGGCTGGAGGCGTTTTATGACATGATCCAGATGAGAAAGAAGGTCGTTTGAAATGGAAAACGCATATTTAGGCATCGACGTTGGCTCTATCTCTACCAAGGGAGCCATCATTGACGATAACAACCAAATTATCAGCAGCGCGTATATCTGGACGCAGGGCGACCCCATCGGCGCGGTGAAGCAGCTTCTTCACCTGCTGGAGGAGGGCTTCGACAAGGAACGCTATAAAATCGTCGCTACCGGCTCCACCGGCAGCGCCAGGCAGTTGGTGGGTACCATCATTGGAGCTACCATGGTGAAAAACGAGATCACCGCCCATGCGGTTGGTACAACCACCTTCTATCCCGATGTGCGCACGATCCTGGAAATGGGCGGCCAGGACTCCAAGATCATCCTGGTGGAAAACGGCGTGGCAGTGGACTATGCCATGAATACCCTGTGCGCCGCCGGAACGGGGGCCTTCCTCTCCAGCCAGGCCAAGCGGCTGGGCATCGAAGTGGAGGAGATAGGCGAATATGCTCTCCGCTCCAAGCATCCCACCCAGATTGCCGCCCGCTGCACGGTGTTTGCTGAATCTGACCTGGTGCATAAGATACAGATGGGCCACCCCAGAGAGGACATTATTGCCGGTGTTTGCAACGCGGTGGTGGCGAACTATCTCAATAATGTGGGCAAGGGCAAGAAAATCATCTCCCCTGTGGTGTTCCAGGGTGGCGTCAGCAAAAACCAGGGCGTTGTGGCGGCCTTTGAGAGGACGCTGGACTGCAAGGTCATTGTGGATGAAAACGGTCATCTTATGGGCGCGCTGGGCGCGGCTATATTGGCCAAGCGAAGCACCAAACGCCAGGAGTTTGACTTCGCCGTGGAGGATATGGAATTCTACACCCGCGAGGCCAACTGTGGCCGCTGCTCCAATAACTGCGAGATTATCTGCGTCTATCGCGATGGCAAGATGATAGACTCCTGGGGCAACCGCTGCGATCGCGGCGCACAAAGTGTGGGATAAACGCCATGATAACCGAGGGAGCTGCATCGAAGACGATGCAGCTCCCTCGCGTTTTATATGAAGTTTCGTCCAGTATGTTACGTCTTTGCCTTAAACCCGTCCTTCAGCGCGACGGCCCGGTTGAATACCAGATGGCCGGGGGCGGAGTCCTTGCTGTCAACGGCGAAATAGCCGGTGCGGAGGAACTGGAAGCTCTCCGGGGCCTGGGCGGTTTCCAGGGCGCGCTCGGCCTTGCAGCCGGTCAGGATTTCCAGGGAGTCGGGGGAGAGGCACTGGATGAAATCCTCCGCCGCGTCCGGCTCCGGGTCGCTGAACAGGTTGTCGTACAGCCGAATCTCTGCGTCCACGCAATCGGCGGCGTTTACCCAGTGGATGGTACCACGCACCTTGCGGCCATCCGGGGCGTCGCCTCCGCGGGTGGCGGGGTCATATTCGCACAGAACGGTGGTGACGTTTCCGGCCTCGTCGGTCTCCCAGCCAGTGCATTTAACGATGTAGGCGCCCTTGAGCCGCACCTCGTTGCCGGGGTAGAGGCGGTTGTATTTCTTCACAGGCTCCGCCATGAAGTCCTCCTGCTCAATCCACAGCTCCCGGCTGAAGGTGACGGGGCGGGTTCCGGCGCTTTCGTCCAGGTTGTTGTTCTCCACCTGGAAGGTCTCGGTCTGGCCTTCAGGGTAATTTGTCACAACCAGCTTGATGGGATGCAGCACCGCCATGCGCCGGGGGGCGGAGAGATTCAGCTCCTCCCGCAGGCAATGCTCCAGGAAGGAGTATTCCACGGTGCTGTTCACCTTCGACACGCCGATGCGGTTGATGAAGGTCTTGATGGACGTGGGGGTATAGCCCCGACGCCGCAGACCGCACAGGGTCGGCATACGGGGGTCGTCCCAGCCGGAGACATAGCCCTCCTCCACCAGACGGCGGAGCTTGCGCTTGCTCATAACGGTGTAGTTCAGGCCCAGGCGGGAAAACTCAATCTGCCGGGGCTTGGCAGGAACGTCCGTGTTGGCGATGACCCAGTCGTAAAGGGGCCGGTGATCCTCGTACTCCAGGGAGCAGAGGGAGTGGGTGATGCCCTCCAGGGCGTCCTGAATGGGGTGGGCGAAGTCATACATGGGGAATACGCACCACTTGGTTCCCTGGCGGTGATGCTCGATATAGCGGATGCGGTAAAGCACCGGGTCGCGCATATTGAAGTTGCCGGAGGCCAGGTCTATCTTGGCACGAAGGGTATATTTGCCCTCCGGGAACTCCCCGGCCCGCATACGCTGAAACAGGTCGAGGCTCTCCTCGATGGGTCTGTCCCGCCAGGGGCTGCGGGCAGGGGTTCCCACGTCGCCCCGGTATTCGTGAAATTGCTCCGGCGTCAGCTCGCATACATAGGCCAGGCCCTTTTTGATCAGGCCGATGGCAAGCTGATAGGTTTCCTCAAAATAATCGCTGCCATAGAAGAAGCGATCGTCCCAGTCGAAGCCAAGCCAGTGGATGTCCTCCTGGATGGCGTCCACATATTCCGTGTCCTCCTTGGCGGGGTTGGTGTCGTCCATCCGCAGGTTGGTGATGCCTCCAAACCGTTCCGCCGTGCCGAAGTCGATGCACAGCGCCTTGCAGTGGCCGATGTGCAGATAGCCGTTCGGCTCCGGGGGGAACCGGGTGTGTACCTGCTGGCCCTCAAACCGCCCGCCGGGGGCAATGTCCTCCGCCACAAAATCCAGAATAAAATTTTTCGCGTTCTCGTCCATGGCTGTCCTTCTCCTCTGTTGGTTTCAAATCCCCGCGCCGAAGGGCGCGGATGCGGTGACTGCTATTTTATTAATTATACTCTTGTTTGCCCCACTTGACAACTTGAAATTCCAAAGGATTTTTCACAAAATCCCAACGCCCTCCAGGAGAATTTTCAGCCCAATCAGCACAAGAACAATGCCGCCGAACAGCTCGGCCTTTTTCTGGTACCTTGCGCCGAAGATGCTGCCGATTTTCACGCCCACGGCGGAGAAAACGAAGGTGGTGACGCCGATGAGAAGAGAGGCGGGAATTACCGCCACCTCCATGAAGGCGAAGGTAACGCCCACTGCCAAAGCGTCAATGCTGGTAGCTATAGCCAGCAGGAGCATGGTCTTTGCGTCCATGGCCCCGTCCATATGCTCCTCGGTTTTGTCCAGTGATTCCTGTATCGTTCTGCCGCCGATGAAGGCCAGCAGGATAAAGGCAATCCAATGATCGTAGGCGGTGATAGCACCCGCAAACAGACTGCCCAGAAGGTAGCCCAGCACTGGCATGAGAAACTGAAAACCTCCGAACCAGGCCCCGGCAATGCACATATGCTTGCCGCCGATCTTCTCCAGGGACAGTCCCTTGCAGATGGACACCGCGAAGGCGTCCATGGACAGACCAACGCCTACCAAAAAAACTTCCCAAAATCCCATTGTGACATTCTCCCTTTGTAATCTTATCCAGAGGGAGCCTTGTTTAGAAATAGAAAAAGACCCAAGGACAGCTTTCCTCTGCTGTTCTTGAGTCTCGCCGTTTTAACAGGCACTACCGGGTGCGCATCACTTCACCAGTATGTCGATAGTACCACATATTCATAATATGTCGGCTACTCCCTCATGGAATGGAATTATTTTACCACGGCTCGCAAGGTTTTGCAACCGTTTTTCATAAAATTTCAGGTTTGGACTTGACATCAGAGATGAAAAGGTTATAATAGAATTCATAGGTTATGTAGATTAACTAATAGAAGTTTATTATGTAATCATAGTCAAACCGTTTATTGTTTATCAATTTTATAGTTCCCAAGCCCGATGACCTACAGGCGAAAGCCCATGGATGCCGGGCCGGAATCCCGAATGTAAGGGTTCCCAGGTACCGCCGGAAACGGCGATGCCCCTCCGTATTTGAGAAGGAACAAAACAGTCCTCCGCGTACCGCGCTTGCACAGAGGAAGGACGGCCCGTTTTCCGACTCAAGACGGGCCGTTTTTGTTGTGCAAAGGCGGGCTCGGCTTGACCGCGCCGCATTTTGTAAAAAAATAATATGTAAGGAGAAACAACATGAAAAAGATTCTTGCGATACTCCTGGCGCTGGTTATGGTCTTTGCCCTGGCCGGGTGCAGCTCTACCGACTATACGGAGCAGCTTGACGGGATCGCGGACAGCCTGGAATCCGTCCAGGACACCCTGGAGACGTTAATTGCCGCCGAGGAGGCCGTTGCCGAAGAGGAAGCCGCCGCCGAAGCTGCTGAGGCCGCTGAGAGCGCCTATTCCGGCGAGCTGATCGTCTTTGCCGCCGCCTCTATGACCGAGACCCTGACGGAGATCGGCGACCTGTTCATGGAAGCGAACCCTGACGTGGAGATTGTTTTCAACTTCGATTCCTCCGGCACCCTGAAGACTCAGATCGAGGAGGGCGCCGACTGCGACGTGTTCATTTCCGCCGGTCAGAAGCAGATGGATCAGCTTGACATCACCGCTGACGAGAGCGTGAACACCGACGGCCTGGATTTCGTCATCTCCGAGACCCGCTTCGACATTCTGGAGAACAAGGTCACGCTGGCGGTTCCTGAGGGCAACCCCGCCGGGATCGAGAGCTTCGACCAGCTTGCCGAGCTGCTGGCCGCCGGGGATGTGTTCCTGGCTATGGGCAACGAGGATGTGCCTGTGGGCCAGTACACCCAGCTTATTCTTGAGTATTACGGACTGGATGAGGAGGAGCTTGCCAGCAACGGGTGCATCACCTATGGCTCCAACGTGAAGGAAGTCACCACCCAGGTCTCTGAGGCCACTGTGGACTGCGGCATTATCTACGCCACGGACGCCTATTCCGCCGGTCTGACCGTGGTGGATTCCGCCACCGCTGAGATGTGCGGCCAGGTCATCTATCCCGCCGCCGTGCTGAACATCACCTCTAACCAGGAGCTGGCCGAGGCGTTCCTGGAGTTCTGCACCAGCGACGAGGCCTCTGCCATTCTGGAATCTGTTGGCTTCACGCCCCTTGCCTGATTGAGTATGGGCGCAGAGAAATAAACCCATAAATAAGCCCGCCGCCTGATTTTTGGGCGGCGGGCCGAATCGGTTTTAAAAGGAGGACAAAATGGACTGGTTTCCTCTATGGAACAGCCTGCGCATTGCCGCTATTGCCACGGTTGTCATCTTCTTTTTGGGGATTTTGGCGGCCCATTGGATTGCCAAGCTGCCCAGGGTGTTAAAGGGTATTTTGGACGTGGTGCTGACGCTGCCCATGGTGCTGCCCCCTACGGTGGTGGGCTATCTGCTGATTTTGCTGCTGGGGCCGAAGCGTCCCATCGGCGCGTTTTTTCTGAATACCTTTGGCATTAAGCTGGTTATGACCTGGTGGTCGGCCATCTTTGCCACGGTGGTGGTGGGCTTCCCCCTGATGTACCGCACGGTGCGGGGAGCCTTTGAGGCGTTCGACAAGGACTTGGCCTACGCCGGGCGGACGTTGGGTCTGTCCAACAGCTATGTGTTCTGGCATATCCAAATGCCCGCCTGCCGACAGGGCATCGTGGCCGGTACAGTGCTGGCCTTTGCGCGGGCCTTGGGGGAATACGGCGCCACCAGCATGATTGCCGGGTACACGCCGGGGCGGACGGCCACCATTGCCACCACGGTGTATCAGTATTGGCGCACGGACAACGACGCCATGGCCCTGCGCTGGACGCTTATTAACATAGCCATCTCCGCCGTGGTGCTGCTGGCGGTGAACCTGCTGGAACGGAACCCGAAAAAGACCTCTAAGCGCAGGAAGGGGGCGGCGTAAGTGAGCCTGACCGTGCAGATCAAAAAGCAGCTTGGGAAATTCATGCTGGACGTGGATTTTCAGGCGGAGGACGAGGTGACAGGTCTGCTGGGGGCCTCCGGCTGCGGCAAGAGCATGACGCTGAAATGTATCGCCGGGATTGAGAAGCCGGACGAGGGACGCATCATATTAAATGGCCGCACGCTGTTTGATTCAGAGAAGAAAATCAACCTGTCCCCCCAGAAGCGGCGGGTGGGGTATCTGTTTCAGCAGTACGCACTGTTTCCCAATATGACGGTGGAGAAAAACATTGCTGTCGGCGCCCACGCTATGCCTAAGGGGCAGCGGGCCGCCGCCGTGGCGGAAAGCATTGCCGCCATGCGGCTGGAGGGGCTGGAGAAAAAGTTCCCCGCCCAGCTCTCCGGCGGACAACAGCAGCGGACAGCCCTGGCGCGAATTCTCATAAGCAAGCCGGAGGTTCTGCTGCTGGACGAACCCTTTTCTGCTTTGGACGATTATCTGAAATGGCAGGTGGAGATGGAGCTTGCGGACACGCTGAAGGGCTTCGACGGCCCGACCCTGTTCGTGTCCCACAGCCGGGATGAGGTGTTTCACCTTTGCCGAAGCGTGTGCGTTCTCTCCAACGGGAAAAGCGAGGCCATGCAGTCCGCGGACGAGCTGTTCCACGCCCCGGAGACCCTTTCCGCCTGCCTGCTTTCCGGGTGCAAAAATTTCACGAGAATAAAAAGACTGGACAAGACCCATGCAAAAGCGTTAGACTGGGGGATAGACTTGGAGGGCGTGGACATCCCGGAGAGCGCCAACTGCGCCGGGATTCGGGCGCACTTCATTCGGCCCCAGCCGGGGCCGAATCAGATAGAGTGCCAGGTCGAGCGGGTGATTCACGACCTGTTTTCCACGGTGGTCATGCTGAAAACGCCGGGCGGAGACTCCGATTGGAGCCTTTTGAGAATGGAGGTCAGCCATCAGCGGTGGGCGGCCCTGGGCGACCCTGAAACGCTGATGGTCAGCATGGAACCGGCAGATATTATGTTTTTGAGGGAGACAGACTGATATGGAACGAATCCAGGCGGAGGAAGCCAGAGACATGCTCCTGGCCCTCCCGGTGACGGTAAAAACGGAAACGGTATCTCTGTGGCAGGCCCTGGGGCGGCCTTTGGGGGAGAACATGACGGCGCGGCTTGCCGTGCCGCCCTTTGACCGCAGCCCGGTGGATGGCTATGCCCTGCGGGCGGAGGACACGGTCACGGCCAGCAGAGAGATGCCGGTGATCCTTTCCATCACGGAGGAGATCCCCGCCGGAACCGTCCCCACAAAGCCGGTAGGCCCCGGTCAGGCGGCGAAAATACTCACCGGCGGCCCCATGCCGAAGGGGGCGGACACCACCATAAAATACGAGCTGACCGAGTTTACCAGCAGCCAGGTGAAGATTTTTGACCCCTGCAAGTCCGGCGCGGACGTAGTCCGGGCGGGGGAAGATGTGAACGCGGGCGACATCCTGGGCCGGAAGGGAGATATTCTGACCCCCGCCCTGGCGGGATTGCTGGCGGGCCAGGGGATGCAGGAGGTATGTGTCTGCGTTCCGCCCACGGTGACGGTTCTCAGCACCGGCAGCGAGCTTTTGCAGCCGGGGGAGCCGTGGCAGCCGGGGAAGATATATAACACTAACACCACCACCGTCTGCGCCTATCTGCGTCAGGCGGGGGCAAATGCCGTGGACGGCGGCGCGGTGCCGGACGAGCTGGACGCCATCGCGGAAAAGCTGGACGGGGCATTGTCTGCCAGCAATATGGTCATCACCACCGGCGGGGCCTCTGTAGGGGACTACGACTGGGCCAAGCGGGCGGCGGAGGCCGTGGGGGCGGAGCTTCTCTTTTGGAAAATTGCCCAGAAGCCCGGCGGATCATGCCTCGCGGCGGTGCGGGACGGGAAGGTGCTTCTGAGCCTTTCCGGGAACCCCGGCGCGGCGGTGCTGGCGCTGTTCAGCGTGGGTCTGCCCTATGTGCGGAGGCTGTGCGGCCAGAACGGCTTTATCCCGGAGCCTTTCACCGCTAGAATGGGAAAGTCCTTCCGGAAAAAATCAAAAATGCCAAGATTTTTACGGGGGCATCTTGTATTTCGGGACGGAATGGTGTATTTTGTACACCATGAGGGCGACGGCAACGGAATTTTGTCCTCGCTGCTGGGGTGCGACGCCGTGGGGCAGATTCCGGCGGGCAGCGGCCCTTTGAATGAAAACGACACGATACAGGTGTTTCGGGTATGACGGACGGCTTTGGGCGGAAAATTGAATATCTTCGCCTGTCTGTAACAGATTTGTGCAACCTGCGCTGTCAGTACTGCATGGGGCCGGAGGGCGTGGAAAAGCGCGACCACAGGGACATATTATCCCATGAGGAGATAGAGGAAATCGTCCGCGCCGCCGTGAAGCTGGGGGTGCGTAAGGTGCGGGTCACAGGGGGCGAACCCCTTGTAAGGCCCGGCATTGTGGACATCTGCCGCCGCATTGGGGCCATCGGCGGGGTGGAGGAGCTTTGCGTCACCACCAACGGCCTGCGTCTGCCGGAGCTGGCGGGGGCGTTGCACAAGGCGGGAGTGTGCCGCCTGAACATCAGCCTGGATACCCTGAGGCCGGAGAGATACTGCGAGATAACCCGCGTCGGCTCTTTGGAAAAAGCCCTGGCGGGGCTGGAGGCGGCCCGCGCCGCCGGTTTCCCCGCGCCAAAGCTGAACTGCGTTTTGATGGGCGGGGTAAACGACGACGAGATCCCGGATTTTGTGGCCATGACGGAGCGGGAGCCTGTCAGCGTGCGGTTTATCGAGCTTATGCCCATCGGCCCCTGCCGGGATTGGGACAAAAGCCGCTTTATCCCGGCGGACGCAGTGCTGCGGGCCGTGCCGGAGTTGACGCCTGTGGGCGGGGACGGGGTGGCCCGGCTGTATCGCCTGCCCGGCGCAGCGGGAACGGTGGGCCTTATCCGGCCTGTCAGCGACCATTTCTGCCCCGCCTGCAACCGTATCCGTATCACAGCGGACGGCAAGCTGAAGCCCTGCCTTCACTCTGCGACGGAGCTGCCCCTTCGGGGGCTTCACGGGGAGGCACTGGAGGCGGCGATTGGGGCAGGTATCCTGGCAAAGCCCCAGCGCCATCACCTGGAAGCAGGCAGCGACAGCATGCGAAATATGAACGCCATAGGAGGCTAAAGCTATGGAAAACGGGGAACTGACTCATTTTAACGGCCAGGGCCGGGCGCGGATGGTGGACGTGGGGGAAAAGCCCGCTACCATTCGCCAGGCCGTGGCCGCTGCCACTGTGCGGGTGAATCGGCACACCTTCGAGCTGATACAGGCCGGAGGCATGAAAAAGGGAGACGTGCTGGCGGTGGCTCAGGTGGCCGGGATTATGGCCGCCAAGCGGACGCCGGACGTTATTCCCATGTGTCACCCCATCCCCTTGACCGGGGTGGACGTGGCCTTTGAGATGGACGAGGCGCAATGCACTATCGCCATCACCGTCGCCGCACGCTGCACGGGCCAGACCGGGGTGGAGATGGAGGCATTGACGGCGGCCTCTGTGGCGGCGCTGACGATTTATGATATGTGCAAGGCTGTCCAGCGGGATATTGTGATAGAAAATATACATCTTGTGGAAAAATCCGGGGGTAAATCCGGGCTTTATCGGTGGGAGGAGAATCATCGTGGCTAAGGTAGTGGCCGTTTGCATCAGCACAGAGAAGGGAACGCCTAAGTTTGAAGTACCCTCGGCGGAGCTGCGGGAAAATCACGGCATCGTGGGAGACGCCCACGCCGGGCCGTGGCATCGGCAGATAAGCCTTCTGGGGACGGAGAGCGTGGACAAAATGCGGGAGAAATTCCCCGATCTGCCCCACGGTGCGTTTGCGGAAAACATTCTGACGGAGGGCATCTGCCTTTACGCCCTGCCGGTCGGCACCAGGCTTCAAATCGGCCCAGCGCTGACGGAGGTCACGCAGATTGGCAAGGAATGTCACCAGGGCTGCGCCATCCGCAAGATTACCGGGGACTGCGTTATGCCGAGAGAGGGTATTTTCGTCCGCGTCCTGACCGGCGGCGTCGTGCGGGCGGGGGACGAGATAGAGATCGTATCTGAATAAAGCAAGCAGGAGGAACGTAACCATGGAATATACAGCGGCGGTCATCACCGTCAGCGATAAAGGCTCCCAGGGCCAGCGGGAGGACACCGGCGGGCCGCTGGTGTGCCAGCTTTTAGAGGAGGCCGGGTATCAGGTGGTGTATACCGCTATCGTGCCGGACGAGCCGGAGGCGATACAGGCGGCCCTGTGCCTGTGTGCAGACGAGAAGGACGCGGCCCTGTGCCTGACCACCGGCGGCACCGGCTTCGCCCCCAGAGACGTGACCCCGGAGGCTACCGTCGCCGTCTGTGACAAGCTGTGTCCCGGCATCCCGGAGGCCATGCGCTATGAAGGGCTGAAAATCACCCCCCGCGCTATGCTCAGCCGTGCCCAGGCGGGGATTCGGGGTCGGACGCTGATCGTGAACCTGCCCGGCAGTCCCCGCGCCATTCGGGAGAATCTGGAGCCGGTGCTGCCCGCCCTGGAGCATGGGCTGGAAATGCTGCGGGGCAAAGGCCGGGATTGCGCCACAGACCCGCGGTGAGCCGCCCGGTCTATTCCCTGGTGGGCTGGTCGGACAGCGGCAAGACCACCATTCTGGAAAAGCTGGTTCCAGAGCTGAAAAAGCGGGGCCTGACCGTGGCCGTGGTAAAGCATGAGGGCCACGAGTTCGATATGGACATTCCCGGCAAGGATACTTGGCGTATGACTCAGGCGGGAGCGGACGTGACCGCCATCGTCAGCGAGACCCACGCCGCCATTTTGGAAAACCACCCCCTGACGCTGGAGGAGACGGTGGCTCGCATCCAGGATGTAGACCTGGTTTTGACCGAGGGGGGCAAGGCAGGGCCTTTTCCCAAAATCGGCGTCGTTCGGGGTAAGGGCCTGCCCCCGGTGAAGGGGGAGTACATTCTTGTTATGAGCGACGAGCCGATTGTTACAGACGTCCCGGTGCTGCCCTTGCGAGATATAAAGGGCCTGGCCGACAGACTGATCAGGGACATGGAGGACAGGCAGTGATTCGCAGGGCAACGACAGAAGATGTGGCGGGAATCGCCCGGATATACGACGAGATACACACCGAGGAGGAGGCGGGCCGGACTACCACCGGCTGGATACGGGGCATTTATCCCACAAGCCGGACGGCGGAGGACGCTGTTCAGGCAGGGGAGATGTTCGTCTGGGAGTCGGAGGGCCGTATTGTGGCCGCCGCCCGCATCAACCAGGTGCAGGATCCGGCCTATGCCCAGGCAAGTTGGCAGGCGGATGCGCCGCCGGAGCGGGTGATGGTGCTGCACACGTTGGTGGTCTCCCCGGCGGCAAAGGGGCGGGGCTATGGCTCCTCTTTCGTCCGTTTTTATGAGCAATATGCCATGGAAAGGGACTGTCCCTATCTGCGCATGGACACCAACGTACGCAATACGGCGGCCCGCGCTCTATATAAGCATTTGGGATTCCGGGAGGGTTCTGTTATTCCCTGTACCTTCAACGGATTGGAGGATATTCAACTGATGTGCCTGGAAAAAACACTGTAACGCGACATTCCCAAAGATATTTCTAAAATCAGGTTTATTCATAATACCTAATATAAACGGCCTCTCATAATTTGCGGCTACGGACGCAAGCTACGAGAGGCTGTTGTTTTTGGGAAAAAACAGGTAAATGCGCAATACTTAGATAATAAAGTAACGTTATAATATTGACAGGAACCCTCGCGAGTAGTAAAATACAGGCGAAAAACAACAAAATCATGCAGGAGGATGATACTGTATGCTTGACAGAGAACACTTAATGATCCAGCAGCTAGCCCATGAGTTCGCGGTGAACGAGATCGCTCCGGCGATCGATGAGGCTGAGGAGGCGGGGGAATTTCCCGACGAGGTTTGGGAAAAGCTGGCCCGTTATGGGTTCACTGGATGCTGTATTCCCAGGGAGTACGGCGGCCAAGGGGGAGATTTTTTCTCCTCTATTGTTATGATGGAGCAGATTTGCCGCACCAGCGTGAGCGCGGCGTCCATGCTGATGGCCAACTCCCTGTCGGGTATGCCTATATTGAAATGCGGTACAGAGGAGCAGAAGCAGAAATATCTGCGCCCGGTGGCGGAGGGGAAAAAGCGCTGTGCCTTTGCCCTGACGGAACCTGGAGCCGGGTCGGACACCAACTCCATCTCTACCACCGCAAGGCCGGATGGAGACGATTTTATTCTCAATGGCCGGAAGACCTTCATCACACTGGGGCCGACCTGCGATTGGGCGGTGGTTTTCGCCAAAACCCCTATAGAAGGGCGTAAGCCCGCGCTGACGGCCTTCATCGTGGAGGCGGCCTGGCCCGGCTTTTCCCGCGGCAAGCGGGAGAAGAAGCTGGGTCTGCACGCCTCCGGCACCTGCGATTTGATTTTTGAGGACGTGCGCGTCCCGAAGGAGAACGTGCTGGGAACCGTGGGCGGCGGCTGGAAGGTGGCGGGCAGCGGCCTGAGCGCCGGGCGGATAAACGTGGCGTCCCAGTCCCTGGGCGGCGCCCAGGGCTGCCTGGATGAGGCCATTAAATACGCCGGAGAGCGCACCCAGTTTGGAAAGCCCATCGGCAAGTTCCAGAACACCCGCTTTGTTATCGCCGAGATGGCGGCAAAAATCGAGGCGGGCCGCCAGCTTGTGTACAGCGCGGCCCAAATGCAGGACAGCGGGCAGGACGCCCTGCTGCAAGCCTCTCTGGCCAAGTATTATATGAGCGAGACCGCCAACGAGGTGGCCTACAAATGCCTGCAAATACACGGCGGGTACGGCTATATGGAGGGCTTCGCCATCGAGCGGTTCTACCGGGATCTGCGGGTTATGCCGGTGTACGAGGGTACCAGCGAGGTACAGCTCATGGTGATTTCCAGCGCCCTGATGAAGTGAGGAAGGAGAGCGTAGCATGAAAATTCTTGTCTGTGTAAAGCAGGTGCCGGACACCTCCGGCAAGGTGGCCGTAAACGAGGACGGAACCCTGAACCGGGCCTCCATGCCGGTCATAACCAACCCTGACGATAAAAACGCCGTGGAGGCGGCCCTGAAGCTGAAGGACGCCCACGGCTGCAAGGTCATTCTGGTGACAATGGGGCCAATGGCGGCGGAGAGTATGCTGCGGGAGCTTCTGGCCATGGGCGCGGACGAGGCGTATCTTCTCAGCGACCGGGCCTTCGGCGGGTCGGACACCTTTGCCACAAGCCAGGTCATCGCCGCCGCGCTGCACCACATCGGCATCGACCAGGACGACATCGTCATCTGCGGACGCCAGGCCATTGACGGGGACACCGCCCAGGTCGGCCCGCAAATCGCGGAAAAGCTGGATCTGCCGCAAATCACCTACGCCGGGGCCATGACCTATGAAAACGGCACTGTGCGGGTGCAGCGTATGCTGGAGGACGGCTACATGACCATCGAGGCGGACACGCCATGCCTTATCACCTGCATCAAGGAGCTGAACGAACCGCGGTATATGACCATCAGCGGCATTTACGACTGCTTTGCCAAGCCCATCACCGTTTTGACCTACGACGATTTGAAGGACGAGCCGCTGATCGACGTGTCCACCATCGGCCTGAAGGGTTCGCCCACCAACATTGCGAAATCCTTCACCCCGCCGCCCAAGGGCGCGGGCGTTATGCTGGAGGGGGCGGACGACACCGCCGTGGTCTCCGACCTTGTGTCCCGGCTGACGGAAAAGCACGTACTGTGAGGAGGAAAGCACAATGAAACAGACAAATTTTCACAACACTACAACCGAGGATTTCCACGGCGTATGGGTCTACTGTGAACAGCGTCGGGGCGAGTTGATGAGTACGAGCCTGGAGCTTATCAGCGAGGGCCGCAGGCTGGCAAACGAGCTGAACACCGAGCTGTGCGGCGTTCTTCTGGGGCAGGATATAGACGGCCTGGCGGCGGAGCTGGGCGGCTACGGCGCGGACAAGGTGCTGATTTGCGATTCCCCCCTGCTGTATGACTATGTTACCGAGGCCCACGCGAAGGTGGTGTGCGACCTGGTGGCGGACTACAAGCCGGAGGCGGTGCTGTTCGGCGCCACCAACATTGGCCGGGATCTGGCCCCCCGGATCGCGGCGAGGCTGAACACCGGCCTGTGCGCCGACTGCACCCACCTGGATGTGGATATGGGTACCTATCTGGAATTTCTGCGGAAAAACTCTACCCTGGACGACAAGCAGATCGGCGAGGACAGCCTGCGGAAGCGGTTTGGAACGGATTTGAAAATGACCCGACCCGCCTTTGGCGGGCATTTGATGGCAACCATCGTATGCCCCCGGTTCCGCCCGGCCATGGCCACCGTGCGGCCCGGCGTTATGACCCGCGCCGCCTACGACCCGGCCAGGGCCGCCGCCGTGAAAATAGAGCATCCCCCCTTCTCCCTCCAGGAGACGGACATCAAAACCCGCGTGCTGGAGGTGGTGAAGGCCACCCGCGAAATTGTGGATTTGCTGGGGGCCGACGTAGTGGTATCTGTGGGCGGCGGCATTAACGCCGATGTGGAAAAGGGCATCGCCCTGGGGCAGGCGCTGGCGGACACCCTGGGCGGCGTGCTGGGCGGCAGCCGCGTCGCCATCGACTCCGGCTGGCTGTCCAGCGACCATCAGGTGGGCCAGACAGGCAAAACCGTTCACCCGAAGATCTATATCGCCCTGGGCATATCCGGCGCTATCCAGCACAAGGCCGGTATGCAGGACTCCGGCTGTATCATCGCGGTGAACAAGAACCCGGACGCCCCCATTTTTGAGGTGGCCGATTACGGCATCGTGGGGGATTTGTTCAGCATCGTTCCCCAGATGATTGAGCAGTTCAGCGCCGTCAAGGCCGCACGGTAAGCAGGGAGGTACAGGCAATGACAGACTACCAAAAAATGTACGCAGACAAGCAGCGCACCATCCCGGAGGCCCTGGAGCTGGTAAAAAGCGGTGACGTGATCTT
This sequence comes from Oscillospiraceae bacterium, assembly GCA_021205095.1. Lineage (GTDB taxonomy): Bacteria > Bacillota > Clostridia > Oscillospirales > Oscillospiraceae > CAJOIG01. The sequence goes on along the minus strand of JAJPYE010000043.1, from coordinate 40,965 downwards.
CACCACCAACAATTACTCCGAACCAGCAGGGTTTTTGTCCCATCTCCATGAGATCGCCCCCCGTGTGGAGAACGTCCGGGTGTGGAAGGGCCGCAGCGGAGAGTATCCCTTTATGTCAGACCCGGCCATGAAGGGGCATATAGAGATGTACGCCTATTTCTACGGTCCGCTGTTTTCCAAAAAATCCCAGCCTCTGGATCTGGTGGAGTTCGTCCCTACCGACCTGATGAATTATTACTATATCGCCGTAGCCGGGCATCCTGCGAACGTATACGTCACCGGCGTGACGGAAATGGACGAGAACGGCTATTTCTACCTGCCCATGAACCATGTGGCGGACGGCGTCACCATGCAGCACGCCATCGATGAGGGCGGCACGATCATCGTGGAGGTAAACAAAAACTTCCACCGGATGAACGGCTCTCTGCGTATCCATGTGAGCGATGTAGCGGCGGTCATCCGCTATGACCAGCCGGAGCTGATAAACCCCACCATGGAATCAACGGAGGTGGAAAAGGCCATAGGGGAGACCGTGGCCTCTCTGGTGGAGGATGGGGATACGATTCAGCTTGGCATCGGCGGCATCCCCAACGCCGTGGGCATGTTTCTGAAGGATAAGCATGACCTGGGCATCCACACGGAGATGTTTACTACAGCCCTGATGGAGCTGATACAGTGCGGCGCTGTCAACGGCGAGAGAAAGACTGTGGACAAGGGAATCCACCCCTGCGCCTTTGTGGAGGGGGAAGCGGAGCTATATGACTTTGTGTCCCGGAACAAAAACATCGTCCTGCGGGCCGCGCCAGAGATCGTAGATCCCTTCATTGTAGCCCAGCATGATCACATGACCGCCATCAACACCTGCGTTGAAATCGACCTGACCGGCCAGGTGGCCTCGGAATCCGTTGGCTGGCGGCAGATCGCCGGGGCGGGCGGGGCCTTCTGCTTCGCCTACGGTACCTTCCGAGCCAAGCACGGGAAGAATATCCTGGCCTTCCAGTCCAAGACAAAGCGGGGGGATTATAAAATCAAGAGCCAGCTAACGCCGGGGGCCATTGTTACCATTCCCCGGAACTATGTGGATTATATCGTCACAGAATACGGCGTGGCCCGGCTGAAGGGCTGCACCGTGTCCGAGCGGGTCAGACAGCTTATCGCTATCGCCCATCCCGACCAGCGCCAGGAGCTGACGGAGCAGGCAAGAGCAATGCTGATGATTTAATACTGCCGTTCCGTTTCAATGTTTATTTCTCTGTAAGGACTGAAAAAAACCAGCCACCTTTTTGAGGCGGCTGGTTTTTTAAATGTACAGGTGCCAGGTGCGGGGGGGAATTCGGTATAATTTGCCGATGATGATTTTCAGCAAACACCCTGCCAGAGCATTGCATCGGCTACCTTCAGGAAGCCGGCAATGTTGGCACCGGCCTGAATGTCGCCCTTCTTGCCGTACTGCTCGGCAGCCTGAGCGCAGGCGGCGTAAATGCCCTCCATGATGTTCTTTAGCTTGCTGTCAACCTCTTCGAATGTCCAGGACAGACGCTCGGAGTTCTGGCTCATCTCCAGGCCGGACACGGCAACGCCGCCGGCGTTGGACGCCTTGGACGGGCTGTAAAGCAGACCGGCTTCCTTGATGACCGCAATGGCCTCCGGGGTGCATGGCATATTCGCTCCTTCGAACACGCCGATACAGCCGTTTGCTACTAGCGACTTGGCGGCGGCCTCATCTATCTCAAGCTGCGTAGCGCAGGGCAGGGCAATGTCACAGGGAACCGTCCAAATGCCGGAGCAGCCCTCCACATATTTCGCTGTGGGGACATAGTCCAGGTAGGTCTTAATGCGAGCCCGTTTGACCTCCTTGATCTGCTGGATGACCTTATAGTCGATGCCGTTTTCATCCACAATGTAGCCGTTGGAGTCATACATAGCGATGACCTTGGCTCCAAGCTCAGTGGCTTTCTGGTTCGCATAGGTGGCCACGTTGCCGGAGCCGGAGACGATGACCCGCTTGCCCTGGAAGGACTGACCGTTATCGCGGAGCTGTGCATCGGCAAAATAGCACAGGCCAAAGCCGGTGGCCTGGGTGCGGGCCAGAGAGCCGCCATAGGAGATGCTCTTGCCGGTGAAAACGCCCGTCCACTCATTGCGCAGCTTTTTATACTGGCCGAACAGATAGCCCACCTCGCGGGCACCCACGCCAATATCTCCGGCGGGTATGTCTGTATCCGCGCCAATGTGGCGATACAGCTCGTTCATGAAGCTCTGGCAGAAACGCATGACCTCTGCGTCGCTCTTGCCCTTGGGGTCAAAGTCGGAGCCGCCCTTGCCGCCGCCCATAGGCAGGGTGGTCAGAGCATTTTTGAATATCTGCTCAAAGCCCAGGAACTTCACTACGGACAGATTCACCGACGGGTGGAACCGCAGGCCGCCCTTATAGGGGCCAATGGCGGAATTATACTGCACTCTGTATCCCCGATTGACCTGAATTACACCCTGGTCGTCCACCCATGGCACCCGGAAAATAATGACCCGCTCCGGCTCCACCAGACGGCCCACGATGTTCTGCTGCTCATAGCGGGGGTCGGCCTCGATAACTGGTTCCAGAGACTCCAAAACCTCCTCCACGGCCTGCAAAAATTCCGGCTCGTGGGCATTGCGCTGCCGCAGTCCGTCCATAACGGACTGCAAATATTTGTTTGTCATGGTTATACTCTCCCTCTGGCCCGCTTTTCACGGGCATAATAAAATAATAAACACTTTAGCATTTTACACCATGTATCTGCATTTAGCAAGGCCCGGCTAAAAAAGCCGACAACTTTTTTAGCTGGGCCTTGGATATTGTCCGCAGCGTCACGCAGTGTGTTTTTTCAGAATTTTTGCTTCAAAGAGTTTTTTCAGTCCGCACTTATAGGTCAGCAGCACGCCGGCCACCGCGCCGACGCCTGCCTGGAGTATTTCATACGGCAGCTTGATGACTGCATATTCCCAGGTGCTGTACACAAATGTACGGCCCAGCGTGTAGCCCACGACCATGATTACGCTTCCCAGAAGAACGCCCACGACCGCGCCCCAAATGGGCTTATGCCGGAACAGCCTGTGGGAGCAGAGAGAAATAACGACCGCCTGCAAGCCGTGCGTCGCAAGGGACACGAACATGGGCGCGGGATAAAAAAACAGGTCGCCCAAAAAGGAACCGACGCCGCCCACCATAAAGGCTGCCAGTGGATCCAACAGAATGGCCGCCGTGCAGATGATTACGTCGCACAGGTAAAAATGACCTCCCGGAACGGGGATGCCGAAGGAGCTGACGGCCACGTTCATCGCCATAAACACGGCAGCGGAGGTCAGCCAAAGAGCGTTATATTTGGTGCTGTGCCTTGCGTTTTCCATAATAAGTTTTCCTTTACCGAAGCTTTTCTTATATAGTATAATGTTTTTGGACTCATTTAAATAACCAGAAAAGGAGTTTTAAACCATACCAGATGCTTACATATGATTTACAAAACCTGGCGGGGGAGCGGAAGTATTATGCCCTGTATCAGCATATCAAGGAGGACATCGTCTCCGGCGTGGTGCAGCCAGGGGACAAGCTGCCCTCCAAGCGGGCGCTGGCCGCCCACCTTGGCGTCAGTACCGTTACGGTGGAGTACGCTTATCGGCAGTTGATAGATGAGGGATATATCTATGCGCGGGAACGCAGCGGCTATTATGTGTGTCAGCTTCAGGTCATGGCCTCATCTCTGGACGAACGGCGGGATCCGCTTCGCCTGCTGCCGGAGGAGTCTCCCATCCCGGAAAATTCTCACTTTCCCTATTCCCTTTGGTTCAAAACGCTGCGCCACGTGATGAGCGAACACGGTCAGCGTCTGGTCAGCCGTTCGCCCAACCAGGGCTGCGCCGTGCTGCGCAACGCCATTGCTACCTATCTTCTCCGTTACCGAGGAATGTACGCCCAGCCGGAGCAAATCATTGTCGGCTCCGGCTCCGAGCAGTTATATGAGACGGTGGTTCGTATGCTTGGAAATGACAGAATATACGGCATTGAGTCTCCGTCATACGGCCAGATACAGGCTGTCTATCAGGGAGCGGGCGCGCAGGTGGAGCTGCTTCCTATGGGGGCGGAGGGGATCGTCAGCGCGGCTCTGACCATGTCGAAGGCCCAGGTGCTTCACGTTACGCCCTTTCATAGCTATCCCTCCGGCGTTACAGCTCCCGCTGCCAAGCGATATGAATACCTGCAGTGGGCCGCTCAACCAGGACGGTACATTGTAGAGGATGACTTTGACAGCGAGTTTTTCATGCCTGGGAAGCCGCTGGAATCCCTATATTCCATGGACAAGAGCGGTTCGGTCATCTATTTGAATACATTTTCCAAAAGTCTGGCCCCTTCCATGCGCATGGGATATATGATTCTGCCTCCCGCGCTGCTGCCGGTGTACGTCCGTCAGGCGGGTATGTATTCCTGCTCCGTTCCCGTTTTGGAACAGTATGCCCTGGCGGAGTTTTTGAACAAGGGTTATTTTGAACAGCATTTGAACAGAGAAAGGAGAAGAAATCGAGAGGCGCAGAATAAATGCTGATAAAAACGAGAAACGTTCTTTATTGCGTTTTCCTTGTTTTAGGGGAGTTCCAACCTCTTCCGTGTCGTAATTTGTCGAAGAAAATATATTTATGTCAACAAAAAAATGTTCCGTTTTCACCGTTTTTTGTTGCAATGAACGATTAGATGTGGTACAGTGTAAAAGCTGATGTTCAAGGGGTTGCGTGAACATGCGGAGGCGCCGACCTGATATATAATCACGGAGGAGAAATTATGGAAACCACAATACGAATCCTGCTTGCCGATTCCGGCGAAGATTTTCGAACTATGCTGCAAGATGTCATTGCCGCTGAAGATGATATGGAGCTTGTTGGCTCTGTGGAGGATGGCGTGGAAGCCCTGCACATGATCGAGACCAGGCACCCGGATATACTGGTGACGGAACTGGTGCTGCCTAGACTGGACGGGCTGGGACTGCTGACGGCCCTTTCTCAGCAGGAGGATGCGCCTGCCTCTATCGTTCTTTCCAGCTTTTATAATGACCGGGTGATTGCCGCCTGTGCGGGGCTTGGCGTCCACTACTTCATCCCGAAGCCCTGCGATATTCAGGCGCTGATTACCTGCATCCGTCAGACGGCGGCTCAGTGCAGTCAGGCTGCTGTGCCTGTCAGCGTCGGCATCGCCATGCCGTCTGTCGGGCCTAAGACGCCCAGTCTGGAATCCGTGGTGACGGAAATTATCCATGAAATCGGCGTCCCCGCCCATATCAAGGGGTATCAATATCTGCGGGAGGCCATTATTCTGACCGTGAACGATATGGATTCTATTAACGCTGTCACCAAGGTTCTCTATCCCGCTGTGGCGAAGAAGTTTGGCACAACGCCCAGCCGGGTGGAGCGGGCCATTCGTCATGCCATAGAAGTTGCCTGGGATCGAGGCGACATCGAGACGCTGCAAAAATTCTTCGGCTATACTGTTTCAAATATTAAAGGAAAACCCACTAACAGCGAATTTATCGCCATGATTGCGGATAACCTGACCCTTCAGCGCAAGGAACAGGCCGCCAAGTGATTGGCCATAAAACGACGCCCCGGAGTCGTGTGACTTCGGGGCGCTTGGATTTTTTGCGATTTTATTCCGTTTCAAGAGCGGGAGGCTGGCGGTTCAGAATTGACATAAACTCTTCGCCGGTGATGGTCTCCTTCTGGTAGAGATAAGCGGATAGCTCGTCCAGCTTGGCGCGATTCTCGCTCAGGATAGAAACAGCCTTCTGGTGCTGTTTTTTCACCAGAGCCACCACCTGTCGGTCTATTTCTGCCTGGGTTTCGGCGGAACAGGCCAGGGAGGTGTCTCCGCCCAGGTATTGATTTGTAACAGTCTCCATGGCCACCATGTCGAAGTCCTCGCTCATGCCGTAACGGGTTATCATGGCGCGGGACAGCTTGGTGGCCTGCTCGATGTCGTTGGATGCCCCGGTGGTAACAGAGCCGAAGGCTACCTCCTCCGCGGCCCGGCCCCCGGTGAGCGTGCAGATCTTGTTTTCGATCTCCGCCTTGTTCATCAGGTAGTGGTTGCCCTCTTCCACCTGCATGGTATAGCCCAGCGCGCCGGAGGTACGAGGCACAATGGTGATTTTCTGCACCGGGGCGGAATTGGTCTGCATGGCCGCCACCAAGGCGTGGCCGATCTCGTGATAGGCCACAATATGCTTTTCCTGGTCGGTCAGGATGGCGTTTTTCTTCTGGTACCCGGCAATGACCACCTCGATGCTCTCCTCCATGTCCGCCTGGGTGACAAAGCGCCGTTCATCCCGCACGGCACGCAGCGCCGCTTCATTGACGATATTTGCAAGCTCCGCCCCGGATGCGCCGGAAGCCATGCGGGCGATTTTGGAGAAATCCACATCCTCCGCCAGCTTTATCTTCTTTGCATGAACCTTCAGAATGTCCTCCCGGCCCTGCAAATCGGGCAGCTCCACCGGCACCCGCCGGTCGAACCGTCCCGGACGGGTCAGCGCTGGGTCAAGGGATTCAGGCCGGTTGGTGGCGGCCAGGATGATGACGCCGCTGTTGTCTTCAAAACCGTCCATTTCCGTCAGAAGCTGGTTCAGGGTCTGCTCCCGCTCATCGTTTCCGCCCAGACTGCCATCCCGCTTTTTTAATCTTTTTCCTATGTTGTACCAATATACCAAAGACTAACGAGAGCGACCATTTTCACATTTCGCTGCCTGTATAGACAAAATAAAATCGCCGTTAAAAATTTTTTTCGTTTGCTTCCGTTTGTCCATACACATGTTCGGCTTTGACAGTTTCTCTTTCCCACGGGAATTGCTATGATATATAAAAAAGGCCGCAGCCCCTGTCGGCGGCTGTTTGGCGTTTATCAGGAGGAATACGAAATGAGAAGAAGATCCGGCCTTGGCTGGCTTGAGCTGATTGTAGGCATAGTGCTGATCGCGCTGGGCCTGTTACCCTGTTCCGCCCCAACAAGACCATCACCGGCGCGGTGGTGCTGTACGGCATTATCGCTGTCGTCACCGGCGTGTCGGACATTGCCTTTTACATTAAAATGGAGCGGCGCACCGGCTTCGGCCCCGCCGTGTCGCTGGTGACAGGCATATTGCAGCTTCTGGCCGGTGTTTTGCTGGTGCTGCACCCCGGCGCGGGAACGATGCTGATTTCCATTATGTTTCCCCTGTGGTTTATTGCCCACTGCATCTCCAAGCTGTCCCACCTGGACGTTATCCGCTTCCGAACCGGCACGGCCAATTATTACCTGACCATGGTTCTGAACGTTATCGGTCTGGCGCTGGGCTTCATCATGCTCTTTAACCCCGTTCTGTCCGTGAACACCGTGGGCTTTGTGATGGCTTTCTATCTCGTGGTTCTTGGCATAGACAGTCTGACCATCGCGTTCAGCGATATATAACGTTATTATATCCCACCCCTGTAAACTTAAAATAAACGAGGGAATCTAAGAGATTTCCTCGCTTTGACTTTTAGATGTTCTCTTATTCTATAAAGGACGCGTCTGCACAGATGAATCCGATAAGCAAGCAGAGCAATCAGTTGCTGAAACAACTGATTGCTCTGCGTAATTATATCAACCCTATCACACGGTTATTCTATTCGGCCAGAAGCTCCCTGGTCAGGCGCTGGGCCTCGGCGTAGATTTTCTCTGGCTCCTCGCCGACGAAGAACTCGCCGTCCTGGTACAGCACCTTGCCTGCCACCATGGTCATGCGGACGTTGGAAGGGTTGCCGGAATAGATAAGGTTTTTGAGGATGTTGTTCACCGGCTGCATATTGGGCCGGTGCAGGTCGATAACAATCATGTCCGCCTGACGGCCTGCGGCAATGCTGTCGCAGTTATACAGGCCCATAGCCCGCGCGCCGCCTGCGGTGGCGGCGTCCAATATGAGCGCCGGGTCGCCTGCGGCGGCGTCCTTCTCCTCCAGCTTTGCCAGGATGTTCACGAGATACATCTCCCGGAAGAAATCCAGGGCATTGTTGGAGGCGGGGCCGTCCGTGCCGATGGCGAGCTTCACGCCCTTGTCCACCATTCGGCGGAGGGGGGCCACGCCGCTTGCCAGCTTCCCGTTGGAGCAGGGGTTCAGCACGGCATACAGCCCCCGCCGGGCGAAGATGTCCAGGTCGTCGTCCGTCATCCATACGCAGTGGAAGCCGCCGCCGCCGTAGTCGTAAAGGCCGCAGCTTTCAAACAGCTCAGTGGGTGTGACGCCGTACCGCTGGACGCAGCCCTGCACCTCGGAGGCGGTCTCGGAGTTGTGGCACCATACGGGGGCTTTCAGGTCGTGGGCGGCCTGGGAGATGAATTTGAACATATCCAGGCTGCCGGTGTATTCCGCGTGGAAGCCGAGCTGATAGCTTATCAGCGGACTCATGTGGTTGTATTTTTCGTAGTTTGTATAGACCCGCTCCCAGTTGTCCCCGGCGGACAGGGATTCGCACAGCACCACTCGGAAGCCCCAGTCGGCGGCGATGCGGGTAAATTCGTCCGTATAGTAATACATATCGAAGCAGGCGGTGATGCCGTTTGCCAGGTATTCCAGCATGGCCACCTTTGTAAACGCGCCCAGGCGCTCCGCGTTCAGCTTGGCCTCCTGGGGGAATATCTGCTGGGTCAGCCACTCCTGCAGGGGCAAATCGTCCGCCAGAGAGCGGAGAAAGGTCATGCCAGAGTGGGTGTGGGCGTTTTTAAAGCTGGGCATCAGCAGGTCGCCCTTCAGGTCTATCTGCCGGTCGAAGGCGGGGGCGTCCGCTTTGGCGGGGCCGACATAGGAGATGTGGTCTCCCTCCACCCAGACCTCGTTTTCCGTTATTGTGCTGCCCTCCAGCACACGGCCATTGTAAAAGCGAATCATCAGGTTTCCTCCTTATTGCCGAACAGGGCGGCAAGCTGCCCTTCATAGGGCGGGTAAAGCACGCCCTTTTCCGTCACAATGGCGGTGATGAGCGTGTGGTCTGTCACATCGAAAGCGGGATTCCAGCATTTCACGCCCGCCGGGGCCATGGGCTGCGCGTACCATTTGGCCCGTATCTCCTCCCCGTCGCGGTATTCGATGGGAATGTCTGCGCCGGTGGCGCAGGACAGGTCGATGGTGGAGGAGGGGAGAAGGATATACACCGGGACGCCGAAGTGCTTCGCGAGGATGGCCGCGCCCATAGTGCCGATTTTGTTGGCGGCGTCCCCGTTGGCGGCCATGCGGTCGCACCCGGCCAGCACGGCCTGTATCTTTCCCTGCTGCATGGCTAGGGCGGCCATGTTGTCGCAGATGAGGGTGCAGTCGATCCCCGCGTTTTGAAGCTCCCAGGCGGTCAGCCGCGCCCCTTGCAGCAGGGGGCGGGTCTCGTCCACATAGGCTTTTATGTCCAGCCCCCGCTCCGCCGCCAGCATCAGCGGCCCCAGGCCCGTGCCGTATTCCGAGGTGGCCAGCGGCCCGGCGTTGCAGTGGGTCAGCACGGTATCCCCCGGATGGAGCAGGCCCAGCCCCGCCTCCGCGATGGCCCGGCACATGGCGATGTCCTCCTGGTGGATGGCGACGGCCTCCGCCCGCAGGGCGGAAAGAATGGTCTCCTGCGGCTGGCCCTTCATGGCGTGGGCAAGGGCGCGCATGCGCTCCACCTGGCGGGCCAGATTCACCGCCGTGGGGCGGCTGGAAATGAGATAATCGCAGTCCCTGTCCAGCGCCGGGAAAAAGTCCGCCGGGTCATATTCCGTGGTCAGCACATACACGGCGTAGGCCGCGAATATGCCGATGGCCGGAGCGCCCCGCACCCGCAGGGAGTGGATGGCTTCATACAGCTCCTCCCGCGTCCGCAGGTCAAGGTATACAAGCTCTCTCGGAAGCCTTGTCTGGTCGATGATACGCACCGCGCCGTCTGCCAGGGAAACGTTTTGTACGCGCTCTGTCATAGCGGTATTTTATCCATGGCGGGGATGGCGGCCCGCACCAGGGCAGAGAACCGCTCGCCCATCAGGTTTCCGGCCTCTACGACCTCCTCGTGGGTCAGCGCGTGCTGGGCAATGCCCGCACCCTTGTTGGTGATGCAGGACACGCCGCACACCCGCAGACCCATATGCCGCGCGGCCACCGCCTCGCAGGCGGTGGACATTCCCACGGCGCTGCCGCCCATTCGTCCCAGCAGACGTACCTCCGTGGGAGTCTCAAAGCTGGGGCCGGTGAGCTGGACATATATCCCGTCCGTCAGGGGGATGCTCAGGCTGTCCGCCGTGTCGTGCAGGGTTTGCCGGAGAGTGGGGTCGTATACCGCGCTCATGTCCGGGAACCGAGGGCCGAGCTCGTCCAGATTCGGCCCGATCAGGGGGTTCGGATAGTTTATCATAATGTGGTCGGTGATGACCATGAGAGAGGGTGTCTCCATCTCCGGGTCAAGGCCGCCCGCGGCGTTGGTGAGAAACAGGGTTTTGGCCCCCAAAAGGCCCATAACACGGGTGGGGAGGACAACGTCGTGGATGTCGAAGCCCTCGTAATAGTGAACCCGTCCCTGCATACACACTACCGGCACGCCGCCAATATAGCCGAACAGGTACCGCCCCTGGTGGCCCGGCACCGTGGACACGGGAAAGCCCGGCAGGTCTTTATAGTCCACCGCCGCCCGTACGTCCATGGTCTCCGCCAGCGGGGCAAGGCCGGAGCCAAGAATCAGCGCCAGCCGGGGCTGGAAGCCCCCGGACAGGTCTGCCGCCTTATCCCGGCAGCGGAGCAGCTTTTCGTAATATCCTTCCATCATGCTCAATGTCCTCCCATCGTCTGACCAAAATCACCGTCGCCGGACAGCCCGTCCCGGCGCAGCATATTTTCAATGACGCTCACGTCTCCTGCAATATCCATGGCCTCCGCCCGATACAGCTTGTCGAGCTGCTTTTCGTAGCCGGCCACCAGGGTGTCCGCAATGCCTTCGATGTCCGATTTGGCCTTCGCCATGTTTTCCCCGGTCACGCCCTGGGCCTCTATGCGGGCGTAGGAGTCCAGCAACTTCAGGGTGGTGGGGAGGTAATAGTTCATGAAGCGCTCGATCTGCGGTTTCTTCTCCGGGTGGGCCTCCACCTCTGCGAAGATGGATTCGGTCAGCGCCTGCATACGGCGGATCTTCTCGCTCATGACCTCGTCCTCAATCTCCACGTCTGCATGGCGCAGCCGCTCTACGTATTGCTCATATTCGGTCTGGCTGGCTTGCCGGGCCTTCTCCTCTTTGGCGGATTTGGCCTCGTCCTCCTGACGGTACACGTCTCGCATATCCTCAGGCCGGATGACCAGCAGGCCCCGCTGATGGTCGATATAGGCCTGGGGGCCGAAAAACCCCCGGTCTATCATTTCCGACAGAAGCTTTTCTCCCTCTACGTCCTTGAGGCCGAGGGTGCTGATGACGTCCGTGATGCGGACGATACCCCGCTGACCTGTGACAGCCTGGGCCTGGCGGAACTGGGCCTCCTTCTTCCGACCCGCATGGGCGGAAAACAGCAGCGCCCCGCCGCCCAATATGACGGCGATGGAGCTTAAAATGCCCCATGTGGTGTAGGCGTCCAGCAGGCACACAACACCCAGCCCGGCCAGTATCCAGCCAAACACGCGCTTGGGCCTGCCGCCCGCGTCCGCATGGCGGATCCCGTCCGTTTCCGGTTTGGACTGGGACGATGTTTTGGCAGACTGAGCGTTCTGCCGGGGCTGTTCTGCCTGGACATAGTGCGCGTTTTGGGGCTGTTGATTTGACCTGGCGGATTTTCCCTGGCCTGTAATGCTTCGCAGGATGCCCCCGGTGATGTCCGCCCCGACGGCCTTGCAGATGGTCAGAAGCAGACCAATAGGAAAGCAAGCGAAGATCAGCCCCACGTCGATGACCCAGGCCAGAATATCTATGACGTCGTCATTCTGGCGGTTTGGCGGCGGCGTGTGCGGGCCTGGTCCCGGCGAACGGGTATCGTAACTGTTGCCGCTGGAGCGGTAATTATTGGAATTATAATCGTTACTATTCATAATGTGTTCATTGTATCACAACTGAAGAAAAAGGAAAAGAGCTCAAAACAATAAAATCCGCCGAATATCAGTCATTCCGCTCATAGCAATCCTCGCCGCTCCTACAGGCGCGAATGTGTGTCACAAAAAATAACGGGCTGCTCAGGTTATCTCCACCGTCCAGGCGTTTGTGTAAACCGCGCCGCCGTCAAGACCGATCAGGTCTGACTGACAGGAGAGATCCTCAATGATTCCGCTGCGGGAGGGGAGAGACGTCCATGGCTCTATGCAGACATAGGGGGCGGCGGTTTTTGGCGCATGCCAGAAGCCGATGTGCATAAAGCCTGGGTAACGCACCGTCACGCTGCGGCGTCCCCTGGGGCTGGCTAGGGTCACGGCTTTCGGGGCGTGCTTTAGTATCACCGCATCCCGGTCAAACAGGTTGTGGCGGAGCCATATCCTTCTGCCGTCCTCCAGCAGATAGGGCTGCTCCTGCCCGGTCAGGAAGCAGGCGTCGTTAAAAACCACCCGGCTGGGATGGGACGGACGGTCGAATTCCAGGCAGTAGTCCTCAAACGTTAGCCCCTCCTCCAACGGGACGCGAAAGCCGGGATGACCTCCCAGACCAAAATACATACGGTCAGCGCCGGTATTCTCCACCGTGGCGGCGACGGTCAGCGTCCGGCCATGGAGGGTATAGGCAATGCGGTAGAGGAAATCAAAGGGGTACTGCGCCCTGGTCTGTTCGCTGCTCTCCAGGCGAAAAACCATGCTGTCCGCTGCGGCGGGCGGCTCCAACGTCAGTGTATGATATTTGACCAAACCGTGCCGCTTCATATGATAAAGCTGGCCGTCCAGGGTAAAGCTGTCCTCCGTCAGGCGGGCAATATAAGGGAACAGATTCGGCGCCCGTCCGCTCCAAAAGGCCGGGTCTCCCTGCCAGAGATATTCCGTGCCGTCCGCGTCCCTGACAGACCGCAGCTCCGCCCCCGCGTCGCTGGCGGTGACGGTAAGGTGTTCGTTTTTTATCGTATATTCCATAGCGCTCTCCTTTGGCTGTTATGGTTCCTTCTGCGTCTTGTCTGGCTACAGTTTTATGGTACAACAGGCACCGGGTTATCGTCAAGCGGCGGCAAAGTTTTTTCTTCTGTCTTTTCAGACGATGCGATTTGTGCTATTATAATACAACACAACAAAAAATTCCGGCTTCCCAGGTGAAGCGTTGATTTACAGCGAGGGGATTATGTTCAAATTACTCAAACAGCAGGAGGGTCACGCCCGACGGGGGGAGCTTGCCACGCCGCATGGGACGGTGCAGACACCGGCGTTTATGAACGTGGGGACGGTGGCGGCCATCAAGGGCGGACTTTCAGCGGCGGATCTGGAGACGATCGGCTGCCAGATTGAGCTTTCCAATACCTATCATCTCCACGTCCGACCAGGGGACGAGCTGATAAAGTCCTTGGGCGGTCTGCATAAATTTATGACCTGGAACAAGCCTATTCTGACGGACAGCGGCGGCTTTCAGGTGTTCTCTCTGGCGGGGCTGCGGAAGATTACGGAGCAGGGCGTGGCCTTTCAGTCTCATGTGGACGGACGAAAGCTGTTCATCGGCCCGGAGGAGAGTATGCGGATCCAGGCCAACCTGGGCAGCGACATCGTCATGGCCTTCGACGAGTGTGTGAAAATACCCTCGCCGCGGGAATATTTCGAGTCCTCCTGCGCCAGAACCTATCGATGGCTGGTGCGCTGCAAGGAGGCGCTGGCCCAATATGATCAGGAGCCGGACGCGGTGAATCCAGGGCAGATGCTTTTCGGTATCAACCAGGGGGGCATATACCACGACCTGCGGTGCGACCACATGAAGGCCATCGCGGCGCTGGATTTGCCGGGGTACGCCATCGGCGGCCTGGCCGTGGGGGAGACCGCCCAGGAGATGTATGACACCATCGAGGCGGTGGAGGAGTATATGCCGAAGGACAGGCCCCGTTATCTGATGGGCGTGGGAACGCCCGGAAACATCATCGAAGGCGTCTGGCGGGGCGTGGACATCTTCGACTGCGTCATGCCCGCCCGGAACGGGCGACATGCCCACCTGTTCACCAAGGCCGGTATCATCAATCTGAAAAACGAAAAATACGCGGCGGACGAAAGCCCCATCGACCCGGAATGTGACTGCCCCGTGTGCCGCCGGTACAGCCGGGCCTATATCCGCCACCTGTTCAAGGCGGAGGAGATGCTGGGTCTGCGGCTGGCCGTGATGCACAACCTTTATTTTTATAATAACCTCCTGGCGGAGATACGGGCGGCTCTGGAGGAAGGAACTTTCGCGGCCTATCGGGCAAAATATGTGAATCTGCTTGACACGAGGATATAATTAATTTTATAATAGAAACAATATTTTTGGAGGTATAACAAATGAAACTTAACCGCCTTTCCAGGGCTGTCGCTCTTATTCTCCTGGCTGCGCTGGCTGTATTTATGCTGGCCGGCTGCACCACCACAACCACTACGACCACCACGGATGACACCACCTCCGGCGGCGGAGCCAGCATGATTATCATGCTCGTCGTCCTTATCGCGGTATTCTATTTCTTCATGATCCGCCCGGAAAACAAGAAGAAAAAACAGGCCCAGGAGATGCGGGACAGCCTCTCCGTCGGCGATGAAATCACCACCATCGGCGGCATCGTGGGCAAGATCGTCAGCGTCAACGACAAGTATGTGGTGTTCGAGACCGGCGAGGATCGGGTTCGTATGCAGGTGACAAAGTGGGCCATCAGCAGCAACACTAAGCAGACCGAGCAGCCGCAGTAATCTGAATTTCGGCAAATAATCCGACTCCCTTGGACATAGGCTTTAACAGCTTATTTCCAAGGGGGTCTTTTTATATGTCCAAGCTGAAAAAGATGAGTCTTCCTGCTGCGGCGGCGCTGGGGGAGGCGGGGGCGCTGCTGCTGACGGCGGTGCTGCTGCTTCCCTTTGCTATGGCTATTCAGAGGGAAACCATAGGCCAGGAGTGGGGATGGCTGTGCGCCGCAGCGTCTGCCGGACTTTCCGTATGCGCCGCCACGGTGGCCGTGGCTCGCAGCCGGGGCCGTCAGGCCCTTGCCACGGGCGGGGTCATCGCGCTGGGTTATGTTGCCCTGGCCGCGCTGTTGTGCGCCCTGGGCGGCAGCGGCTCCGCCTTCGGCGTATGGCTGGCGCGACTGGCTGCGGGAGTCGGCATAGGCGCTTTTGGGGGCGTGTTGCTGTCAATTCGTCAAAATGCACATCGGAAAAAGCGGAGATAAAGTGAAATGATAACTACCTGTATTTAATATACCAAGAACTCACGATGGGTTACAAAAGTACAAAATATCGTAATTAGTTGTAACTTTTGATACAAGAAGTGGGAAAACACTGAAAAATCAAGGAAATAAAAATTACAAATTGTAACCAAATCGTTGAAATGGTATACATAAGTCTCGGCAGAATGAACAAAAATGACTTTTTTCGCGAAACACGCTTGAATACTATTTGAATTTGTTATATATTGTGGATATGACAATTATGTCAAGTGAGAAGCAGAGGAGCGTGTAAGCTGTGACAAATTCAGAATGTCTGCAGGGGTATGAGGCGTATTTGACGGACGCAAAGAAGGCGTCGAAAAATACCCTCAGCTCCTATCTCCGGGATGTGCGCCAGTTCGGCGAGTATTTGGAGGCCAATGGCACGTGTGATTATGTCACCGCAGACGAGGATGCTCTGTGTGGATATATCGACGTCCTGCGAGGCGAGGGCCGATCTGTGGCCACCGTGTCTCGGTGTATCGCTTCGCTGAAAAATTTTTATACATGGATGAAGCTCAGCGGCTATGTGACGGAATGTCCCACGGGCCGCCTGGTGGCGGACAAGGCGGAGCATAAGCTGCCGGAAATTCTGACCGCCGAGGAGGTAGAGCTGCTGCTGGAGCAACCGCAAAAAACAGACCGCAAGGGTTATCGGGACAAGGCCATGTTGGAGCTGCTGTACGCCACGGGCATCCGGGTCAGTGAGCTTATCAGCCTGGACGTGGACGACGTGAACATCTCGGCCAGTGTTATCCGCTGCCGCGGCCGGAAAAAGGAGCGGATTATCCCTCTCTATCCGGCGGCAGTCAAGGCGCTGAAGGACTACATTGATTTTATTCGCCCGGATATGATCGCCTCACCCACAGAGCGGTCGCTGTTCGTGAACGTGAACGGGGAGCGCATGAGCCGTCAGGGATTTTGGAAGATTGTGAAATCCTATCAGCAGAAGGCGGGCATCGAAAAGGACATCACGCCCCACACCCTGCGCCACAGCTTCGCCACGCACCTGCTGGAAAACGGAGCGGATCTTCACTCCATCCAGGAAATGCTGGGCCACGCGGACATCAGCTCCACCCAGATTTATTCCCAGCTTGTGCAAAAGCAGCTAAAGGATGTATACAATAAAGCTCACCCCAGAGCATAATGCGGTTCGTATCGCCAACTGCGGCGGGTCTTTTTCCGTCAGTCCGCGCTGATTCTCCCCAGCGTACCCTATGTACGCTTTCGTCGAATCATCACGACCTGACGAAAAAATCCCTCGCCCTGCATAATCTGAACGCCTTTTATATTTGGGCAGTACCTTTGATACTGCCCAAATATTCATAAAGTCATGATAAATGCTGCACCGGGGCGCAAAGCCTCCTTCTATGAAAAATATATAAAGCGGCTGCTGGACATTTTGCTGTCCTCGCTGGGGATCGTGGTGCTGTCGCCTCTGTTCCTGTGCATTGCAATGGCGGTGTGGGCGGACGAGCCGAGACAGCCGGTGCTGTTCCGGCAGGAACGTTTTGGCCGATACAGGAAGCCGTTCACCATGATAAAATTCCGCACGATGCATTCGAATGGCGGGGGAGATCCCCAGGTGACGAGAATAGGCCGCTTCCTGCGTCGGACGTCCCTGGACGAGCTGCCCCAGCTTTTCCATGTCTGGACGGGGAAGATGTCTCTGGTCGGGCCGCGTCCCCTGATTTTGGCGGAGGAGAACGTGATTCAGGCACGGGAGCGATATGGAGCCAACGACCTTCGGCCTGGTTTGACCGGCTGGGCGCAAATCCATGGCCGCAACACTCTCGGCCCGGAGGAAAAGGCCTGCTACGATGGAGAATACGCGGCCAGGATCAGCTTTCTGTTCGACTGTCGCTGCCTTCTCATCACCGTGGGTAAGGTGCTGCGCCAGGAGAATGTGGGGGACGTGTAAGGAACAGGTTGCAAAAGAAAGGGAAATAGTTTATAATAGCATAACATTTATAATGGTGGTTAATACCATTCCGATACTCTGAAATAAAAAGTGAGGTCAGCTATGGAAGGCTATGAAGAACAGTATGAGGAGACCTTAAGCATTAAGGATCTTTGCATGTATATCCTGCGAGATTGGCGTTTTTTGGTGATAGCCGTTCTGGTGGTCGCTATTCTGTTGGGAGGGTATAAGCTCGTATCCGGCCTGGTCGCCGGGGAGGAGCTTGTTATGACCGAGGAAGAGCTTGCCTCGACCCAGAGTACCATTTCCGGCAACGAGACCACCATTTCTAACGACCAGGCGTCCCTGACTGCAAAGCAGTCGGAGCTGGAGGGTTTGCAGCAGACGCTGGCGGATTACCAGGCTACCCTGGAGCTTGCCATGAACGTGGAGAACGTGGACACGGAAATGATTGTCACCATTCTGGAACTGAATGATTCTATTGCCTCGACCCAGAGCCAGATCAGCAGCGCCAACCAGTCCATTAACTCTTTGAACAACGAAATCTCCTCCCTTCAGTCCACCAATGAATCTCTGCGGGCCAGCATGGAGGAGACAGTCTCCAACTTCAGCATGAAGGAAGTGATTGTCTATGCCATCGTGGGGGCTGTGCTGGGCGTTTTGCTGGTGTGCGTGGTGGATTTCTGCCGCTGGTTTTTCGGCGGTACCCTGCGGGGGCCGGAGGTGCTGGCGGATCGCTACGCCCTGCCGCTGCTGGGATCCATCTATTACCCTTATACCGAGGAGAAGGAGAAAAAGCGCAATAAGCTGGATCGGCTGTTGGACAGGCTTTCCGGCATAGAGAAGCCGGAGCCGGAAAAGGAATACGCCCTGACCGCCGCAAAGCTTCAGGTTTTGGGCAAGGAGGGCCGACGGCTGATGGTCACAGGCACGCTGGAAAAGCAGCGACTTGAGGAGGTGTGCGAGGGGCTGAACGAATGCCTCCCGGCTGATGGGCCTTCCGCCTTCGCTGCTGAAAATCCCATGCGCGACCCGGATGCCATGCTCCAGGTTGATGACTGCGACATCCTCCTGGTGGAGGGCGTCCGTCAGTCCAAGAACGCAGAGGTAGACGAGCTGTTCCGCTTCCTGCGTGTGAGCCAGGCCAGCGTCGTGGGAACGTTTATGGTTTAAGGCTGCATAGAGATACGAAAAACACCGCTGACAATGTATGTCAGCGGTGTTTTTTCTCTATATCTGTTAGATAAGCACCTTTGCCAAAAAGGCCTGGGCGCGGTCGCTTTTGGGGGCGGTGAAGAAATCCTGGGGGGCGGCTTCCTCCAGGATGCGGCCATCCTCCATAAAGACGATGCGATCGCCCACCTCCTTGGCAAAGCCCATTTCGTGGGTCACGACGGCCATGGTCATGCCCTCTCTGGCGAGGTTTCGCATGACGTCCAGTACCTCGCCTACCATCTCCGGGTCAAGGGCGCTGGTAGGCTCGTCAAAGAGCATGACCTCCGGCTCCATGCACAGGGCGCGGACGATGGCCACCCGCTGCTTCTGGCCGCCAGAAAGCTGGCTGGGATAGGCTCCGGCCCGGTCTGCCAGACCCACGCGCTCCAAAAGCTCCATGGCCTTGGCCTCCGCCTCCGCCTTGGAGCGCTTCATCAGCTTGGTGGGGCCAAGGGTCAGGTTTTTCATGATGGTCATGTTGGGAAAGAGGTTGAAGTGCTGGAACACCATGCCCATTTTTTGCCGGTGCTTGTTAATGTCCACCTTGGGGTCAGTGATGTCCGTACCCTCAAACAGAATCTGACCCTCCGTGGGTAGCTCCAAAAGGTTCAGGCTGCGCAGGAAGGTGGATTTTCCGCTGCCAGAGGGGCCGATGATGACCACCACCTCGCCCCGGTGTATTTCCATGTCTACTCCGTCGAGAGCCTTAATAGCGCCGTCGTTATAGTATTTTTTCAGGCCCTGGGCCTTGATGAGAACTTCGTTTGTCATGTCGCTGCCCTCCTGTTTTAGTGATCGCTGCTGCGGAGCTTTTTCTCAAATATGCCCAGCAGCCGTTCCAAAATGACGACCATGACGAGATATATCAGCGCCACGGCGATCAGAGGCATGAACGCGGAATAGGTGCGGCCCCGGATGATGTCGCCGCCCTTGGTAAGATCCATTACGCCCACATAACCGGCCACGGAGGTCTCCTTCAGGAGGGTTATGAACTCGTTGCCCAGAGCGGGCAGGACGTTTTTGATGGCCTGGGGCAGAATGATATTCCACATGGTTTGGACATAGTTGAAGCCCAGAGAGCGGCCTGCCTCGAATTGGCCCTTGTCGATGGACATGATGCCGCTGCGGATGACCTCCGAGACGTAGGCGCTGGAGTTGACGCCGAAGGACAGCGTGCCGATGAGAACCCCGTTCGTAGAGGAGGCGAAAATGATGTAATAAAAGATCATCACCTGCACCACTACGGGAACACCGCGAATGACTGTGACATAGATTCTGAACAGGCCGTTGAAAAATTTCAGGATCGCACGGGCCGGGCCGGGGCGCATTTCCTCATTGTTCTTGTCCCAGGTGGTGCGTACCACGGCGATGACGGCCCCCACAACGATGCCGAATACCAGAGCGCCCAGGGTCATTTTCAGGGTGTTTCCCAGACCGACCCAGAGGTATCTCCAACGGTTATCCGTGATGAAATTCAATATAAACTTACTGACTAAGTTGTCCCACCATGCAGCCAAAGCGGACACCTCCGTTTTTCATATTTTTAAATCAAAAGGGACGGCGCTGAGGCCGTCCCTCATTGGACAAGAGCCGTTTTGTATGCTTAGTCGGCGCTGATGTATTTGTCAATAATAGACTGGACGGTACCGTCCTCTATCAGCTCTATCAGAGCCTGGTTCACGGCCTCGGACAGCTCGGTGTTGTCCTTAGAGAAGCAGATGGCGTATTCCTCCTCGGTATACGCGGTGTCCAGGATGATCAGACCCTCGTTCGCCTCCACAAAGGCTTTGGCCGGTTCGTTGTCGATGATGACGCAGTCGATCTTGCCGCTAGTCAGAGCGGCCACCGCGTCCGCACCCCGGTTATAGCGCTCCACGGTGCAGAGGCCGGTGTCCTCCAAATCCCAGGTGGCGTAGAGATCGCCGGTGGTGGAGGTCTGCACGCCGATGGTGTAGCCGCCCTCAAACAGGTCGTCCACGCTGGTGATGGCGGAATCCTCCGGCACGATGACCACCTGCACGCCGGTGGCGTAGGGTTCGGAGAAGTCCACGCTCTCCAGCCGGTCGTCGGTGATGGTCATGCCAGCCATGCCCATATCGGCCTTGCCGGAGGTAACGGCGGCGATGATGGAATCAAAGGCCATGTCCTCAATAACCAGCTCCAGGCCCAGCTTTTCCGCAATGGCGGCGGCAATCTCCGCATCGATGCCGGTGACGGCGTCGTTTTCGTAATACTCATAGGGAGGGAACTCCGCGTTGGTGGCCATGGTCAGAACGCCCTCGGTGGCGGTGGTGAACTCCTCAGAGGAGGTCTCTTCGGCGGCATCCTCCGTGCTGCTGGAGGAGCAGGCGGCCAGGGCGAATACCATAACCAGTGCCAGCAAAAGGGCCAGCAGCTTTTTCATTTTTGTCATGTCAGTAGCCTTCTTTCTTCAATTTCATTCCATTATAATTCCTTTTGAACGAATACACAAGAACTTATTCACAAAATTTGTGAATAAGTTTGGGCTATTTTGCCGATTTTTTCGCTATCAGGCGGAAGCCGCAGGGAACGCCTTCCCATAGGGGCGATCATGCGAAGAGTCTGCCCCAACCGGGAGAGGGGGCGACTTATGAATTTTCAATAAAACGGAAATTTGCACAAAAAATCCCTTGAAAATAAACGCCGATTGCTTATAATAGTATCATAGACTATAATTTCACGGGTGGTATACCATCCGCATAAAAAGGAATATGCCATGAACCAAATCGTCCTCTTTGCGCCGGAGATACCCCAGAATACCGGGGCCATCGCCCGCACCTGCGCCGCCACGGGCGCAAGCCTCCATCTGATAAAGCCGCTGGGATTCGACATATCCGATGCCGCTGTGCGCCGGGCCGGGCTGGACTACTGGCATTTGGTGGACGTCCATGTCTATGAGGATTTTGAACAATACTTGAGGGAGAACGGGGACGAGAATCTGTGGCTTCTCTCCACCAAGGCTCCCAGAAGCTATGCGGAGGCGGATTTCGGCCCGGATGTGTCCCTGCTGTTCGGGCGGGAGACCTCCGGCCTGCCGGAGGAGATTATGGAGCGCTATCGAAGCCGCTGCATCCGCATCCCCATGAAGCCACGGGCCAGGAGCCTGAATCTTTCCAGTTCTGCGGCCATCATCCTGTATGATGTTCTGCGTCGTCAGGGGTTCCCTGGCCTGCTGGAAACAGGCATTATGGCTGTGGACGAGGATTTTTAATCAGATTTGGAATACCTGGCAATCGTGCCTATTCATATAACAAATAGGAGGATATGACCATGAACTACAGCAAGAAGAACGTAACGCAAATTGACGTCCAGGGGAAAAAAGTCCTGCTTCGGTGTGACTTTAACGTTCCCCAGGACAAGGCCACCGGGGCTATCACGGATGACAAACGCATCCGGGCGGCCCTTCCCACCATCCAGTATCTGCTGGAGCATAAGGCCGCCGTCGTCGCCTGCTCCCACCTGGGAAAGCCCAAGGGGACATGGAAGGAATCCCTGACCCTGGCCCCTGTGGCGGAACGGCTCCAGGAGCTGCTGGGCCAGCCGGTGATTTTCGCGAAGGACATCGTCGGCGAGGACGCGAAGGCCAAGGCCGCCGCTTTGCAGCCCGGCCAGATCATGCTGCTGGAAAATCTGCGTTTTGACCCCCGCGAGGAGAAAAACGACCCCTCCTTCGCCAAGGAGCTGGCGGAGTTTGGAGAGATTTATGTTTCCGACGCCTTTGGCACCGTTCACCGCGCCCACGCGTCCACGGCGGGCGTAGCGGCTTATTTACCGGCGGTTTCCGGCTTCCTGATTGGCCGGGAGCTGGAGGTGATGGGCAAGGCTCTGGACGATCCCGCCCGGCCCTTCGTGGCCATTCTGGGCGGCGCAAAGGTCTCCGACAAAATCGCCGTTATCGAGAACCTTCTGAACAAGGCGGATAAGATACTGATCGGTGGCGGCATGGCCTATACCTTCATCAAAGCCCAGGGCTTTGAGGTAGGCTCCAGTCTGCTGGAGGCGGATAAGGTGGATTTTGCCGCCCAGATGATAGAGAAGGCCAAGGCCAAGGGCGTGGAGCTGTTGCTGCCGGTGGATACCATAGTGGCGGACAGCTTTGCCGCGGACGCGGCGGCGCAGACCGTGGGCGTGGACGCCATCCCGGAGGGATGGATGGGCCTGGACATCGGGCCGAAGACCATCGAGGCCTTTCAGAAAGCCATCGCTGGGGCGGGAACCATCGTCTGGAACGGGCCAATGGGCGTGTTTGAATTCGACCGCTTCGCGGAGGGTACCCGTGCCGTAGCCCGCGCCGTGGCCCAGTCCGGCGGCGTGAGCATCGTGGGCGGCGGCGATTCCGCAGCTGCGGTGGAGCAGCTCGGTTTTGCCGATCAGATCACCCATATTTCTACCGGCGGCGGCGCGAGCCTGGAATTTTTGGAGGGCAAGGAGCTGCCCGGTGTGGCCTGCCTGATGGATGAGTGAGCTATGGACAAGAAAAATCGAAAGCCCCTGATTGCGGGCAACTGGAAAATGAATAAACTGGCCTCCGAGGCGCTGGGCTTTTGGTCTCAGCTTCGGCAGGCGATAAAGCTATCCCCGGAGGTGGAGGGGGCGCTGTGCGTACCCTTCCCCCTGATACCGGCCATGCAGACCGCCAGGGGAGACTGTCCCATTCTGGTGGGGGCGCAGGACGTGTCAAGTCACGAGGCGGGCGCTTATACAGGAGAGGTCTCCGCCGCCATGCTGGCGGATTTGGGCGTGGCCTATGGCATCGTGGGCCACTCCGAGCGCCGCACCTATCACGGGGAGACGGACGCCCTTGTAAACCAAAAGCTCCTGGCCCTGCTGCGGGCCGGGATAGCCCCCATCCTCTGTGTGGGGGAGAGCCTGGAGCAGCGGGACGCCGGGCAGACCCTGGACTTTGTGGAGGGCCAGGTGCGCAATGGACTAAAAGACGTGCCGGAGGTGGAGCGGGGCCGCGTCATTGTGGCCTATGAACCCATATGGGCCATCGGCACGGGCCGGACGGCCACGGCGGAGCAGGCTCAGGAGGTCTGCGGCCATATCCGCGCCGTGCTGGCGGAGCTGTTCGGGGCCGAGACGGCCCGGCACATTCGCGTCCTGTACGGCGGCAGCATGAACGGCAAAAACGCCGCGTCTCTGTTGGCAAAGCCGGACATCGACGGCGGCCTTATCGGCGGCGCGAGCCTCAAGCCCCTGGAATTTGCGGATATTATCGGAGCGGCCAATGAAGGATAAACGACCTGTCGTACTGCTGATTATGGACGGCTTCGGCCTTGCGGAGCCGTCGGACATAAACGCCATCTCCCTGGCGAAAACCCCGGTGCTGGACGGCCTTTTTGCCGCCTGCCCCCATACGGAGCTGCAAGCCAGCGGGGAGGACGTGGGCCTGCCCGCCGGGCAGATCGGCAACTCCGAGGTGGGCCACACCAACATCGGCGCGGGCCGGGTGGTCTATCAGGATCTACCCCGGATAAGCCGGGCGGTGGCGGACGGGAGCTTCTTTGAAAATCCCGCCTATGCTGCCGCCATGGATGAGGCCGCTCAGACCGGTCATCCCGTTCATGTTTTGGGTCTCCTTTCCGACGGCGGTGTTCACAGCCACATCAGCCATCTTTTCGCCCTGGTGGAAATGGCCAAGCGGCGGGGCGTGAAGCAGTGCTATGTCCATGCTTTTTTAGATGGACGGGACGTGCCGCCCGCCTCCGGCGCGGGCTATGTGCGGGCGCTGGAGGAGGAATTTGCCCGCCTGGGCTATGGCCGCCTTGCCACGGTGCAGGGCCGGTTTTGGGCCATGGACAGAGACAAGCGCTGGGAGCGGCTGGAACGGGCCTACCGGGCCATCGTCTGCGGCGAGGGAATACAGAACCCGGACGGCGTTCAGGCGGTGGAAAACAGCTATGCCGCCGGCGTGACCGACGAGTTTGTGGAGCCGGTGGTCTGCGACCCGGCGGGGCTTGTGTCCCCTGGGGACAGCGTCATCTTTTTGAACTTCCGGCCAGACCGGGCCAGGGAGATGACCTGGGCGCTAATGAAGCCGGACTTTGACGGCTTCCAGCGGCCAAAGGGCTTTTTCCCGCTGCACTATGTATGCACGGCCCAATATGACGAGACCATGACGGAGCTGCCCGTAGCCTTCCCGCCGGAGACCATCGAGGATACCTTTGGGGAGCTTCTCAGCCGTATGGGAAAGACCCAGCTTCGTATTGCGGAGACGGAAAAATACGCTCATGTGACCTTCTTCTTTAACGGCGGCGTGGAGCGGGAAAGTCCGGGCGAGGATAGGGTGCTGGTTCCCTCCCCCAAGGAGTTTCCCACCTATGACCTTATCCCGGAAATGAGCGCCTATGCCGTCACGGAAAAGGCGGTGGAGCGTATTGCCTCCGGGGCCTATGACGCGGTGATTATGAACCTTGCCAACTGCGACATGGTGGGCCACACCGGCGACCTGAACGCGGCCATCAAGGCTGTGGAGACGGTGGATACCTGCGTGGATCGGGTGCAGGCGGCGGTGGCGCAGGTGGGAGGCGTTCTGCTTGTGACCGCCGATCATGGAAACGCCGACTGTATGCGTCTGCCGGACGGCACGCCCCACACCGCTCACACCACGAACCCGGTGCCGCTGATTTTGATTGGCGGGGGAGATGTAAAGCTAAAGCCCGGTCGCCTGGCGGACATCGCACCCACTATGTTGGCGCTGATGGGGCTGGAGCAGCCGGAGAAGATGACCGGCGAGAGCCTGATTTTAAATTCATAAGCAAACCTTATTAAATTGTATGATGAAGGAGCAGCCATGAAAGACTATTTTGAGATTGAGGACGTAATGGGCCGGGAGATACTGGATTCCCGTGGCAACCCCACCGTGGAGGTGGAGGTCACGCTGGACGACGGTACGGTGGGCCGGGCGGCGGTACCCTCCGGGGCGTCCACCGGCGTTCACGAGGCCTGCGAGCTGCGGGACGGAGACAAGACCCGCTATCTTGGCAAGGGCGTTCAGAATGCCGTCCAGAATGTGAACACGGAGATTGCCGAGTGCCTCCAGGGGCTGAACGTGCTGGATCAGCCCTCCATCGACCGGGTGCTGATTGAGCTGGACGGCACGCCCAACAAGACCCGCCTGGGAGCCAACGCCATGCTGGGCGCCAGCCTTGCCTGCGCCCGCGCCGCGTCCAACGCTCTGGGCCTGCCCCTGTATCAGTATGTGGGCGGCTGCAACGCTAAGACCCTGCCGGTTCCTATGATGAACGTCCTGAACGGCGGCGCTCACGCCACCGGCTCCAACGTGGACATCCAGGAGTTTATGATTATGCCCGTGGGGGCGGAGAACTTCAAGGAGGCCCTGCGCTGGTGCGCGGAGGTGTTCCACACCCTGAAAAAGGTGGTTCCCGCCTCCGGCGTGGGCGACGAGGGCGGCTACGCCCCCAACCTGGACAGCGACGAGGACGCCCTCAAGGCCCTGGTGGCCGCTATAGAGAAAGCGGGCTACCGCCCCGGCGAGGATTTCATGATTGCCATCGACTGCGCCGTTTCCGACTGGTATAGCAAGGAGGACGGTCTGTATCACCTGCCCAAGCGGGGCGTTACCATGTCTGCGGCGGATATGGTAGCGATGTATAAGGGCTTCTGCGAGAAATACCCCATCATCTCCATCGAGGACGGCCTGGGCGAGGACGACTGGGACGGCTGGAAGCTGCTGACCGACGAGCTGGGCAATAAGATTCAGCTTGTGGGCGACGACCTGTTCGTCACCAATGTGGAGCGCATCCAGACCGGCATCCAGAAGGGCGTGGCAAACTCCGTGCTGATAAAGCTCAACCAGATCGGCACCCTGACGGAGACCCTGGACGCCATCCAGATTGCCCACCGTGCAGGCTACACGGCGGTCATCTCCCACCGTTCCGGCGAGACGGAGGACACTACCATCGCCGACCTGACCGTGGCCGTGAACGCGGGCCAGATAAAGACCGGCGCGCCCAGCCGCACCGACCGCGTGGCGAAGTATAACCAGCTCCTCCGCATCGAGGACGAACTGTTCGACGTCCCCCGCTACCTGGGCCGGGATGCGTTTTTCTCCATTCGGAAATAAAAGTGTCTCTCTCGTGAGCTGATTTTTCCAGCTTTGCATAAATTGGTGTTTTCATGGCAACAATAGCCTATGGAAACACCAATTTTTTTGGAGGGTCAGACATGGAAAACAAAAAAGGGGTCGGCGCTAAAGCCGGGTCCCTGGAGGGGAAGGGCTTCTACATAGTCCTTTTCCTGTGCGCGGCGGTGATCGGCGTGTCCGCATGGATACTCATTGCCAACGCGGGGACTAATGTAGAAGACGACACAGCGGAAGCGGTAACGGTGGATATTTCCGATGCCGCAGTGACTATTGTTCCGGCGGGTTATCCCGTGGAGACGGAGGAAAACGAAGAGGACGATGAGGCGGACGCGGAAGAAACGGCGGCCAGCGATGCGGAGGCGACGGAATCGTCCGCCGCTGAGGACACCCAGGCCCAGGCCGTCCTGTCCAGCGGCGTGGTCAGCTATGTCTGGCCGGTGAGCGGGAGCGTTGACGTACCCTACTCCATCCAGACGCTGATGTACGACGCCACGATGGCCGACTGGCGCACCCATGACGGAATTGACATCATCTGTGACCTGGGTACCCAGGTGATCGCCACCGCCGCCGGTACGGTGGTCAGCGTGGAAAATGACGATCTTTACGGCACCACCGTGGAGATCGATCACGCCAACGGCCTCCACAGCATTTATGCGAATCTGGCTTCGGAGCCGCCTGTCTCCGTGGGGGATACTGTCACCATGGGTCAGGTCATCGGTTCCGTGGGCAGCACCGCCATCTGTGAGACAAACCAGGTCAGTCACCTGCATTTTGCCATGACATGCGACGGCCTCTCCGCAGATCCTACAGCCTATCTCCCGGCGGCGTAAAATGAAATAACTCTCATAAGCGAATAAGACCGCAGCAAAGCGATGGCTTTGCTGCGGTCTTATGTTACTATCAGGATAATAACAAATTGACGAACGGGGCCGGGTGTGGTACATTGTATCGGAGAATCGCAAACAGCGGCACGGAGGGGAGCGGCGTGAAAAATATTGTTCTGATCGGTATGCCCGGCACGGGCAAAAGCACAGTGGGAGTCATTCTGGCGAAGCGGCTGGGCTATGATTTTCTGGACACGGACATCCTGCTGGCCCGGCGGGAGGGGCGTACCCTGCCGGAGATCCTGGCCGCCTATGGGTTGGAGGGCTTCCTCCAGCGGGAGGAGGCCATGGGCCGGGAGCTGCGCCGGGAAGGCACGGTGATCGCCACCGGGGGCAGCATGGTGCTTTCCGCCGCCGCTATGGAAAACCTCTGCCAGAACGGGATTGTGGTCTGGCTGCAAACGCCGGTTTCCGTTTTGGAGGCGCGGCTGGCGAATCACTCGCGGGAGGATCGGGGCGTGGCCGCCCCGGCGGAGATGACCGTGGGGGAGATTTACACTATGCGGGAGCCATATTATAAAAAATACGCAGACCTGACCATTCCCTGCCGGGACGGGGTAGACCAGGTGGTGGCCGCCGTCCGCGAGGCGCTGGGGAAGGCAGATTTGCGAGAGGAGAAATAAAAACGTGTTAGATCAGTTTTCAAGAACACAGCTTATATTCGGTAAACCGGCCATGGAACGGCTGGCCGCGTCCCGCGTGGCCGTGTTCGGTGTCGGCGGTGTGGGAGGGTATACGGTGGAGGCCCTGGCCCGTTCCGGCGTGGGGGCCTTGGATTTGATAGACGACGACCGGGTGTGTCTCACCAATCTGAACCGCCAAATTTTTGCCACCCGCAAGACCATCGGGCAGTATAAGGTGGATGTGGCCGCCGACCGCGTGGAGGAGATTAACCCCGGCGCTGCCGTGCGTACTTATAAGACCTTTTTCGGCCCGGAGACCGCCGGGATGTTTGACTTTTCCGCTTATGACTATGTGGTGGACGCCATCGACACCGTTTCCGGGAAAATCGCCCTGGTGGAGTGCGCCCAGCGGGCCGGAACCCCCGTCATCAGCTCCATGGGAGCGGGCAATAAGGTTGACCCCACCGCCTTTCAGGTGGCGGATATATACGAGACCTCCGTCTGCCCCCTGGCCCGCGTCATGCGCCACGAACTGCGAAAACGCGGCGTGAAGCATTTGAAGGTGGTCTATTCCCAGGAAAAGCCAATCCCACCCCTGGAGGACGAGGAGATAAGCTGCCGTTATCACTGCGTCTGCCCTCCGGGAACGGTTCGCAAATGCGCCGAACGCCGCCAGGTTCCCGGCAGCAACGCCTTCGTCCCCTCCGTTGTCGGCCTGATCATCGCCGGGGAGGTGGTGAAGGAGCTGGCGCAGTTCGACCCGTCCCAGCGGGGGGCGGTCAGTGAATGAGCCAGCCGTAGTCCTGGCGACAGTCGATGGTGTAATCAATATAAACGGTGTCGTCTATGACCTGAAAAACGAGCATATACCACTTTTCAAACAGAATGAACCGATAGGCGTTTTTGGGAATGTACTCACCCACCAGCCACGGACACCGCTGGGGCATGATTTCCAGGGAATTGGCGCTCTTTTCAAAGGCGGCAGTCAGCCTCTCCGCTGCGTCCGGGTTGACCTGGGCCAAAAAAGCGGCGTGGGAGAAAAGCATCTGCGCCGCCTGCTCTGACACAACGACGCGGTATTTATTCTGCTTGTTCATGGATGGCTGTCTCCTCAATTATGTCTCGCATCATGGCGGCAACCTCATCAACGGAATAACCCTTGGCCCCGCGTGCCCGATCCTCCTCTACGGTCAAAAGCTCTTCCCGAAGCTTGAGCATTTTTTCCCGGCGGGTGTAGGTTTCTATGTCCATGACGACCAGGTCGCCCTCGCCGTTTTTGGTCAGGAACACGGGTTCTCCTGTCCGGCGGCACATTTCGGCGACCTCGTTGTAGTTCTGGCGGATGGCTGCGGATGGACGGATATTCATTGTAACACCTCCTGCGCTGATCGTAGCAATATTATAAATATATTATAATCGTTTTATGCTATCATGTCAATGTGCAGAAGGTGCTTCGCTCAACTCATTCCTTTATATTTTCGCCGAGTGGCCTCTCCACCCCGGAGATGGCGCTCGGCCTTGTTTTGCTCCAACACCGCCCGCGCCTGGGCGTAAAGTGCATGATCCACATTCCGAAGCCGCTCGGTCAGATCCTTATGCACCGTAGATTTGGACACGGAAAAGTGCCGGGCGGCGTCGCGGACGGTGGCGTTGTTTTCTACGATGTACAGCGCCAACTGTCTGGCCCGCTCCTGAATATCCTCGCGCATAGCACACCACTTCCCTTGATTTTCTGCTCCATGTATATGCGTCGGGAGCGTGGAATTATGCGGGGAGGGAGGTGCTGGCGGACGGGGATATGCGACTTGTTTTCGCAAATGCAGCGGCTGTTCCATGAAAAATCCGAACGCATTTCTCTTTTGAGTATGCGTTCGGATTTTTGTAAAACGGTTCAAATGGCGGTGCGTTGTCCTTGCCAACTACAGAATATACACGTCTGTTTTATCCGTAGAAATGGGCGCACAGCAGCGCCAGAATGATCCACAGTGCGATGGCTGCGGCCAGCAGAATCACAAGAACCAGCTCGATTTTTTTCGCGTGTTCCTTGACCCAGGGCCGGGTCTGCCTGATAATCAGCCCTATAATAGTCAGTGCCAGCAGCAGATTGAAAAGACTGGTGCAGCTTAGAACCAGATAATAGAGAAACACAGTGGATAATCGGTCATAGATGATGGTTCCCGTTATGGCGTTCGTAAATACCGCCATGAAAATTCCCTCCTTCCTTGCCGTAATTCATAAACCCGCGCAGGTAATATGTGTTTTCCCCTTTCACGCCAGCCCGTCCGGGTACACGATGGGATAGGCGATGTCGATGACCTCCTGGGCGGTGTCCAGCAGATACTTGCTGGAAAAGAGCTTGCCCTTGGCCTTGACGGTGAGATTGAAGCCCGTTTCCCTTCCGTATTCCGTGACCTCTGTGGGGTAGTAATAGCAGGTGGCGGTGCCGTATTCCGTCTTGATCAGCAGGGTGGCGCTTTGCAGAACCTTGCTGTCCTCACCGAAGAAGGTCAGCTCCATGGTGACGCCGTAGACAGCCGATGAACTCAAATAGCTGCTCTCCTCCGGGTATATGTCTATCTCTGTCGTGTTGGAACTCAGGGACTCCCAGGAAAAGGTTTCCCAGCCGTATTCCTCCGCCATGGCCTCCGCCTCCTCTATGGTCAGGTCGGGGGTCAATTCCAGAAACAGGTGGACGGGGGTGTTGGCGGCGGTGATGTCCATGGCGTTGTCCTCCTGGCTCTGAACTCCCTGATTGACACCCCAGACGACGACCGCAATAATCAGTACCGTGACAAATATAATGCCAATATCCCAGTAGATGATGATGAACGGCTCGTGGTTCTTCCGTTTCTCCCGGCCCTTGGGGCTGGTGATGTAAAGAACCGTCCCCAGCAACACCACGGCCAGCAGGATGTTAAAAACAATGGCGACGATTTTCACTACAGTCGTAAGTTCCATGTCTGCACCTCACATTTTCCGCTCTACAATCAGCATGGCGATGAAATAGACAGCCGCGCCGATGACAGCAGCCGACATCAGCGCCCAGGACGCCGGGCCGTTTCCCATAAGCATGGCCGCGCCGTACATCCCGATGCCCATAATTTTAATGGTAAGGCTGGCTGCTGTGGCCCGGATTTGGGTCTCCCGCTCGTCCACGATACCGTAGGTTTCCTCCCAGTCCGGCTGCTTTAGCCGCCGGTGGTACAGCACCCCAGTCGCGCAGATGACGACGGAGCTTATCCGCTGGTAGGCGCCCCGACCCATTGCCAGGTCAACAATCAGCGCCACGATGGACACCGCGCACAGCGCCATCCAGAACCAGCCCCGATATTTATAGCCCTTGTTCATTCCTCTTCCTCCTCATAGAAAAATATGTCCTCGATTTGCCGGTCAAAGTACCGGGCCAGCTTAAAGGCCAGGACGATGGAGGGATTATACCGCCCCTTTTCCAGGGATATGATGGTCTGGCGGCTGACGCCCAGGGCCGCGGCCAGCTCCTCCTGCCTGATGCCCCGCTCCTTCCGAAGCTGTTCCAGGTTGTTTTTCACCCCGCGCCGCCGTCCGGCGGGGCGAGGCGTTCGTCTCCCGTCATTACGGCTTTCCCCCTTTCTATAGAAAAGTAAAGCTAGCTTGACATTATAGTATCATATACGCAGAGGGATGTCAAGTTAACTTTACAATTTTTTGTTATTTTTTTCTTTAACGGCCTTCCTGCGGTTTCTTGACAAAGCAGAGGGACAAGCATATAATAAAATAAAAGATAAATGAAATAATGTTAGTATAAGGATTGCATGCGGTTTTCCTGCCTTTGGGCAGGCGTGAAGAAAAGAAAGGCACTTCGGAAAATTGAATGGAGGTATTGCAAGACCATGAAAGCGTTTGGTATGTTTGTGGGCGGGATGTTGCTTAGCTCCGCTGCTACTATGCTCCTTTGCAGTGAGGATGCAAAAAAGGTCTATGTCCAGTGTACCGCCGCCGCACTGCGCGTGAAGGATGGCGTTATGAAAACGGTCGATACCCTGCGGGAGAGCGCGGAGGGTATTCTGACCGAGGCCAAGGCGGTCAATGCGGCCAGAGCTGCAGCAGCGGAAGCCGCCGCCTTTGAGGACGCGGTCATCGAAACAGAGGAAGGGTCGACGTCCGAATCGGACGAATAACCTATCTGCAATGACTTTTCCCGGCGTGAAGGCGCCGGGAAAACTTTATACAGCGGGCAGCCGGGAAATGGGAAATACTGCCCTATAAAGGGCTGAGTCCGGGCTGCGGATTTTGGTTGCAGCCCCAAAGTTTGCGCAGGACGGTTGTTCCTGGCTGTTTTTTTATGGTACAATAGAAAAGCAAGAAAGTTTTTGATGAAGGATGTGTTTTTATGGACAGACACAAGCTATATGATTCAAAATTCATCTCCATGGACGACGTTTTGGGAAAAATCAAATCCGGGGATGTGATCGCCGTGGCGGCCTACGGGAACGAGCCGGTGGGATTTCTCCGCCGCCTCCACGAAATACGGGATCGGGGCGTTCGGGATGTGACCATCTGGCTGGCTAATCCTCAGGAGGAGTATCCTTTTCTGACTATGGACGGCATGGAGGATGTGATTTCCATCCTTTCCATCTTCTACGGGCCAAGTCTTCGGCGGCTCCATTCCACAGGACGGGTCAGCTTTGTGCCGAACAATCTGCATATGTGCTTTCAGGCCATGTATGAGACCAAGCGACCCAACGTCTTCGTGGGGGCGGTCACCCCCTTGGATAAATACGGTTATGTGTGTATGTCCACGAGTCAGCAAATGGAGCTGGAGCTGTTCGACACATGCGAGACCGTGATTTTGGAGATAAACCCCAATCTGCCCCATACCAGCGGAACCACTCGCATATCGGCGGAGAAGGTGGATTTCTTTGTGGAAGGGGAGCGGGAGGTCTCCACGTCCCCTGTTTATCCCCGCACACAGGTGCAGGAGACCATTGCGGACTATGCCGCCAGCCTCATACATGATGGGGACACCATTCAGCTCGGCATTGGCGGCATGCCGGACGCCGTGGCCGAGCGGCTGATGGATCGGCACGATTTGGGTATCTATACGGAAATGCTGGGTTCTGCCATGGGCAAGCTGATGGAGTGCGGCGCGGTAAATAACAGCCGGAAGATGTTCTACCGCAACCGCTCCATCGCCGCCTTCGCCTGGGGCGATCAGGGGCTGTATGACTATATCAACGGCAACCCCATGGTGGAGCTGCTGCCGGTGTATTATGTAAACGACCCGTTTAATATAGCGAAAAACGACAACATGGTTTCCGTGAACACGGCGCTGGAGATCGACCTGACCGGCCAGGTATGCTCGGAGACCCTGCTTGGCAAGCAGTATTCCGGCACCGGCGGGGCCTGGGATTTTGCTTACGGCGCGTTTCACGCGAACAATGGCCGGGGCATCATCGCCCTCCAATCCACCGCCAAGAGCGGCACGATTTCCCGCATTGTCCCCCAGCTCACGGCGGGGAGCGTGGTGTCCATTCCCCGGAACATTGTGGACATGGTGGTGACAGAATACGGCGTGGCCCACCTGCGGGGGAAATCCATCCGCCAGCGGGTAGAGGAGCTGATTGCCGTGGCCCACCCCGATTTCCGGGCGGAGCTGCGGAAGGAAGCCAACCGTTTACAAATCTGGTAAGAGAGGAGGGCTGCACAGCATGAAGATACAATCCATTCTTGGCCCTATTGACACGGCGGGTCTGGGGCAGACTCTGATGCACGAGCATATTAGCTGCGCCGACTGGTCCATGCGGATGAGCTTCGGAGATAAATTCTTTGACGGGGACACGGTGGTGGCCCTGGCGAAAAAAGCATTTGCCCCGGTGCAGGCCATGGGGGTGAAGACCATTGTGGACGGCACACCCTATAACCTGGGGCGGGATTTGTCCCTTATCCGGGCCACTGCGGAGGCCACGGGCCTGAATATCATCGCCTCCTGCGGCTTTTATTTCCAGGAGGAGCCGTGGCTCCAGGAACGCAGTGCGGAGGAAATCCACGATTTAATGTACGCCGACGCGGCTCAGTGCGGCATCATGAAGTGCGCCGTGGAGCGCCAAGGGGTGACGCCCCTGATGGAGAAGCTGCTGGCTGTCACCGGCCAGGTGGCGGCGGAGCGGAATATGCCCATATTCTGTCACACCGCCAGTCCCTTTGGGGTGGGGCTGGACGCCTTTGACCGGCTGGGGAAATACGTTCCCGCCCACCGAATCATCCTGGGCCACACCGGGGATACCAATGACCGGGATTATCTGAAGGCCGTGGCGGAGACCGGCTGTTATCTGGGCTTTGACCGGCTGGGCCACTGCGATCGGGACAATTCCGTCCAGGCCGTCACGGACAACATTCTCTGGCTCTGCTCCATGGGCTATCAAAACCGCATCCTCCTGTCCCACGACGCGGCGGTATACCTGGCCTTTTGGGATAGCTGGGAAAAGAGCCGGGAGCAGGTAACGGATTTCACCGTGGTTCACACCCAGGCCCTGCCCCTGCTCCGGGCCGGGGGCATGACGGAGGCGGACATCAAAGAGATATTGGAGGATAACCCCCGCCGCTTCTTTGAGGGCCAGCCATGATATTGGAGAGAGAACGAACCCTTGTGGCGGACTATGGCCGCAAGCTTATCGCTGCAGGGCTGACCTCCGGCACGGGGGGCAATCTCAGCGTCTATGACCGGCAGGCGGGCCTTGTGGCCGTTAGTCCCAGCGGCATGGAATATGATGCCATCATGCCGGAGGACGTGACCGTTTTAAACCCGGACGGAACCGTTGCCGACGGACAGCGAAAGCCCTCCTCTGAGGCGCCTATGCACCTGCTGTTTTATCAGGCCCGGCCTGACAGAAGCGCGGTGGTGCATACCCATTCCCCGGCCATTACGACCCTGGCCTGCCTGCGGCTGCCGCTGCCGCCGGTGAGCTATCTGATTGCCCTTTCCGGCAGGGATGAGATTCCCTGCGCCCCCTATCGGGATTTTGGCGGGCCGGAGCTGGCACAGGCCGCTGTGGAGGCGGCGGACGGCTGCGATGCGGTGATATTGGCAAACCACGGCCTTGTGGCCCTGGGGAAGGATATGACTGCCGCCTTTCAGCTTGCGCAGGAACTGGAATTTTGCGCGGATATTTATCTGCGCTGTCTTGCCGCAGGGCGGGAGCCGGTGCTGCTGACGGCGGAGGAAATGGCCCGCGCCCGCAAGCGGTTTGGCACCTACGGACAGTGAGGAAGTTATGCAGGCTATACCGAAAGACATACCGCCCTTTGAGGGATTTCCCAAAGAATTGACAGATTTTTTGTGGGGTCTTTCCTTTAACAATGAAAGACCATGGTTTCAGGCCCATAAGGAGGAATTTGAGCGCTGCCTGCATTGGCCTGTGCAGGCCCTGGCCTGGCAGCTTCGGGATCGGCTGGAGGAGCGTATGCCCGGCCTTGCGCCGGAGGTGCATATATCCCGTATCTACCGGGACGCGAGACGGCTCTATGGCCGGGGGCCGTATAACGACCATTTGTGGTTCTCCCTGGGGGTGACGGCGGATCTTTACACATCTTTGCCCCAATACTGGTTCGGCATCCATGCGGAGAGCTATAACTGGGGCCTGGGCGTCTGGAACATGAGCGGCGAGGCCCTGGAACGCTGGCGGCAGGCCATAGACGTGAACCCGGCTCCCCTGTCCCGCATTGTGCGGAAGGTGAACAAAATGGACGGGGTGGCATTTATGGGCCAGACCTATAAACGCCCCAAGGGCGACCCAGGAAAGCTCCTGTACGACTGGTACAGCGCCAGGGATATAGCCGTTGGGAAAACCGGCTGGTTCGACCCCGACCCGCCTGGCCCGGAGCTGCTGGACGAGATGACCGAAGCCTTCTGCCAGTTGGCCCCGCTGTATAAGTACCTGATGAAGATATAAAATTAAGAGGCTGTGTCAAAACAAGAGTTTCGACACAGCCTCAAATGATTTTTACAGGCACATTCCTCCGTCGGAGACAATCGCCTGGCCAGTGATGGCGCGGGACTCGTCGCTGGCGAGGAAGAGGAGGATATTGGCCTGATCCTCTGCCTTGGCAAAGGGGATGGTCATGTCCATGTGGCGTTCTGTGGTGGCGAGAAATTCCTTGTCATACAGGGCGTCCTCCCGCCCGTCCATGCGCGGCACCAACGTCGGCCCCGGACAGAGGGCGTTGCAGCGTATGCCCCGGCCCGCGTATTGCAGAGCAATGTTTTTTGTCATGGCGATCACCGCAGCCTTGGCCGCGGAATAGCTGACCCCGGCGTTTCCGTATACCCCCGCGATAGCGGAGAGATTCACGACGACGCCGCTGCCCTGGGATTCCATAATGGGCAGAGCGGCCCGGCAGAAGCGTAGCACGGCGGTCTGGTTCAGTTCTATCATCCGCTGCCACATCTCGTCGGTGCATTTGGCGGTGGTCATGTGCTGGTCGCCGTCCCCGGCGTTGTTGACTAGCACGTCGAGGCGGCCAAAGCGCTCCAGGGCGCGGCGGAACACGTTGTCGCAGTCGGCCTGGCTTGTCACGTCCCCCGGCACGGGGAGACATACGCCTCCGGCGGCCTCCAGCTCCGCCGCCAGCGCCTCCAGCGGCTCCCGCCGCCGGGCGGTCAGAATCAGCTTGGCCCCCTCGCTGGCGAAGCGCCTTGCCGCAGCGGCGCCAATGCCGGAGCTGGCCCCGGTTATCAGGGCGATTTTGTTTTCCAGTCTGTTACCCATGGCGGCCTCCTTATCGGATAGAGATGGCGGCGGCGAAGGCGTCGTTGTTGGCGTCCCCCAGGGTGCCGCCGCCCTTGGCGCAGTCGCCCACCACATAGACGCCCTCCGGGTATTGAGCCAGCAGGGCGTCGGCCAAGGCTCTGTCCGGGGTGACGCCCAGGGCGATCACATAGCTGTCTCCCGGATAGACCTGCCCACTGGCGGTGTGTACGCCGTCCTCATCAAAGGAGACGATGGTCTCTCCGCCCACGCGCTTTACATTATATTGGTCGAGCTGGTGGTTTATCTCGATGAGATTGAATACAGGCATTTCCGCCGCCCATTTTTCCACCGGCGGGCGGCCCAGAACGGTCACATCCCTGCCCTCCATGGCCAGCATGACGGCACATTCCAGCCCTACGATGCCTCCGCCGCAGACCACGACCTTCTGGCCTACCGGCTTTGTGTGCAGCTCGCAATCCGCCACGGAGACCACCTTTGGCCCGTCGATGCCGGGAAGCGGGGGATGGACGAACCGGGAACCGGTGGTGACAATGACCGCGTCCGGGTTCTCTGCCTCCACCAATTCCGGGGTGACGGCAGTATTATATAGTATCCTGGCCCCGCACCGCTCCGTCTGGCGGATGTCCCATTGGAGATAGAGGCGCATATACTCCTTGAAGGGGGCTGCCGCTGCGATGTTTAGCAGACCGCCCAGCCTGTCCGATTTTTCGTACAGCGTGACGTCGTGGCCCATCTGGGCGCAGGTCTGAGCCGCCATCATGCCGGCAGCACCACCGCCGATGACCATGACCTTTTTCTTCGACCCGGCCAGGGCGGACAGGTCTAACCGCTTTCCCAGCAGGGGGTTAATGGCGCAGCGCATACTGGTGCCATAGTTGTTGGCGTTGCCGCACCAGTCGCAGCGGGTGCAGGGGCGTACCTGATCCGTCTGCCCCCGCAGGCTTTTGTGGATAAGATCCCCGTCCGCCATGTATGCCTTTGCCATGACCACAATATCCGCCTGCCCGGCGGCGATGATGTCCTCCGCCTCCTGGAGGCTGGTGATGTTTCCCACCACCGCCACGGGGATGCTCAGCCGCTTTTTCGCCTCCGCCGCGAAGGCCACGTTCAGCCGCCGACCCTTGAAATAGGTGGGGATGGTGTAGGTGGAGCCGTAATTGAAAAAGATGTTGCCCCGCGAAACATGAATGATGTCCACATATTCCTGGGCGCGCTCCATGAATTGCAGGGATTCCTCAAGCTGTAAGCCGTCCGGGGTGTCCTCCTGGGCGGAGACCCGGCACTCGATGACCATGCCTGGCACGGCGGCCCGCACCGCCGCCAGCACCTCCAGGGGGAAGCGCATACGGTTTTCCAGGCTGCCGCCGTATTCGTCCGTTCTGTGGTTGGAGGCGGGGGAGAGGAACTGGGCCAGGAGATTGTTGTGGGCGCAGTGAATCATTAAAATACGAAGCCCTGCCTTCTGGCACCGAACGGCGCACTGGACATACTGCTCCCGGATATAGTCCATATCCTCTCGGTTCATAGGCTTGATATACCCCAGCGGCCCGCCGTTCAGGGGAACGTCCGAGGGGGCCAGAGCCGGAACGTTCGGGTCGCCGCCGGAGCCGCGCCCCGCGTGGGCCAGCTCGATGGACAGCTCCGCCCCGTGATCCCGCGCCGTGCGGACAAGCTGCTCCATGCCGTGAATACAGCGGTCGGCAGTGACGTTCAGCTCGCAGGTCCAGGCGCTGGAATTGCTGTGTACCACCGGGGTGTTGCCGATGGTCAGATAGGAGACCCCGGTGTCCGCCTGCCAGGCCACATAGTCCAGCATTTCCTGGGTCACTTCCCCCTCCGGGGAGCATTTCAGCACTACCGTGGGGGCATATTCCAAGCGGTTTTTCAGGGTCACGCCCCGTATTTTCAGGGGCTGGAACACATGAGGATATAAATCGTTTTTCAGCATGGAAATCGTCTCCCTTTATGATTTTTCTGTCAGAATGATAACACATTTTCCTGCCGAGGGGAAATACGCTGATTGCAAAGGGGTATATAAAAATCCATATAATCAAATACGCTCCGGCAGCGTGGCAGAAAAATCATTGGCAAGCTCCCGCTCCCGCAGGAAAAACCGGGCGACAATCTCATAGAATTGCAGCGCCGCCTGACTGAGCCGTACCCCGTCCCGGCGTACCAGGCCCAGCCGCGCGGGAGGCAGCTCCTCCCGGATGCGCAGACAGGTCAGCTCCAGCTCCGGCTCCCGATGCATCAGCTTTAAATAATTGGACACCGGCGCGATGGACAGTCCGCCCCCGTGAAGCGTCATGCTGACCTCCACCCGGTTGTCGTCGCAGAAAAAACGCTGGTTGGGCCGGAGACGGCCCGCGTGGGTCAGCTCGTCTATAAGCTCTCCGTCGTCACGGGAGAGATTGCATATCAGGGGCTGACCGTCCAAATCCCGCAGAGAGACCAGCCTGCTTTTCGCCAGCGGATGATTTTTAGCCAGCTGAACGACCCGTTCGCAGCGGTCAAACTCCATATATTCAAGTCCCTGGAGCGGCGGCGTGCCAAAAACGAAGCCGAAGTCCGCGCTCCCGTTCAGCACCCGTTCCACCACCTCGTCGTTCCGGCAGTGGAGCTGGCGGAAGCACACGCCGGGGTGCTGAGAGAGGAAGTCGTCCAGCAGGTTTCCCAGCAGGTCAACAATTACGCTGGCTACCCGTACCTGCTCGTCTGCCTGGCGTTCCGCCTCCCGCAGGGTGGTCACGGCCTGGTCGAGCTGGCTTAAAATGCCGTCTACATAGTCTAAAAACAGCCGTCCCGTGGGAGTGAGCTTGATTTTTCCCTTCCGCCGGTCGAACAGGGAGACTCCCAGCTCCTCCTCCAGCCGCTTCAGGCTGGTGGACAGATTTGGCTGGGCCACATAAAGAATCTCCGAGGCCTTGGAGATGTTTTCCAACCGGGCGATGGTCTGAAAATATTGTAATTGCAGTATGTCCATGGTGTCACCTCCCGGCCATTGTATCACAGGGCGGCGGGAAAGAAAATGGTGCATTATATGAAAAAACATATAACTTTATCCGGCATGGGTATTTTGCAAAGGAATCAGAGCTGTGATACAATAACGCCATAGAAATCACAAATATATTCGAAAGGATAGAATTTTTATGGAAGATTTTAAAGGAAAGGTGGTCATCGTCACCGGCGCGGCCACGGGGATGGGCCGGGACGCGGCCCTTGCCTTTGGACGCGAGGGGGCAAAGGTCGTGGCCGTTACCGGCCATAACGCCGCAGCGGGGGAGGAGACGGCCCAGGCCATCCGAAACGCCGGGGGAGAGGCTGTATTCATCCAGTGCGACGTGTCGGACGAGGAGCAGGTCGAGGCCATGGTGGAAAAGACACTGGCGGTCTATGGCCGCCTGGACTGCGCCTTTAATAACGCCGGTATCGGGCCGGACGGAGTGCGGGTTCCCTTCACGGCCCTGACGGAGACCCCCGTGGAGCTGTGGGACAGAACCATGGCGGTGAACGCCAGAGGCGTTTTCCTGTGCCTCAAGCATGAAATACCCGCCATGCTGAAAACCGGCGGCGGGGCCATTGTGAACACCGCCTCTGTGGGCGGCCTGCGTATGGCGCCCGGCTTCGGCGCATACGGCCCCAGCAAGGCGGCGGTCATCGCCGTCACCCAGACGGCGGCGGTGGAATATGCTAAGCAGGGCATCCGGGTGAACGCCGTCTGTCCTGGACCGACGCTGGGGACGGAGCTGATGAAAAATTCGCAGGCCACCGGCGGCGCGGCGGCTGGCGGCGACGATGGCCCGCCCATCCCCCTGGGGAAATTCGGTCAGGTGGAGGACATCACCAACGCCGTTCTCTGGCTCTGCTCTGAAAAGGCCGGACACATCACCGGCCACGCCCTGTCCGTGGACGGCGGCATGGCGGATATAGGATGACAGAGTAAAGCCGTTGTAATGCAAAAAATAAGAGAAATAAGTTTGAACAAACTATGAATATTTGATGTTATTGAATTGACAGATGATTTTTGAGGGTAGTGTAAAATAGTTTGTGTAAAGTTCATAGGTTCGGTACCGGATATTG
>JAJPYE010000065.1 GCA_021205095.1 Oscillospiraceae bacterium | reverse complement strand
TAATATTATCACAAATTAACGCAAGTTGTCTATGTTGAAATATCCAAACATTCTATTCCATTTTTGTGCAGAATGTAAATCAAAACAGTTTACAATAAAGTATACTTTTTTGCAACATTTCAAGATTTGGTTTGAGTAAAACATATACATTATGCGGATAGATGAAGAAGATTCCCGGAATAAGAGGGAGCGTACTATAACAAAAAGCAGGTTCACGGCACGGGACAGCTTGCCGGAGGAAGAGCGGCAGAGTGGACAAATCCTGTCCACGGTGGGGAATTTTCTTTCCACTTTCGTCACAACCCTGATCGTACTTGTGGCGGTGATTTTTGTGGTCATCCGCTTACTGGGGTGGTCGCTGTATTCCGTGGACAGCTACAGCATGACCCCCACATATCCCATTAATTCGCTGGTCATTGTGCAGCCTGTGGACGCGGAAGCCATACAGGTGGGGGACGTGATCACCTTCGTGATAGACGAAGAGGGTACCATGGTCACGCACCGGGTAACTTCCATCAGCAGCCTGAACCGAACCTTCACCACAAAGGGCGACGCCAACGACGAGGAGGACGCCTCCCCGGTGCTGTGGGACAATGTAGTCGGCAGGGTCTTTCTTGGAATCCCCGCGCTGGGGGGACTGCTGCGGATCCTGACGGCGGAGGAAAACCGCGCCGTCGTCATTGCGGTAATCGTTGGACTGCTGTTTGTTTCCATTGCGTGGGATGTGGTCTCCCAGTGCAGGAAAAAAAGAGAAGAGAAAAAACAACCAAGGCCAGCCGGAAAACACCTGGCCCCGGAAGAGACAGAACCGCGAAAAAAGAGAGGGAACAGAAAATGATCAAAAGCAAAAGGCTGAAGCTGATCTGTGTGGCAATCATGCTTGTGGTGGTGTTTAGCTCCGTGTCATCTTCACTTGCGTGGCTGTCGGCGGCGACTGAGCCGGTAGTGAACTACTTCTCCGGCGGGGCCATTGCCATCACCCTGGATGAGGCCCCAGTGGATGCTGACGGTCAGAAAATCAGCGGAGACCGTGTGCAGGAGAACCACTATAAATACGTTGCCGGCGCTGTTCTGGACAAGGATCCCACCGTCACCGTCCTGGCGAACAGTGAGGAGTGCTATGTCTATGTCTGCGTGGATAACGAGCTTCCCAGCGACCTGTTCACTCTTAATATAAATACTTCCGCCTGGACGTATGTAAGCTCGGCTGGCAATAAGACGATATATCGATACAGCACTGTGGTTGAGAGTTCTGCCAGCGACCAGACTTTGACCCCGGTGTTCACTCATGTGACCATTTCCTCAAGCCTGACGGCGGAGAATATAGCGGATCTTGGTACCAAGACCATTACCGTAACCTCCTTCGCAATACAGACGGCTTCTCTGGAAACGGCTACCGCGGACAGCCTTGCAGAGGCGTATTTCTATGACGGCGTGGATATTGCCGCCATAGAAGCGGAAACCCCCGAACCCACCGCGACCGAAGACCCTGAGGCCACCACGGAAGCGACCGCCGTTCCCGGTGAATCCGATGCGGAAGCGGAAGCTACGACTGTGCCTGATGATAACAGCGACGGCGACGAAGCGGAGACCGAAGCCACGGCTGTCCCGGTTGATGGAGACACAGATGGCGATTCGGATGATACCTCCGCAGACGCAGACGGCGATACCTCTGCGGACACAGAAACGGGCTCGGCGGACGATTCGTCCGGCACGGAGGACAACACCGCCGCAGAGGCGAACACAGAAAGCGATGAGGAGAGCGCCGCGTAAGGCTTGCCGTAAGAAGGGAGAAGGGGGGAGAACGCCACGAAGAGGCCGAACAAACAGCATAGACGGCGGCTGTGGCAGCTTATTCTGCTGGCGTGTATGGTGGGCATTGTCTGCCTCAGTCCAGTGCGCGACTCCCTTGCTTATGTCACCTCCTCCGCAGTCCAGGTGGTGAACGTGTTCGAGGGGGAGGCCACCGCCGAACCCACCGCAACCGTCACCCCAACGCCTGACACGACGCCCACCGCGACCCCTGCCGGGACGGAAACGCCTACCGCCACGCCGGAGGCCACGGAGCCGGGGCAGACCCCGACCCCGACAGCGGAGCTTCCCAGCTTTACCCTGGTTCCCAACGTGACGCCGAACATCACAGAGGAGCCGGTTCCCACGGAGACGCCGGGCTTCGTTCTGACCCCCGTTCCCAGCGGCGGAGACGGCGGCGCAGGCGGCGGCGAAAGCGGGAC
Organism: Oscillospiraceae bacterium; assembly: GCA_021205095.1. Classification (GTDB taxonomy): domain Bacteria; phylum Bacillota; class Clostridia; order Oscillospirales; family Oscillospiraceae; genus CAJOIG01. The sequence goes on along the minus strand of JAJPYE010000065.1, from coordinate 108,821 downwards.
GGACGGCCCCAAAACCGGGGACGACGCGCCCATCGGGATATATCTGTGTGTCCTGACGGTTTGCTTTGGCGCGCTGGCGATTTTGCTGGTTCGAAAAGGAAAGCGCAGGGACGATTAAGGCCAAAACCGTCCGGATACGGACGGCGAATATAAAGGCAAAAATATTATGATAAGAAAGGGACCTGAAACAGTGAAAAAGAAAAACATTGCAGTGACGGCGACTGCCATCGCGCTGGCAGTGGTGCTGGTTCTGGGCGGCGGCACCTTTGCCTATCTGTCCGACAGTACAGGGACGGTAAAGAACGAGTTCGATACGAACTACAACGATGTAGAGCTGGACGAGACAACCGGGAGCGATTACGATATTGTCCCCGGCACCAGCCAGGACAAAAACCCGACGGTCACGGCGACCTATACGCTGGACTCCTATGTATTCGTGGAGGTCACGGACGCCACGGACGGGCTTGTGACCTGGTACATAGAGGACGGCTGGACGTTGTTGGATTCTGAGACCACGACCACTACCACCGAGGATGAAGAGGGCAACCAGACGACAACAACGACTACCACCTACATCTACTATCAGCTGTTGGAGTATGATGCGGATGCTGGCGACCCCAACACCGATACACTTCACGTTCTGAAGGGCGATACGGTCTATTATTCTGCCACCCTGACAAATGAAGATCTGGCAGACGCCGAAGACATTTCCCTGACCTTCCAGGCGTACATCATCCAGGCTGATCCCTTCGTGGACGCGGAGAACGCGTGGAAGGTGCTGAGCGCACAGATGGAAAATGAGGATGGCAATGTAACTTACCCGGCTGGATATACTGTGGATTTGACCACTGGGTATGTTTATGAGACCGTTGCCGCCGCCATTAGCGCCGCAAACGATGGGGACGTCATTTATCTTCTTGCTGATAGTACGGTGACTGTAAGCGACCTTACGACTAGCAAGGATTTGATGTTCGATTTGAATGGAAATACGCTGTCCACTGAAACAAGCGATTACTCAATAGGTATTTCCGGCGATGTGACCATTAGTAACGGTACATTGAATCTGACCAATGGCTCCGGCTCTACAGCTTCGATAGCACTTGCGGAGGGTTCGTCTCTTACTCTGGATAGTTTGACGGTGAATATCAGCGATACTGATGACGCGGGTGCAGGAAGCATTGTCGTTTCCAGTGGAGTTAATAACGCAACGTTGACGGTTAAAGACAGCACCATTAATTCCGCTGACTATTACGCTATATCTACTAATGCCACTAATACCACAAGCGGTGGTAACGTTGTCATTAATATTGAGAATTCTACAATAACTGTAACTGAAACTCATGACAGCAACAGTGATTCCGCTGCCGTCCTGTTCAATATCCCCGGTACCTTGAACATCACTGGCTCCAATATCACCGGTCAGCGCCAGGGCGTCATCGTTCGCTGCGGTACGGCTAACATCTCTGACAGCTCCATCACCACTACTGGTGCGTTTACTGGAACCATGGATGGGACGGAGGATAAATGGGGTTCCGGCAACGAGGTTCCCATGGCGGCTCTGGTCGCGGGCAATGTCAGCGGTGCCAGCAGCTATCCGTATGATGCCACCGTAAACCTGAGCAATGTTACCCTGACGGGTACCGACACCGTTCCCGCCATCTATGCGGGCAGCAGCGCTTATAACACCACCGTCACCGGCGCGTCTGGCAGCGACACGATTATGGCGTACAATAATGGCAACGCCGCCATCACAGTGAACGGCACGGCGGTTGCGAACACCACAACGATTACCACGGTTGGCGCGCTGACCTCCGTCACAGACACAGAAGACTAACCTAAAACCCAAATATAATCGTCGCACACCTGTTACTTGTGCGGTGGGCGGCATGGCCTTTGGTCATGCCGCCTGCCATGCCGTATAAATTTGGGCGGCGGGTATACAGGCAAAATATATCAAAGGGAGGGACTTGAAGCAGTGAAAAAGAAGAACATCGCCATAACGGCGGCTGCCGTTACGCTGGCCGCGGCCCTGGTTCTGGGCGGCACCTATGCCTACCTGACCGGCAGCACAGAGGAAGAAGAAAACAAATTTTCTACAAATCAGAACAGCGTTGAAATCGAAGAGACTACAAAAGGCTACGACATCGTCCCCGGCACCAGCCAGGATAAAAACCCGACGATTAAGGCGACCTATACGCTGGACTCCTATGTGTTCGTGGAGGTAACAGACGCCACGGACGACCTTGTGTCCTGGTACATAGCGAACGGCTGGACGCTGCTGCCCGATGCGACCACGACCACCACGGATGAAGATGGCAATGTGACGGCCACCACCTACGTCTACTATCAGCTTTTGGAGTATGATGCGGATGCTGGCGACTCCAACACCGCTACGCTTAGCGTCCTGGCAGGCGACAAGGTCTATTATTCCGCCAAACTGACGAATGAAGACATGGAAAATGCCAGCGACATCTCCCTGACCTTCAAGGGCTATATCATCCAGGCTGAGCCTTTTAAAGACGCCGCCAACGCATGGCTGGTGGTGAAAGGTGAAGGCGTGGCGATCAATGATGATACGGGGGTTGTGTATACAGCATTAACCACAGCTTTAAGTGAATATACAAGTGGAGATACGATCAGGTTGCTCCAAGATAATGATGAGTTAAAAAGTACATGGTATGAGCTTGATGATGATAAAGATTTAATTTTAAATTTAGATAGCTATATCTTGACCATGGAGCATCTCTTACTGAATAATGATATTGATTTAACTGTAATGGATGGCGTATTTACTGTAACAGAAGGAATTGCAGTCGGAGATACATTAAAACAGTTGCAAGCAGCTTGACACTACAAAATGTTGATTTAAACGTTGATACCGATAAGGGATATGCAATCCAGTTGTCCTCAGGAACGGCTATCATTGACGCGTATTCATCCGTAGAGAATCCCAGCGGTTGGGGCGTTTTCCTGGGTTCCAATGCAAGTATTTATCAAGGAAAGACTGCGGACTTGTATGTATATGGCAGTATTTCGTCTAAATATCAGGCTATCGCGGGAAATGGTACTAATGATGCTGTTTTTACCAATATTTATATTTACGAGGGCGCTACGGTTACATCTGATTCATCACAGTCAGTTCCCGCTATTTTCCATCCGCAGGAAGGCACTTTAAATATTTCCGGTGGAACTATATCGGGCTACTGTGGGATCGAGATAATTGGCGGTACCTTAAATATCAGTGGCGGAACAATTCTTGGAACGCATGATGATACTGATTATAGGAGCGGAACAGCAAGTGGCAATGGTGCATATGTTAATGGTGCGGCAATCGATGTGTATGCCGGAAGCAGCGGATATAGCACTGTAACCGTAAACATTAGCGGCGGTACCATTCAAAGCACTTACTGTTACGCGCTATGGGCCGACAGCCTGAGCAGCGCCGCATACACCGCTACCATCAACATCAGCGGCGGTACCTTCAGCGGCGTTACGACCAACGACTCCAAAAAACTTGAAAAAATAAATCAGGCGTCCAGCAGTGTCGATGGAGACTATGCCGTTTCCAACGCTGGTATTTCTTGGGTGACAATCAACGACACCCGTACAGACTGATCTATAACGCAAAGCAACACGCAAACATACGCAAAATACGGCGGGCATCCTTCCGGGAGGCCCGCCGTATCAGTATGTCAGGGGGCGGCGGCGCGGAGCGGGGCGCTTGTCATATTGCACAATCCCCGGCGGCGGCGGGGGCGGAATTGTTTACAAAAATTGCGGCGTAGGTCAAAAAACTATTGACTTCCTGGGTTAATGTGGTAAACTATAGGGTAGCTGCCAGGTATGGATGTTATGTGGCATTGCAACGGGTTATTTACGCGGAACGAAAACAGAAAAAATGATGGAAGACACAAAATGTCACTTTGCTAAATGTCGGACGGCAAAGGGGCATTTCTTTTATGTCTGCAATCCTTTGAAAGCAACAAAACGCCAAAGGACGAAAATACCATTTTATTAACAAATCGTTACCGTCTTTCGGAAGACGGCGGATGAATTTGGAGGGAGACACTTGAGCAAAAAACAGAAACGAGGTTTTATCATCGCCGTGTGCGTCATATTGGCGCTGCTGCTGGTGGGAATATTTCTGACCGGCTCCGGCGAGAAGGAGGAGACCATCCGGGAAGTGATGAAGGACGCGGTGCTTCACGAGGACAACAAGGTCAGCTTCCTGGGCCTGAAGGACGTGAACCCGGCCTATATATCCTCCTGCGTGGTGGTGGGGGCGCTGCTGCTGATTGCGGCCCTGATCCGCATTTTTGCCATTCCCAGGTTCAAGTATGTGCCGGGAAAATTCCAGCTTCTGATCGAGGAGCTGGTGGGAATGTTTGACGGGATGGCCAAGTCCAACAGTCCCCATCGGAACCAGTTCCTGGGCGGCTATATCTTTGCCGCCGGAGCGTATATCTTTGTGGGAACCATTTTCGAGCTGTTCGGCCTCCAGGTAGTGACAACGGATGGCATCTCTATCGCCCTGCCGGCGCCGCTTTCGGACATCAACGCCGCCATTGCGGTGGGGTGCTTTTCCTATCTGGTCATCCTGTCCGGCGGTATTGCCAGCAACGGCTTCAAGGGCGTGGGAAAGACCCTGAAGGATTTCTCCCTGCCTATCTCCATGAGCTTCCGTCTTTTTGGCGCGCTGCTCAGCGGCCTTTTGGTGACGGAGCTAGTGTATTATTACACGGCCCTCAGCTTTGTGCTGCCGGTGGTGGTGGGCGTGCTGTTCACCCTGCTCCACGCGCTGATTCAAAGCTATGTTCTGACCATGCTGACGGCGCTGTTCTATGGCGAGGTGTCCGAGCAGTCGGAGAAAAAACCGAAAGCCAAAAAATCCAAAAAGCTGAAAGCATCCCAGGCCGACGGCGCGTCCCAGGCAGCGGCCTGATACCATTAAATCTATACACGCACATTATTTTAATGCTTTGATAAAAACGGAGGTTATATTGATGAAAACCATGAAATCACTAATGAAGATGCTGCCGGTGCTGCTGCTGGCTGTAGTACTGCTGCTGGCGCTTGCCGCTCCCGCCCTGGCGGACGGAGAGGCGACAGAAGCCGCCGCCGAGACGGTGGAGACCACAGATTCCGCTTCCGGCGCCAAGGCCATTGCCGCCGCGGTCGCTATCGGACTGGCCGCCGCCGCAGGCGCAATCGGCATGGGCCTTGCCATTGCCAAGTCCGCTGAGGGCATTTCCCGCCAGCCGGAGGCTTCCGGCCAGATCCGCACCAGCCTTATGCTGGGCCTGGTGTTCATTGAGACGGCCATTATTTACGCTCTGATCGTCGCCATCCTTATCATCTTTGTCCTGTAATGCGGGACGGAGATAACATCGGAGAGGAAAGGAGACAGGCATGAACATTCCTCTGAATATTGACTGGCAGCAGATACTGCTGCATCTGTTTAACTTTGTTATCCTGATTGCCGGGCTGTACCTGCTGCTGTATAAGCCGGTGAAGAAATTCATGGATCAGCGCACCGCCCATTATCAGGAGGCGGCGGACGAGGCCGCCGCAAAGCTGGCCCAGGCCGAGGCCATGGAAACGGAATATCAGGCAAAGCTGGCGGACACCGAGGCGGAGATAAGCCAGAAAAAAGCGGAGGCCGAGGCGGCCCTGGCCAGGGAGACTGCAAGTCAGCTCCAGGCGGCCAAAGAGCAGGCGGATAAGCTGATTTCTGACGCCCGCGTCACCGCCCAGACGGAACGGGAGCGCATTGTGGCCGCCGCCCAGAAGGATATTGCCGGGCTGGCCGCAGAGGCCGCCGAAAAGCTGATTTCCGGGGAGAACGGTTTGGACGGAGCCTACGGCTCCTTCCTGAGTGCGGCAAAAGGAGACGGGAGCCATGGGGAAGGATAAAAAAACGGTTCCCCAGGAGGAAACGCTTCGGGCCGTGCTTTACAGCGCGGAGCGGCCCAGTCCCGCCCGGCAGGAGGAGCTGCTGAGCTTCCTTCGGGAGCGGTATGGAAATGCTGTCGCCCTGGAATGGGTGGAGGACGGTTCCATCCCCGGCGGCTTTCGGCTGGAGGCTGGAGCGGACGTCTACAAATGGGACGCGACGGAGCGGCTGCGCCAGTTAAAAGAAAAATGGACGGCGGCGGTTCAGAATCGCCAGGGGGATGTGATTCCCCTCCTTCGGGAGACGCTGCGAAGCTGGACGCCTGAGGCGATGGCGGAGCAGACCGGCACCGTTCTGACGGTTGGGGACGGTATCGCCACCGTCAGCGGCCTGGACGAGGCCGCCTATGGGGAGATTTTGCTGTTCTCCTCCGGCGTGCGGGGCATGGTGCAGGAGCTGCGCCGGGATCATATAGGCTGCATCCTGTTCGGGGACGACCAGTATGTGTCTGCCGGCAGCGAGGTCAAGCGCACTGGCCGGGAGGCCGGTGTTCCCGTTGGCGAGGGATTTTTGGGCCGGGTGGTGGACGCCCTGGGCCAGCCTATTGACGGACAGGGGCCTATAGAGGCCCAGGATTATCTGCCCATGGAAAGCCCTGCCCCCGGTATTATCGACCGCCAGCCGGTGAATACGCCGCTGGAAACCGGGCTTTTGGCCATTGACTCCATGTTTCCCATTGGCCGGGGTCAGCGCGAGCTGATCATCGGCGACCGGCAGACCGGCAAAACTGCTATTGCGCTGGACACCATCCTGAACCAGAAGGGCAAGGACGTCATCTGCATTTATGTCGCCATTGGTCAGAAGGCCAGCTCTGTGGCCCAGCTTGCGGAGACATTGCGCCGCCGGGGAGCCATGGAATATTCCATCATTGTGGCGGCCACTGCCAGCGACCCCGCGCCGCTGCAATATATTGCGCCTTATGCAGGTTGCTCCCTGGGAGAGTATTTTATGAACCAGGGCCGGGACGTGCTGATCGTCTACGACGACCTGTCAAAACACGCGGTGGCGTACCGGGCCATGTCCCTGCTGCTGGAGCGTTCACCTGGCCGCGAGGCCTATCCGGGAGATGTGTTTTATCTTCACTCCCGGCTTTTGGAGCGGTCGGCGCACTTATCCGCCGCGAAGGGCGGCGGAAGCCTGACGGCTCTGCCCATTGTGGAGACGCAGGCGGGGGACGTGTCGGCATATATTCCCGCCAATATCATATCCATCACGGATGGACAGATATTTTTGGAGAGCGATCTGTTCTTTGCAGGGCAGCGTCCGGCGGTGAACGTGGGCCTGTCCGTATCCCGTGTGGGCGGGGACGCCCAGACAAAGGCCATGAAATCCGCCGCCGGAACGCTACGGCTGGAGCTGGCCCAGTACCGGGAGATGGAGGTCTTTACTCAGTTTTCCAGCGACCTGGACGACGTGACCCGCCGCCAGCTCGTTCACGGAGCTGGCCTGATGGCCCTGCTGCGACAGGAGCAGTATAATCCCCTTAGTCAGCATCGGCAGGTGGTTTTGTTGGTTTCCGCCCTGGCCCATTGCCTTCAGGAGGTTCCCACGGCTCAAATCAACGCCTGTGCCAAGGGCCTGATGGCCTATGTGGAGGAACACGCTCCCACGCTTTGCCGGGAGATTGACCAGACCGGCCAGCTCACGGCCAATATGCGGCAGGAGATCGAAAGCCTGGCCAAAGCCTTCGTTTCGGCGGGGAAGTGGTGATGAGCTATGGCAAACACCAAGGAGCTTAAAAACCGCATCCAAAGTGTGCAGGAGACGAAAAAGATCACCAACGCCATGTATCTGATCGCCTCCACCAAAATGCGCAAGGCCAAAGGCGACCTTGACCGCACCCGGCCCTATTTCAACGCCCTGCGCCGGGAGATAAAGCGTATCTTCCGCACCGTATCGGACATTGAAAACCGCTATTTTTACCCCGCAGACGGCAGCCCGCTGCCGGAGGGAACCTATGGAGTGCTGGTCATCACGGCGGATAAGGGCCTGGCCGGGGCCTATAACATGAACGTGATAAAGCAGGCGCTGCAACTGATGAACGACCGCCCGGACGTCCGGCTGTTCGTGGTGGGGGAGTATGGCCGTCAGTTTTTTGCCCGGCGGCATATTCCCATCGAGCAGAGCTTTCTCTATACGGCGCAGAATCCAACATTGGAGCGTGCCAGGGACATCAGCGCCTGTATGCTGGATATGTTCAACGAGGGGAAGCTTTCGAAGATATACGTTATCTATACGGACATGAAAAACAGCATGACGGAGGATGCCATCTGCACCCGGCTGGTGCCGTTTCATCGCGCCCACTTCCTCAGCGATGAGGATGAGGAGCTGGCGGCGTCCCTGGATTTCGCCCCCTCTGTGGAGGCAGTGCTGGATAACGTGATGTACAGCTATGTGGGCGGTTTTATTTACAGCGCCCTGGTGGACAGCTTTTGCAGCGAGCAGAACGCCCGCATGAACGCCATGAGCGCCGCCGGACAAAATGCGGACGGTATTCTGACGGATTTGTCCGTCCAATATAACCAGGTGCGGCAGGCCGCCATTACAAACGAGATAACGGAGGTATCCGCCGGAGCAAAGGCCCAGCGGCAAAAGCACGATAGGGAGGCATGGAGCCTGTGAATAAAGGAATCATTGCGGAAATATCAGGCCCGGTTGTGGATGTTACGTTCCAAGCCGGAAGCCTGCCGAAAATAAAGGATGCCCTCACCGTTCAAGTGGACGGGGAGGAGCGCGTCATGGAGGTAGCCAAGCATATTGACTTCCAGACGGTTCGCTGCATCATGCTTGCGGGGAGCGAAAAGCTCCGCCGCGGCATGGAGGTGACTGCCTCCGGGACGGGAATTCAGGTGCCGGTGGGACAATGTACCCTGGGCCGGATGTTCAACGTCCTGGGCCAGCCCATCGACGGCGGCGAGCCTGTGCCTGAATCCGCCCCCCGGTGGGAAATACACCGGCCCGTGCCGTCCTTTGAGGATCAGCGCCCCACGGTAGAGCTGCTGGAGACGGGCATCAAGGTCATAGATCTGCTGGGGCCGTACCCAAGAGGCGGTAAAATTGGCCTGTTCGGCGGCGCCGGCGTTGGAAAGACTGTCCTGATACAGGAGCTTATCCACAACGTAGCTATGGAGCAGGGCGGCTATTCTGTTTTCACCGGCGTAGGCGAGCGAAGCCGGGAGGGAAACGATCTCTGGAAGGAAATGCAGGAAAGCGGCGTCTTGGATAAGACTGCCCTGGTGTTCGGCCAGATGAATGAAAGCCCTGGCGTCCGTATGCGGGTGGCCCTGTCTGGGCTGACCATGGCGGAATATTTCCGGGACGAGGAACACAAGGACGTGCTGCTGTTCATCGACAACATCTTCCGCTTTGTCCAGGCGGGCAGCGAGGTATCGACTCTGTTGGGGCGTATGCCCTCCGCTGTGGGCTATCAGCCCACCCTGGCGCAGGAGATGGGCGCGCTCCAGGAGCGCATTACCACCACCAAGAGCGGCTCCGTCACCTCTGTTCAGGCGGTATATGTCCCGGCAGACGACCTGACAGACCCGGCCCCCGCCACCACCTTCACCCATCTGGACGCTACCACGGTTCTGAGCCGGAAAATCGCGGAGCAGGGCCTCTACCCGGCGGTTGACCCGCTGGCCTCCACCTCCCGCATTTTGGAGGCGGACATTGTAGGCCAGGAGCATTACCGGGTCGCCCGACGAGTGCAGGAAATATTGCAGAAGTATAACGAGCTTCAGGACATCATTGCCATCCTGGGCATGGAGGAGTTAAGCGACGAGGATCGCAAGACCGTGGCCCGCGCCCGGAAGATACAGCGTTTCCTGGCCCAGCCGACCCATGTGGCGGAAAAATTCACTGGTATGCCCGGCGTGTATGTACCGCTGGCAGAGACTATTCGTGGTTTTGGCGCTATTGTGGATGGAGAAATGGACGAATATCCCGAAGCGGCGTTTTATAATGTTGGCACCATCGACGATGTGGTAAAAAAGGCGGCAGAGCTGGAGAGACAGTAATATGAGGGAATTTCAAATCCATATTCTAACTGCTGGCCGTATCTTTTATGAAGGGCCGTGCGAGTCGCTGGTCATCCCCACGCTTCGGGGACAGTATGGTATTTGGGCCGGACACAGGGATCTTATCAGCGCTGTCGTGCCGGGTTCTCTGCTCTATCGAATTCCCGGTCAGGAAATGCAGGAGGCTTCCGTGTCCGAGGGGCTTTTCAAAATTGAGGATGGCGAAGTGCTGGTTTTGGTGGACTCCGCCGAACGCCCGGAGGAAATAGACGAAAATCGCGCCCGCCGTGCCGCTGACCAGGCCCGCGAGGCTCTGCTTCAGCGCCGCAGCATTGTGGAATACCGCAGCGCCCAGGCAAATCTTGCCCGCGCCGCCAGCCGTTTGCGCGTAAAGAACCATTCCGGGCAGAGATAAGACAAAAATCGCCTCCGCGATCGAACCAAAAGGTTTCGTTGCGGAGGCTTGTGTTTTTTAGGGAAAAGAAAATATCCAACTTGGATAATTGCCTGAGATAACGTATAATATTACCAGTTTCAACAATCGGGAGAACACATATGGACATACAGGCGGAACGGAAACGGCTGCGGCAGCACAGAGTCAGGGCGCGGCAGGAAATAGCGGCGGAGGATCGGGAGCAGTACTCGGCTATTGTTGCAGCGCAAATTATGGACTCAGCATGGTTCCAACAGGCGGAGACGGTGATGCTCTATCAGGCTATGGGGGCGGAGGTCAGCCTGGACACTATGACAGGGCGGCGGTTCGTCTATCCAAAATGCACCCCAGGGGGGATGCTGCTGGCATTTCGGCCTTTGGATGAAGACGCCTGGGAGCGCGGAGCCTTCGGCATTTATGAGCCGGTTCCCGCCCGATCAGAGCTTGTTTCGCCAGAGGACATTGATATGGTTGTATGCCCCTGCACCGCCTTCGACAGCCAGTGTGCCCGCCTGGGTATGGGCGGAGGCTATTACGACCGCTTCCTGCCCCAATGCAAAAACGCCCATATCATCGCAGCGGCCTTTTCAGTCCAGCATGCAGAGAAGATTCCCACTCAACCTTGGGACTGGTTCATGGATGCGGTGTTCACGGAGAGTAGAGTGTGGTATCGCACTATGGTAAAAACATGACCTGACAAAAAGAAAAAGGGGCTGTTCAGAACCGCCCTGATTTTTATTTGCTTTCCAGATAATCCAGCACTGCCGACGGGGAGTCGGTCACGGCGAACAGGTTCAGCAAGCCGGGGAGGAAGAAGTCCTCTTCAGCGGCCTTTTCCAGGAAGGAGAGAAGGCCGTCGTAAAATCCAGCGATGTTGTACAGCACAATGGGCTTTTGATGCTGTTCCAGGGACAGGAGGGTCAGCACCTCAAAAAATTCATCCAAGGTACCGACGCCGCCGGGGGCGATAATGAAAGCATCCGCGAGTTCTATCATTTTATCCTTGCGGGTGGACATATCCTCCGTGATGATAAGCTCGTCGCAGTCCGCAAAAACGCCGGGCTTATTGAAAAACTCCGGGGCAATGCCGAGGAGCCGTCCGCCGGCAGCGCGAACGCCACGCGCTGCCGCGCCCATCATGCCTCTGGCCCCGCCGCCGAACACCAGGCTGTGACCCCGTGCTCCCATCAGGCGCCCCAGAGCCTCTGTTTGTGTTATGTAAATCTCCGGAACCGAATCCCGCGCTGACCCAAACAGACAAATTTTCATGCTGTTGCCTCCGTTTATGCCCAGATAATATCCGCTGCCGGACGGGTTGGGATATTGGGGAAGCTTCCATCCGGCCAGCCCACCACAAAGCAGCCCTGCACGGAGCAGCCGTCGGGAATCCCAAGCATTTCCCGCAGAGCCGGGCAGGCATTCACTATGCGGCGCATATATCCGCCCCAGCAGGTACCCAGGCCCCGATGCACCAGCAGCAGCTCCGCCGTCTCCATGGCCGCAATGGTATCCACCGTGGGGTTCAGGCAGTCGTCCGGCGACCAGCCAATGACCATGGCGGAGGCCCCGCAGGTCAGCAGGTCGATGCCCTTGGCGGTCAGCTTCAAAAGCTCCGGGGCATAGCCGGTTTCACGGCAGTGCTGAAGAGCGCGGTCGGACACGGCTTCCATCCGTTCCCGGCCATAGATAACCGTCCAGCGGTTTGCCTTTCGGTTTTTGCCGCTGGGGGCGTATGCTGCCCGGTCTAAGGCCCATTGCAGAGTCTCCCGCTCCGGGGGCTGGGGCTTGAAATGCCGGATTGACCGGCGGGACATGACCAGCGCCTCCAGAGGATCCTCCGGCTTGGAAACGGTGGCGGACACCCCGTTTCGGCGCACCGCGTCTCTGGGGCAAACAGCGGCGCATTGCAGGCAGTCCATGCACCCGCCCCGCCCTGTGGCATCCGGGCCGTACTCCTCCATACGCAAATGGCCCATGGAGCATATTTTCACGCACCGTCCACAACGTATGCAGAGATCCCTGTCAAAACTTATGTCAACCATTTTTGTACTCCTGATTTTATAATCCTGTCGTCTTTTATTATAGCAGAGGCGGCATTGTTTTGCAATTCCCGTTATTTCCTGTTACAATAGAGGAGACGGACTATGCCAAAAAGGAGAGATTTCCAATTATGATACAGAACGAAAAAATCAACGCCTGGGTGGACGGCCATCGCGAGGCGCTGTTGGAGGATTTAAAAGCCTTGTGCCGTATCCCCAGTGTGAACGGTCCGGCGGCGGCCAATGCCCCCTATGGAATTGAACCGGCCAGGGCATTGGAAGCGGCGGAGAATTTATGCCGGGGCTATGGCTTTAACGTGACAGATTATGACCATCGGGTCATGACCGCTGATTATGGCCCGGAGGAGCCTAAGCTGGACATTCTGGCTCACCTGGATGTGGTGGGGGCCGGGGACGGTTGGGACACCGATCCCTTTGAGCCGGTCATCAAGGAAGACGGATATATCTATGGCCGGGGCGTGGCGGATGATAAAGGGGGCGCGGTGGCGGCCCTGTACGCCATGCGCTGCGTCCAGGTGCTGGGCCTCCCGCTGCATGGTCGCGTTCGGCTGATTTTGGGTACGGATGAGGAGTGTGGCTCCAGCGACGTGGCCTATTATTACAAGCAGCAGGCTCCCGCGCCCCATACCTTCACCCCAGACGCGGATTTCCCCATCTGCAACGCAGAAAAAGGCTTTTATCGCCTGCGGTTTAAGAAAAGCTGGGAGCCTCAAAGCCCGTCCGGGCCGTATGTCACCGCCCTCCACGGGGGTTTTCAGATGAACGCCGTCCCCACACAGTCCTGGGCGGAGCTTTCCGGCGTTGACCCCATGAGCCTTATGGCCGGGGCCGCGCCTCTCTGTGCTGAGCTGGATGCCAGTTGTCAGGTGGAGGAGACGGAGCACGGCGCCCGCATCACCGTAACGGGCCGGGGCTGTCACGCCGCCAGCCCGGAGCTGGGGATTAACCCCAACACCGCCCTGGTGCAGGTGCTGTGCGAGTTGCCGCTGGCGGATGGCCCGTCCACCCGGGCGCTCAGGGAGTTATATAAGTTGCTTCCTCATGGGGACGCCAGCGGCAAGGCCCTTGGCATCGACCAGGCGGACGAAAAGACAGGGGCGCTGACCTGTGCCTTCACCATCCTGGACATATCCCACACAGGGATCGAGGGCCTGTGCGACTGCCGGATTCCCCTTTGCGCCACCACTGCAAACTGCAAGGAGGTGGCAGATGGCCGCCTGACCGCCCTAGGATATGAGACGGCGGGCATGATGATACCGCCCCACTATACCCCGGCGGAGGGGGTATTTATCCAGACTTTGCTGGCCAGCTACCAGGCCGTCACTGGCCAGCCGGGGGGATGCTATTCCATGGGCGGCGGCACCTATGTTCACGATGTTCCCGGCGGCGTAGCCTTCGGCTATAAAATGCCGGGCATAGAGGTCAATATGCACGGCGCGAACGAGCGCTTTCCTGTGGAAGACCTGCTGACCTCAACAAAAATCTTCGCCCATGCCATTGCGGCGCTGTGCGGATAAAGAAAAAAGCATCAAGAGGGAGTGTCAGTCCGGCGCTCCCTCTTAAAGACATTCTCTTAATGCTTTCACAAAAAAGAAGCGGCGTATGGCTCACCGCTTCTTTTGGGGGACTGCGTGCGTGCGGCTCCGGGGGCGGTTATGGCTTCCGCCGCCGGGATTGGCGCACGCGCTGGCTTCCGCAGGCAGATGGAGGTTGCAGCCTTTTTACGGAGCCATTGCAGGGGTTAATGAAGTTTTTATTCCTTGTTCCGGGCTGCCTGACAGGAGCTACTAGAAGCGCAGTGAGCGCATACGTTGACATCCTGCGGGTCTGTCCCGCCAGAGGCGGGGTGGGGATGTGCGCCACAGCTGGCGCAGTCCCCGCCGCAGCTTACCTTGTTGGTGACGACCGCCCGAATCAGGAAAAACACGATGACCGCTAAAATAGCGGATATGATGATTGTCGCCGCGTTGGCGGCAAGCCATGCAAGCATTTGAAATCCCTCCCAGGGGCGAGACGGCTTACTGCGCCGTCAAGGTAGTGGCCTCCTTGTAAGGCCGGAACAGCAGATACAGCAGACCGGCCAGGAGAACCAGCGCCACAATAAGGCCAATCACACTGGCCGCGCCGACGAACAGCAGGCCAAGCTGATAGGTAATCAGGGCAATAACATAGGCGAAAATACACTCATAGCCAATAGCGAAGGCCGTCCACTTGCCGTTGTTCATCTCCCGCTTAATGGCGCCCATGGCCGCGAAGCAGGGGGCGCACAGAAGGTTGAAAATCATAAAGGCGAAGGCTGCCAGCTTTCCGTGACCGCCGCTGATGGCGTCGAAGTCGGAGGCTACGTTATCCCAAATCTCTTCGCCTTCCTCGCTCAGCTCTTCCTCACTGTCGTCGTAGTTATACAGCACGCCGAAGGTGCCGACCACTTCTTCCTTGGCTACCAGGCCGGTAACGGTGGCCACGGTGGGCCGCCAGCTCCCAAAGCCCAGGGGCTTGAAGACGACGGAGACGGCATTTCCGACATCCGCAAGCAAAGAGTCGTCCATGGGAACCACATCGTCTGCGGAAACGCCGCGCTTGTCGGCCATGTCCTCGATGTATTCTTCTGTGACCAGGGCCTCGTCCTCATAGAGGTTATCCACCATGCCGAAAGTACCATTCACAACGCCGATGCTGGACAGGAACCAGATGATGATGGAGGACAGAACAATAACGGTACCGGCCCGCTTAATGAAGCTCCAGCCGCGCTCCCACATGGAGCGGAATACGTTCCCCGCCGTGGGGGCGTGATAGGGGGGAAGCTCCATAACGAAGGGGGCGGGGTCGCCGGAGAACATCTTGGTCTTTTTCAGGATGATGCCGGAGACGATGATCGCGCCCACACCGATGAAGTAGGCGGATACAGCCACAATACCGCTGCCGCCGAACAGCGCGCCGGCAATCAGGCCGATAATGGGCATTTTCGCCCCGCAGGGGATGAAGGTGGTGGTCATAATGGTCATGCGCCGGTCACGCTCGTTTTCGATAGTGCGGGAGGCCATGACGCCGGGAACACCGCAGCCGGTGCCGATGAGCATGGGGATGAAGCTCTTGCCGGAGAGACCGAACTTGCGGAAAATCCTGTCCATGATGAAGGCGATACGGGCCATGTAGCCGCAGTCCTCCAAAAGGGCCAGCATGATGAACAGAACCAGCATCTGGGGAACAAAGCCAAGCACCGCGCCCACACCGGCGATGATACCGTCAGAGATAAGGCCGATGAGCCATTCGGCTGCGCCCACACTTTCCAGCAGGGCGCGGCTTCCGTCTACCAGCCAGGCGCTGCCCAGCACGTCGTTCGTCCAGTCGGTCAGGAAGGAGCCAAATGGCCCCATGGCAATCCAATAGACCACGAACATAACCACGGCGAAGATGGGCAGGGCCGCAATGCGGTTGGTGACGATCTTGTCGATTTTATCAGAGGTGGTCAGCTTCTGGGTGGACTTGCGGGAATAGCATTTATCAATGATGGAGGAGATGTAGTCATACCGCTGGGCGGTGATGATGGACTCCGCGTCGTCGTCAAGCTCTGTCTCGCAGGCCTGGATGTCGGACTCGATATGTTCCCGAATGTCCTGGCTGAGACTGAGCTGCTCGGCCACCTTTTCGTCCCGCTCGAACAGCTTGATGGCATACCAGCGCTGCTGTTCATCCGGCAGACTGTGGACTGTTACCTCTTCGATATGGGCCAGTGCGTGCTCCACACACCCGGCGAAGCGGTGCTGAGGGATGGCCTTTTTGCCGCTGCGGGCCAGGGCCACGGCCCGGTCAGCCGCCTGCTTGATGCCGTCGCCCTTCAGGGCGGAAATTTCAACCACCTCGCAGGCAAGCTCCTTGGCGAGCTGAGCGGTGTTAATTTTGTCGCCGTTTTTGCGAACCACATCCATCATGTTCACAGCGACCAGAACGGGGATGCCCAGCTCCACAAGCTGCATGGTCAGGTACAGGTTTCGCTCCAGGTTCGTGCCGTCGATGATGTTCAGAATAGCGTCAGGCCGCTCCTGAATCAGATAGTTCCGGGCCACTACCTCCTCCAGGGTGTAGGGGGACAGGGAGTAGATGCCGGGAAGGTCGGTGATCGTGACCTCCTTGTGATCCTTGAGCTTGCCTTCCTTTTTCTCCACTGTTACGCCTGGCCAGTTGCCAACGTATTGGTTGGAACCAGTCAGGGCGTTGAACAGCGTGGTCTTGCCGCAGTTAGGGTTGCCGGCAAGAGCGATGGTAACTTTTTGGTCTTCCATATTCAACTGCCTTTCTCCATGTGAATTTCGCATCGCGCCATAGGCTTCAGCGCGTAAAGTTTTTGGTTAGTCAGGGCTTAACCCAGAAGCTCGACCTGAATCATTTCGCTGTCGGCTTTCCGCAGGCTCAGCTCATAGTTGCGGACGGTAATCTCCACAGGGTCTCCCAGGGGAGCCACCTTGCGGACGAAGATTTTCTCGCCCTTGGTGATGCCCATGTCCATAATGCGACGCTTTACCGCGCCCTCACCGCTGATTTTTACTACTTTGACGGTCTGACCGACCTTTGCCTCTTTCAGCGTCATTTCATTCTCTCCTTTCCTCACGGATTCTATTGTAAAAGTATGTTTGCTCCTATACAATAAGTACAATCATCAGACAGCGTCATACGTAAATCTTGGCCGCCATCTCCCGGCTGATCGCCACGCGGGATTCCATAATATGTACGATAAGGTTTCCGTTAATCTCCGATACCACCGTCACCGGCGTACCAACGACAAACCCAAGGTTTTCCAAGAATTTTCGGGTTTCCTCCTTACCTCCGACGCGCGTTATCAAGCTACTTTCGCCGGTTTTGAGCATTGTGAGCGGCAGTGCCATAGTTCTCCGCCTCCGTTTGGTATTTCTAATGTATATTAGAATTACCTAACCCCATACGCCATATATAAGCGTTAGGTATTCCTAACACCATGGTTATTCTAAACTGATTTCTCAAAAAAAGTCAACACCGGCCTTTTGCTTTTAAAATTTTTCGTCAAAATATCTGAAAACGCGAGTGAAAATCCGGCAAAATAGTTAGTTACCACGAACAAAAAGGCACTGTATCAAAATCATTGATTCTGATACAGTGCCTGCCATTATGTATGGATGATTGTAATTACAGCTTCCAGGCTTTCAGATCGGTATGCAGAAGCTCATGGGCGCGGTGGGATAGGGGAGCCTGGAGATACTCGGCGTAGAGGGTCTGTACCGAGGGGTTCTCGTGGGAGAAACGCAGGGGCATTTCTCTGTCCAGCTTGTAGAGGTGCTGGCCGCGCACGCCGCCCAGTTCCACGCCGTCCTCGATGGGCTGACCGCCGCCGCCGGAACAGCCGGAGGGACAGGCCATGATTTCCACAAAGTCATAGTGGACATCGCCCCGCTGGATGGCATCAATCAGCCGGGAGGTATTGGCCAGGCCGCTGGCCACCGCCGTGCGGACGATGATGTCTCCGGCCCGGAAGGTGCGCTCCTTCCAGCCGTCCAGGCCCCGCACGTCGCTGAAAGCATCCGGGTCAGGGTTCTCTCCGGTGATCAGGAAGTAGGCGCTGCGCAGCGCCGCCTCCATTACGCCGCCGGTGGCGCCGAAGATAACGCCCGCGCCGGTGGATTCGCCCAGGGGGTCGTCAAATTCTGCCTCGCCCGCCGTCATGGGGTCGATTTGGCAGACCTTTATCATGCGGACAAGCTCGCGGGTGGTGATGGAAAGATCCACATCCTGCCCGGCTCCGGCGTCGTTTACCTCCTCCACGGCGCACTCGTATTTCTTTGCCGTGCAGGGCATGATGGAGATGCAGAACAGCTTCTCCGGGTCAACGCCGATTTTCTCCGCAAAGTAGCTCTTCGTCACAGCGCCGAACATCTGTTGGGGGCTTTTGGCGGTGGAGAGATTGTCCAGAAGCTCCGGGTGGCGTATCTTGACATAGCGCACCCAGCCGGGGCAGCAGGAGGTGAACATGGGCCACTGATATTCCGTGGGATGGGTCATCCGCTCCACAAACTCGCCGCCCTCCTCCATAATGGTCAGGTCGGCGGCAAAATCCGTGTCGAAAACATAGTCAAAGCCCATGGCCTTCAAAACGGCCACCAGGCGGGGAAGAGTGGCCTCCTCCGTGGTCAGGCCGAAGTCCTCGCCCCAGGCGGCGCGGACGGCGGGGGCCACTTGAACGACGCAGATTTTGTCCGGGTCAGACAGGGCGGCGAAGGCCTTCATAGTGTCGTCGCGGGCACGCAGCGCGCCCACAGGGCAGTGAGTGATGCACTGGCCGCAGTAGGTGCAGCCTACGTCCTTCAAATCCATCTTGTCCCGGATGGCAACCGCCGTGCGGGTGCCGGTGCCGGTCACATCCCAGACCTTCATGTCCTGCACCTTGTCGCACACGGCCACGCAGCGCATACAGTTGATGCACTTAGACATATCCCGGATCAGGGGATAGGTGTGATCCCAGGGACGGAACACCGGCGTCTGGGGAAAAGGCAGGTCAAGCACGTTCATGTCCCGCGCCAGGCTTTGCAGGGAGCAGTTGCCGCTGCGGACGCAGCTTGTGCAGTTGGTGTGATGGCGGGAGAGAATCATCTCCACGTTCAGCCGCCGGGTGTCCCGCACGCGGGGCGTGTTGGTGTGAACGACCATGCCCTCCTCGCAGTCCGCGTTGCAGGAGGCAGCCAGGTGATCCCAGCCCTCCACCTCTACGACGCAGACCCGGCAGGCGCCGATCTGGTTAATGTCCTTTAAATAGCAGAGGGTGGGGATGCGGATGCCCGCCGTCCTGGCGGCTTCTAAAATCGTCGTACCCTCCGGTACGGAGATGCGGCGTCCGTCTATGGTCAGGTTTACCATGCCGTTTTCCTCCCTCCTCTAAATGAGCCGTAGCCAAAATGATCGCAGCGCAGGCAGCGGGAACACTCCTGCGTTGCCTCCTCGCTGGTCAGGGAATTTTCAATCAGATCAAAATCGTGTATGCGCTCCGCGGCGGGGCGGTCGGTCATGTTGCAGCGACCGCAGGCCGTGCGAAGGTTGGCGGAGGCGGCAGGAATTTCCACGTCAAAGTCGATTTCACTGTGGAGACCGAAATATTCGTCCAGGTTTGCCGCAGCGGTTTTGCCAGCCTCGATAGCCTTGATGACCGTGGCAGGGCCGGAGGCACAGTCGCCGCCCGCATATACGCCGTTGGCACCGGCCACCGCACCGGAGGTATCCGCCTGAAGCGTGCCGTATTTAGAGGGGGTAATGCCTGCCTCGGTAAAGTGACCAAACTCGATGGCCTGGCCGATGGCCACGATGACGATGTCGCAGGGCAGGGTCTGCTCCGGCTGATCGGCGTCGCGGGGGGCGGGGCGGCCACCCTTGTACGCGCCGGGAACCTGGGGCTTGACGACCAGGGCCTTGGCAGCGCCGTTTTCATCGGTTTCGATGCGGGCGGGGGCCATCAGGGTGACAAGCTCCACGCCCTCCGCCACCGCGCCGGATATTTCGTTTACCAGAGCGGTCATGTCGGATTTGCGCCGCCGGTATACGCACTGGACGGATTCGGCCCCCAGGCGGATGGCCGTGCGGCTGGCGTCCATCGCCACGTTGCCGCCGCCGATGACCACGACCCGCTTGCCGGTCATGTCCATCGGCTCGCCGTCACCCATAGCGCCCAGAAGCTGCACGGCGGACATGACGTTTTCCGCGTCCTCGCCGGGGATGTTCAGCTTTTTATAGGAGTGGGCGCCAATGGCGATATACACGCCGTCGAATTTTTCATGAATCTCGGCAAAGTCGATGTCTTTGCCGATCTCCACGTTGGTATAGGCGGTGATGCCGGTGGAGAGGATAACATTTATGTCCTCGTCCAGATATTTCTCCGGCAGACGGTAGCGGGGGATGCCGTAGCGCAGCATACCGCCGAATTTTTTGTGCTTTTCGTATACGGTGACGGAGTGGCCCATCAGCGCCAGATAATAGGCCGCCGTCAGGCCGGTGGGGCCGCCACCGATGATGGCCACGGTTTTGCCCGTGGGCGGGGCGCACTTGGGGGCCGGAACGTGACCGGCCTGCTCCACCACCGCCCGCTTCAGGCCGCGGATATTCACGGAATCGTCCACAATGTTCCGGCGGCAGTGGCTCTCGCAGGGATGCTCACAGATAAGGCCGCACACGCTGGGGAAGGGGTTATCCTCCCGAATCAGACGCACGGCATCGGCGTAACGCCCCTCCTTCACAAGGGCTATGTAACCGGGGATGTCCACATGGGCCGGGCAGAAGGTCATGCAGGGTACTGCTTTGAAGTTTGACATACACCGTCCTGTGGTCAGATGGCTCATAAAGTCGTCCCGAAAGCCGTTGACGCAGGTGATGACGGTCTTGGCAGCCTCCCAGCCGATAGCGCAGTCGGCAGAATCCGCGATGGCGTGGGCGGCCTTATCCAGAATCATCAGATCCTGGGCTGTGCCGTTGCCCTCCAGAATTTTCTGGATCAGGGTGGAAAGCTGGTCAAGCCCCACCCGGCAGGGGACGCATTTGCCGCAGCTTTGGGCCATGCACAGCCGCAGAAAGGCGTCCGTCAGCTCCACGGGACAGTTTCCCTGGGGAGCTACCTCAATGCGACGCTGCATATTGGCGTACATACTGTCCACAAATGCCTGCGACTTGTCAGGCGAAGAAATGCTAAGTCGGCTCAAAAGTCCTCAACTCCTATCCTGTTTAGATTTTTGATGTTCGTTTTTTTGCAGTGCTTATTTATTCCCTATGAAGCGGATTATAACATTTCTAATACCCTTTGTGCAAGGGATAACAGGCACTTTTTTGCGGTTTACCGATAAGATTCACTTATTATTTACATTTTTTGTCATTGGCCGCCGCCCGTCCAGGTATACATTGACCCACCCGGCGAAAAACAGAATATACAGGGAGCAGTAGAGCCAAAAAAGAGAGATGATGATAAAGGCCATGCTACCATAAACCGAAAAAAGCTGAAACCACTCCACCGCCCAGGAATAGAACTGGGAAAACAGCAGCCAGACTGCCGCCCCGCCGACTGCGCCGGGCAGGAGGCGGCGGATGGGAAGCTTTCGCCTGGGCAGACAGCGGAACAGCAGCAAGGCCATGGCGGAGACGCCTGCCAGAAACACCGGGCAGCGCAGCCATGCCAGAAGTCGGAACAGCCGGGACAGGCTGGGATGCCGCAGACTGGCTGCCCCCAGAAGCCTCCGCCCGAAAAACAAAAGGCCCAGCTCACCCACGGTGAGCAGCACCAGAATCGCGGTATAGACGGTGCCCAGCAGGCGACGCCGCAGGCTGCTGTCCCTATAGCCGTCACCGTCATAAATGTGGCCAATGCCGTTTATTAGAGCAGACAAAAATTTTCCTCCGCTCCAAAGCGCTGTGATGAATCCAAAGCCCAGTGCAGCGGCGGAACTGTCATAGATCTCTGCCGCAATAAGCGTCATGAGCTGTTGAAACGGCTTTGGTGCATATTCAAGAAGCGTATTCAAAACCTGTTGCTGAGAGAGGGCGGTATAGGGAAGCAGGGACAAAAAGAGCATCGCCAGCGGCCACAGAGATAAAAAAAGATAATAGGCCCCGCTGGTGGCGTAAAGTTCCAGTCTGGCATAAGAAAGAGACTGGTCAAATGCCTTGATTTTTTTCTTCAGCACGTTTGATGTCCTCCCTGTGGTTAGTATGCACGGAAAAGGAGCAGAAAATAAGCGGAAAAAATGGAAAACAGGACTTGACAGAGAACAGGGATTGTGGTATATTACATACCAATCCGATAGGTTTGATTAATTTATAGAAAGGAAACGGCGTGATGACGGGCTGCATCCACAACGTATTGATTGACATAATGTGCGTATGCATAGCCATGGGGATAATGTCCATGACCATACCGATGTGCCGCATCCAACGACCAGCCCGCCCGTATGAGAGGCGCTAATCAACCTGTCTTGTGCTGTGAAGCACGACGATTGGTTTTTGGCAGCGGCGAGTGCGGAGGTGCTTGTCGCTGCGTTTTATTTTTGTATAGGTGGGGAGGGCAAAGCGTGATTGTTCTGGAACACATAGTAAAGGATTTTTGGACGGGGGAGAAGCAGGTACATGCTGTGCAGGATGTATCCCTGACCATCGAGCAAGGAGAGATATTTGGCATTATTGGGTTTTCTGGCGCAGGAAAATCTACCCTGGTGCGGTGCATCAATCTTCTTGAGCGGCCCACCAGCGGCAAGGTGACGGTGGATGGGAGAGACATGACGGCTCTGTCGCCCAAGGAACTGCGGCAGGCAAGGAAGGGGATTGGAATGATTTTTCAGCATTTCAACCTGATGCCCTCCCGCACGGTGGCGGACAATGTGGCTTACCCCCTGAGAGGCAGTGGCCTGACAAAGGCCCAGATGCGGGAAAAGGTTTCACGATTGTTGGCTCTGGTAGACATTGAAGACAAGGCTTCCGCCTACCCAAGACAGCTCTCCGGCGGGCAGAGGCAGCGCGTAGCCATTGCCCGCGCCCTGGCGAACGACCCGAAGGTGCTTCTATGCGATGAAGCAACCTCAGCCCTGGATCCTCAGACCACTAAGGAGGTTCTGCATCTGATACGGAAGCTGAACGAGGAGCTTGGTATCACAGTAGTGATCATCACCCACGAAATGGCAGTGATCAAGGAGATATGTCATCGGGTGGCAGTGATGGAGCAGGGACGGCTCATAGAGAGCGGAGATGTGTTCAGCATTTTTGCCAACCCAAAGGAAGAGCTGACCCGCAGCTTTATTCAGACGACCTCTAATTTGCAGAAAATAAATGAGCTGATAGCGGAAAAAGCACAGATCGCGGAGCTTCATCCAGGACAGCTTATTGTGCGGCTGTCTTACATACAGAGAAATACCTCAGAGCCGCTGATCTCCACTGCCTCCCGGAAATATAATGTGGACTTCAACATCATTTTCGCAGACGTGGAGATTATCCAAAATGCCCCTATCGGCGGCACTGTGGCCATTCTTAGCGGGCAGCGGGAGAACATCACGGCGGCGGTTGAATATCTTATTGAAAAAGACGTGGAAGTGGAGGTTATCAAGGATGCAAGAGTTTCTGTATAGTATTATGCCGAATGTCATTGACAAGCTGGACGACTTCTTGGAGGCTATCGGGGACACTCTTCTGATGGTGGCATGGTCAGGAGCCATCTCCTTTGTCCTTGGGATGATATTTGGTGTTTTGCTTATCGTCACCCGCCCCGGCGGGATTATGCAGAACCGTGTACTCTATCAGGTGCTGGACAAGTTGATCAATTTTTTCCGTTCCATCCCATTTATCATTCTTCTGACAGCAGTCATGCCCCTGTCCCGTCTTATCATGGGGACGGCAATCTATGTCCGAGGAGCTATTGTTCCCCTGGTGTTTGGTACGGTTCCGTTCTTTTCCCGTCAGATTGAGAGTGCCCTGGCGGAGACAGATTCAGGCTTGGTGGAAGCAGCTCTGTCCATGGGGTCCAGCCCCATTGAGATTATTTTTCGGGTGTATTTAAGGGAAAGCGTGGCTGCCATTGCCCGCGGAACCACCATCACCGCCATCAGCCTGCTGGGGCTGACTGCTATGGCCGGTGCGGTAGGGGCCGGCGGCTTGGGAGATTTTGCTATCCGCTATGGGCATGACCGAAACATGACAGATGTTACCTATGTAACAGTGGTGGTATTGGTCATTATGGTGGCCGTCATTCAGTTGATTGGCAACCTTGTGATAAAGAAAAACAGTCATTGAAGGAGGAACACTGCATGAACACTGTAAAAAGGCAATACAGGGCGGTATTCCGAATGTGTCCCCCGGCGGGACAATCATCTACATCAGACGCTATTTACCATAATATTTAGGAGATTCAAGATGAATATTCAAAAACGTAAAATTGTCATCATCGGCGCGGGACATGTTGGTTCTCATGGAGGCTATGCCCTTATGACACAGGGATTGGCAGAGGAGATCGTTTATATTGACTGCGACGAGCAAAAAGCCCGTTCGCAGGCACTGGATCTTGCCGATGCCTGTACATATTTACCCTACCACGTCACCGTGCGGGCGGGAGATTACAGGGATGCTGCCGATGCTCAAATTATAATTGTGGCCGCCGGGCCGCTGCCGGTTCCCGGAAAGCAAACCAGGATGGATACCTTGGCCCAAACTGTTCAGGTTATGAAGGATGTGGTGGAGGGAATTCGATCCTCTGGCTTTGATGGCGTTATTGTCAGCATATCCAACCCCGCGGACGTGATTGCCCATTACATACAATACAAGCTGAATTGGGAGCCGTCCCGCATTTTTTCTACCAGCACCACCTTGGATTCAGCCCGCATCCGCCGGGCTTTGGCGGGACACATTGGCATCGACCAGCACTCCATCACAGCCTACGCTCTGGGAGAGCATGGGGAGAGCCAGATGGTTCCCTGGTCTACTGTGACCATTGGCGGCAAGTCTCTTTTCGAGCTGAGAGAAGAATATCCCGATACCTACGGGATTTTGGATCTGGATGCGATTGCGGCTCAGGGGCGTGCCACGGGTTGGGACATCACGGCGGGAAAAAACTGTACCGAATTCGGCATTGGCATCGCCATCGCTGAGGTGGTTCGGGCTGTATTCGGAAATGAGAACCGCATCCTTCCTGTGTCTGTCCTGCTGCGGGGACAATACGGGCAGACCGGCGTATATGCCAGCGTACCGACTGTTCTGGACAGCCAGGGTGTGCGGGAGATCATCGAACTGAAACTGACAGCGGAGGAGCAGGCACAGTTTGCCGCCTCCTGCCGGACGATGGATGAAAATTTCCGGCTGGCGCTGACACTTTAAAAAGTTTGAATAGAAAATCAATAAAAATTACAGATTACAATTTATAATACGATTTTTGGAGGTTTTAAAATGAAACGGAAAAATATATTGGCTCTTTTGCTTGCAGTGCTGACACTGTGCTTTGCTATAACTGGCTGCTCCAGCAGCAATTCAGATGAAACCGAAACAGAGGCAGTTGCTGAAGCGGAGACCGAAACAGAGACCGAGGCTGCGGATGAAGCTGAGGCGGAAGAAGAGGATGTTGAGCCTGTGACAGTCCGGCTGGGCGTTGTAGGTAGCATTTACGAGGATCTGTGGGAACCGGCCAAGGAGGTGCTGGCCCAGGAGGGTATTGATCTTGAGATTGTGCAGTTCAGTGACTATGTCACGCCCAACAACGCTCTGGCTGCCGGGGAGATCGACCTGGACGCCTTCCAACATCAGATCTATCTGGAATCGGAAATTGAGAGCTATGGCTATGAGATTACCAACATTGGCAATACCTTTATTATTCCCCTGAATATATATTCCAATAAGGTCAGCTCTATAGACGAGCTGCAGGACGGCGACGTGATTGCTATTCCGAACGATGTCACTAACGGCGGTCGTGCGCTGAAGGTGCTGGAGGCTGCCGGTCTGATCACTATTAACGAAGAGGCGGGCTTCAACCCCACTGTGGATGATATAGAGAGCTATAATGTGGCTATCCAGATTGAGGAACTGGCCGCCAACACGCTCCCGTCCATTCTGGATGATGTGACTGCCGCTGTTGTCAACGGCAACTATGCCCTGGATTTCGGCCTGAAAACGGAGGAGGCTATCTATCAGGATACGGTGCTGGATCAGGTGGAGTATTGGAACCTGATCGCCGCCCGTACCGCCGGCTTGGAGGATCCTGAGCTGGTGGAGATTTATGCCAAAGTTGTGGCCGCTTTCCAGTCTGAGGAGACAGAGGCGGTGTTCAACGACGACTTCAACGGCTATTTTATCGCCGTGGGCTGGGACGAAGACTTGCTGGCAGATTATCAATAATTCATAAGACTGGGGATGGTATCGAAGCAGGCGTTTCGATACCATCCTGCAATATGACGATCAGAAAATAGGAAGGAAATACAATGGGGGATTTCACATCACAGGCAAAATGTGCTACAATAAAAGAAACGCCTTATCTCGATCGGGGGGCGCTGGAACAAATCATCCCAGATTCGGAGAGGCTTATATTTGAAAATATCGATCCTAAGTATCTCAGCGATAAGCTGGGACGGCTGCGGGGGACGCCACAGGCCGTCGCGCTCCCCATGTCCGCGGCGGAAGTCAGCGCACTGCTGCGATATGCCTATGACAATCAAATTCCCATTACCCCCCGCGGCGCTGGGACGAATTTGGTGGGTTCCACGGTGCCGATTCGAGGCGGCCTGATTCTCGACTTGTCCCGGATGAACAGAATTTTGGAGTTAGACGAGCAGACCATGACCATAACGGTCGAGCCTGGAATCCTGCTTCAGGAGCTTCAGTCTTTTGTGGAGAGCCAGGGCCTGTTCTATCCCCCGGATCCCGGAGAAAAGGCATCCACCCTGGGAGGGAATATCAGTACCAATGCCGGGGGAATGAGGGCAGTGAAATACGGCGTCACCCGCGACTATGTACGGGGGCTGGAGGTCGTTTTGGCAGACGGGACGGTCCTAACTGTTGGAGGTAAAAATGTAAAGGACGCTACCGGGCTGAGCCTGAAAAACCTGTTCATCGGGGCGGAGGGGACGCTGGCGGTTATTACGAAATGCATTCTGCGATTAATCCCAAAGCCGGAAGCGTCAGTCAGCGTGTTGGTGCCCTATCCCGATTTAAAAACCGGCATCGGCAGCGTGCTGTCCATCCTGCGAGCAGACGCGAATCCTACGGCGGTGGAGTTTATGGAGCGAAAGGTTGTGGCCTTGGGGGAAACGTTTTTGGGTATCCAGTATCCCCGGCCAGACGCCGGCTCCTATATTCTCCTGACCTTCGATGGTCATAGCTCGGAGGTGGAGGCAAATGTGGAACGGGTTCGCTCTCTGGCGCTGACCCAGGGTGCGCTGGACTATATCGTCCTGTCCGATTCGCAGCAGGCGGCTGACATTTGGAAGGTGCGGGGCGCGCTGGTGAACGCGGTGGAAGCTGTGTCCGAGCAGGAGCCGGTGGATATTGTAGTCCCCATCAGCAAGACGGAGGAATATATTCGATATATCAACGGTCTGGAGCAGTCCTCCGGGATGCAGATGGTGTCCTTCGGCCACGCTGGGGACGGCAACGTCCATCTCTGCGTGGTGCGGGGCGATCGCACACAGGAGGCGTGGAACCTTCAGCTCCGGGCCAACATGGAGCAGGTTTACGCTATGGCCTACCAGATGGGAGGTGTCACTTCTGGAGAACATGGCATTGGTCTCACCAAGCGGCACTATTTCTTTCGGGAGACTGCCCCGGCCAACATATCCGTTATGAACCACATCAAGGACGCCCTCGATCCAAGGCATATTCTGAATGATCAAAAGACCTATATTATGGGAGACAAGTAACATGCAGAAGCTATCTCAGCGCACGTCGGAGTTTACCGATTCGGTCATTCGGCGCATGACGCGCATTTCCAATCAATACGGGGCGGTGAACCTGTCCCAGGGGTTCCCGGATTTTGACCCGCCGAAGGCGATTCTGGAGCGGCTGGCGGAGGTGAGCCGGGAGGATTTCCATCAGTACTCCACCACCTGGGGGGCGCAGAACCTGCGGGAGGCCCTGGCGGAGAAGCAGTCCCACTACATGGGCCTGCCCATTGACCCCAACGAGAACATTGTCGTCACCTGCGGCAGCACGGAGGCTATGATGGCCGCTATGATGACTGTGGCAAATCCAGGGGACAAGGTGGTCATTTTCTCCCCTTTCTATGAAAACTACGGGGCGGACACCATTCTGTCCGGGGCGGAGCCAATTTACGTTCCCCTGACGCCCCCGGATTTCAGCTTTGACCCGGAGGTGCTGGAGGACGCTTTTCGCCAGCGGCCTAAGGCACTAATACTGTGCAATCCGTCCAATCCCAGCGGCAAGGTGTTTACCCGTCAGGAGCTGGAATTTATCGCCTGCCTTGCGGAAAAATACGACGCTTATGTTATCACTGATGAGGTGTATGAGCATATTGTATACGCGCCCTATGAACACGTTTATTTCGCCTCCCTGCCGGGGATGTGGGAGCGCACCATATCCTGCTCAAGCCTTTCCAAGACCTTCTCCATCACCGGCTGGCGGCTGGGCTATACCATCGCCCCGCCGGAGATTACCGAGCGCATTAAAAAGGTGCATGATTTTCTCACGGTGGGCGCGGCGGCGCCGCTCCAGGAGGCGGTGATACCGGGGCTGAAATTCGGCCCGGCCTATTACGAGCAGCTCCAGCGGGACTATACCCACCGCCGGGATCTGTTCATGGATGGCCTGAAGCGTATTGGCCTGGGGTATACCTTCCCCCAGGGAGCCTATTACATTCTGATGGACATCGGCGAGTTTGGATATGACAGCGACCTGGAATTTTGCGAAACCTTAGCCAGAGACGTGGGGGTGGGGGCTGTCCCTGGTTCCAGCTTCTTCCGTGAGCCTGTGAACCACCTGATTCGCCTCCACTTCGCCAAAAAGGATGATACGCTTTATGAAGCCCTGAACCGCTTGGAGAGTATTTACAAGAAAATATCAAAGCGATAATTTGGGTATTGCATTACAGCAGACAGTAAAGAACCTTGTCAGACTTAACCTGCTGAATAATTCTCATCCTTCTTTATCCCAAATACAAAGGCAGCAGTTCCGGCTTAACCAGAACTGCTGCTCTTTTGCAGGTGCATTGAAACCAGTTATTGATCTTGAGAATGTTTGCGGCCTTTTTTATGCTGCTTGACGCACTCACTCAGGAGATATTCGATTTGACCGTTTACGGAACGGAAATCGTCCTCGGCCCAGGCGGCCAGGTCGTTGTATAGCTGCTGGCTCAGGCGCAGGGGTACCTGTTTTTTCTCGGATTTCTCCGCCATGATTTAATACAGGCTCCCGGAGTTGACCACGGGCTGGGCATCCTTGTTGCCGCACAGGACGACCAGAAGGTTCGACACCATGGCGGCCTTGCGCTCCTCGTCCAACTCCACAACGCCGCTCTCGTTCAGCCGTTCTAGGGCCATTTCCACCATGCCCACGGCCCCGTCCACAATCATCTTCCGGGCATCGATGATGGCGCTGGCCTGTTGGCGCTGGAGCATGACGGCGGCAATCTCCGTGGCGTAGGCAAGATAGGTGATGCGGGTCTCCAAAATTTCCAGCCCGGCCTCATTCACCTTCTCCTGAATCTCCTGGCGGATGCGGTTTGCCACCACCTCGCTGGAACCCCGCAGACTGCCGTCGTCCGCCATGCCGTCCCCGGTGGTGTCCACGTTGGGGGACACATCATAGGGGTACATCCGCACCACGTTCCGCAGCGCGCTGTCGCACTGGAGGGACAGGTACTCCTTGTAGTTATCCACGGCGAAAACGGCCTTGGCCGTGTCCGTCACCCGCCAGATGACGGCGATGCCGATTTCCACAGGATTGCCCAGGCAGTCGTTTATCTTCTGCTTGGCGTTGTTCAGGGTCATCATTTTCAGGGATAGCTTTTTGCCCGTTTCCATATCCAGGGACACATTCAGGCTGTCTGCCGATATAAGCACAGGTGACTTGCGGCCTCCGTCCACGTCCCCGGACTGGTTCAGCTTGGTCTTGGAGGCGGGGTTCACCCCGGTGCAGAAGGGGTTTACCCAGTAAAAGCCCGCGCCCTTCAGCGTGCCGAGATAGTTGCCGAACAGAGTCAGCACCAGGGCCTCCTGGGGCTTGAGGGTTTTCAGTCCGCACAAAAGAATCCAGCCCAGGCACATCCAGACGATGCTGACAATCAGCAGAAAGGTGCCTAAAACGCCCGATATAAACGCGCCCAGAACGCACAGACCGATGGCTGCGATATAGGACAGAATCACCCCGATGAGTACGGGCATTCCTTTTTTGGGGTTGTCGAGCAGGATTTCGCGGATTTCAGCTTTTTCCATGTGAGTGGCCTCCTATATTTTTGATATTAAAATCATATCACATTAATAGCTTTGCCGTCAAGGCCCTTATAGTCAGAGTGTCATTGATAAATAAGCGATAACAAAACGGAAGCGGCATCACGCGATGTCGCTTCCGCTGAAATCAGTATGGGACTCACCGCACGAACATGGTGAGCAGCTTCATTTTGAGCTTGTTGAAAGGGAAATACCGCACGGGCAGGTCGATTTTCTTCCGCTCCAGCACAGGACGGTAGTGGGTGAAGGTGTCAAAGCTGGCTTTGCCGTGATAGGCTCCCGTCCCGGACTGGCCCACGCCGCCGAAGGGGACGGTGCTGCTGGCGGCCTGGAGCAGGCAGTCGTTTATAAACACAGCCCCGGAGGAGCAGGCGTCCGCCATGCGCTTCGCGATGGATTCATCCTCTGTAAAGACATACAGAGCCAGGGGCTTACCCTTGCCGTGTATATAGCTGACGCACCAGTTCAGGTCTGTCCATGTCAGCACGGGCAGCACCGGGCCAAAGACCTCCCGCTCCATGACGGGGCCGTTGGGGTCAACGTCCACCAGCAGGGCGGGGGGGATCATCCTCAGCTCCGGGTCTGCATCTCCACTGATGGGGGCGTTGCCGCTCTCCACCAGTCCAAGAAGCCGCTGGAAGTGATGGTCGTTCACGATGCTGACCATGCTGCTCATGTCCCCTTTGGGGAAGAATTTTGCCACGGCCTTTCGGTATTCCTCCACAAACGCGTCCCGGATGCTCTCGTGTATCAGCACATAGTCCGGGGCCACGCAGGTCTGGCCCGCGTTCAGGCACTTGGCATAGGCAATGCGCTTGGCGGCCCGCTTCAGGTCGGCGGTGGGGTCGATAATCGTCGGGTTTTTGCCCCCAAGCTCCAGGGTGAAGGGAATGAGATTTTCCGCCGCGGCCCGCATGACGGCCTGGCCTCCCGCCTGGGAGCCGGTGAAAAAGATATAGTCCCACTTTTGTTCCAAAAGGCCCTGGCACTGGTCGTGGGTGCCAGTTATAACGGAGACCTGCTCCGGCGGGAATACGCTGGCCAGAAGCTCCGCCAGCACGGCGCTTGTGTGGGGCGTTTGGCCGGAGGGCTTCAGCACCACGCAGTTTCCGGCGGCCAGGGCGCCCATCAGGGGCAGCAGGCTCAGGTTCACGGGATAGTTCCAGGGGCTTACGATCAGCACCACGCCGTATGGCTCCGGGCTGAGACGGCACTTGCTGGGCATCAGACAAACGCCGCCGGGGACTTTTTCATCCTTGACCCACTTTTTCAGGTGGCGGGTGATATAGTTCAAATCGCTGTATACAAGACCCAGCTCAGTCAGATACGCCTCGTAGGGCGTTTTATTCAAATCGTCCTCCAGCGCCTCATACAGCCGGGGCTGAAACTCCTTCACGGCATCCCGCAGCTTTTCCAGGGCGGACAGCCTGTTTTCCAGCGTACGGGTAGCGCCGGTGGCAAAATAAGCCCGCTGCTTCGCAATCAGTTCCTCAAAATCCATAATATTTGCCGCTCCTAGGGCGGTATCCTCCTAAGTAATCCATGTTATTATATTAAGAATAACAGATTTTTACCCGCAAGTAAACATGATTTTAGTCAGCAAAAAAATTCCGAGGCCGCAGGGGCTCGGAATTTTTTGCTTTTATTGACAATCCAGAACGATTTTGAACACGCCGGGAGGGTTCTCCATGGCCAGCTTATAGGCCTTTTTATAGTCGTCCAGCTTGAAGTGGTGGGACACAAAGCCGTCCACGGAATATTTGCCGTCCCGCATCCACTCCTGTACCAGGTCGAAGGTGTAGAGCTTCCGGCCCTCGTATTCCTCCATGCCGTGAGAGTCTACGCCGATCACGGTCAGCTCCTGCCACCAGACCGGAGTCTCGTCATATTTTACGGCGTTCATGTGGTGGCCCACCTTCACAAAGGTGCCGCGGGAGGCCAGCAGACGAACGCCCAAGGTGTTGGCCCAGTCGCCGCCGATGCAGTCATACAGCCGGTCGAAGCCGCCGAAGAAATAGCGGTTTTTGTGGCTCATGCCCTGATAGACCTCGCTGCCGCCGGTGGCCTCGCTGGCGGCCTCCAGGGCGTCGCCGGTGAGGATGTGGTCAGCGCCCAACCGCAGGGCAAAGTCCAGCTTGTCCTTGGTGCGGCTCATGGCCCATATCTCGCAGTCCGGCTGAATCACCCGCAGAGCCTGGACAATGCCGAGGCCGATGACGCCGCAGCCCATGACCAGAATTTTTTCACCCGCCTTAGGCGGATTCAGCAAAACGGCGTGGACGGACACGCAGCTCGGCTCAATCATCACCGCCTGGTCGTTGGTCAGCTCGTCATAGACATGATACAGCTGCTGCTGTGGCGCAATGAAGCTGTCACCCCAACCCGCGCCCGTCCATTCCAGGTCAAAGCGGGGCTTGGCCCCGTAGTTCGTGCAGAGGCTGTAGTTGCCCTCGGCGCAGTTTTTGCAGCGGGGCAGATCCTTGTTGTCGCACCCGGCCATGTAAGCCCGGATGCCAACCCGGTCGCCCACCTTGAAATCCGTGACGGCGGCCCCTACCTCGGAGATTACGCCCACGTTTTCATGACCCAGGAAGGTCTTTTTGCTGGCGGGGATAGGCTCCAGGGCGGAGTTGGTGCCGGTGGTGGATTTGAAAAAGCTGACGTCCGTGCCACAAACGCCACAGGCGATATTCTTTACCCGCACCCAGTTATCCGCCGGCAGCGGCGGGTCAGGGATATTTACATTGAATTTCACCGCGTTGATTCCCGTATACAGAAGTCCCCGCGTAGCTTTAAACTTTGCCGCGCCCTTGGTCAGAAGGATGCGGGGGATGTCCTTGTCATAATATATGGTTTTCATACATCTGTACCCCTCAAATAGTGTATACGGTCATTTTATCAGATTTATGCCCGCAAGTAAACCATTCTGACGGTCTGAAAGGGGCAAATAGTTAAAAATTTTTATGTTATAATGACACAGAAATGGCCGCATCAAAGGAAATACTTTGATGCGGCCATTAAATACTTTGTTATCAGCCTTTCTTTTTCCGCGCTACAACAGTTACAGTCAGACCGGCGGCGCAGAGGAACGCCAGCGTAAGCCATAGGGCAGCGTTCATTTCATCCCCGGTGTTGGGAGCGGTTACAGCGGGGGCAGCAGTGGCAGCAGTTGCCGTGGGGGTGGCAGTAGCTGCCGCGCCCTCCGTCCAGGCAATGGCCACAGGAGACAGACCCTTTAGCGTGACCTGGATACCGTTGGCGGTCTTGGTCACGGCGGGATACTCTACCTCGCCGGCTACGGTGCCTAGCCGCTCGCTGGTTATGGTGAACATATGTGCGACGACAAAATCATAAGAGGAATCTGTTTCGTCGGGATAGGGGAGTGTTACAGTAATGCCCTCGACAGGGAAATCCTCCTCCGTGGCATCCGTCCATGTTATACCGCCGTCGGTACTGATTTGCAGGACTACGTCAAAGACCACGACGTTCTCCTCCGTATAGGAGGTCTCCGCCGTCACCAGGGCGACCAGGTCGTCCGTCAGAGCCTCTGTGCTGGCGTATATATCACTCAGGCCTTCAGGTACCTCAGTCAGAGCGTTCGTCTCAATCTTGGTTGTCTCCTCAGCGGGAGGGTTCGTAGGTGCGGGAGTTTCCACAGTTTCCGTTTCTGCCTCGATTGTCACATGAATGGTAAGTCCGCCGTCGGGAAGAATCTCGTAGCCGCCAGAGCTATATTCGGTCACAGCTTTGTCGGTTTCGCTATCGTCCGAATAGGTTACAGTAACCGTATATCCCTCCGGGACGGCAACGTCAAAGGTGACGGCCCCGTTCTCCGCCCGCCAGGCGGCGCCATTAAGGTAGTAATTCATCCCGCTGTCGAAGGCGACAGTTACCAGGGAATCCTCCGAGGTAACAGTCCCCTGACTAAAGGAGAGGGTAGAGTTCAGTGCGGTTTCCACACCGTCCGCTGTGGTACTGATGTTTACGGTAAGCGGGTAGTATATGTCGGTTGCTGTTGTGCCGTCATCCTGTTCGACCCGGTTATACAGCACGTTGTCGATGATGTAGAAGGAGACCTCCCGGAAGGCGGCGATTTTATATCCCTCGCCGGAGCGCACCAGCACCAGCTCGATGGGGGTGGTAAGTTCTCCGTGGGAGCCGTAGCTGCGGATATAATAGTCGATGTTTTCCACCATGTCGTCGGTCAGGGTGAAGTCACCGGCCTCAGCAATACCGCTGGAATAAACGCCCTGGACGTAGATGTAATCCTCGTCCTCATAGGTGGTGAAGGCATCCCATGTCCAGGTGTCGCCCTCGCCGCCGTAGTATTCGACGGTCACGGTGTCCGAGGCCGCGTCATATGCACCGAGCCGGGTGAGAAAATCCTTCATATCGCTGTGGGTGACGAACATGGCGTCCACCTGTTCCATGAACAGGTCGTAGGGGATCTCATAGCCCGCGTATTCGTTGCTGACGTCTACCAGATAGCTGTCGAAGGAGGACTGGGCTTCATAGAAGATATAGTCGTCAACCGTGCGGTAGATAAGCCGCTCCCAGGCATCCTCGCCCAGGTCGAAATAGTTCGAAAAAGTATACCAGCCGACGCTCAGAAGAATATCATCCAGCTCGCCGGTGACGGGGCCAATCACAGGCTCCGCCGCCCCCCTCCAGGTGATGTCGCCGCCATAGTCCAGCATAATGTCTTCCGTCCAGGTGTTGTTGTTCGCGGGGTAGTAGACGGTGGCGGTGACGTCAAGGAATACGTCATATTCTCCAAAGCTGGGCGCGTTGCCGCTGAAGGTGACGCGAGTCAGGCTGGAGCAGTAGAAGAACGTCCCGTTCTCAATGGACGTGATGCCTGCGGGAATGGTGATGCTGGTCAAACTGGTACACCAGGCAAAGGCATAGCTGCCAATACTGGTGACGCTTGCAGGAATAGAGATGCTGGGCAGACCCTGGCAGTCGGCAAAGGCGTCGTTGCCAATGGAGGCAACACTGGACGGGATGGTGACGCGGGTCAGGTTGGTACAGTAAAAGAAGGCCCCTGCGCCAATGCTGGTGACGCCGTCCTCTATCACGACGGCGGTGATATTGTCGCGGCTGTCATACCAAGGGGTGTAGACTACGTTGTTTTCGTCAAGGCCGCTGTAATACGTGAGATAATCGTCCATGGCCCCGGTGCCAGAGATGGTCAGTACTCCCTCCTCCAACGTCCAGGACAGACCATCGCCGCAGGAGCCGGAGGTGGGATAGGCGCTGGAATCTGTGACATTGATGTAGATGTAGGTAGCGGCAGTCTCGTCTACAAGCAGGCTTATAATCCCATAGCCGGCGGATTCCGCCGTGACGATGGTGTCGCTGATAGACACCGCTCCATCGCCGCTATAGGTGGACAGGCTGACGGTGTCTGCGCCTGAAAGGCCCAGTGCGCAGGACTCGCCCACTTCCATCTCCATGTAGAAGATGGTGTGCTGGACATCTTCATCAAAATAATTGGCCGTTGTGGTCTCCGTTACCATCTCGCCGTCGCATGTCAGGGTGCAGTTGACCGTATAGTCCGTTGTGGAGCTATCCTCTGACACGACCATCACGGTTTCTTCAGCCTCGTCATCAGTGGTTTCCTCTGCCAGCACTCCCACAGGGAGCAGAGACAGACTGAAAACCAGCGCCAGGAGTAGGGCCAGAGTACGCTTTTTCATTTTTGTTATCCTCCTGATTTGCGCGGAAAGCGCAAAATAATTAGATATATCCAAACCATTAACATTCTATTACACTAATATGCAATTTGTCAATGGCTTTTCCAGATTATATTATTATATTAACAATTTATCGGGTTTGTGTGCATGGAGGTATTTTTGCGCAGGAAAACCGGCGGCGCTATGGAAGACGCGCAGAGCTGTGCTTCCATAACGCCGCCGGTACTGTTAATGTACTGCCGGAAAAGAATCAGAACATTCCGCCCAGTCCGCCAAGATTCCCGGTGATCCGGCTCATGGATTGGTTGGACGCCTCCTCCGCCTTGCGAAGGGCTTCGTTTACGGCGGCAACAATCAAGTCCTGGAGCATTTCCACGTCCTCCGGGTCAACGGCTTCCGGGTCGATGATTACCTCGGTCAGCTCTCGCTTGCCGGAAACAGTGGCCTTAACCACGCCGCCGCCGGACGCGGCAGTATAGGTTTGTTCCTCCAGTTCTGCCTGCATTTTGATCAGATCCTGCTGCATTTTCTGCGCTTGCTTCATCATAGCGGCCTGGTTCATGCCGCCATATCCGCCGCCGCGATAGGAATTTTTTGCCATAGTAATTCGTCTCCTGTACTGTCTAATATGTGTGTTGGTTATTCTATTCGGAAGTTGGGGAATTTTTTCAGCTCGTCCAGCTTGCTCATGTCCGGCTGGGCCGGAGCTGCTGCGATGGGCTGGTCGGTAAAGGACACACGGATTGGCTTTCCCGCAATAGCGCTGGCCTCTGTCTGGATGGCGGCGGAGATAGCGGGGGTGTTCACCATCATCTTGGCGATGGGGGAGAGCAGACAAAGAGTCAGCACATCTCCCGTCAGTGTGCCGGACACCTGAGTCGGCACGGCGAGGATAGCGTAAGTACCCATATCCATCTTGCCGTTCAGATTGTGAAGCAGGGTGTCCCAAAATTCGCCGCCCTGTCCCTGCTGTGCCTCCTGAGACGGTGGGGAAACGGGGGCCGGTTCGGGTTCAGGTTCCGGCGGAGGCGGCGTCGCCGCGACCGGCTCCGACGGGAGGTTGAAAATCGGTTCCTCCGGGGGGGCGTCGTCTGTATACCAGGGGACGTCCGATTCCGACGATGGCGGCTCCGGCGTTGGCTCTGGTTCCGATTGTGGAGCCGACTTTATTTGTTGTTCCTGCGCTGGCCTTGTCGATGGAATTTCCAGCCGGGGGAGAGGGGTATCGCTTTTTTCCGACACGGGAACGTCGGCCTTCCATGCAGCCTCCAGCCGGGCAATACGGGATTTCAGTCCTGCCAAGGTGTCCCCGGTTTCCGGCACACACAGACGCACCAGGCACATTTCTGCCGTTCGCCTTGGATTTGAGCCGGTCAGGTCAGCGGATCTGATCTCGTTCATGCCGTCCATCAGCCGTTCGCTGGGCAGCTTTGCGGCAAAATATTGCAGCGTCTTTTTTTCATATAGGCCGGAAAGCAGGGTATCTCCACTCTGGGGGGCCACCTGCAACAGCAATATGTCCCGCATCAGACCGGCCAGCTCGTCTAATATACCAGCAGGATCCTTGCCATCCTTCCAAAGGCCGTTGAAGACTGTCAGCGCTTGTTCTGCGGAACCGGCGCAAATTGCTTGCAAAAGCTCCGCCGTTCGCTGACTTCCTGCCAGGCCCATGGCAGAGATGACCTCCGAAACGCCGATATGCTCCGTTGCGGCGCATTGATCCAGCAGACTCAAAGCGTCCCGCATACCGCCGTCCGCCAGGCGGGCCAGTAAAGCGCCGGCCTCTGGCTCCAACGCCAAATTCTCCTGTTCTGCCACATAGGCAAGCCGCCCGGCAATGGCCTCCGGCTCGATGCGCTTGAAGCTGTGACGCTGGCAGCGGGAGACGATGGTGGGCAAAACCTTGTGCAGCTCCGTGGTGCAGAGAATGAACATCAAATGTTCCGGCGGTTCTTCCAGTATTTTCAGCAGCGCGTTAAAGGCCGCGGTGGAGAGCATATGAACCTCGTCGATGATGTAGACCCGCTTTTTCACGCTGGCAGGAGAGAAGATGGCTTCGTCCTGCAAGGCCCGGACGTCGTCCACCCGGTTGTTGGAGGCGGCGTCCAACTCCACCACGTCCAGGATACTGCCCTCCTCGATGCCACGACAGGCGGCGCATTGGTTGCAGGGATTGCCGTCCACAGGATGTTCACAGTTCACGGCGCGGGCCAAAATTTTTGCACAGGTAGTTTTGCCGGTTCCGCGGGTTCCGATGAACAGATAGGCGTGAGATAATCGGCCTGTCTGCACCTGCCGCTTCAGCGTGGTGGTGATATGATCCTGGCCGACCACATCGTCAAAGGTGCGGGGCCGCCATTTTCGATAGAGTGCCTGATACATGAGAAAAGCCTCTTATCCTTTAATAAAACAGAAAAATTCTAAGGATTTGGTATAATAAAAGAGCTGCACACCCGCCTTTGTATATTCGACACATCCGTTACCGCAGTAGTTGGCTCAGACCCGGCGACCTCACGGCACACGGGGGATCCCGCTTAATGCTGCTCGGTTCCCCGCCTGACATGGTTCACGGGTTCCCGTTGCGCAAGACCGAGCCATCAACGCTACTTGCTGCGGGCAGGCGACACATCGAATATCCGAGGGCAGGAGTTCGTCCCCGCTATAGCGGATTGCGGGTACAGGGCACCGCTGGCTCCCCGACTAGTACAGCTCCAACAGCTATTATAAACCAGGAAAACTTTTTTATCAAGAGGGACTTTACAAAATAAAAATTCGTGCTATAATATTCAAGCGGTGTGGGGGCGTAGCTCAGCTGGGAGAGCGTTCGGTTCGCATCCGAGAGGTCGAGGGTTCGAATCCCTTCGTCTCCACCATCGAAAAAGCCTGTGATTTCAATAATCACAGGCTTTTTTGCTCCTTGCTTTTTCATCCGAACCGGGACATAGAGAGTTAATTTTAATTTATAATTAGATTGATTTATAATAATATAGAAAATGAGAGGATGACGTTACGCCGCAATGAGTACAGAGAAGGTTGAGGAAGCCAGAAAAATAGCATACCAGGCCCACAGGGGACAGGTAGACAAGGCCGGTAAGCCGTACACAGAGCATTTGGAATTCGTGGCGTCTCAAGTTGAGACGGAAGCCGAAAAGTGCGTTGCCTATCTCCATGATGTTCTGGAAGATACGGATTATCCGCCGGAGAATATTAAAACCATTTTCGGCCAGGAGATTTATCAGGCGGTCTGCACCATGACCCATTGGAACGGGGAAGATTATTTCGATTATGTTCACCGCGTTTCGCAAAATCCGATTGCAAGAAAGGTCAAAATGGCCGACCTGACAAATAACATGATGGTCGAACGGCTTCCGACTGTAACAGAGGCCGACATGATAAGAGTTCGGAAGTACCAAAAGGCATATGACATATTAAGGGATGTGCATATATAAGGTGTTTCCCTAATCCCCTGTGTCAGGCATCTTTACTTCCGCGAGAACCTATATATAGGAAGGTGTGAAATTATTTGAAGAGAAATGCTAAGTTTATGGGAGCTATCGTCGGTGACATTGTTGGTTCCATATATGAATTCAACAATTATCGCCATAAGGATTTCGAGCTGTTTTCCGAGGGCTGCTTTGCCACGGACGACAGCATCATGACCCTCTCGGTAGCAAAGGCTTTGATGGACTGCAATGGGGATTATAGCAAGCTCTCCAAATACGCTGTATCTGTCATGCAGGAGGTGGGCCGGAATTATCCTGGATGCGGTTATGGCGGACGGTTTTATGGATGGATATTCAGCGACGACCCTCAACCGTATGAGAGCTACGGCAATGGCGCGGCGATGCGTGTAAGCCCGGTTGCCTATGTCGCCAAGACACTTGAGGAGGCAAAGCGACTCTCCGAAACGGTGACGGCAGTATCCCATAATCACCCGGAAGGGGTGAAGGGCGCGGAAGCTACGGCTGTTGGAACATGGATGGCCCTGAATGGATACAGTAAGGAAGAGATCATTCATGAGCTGGAGCGGTACTATGCGCTGGACTTCACGATTGATGAGATTCGTCCGTATTACCGTTTTAATGAAACCTGTCAGCAAACGGTTCCGCAGGCCATTGAGTGTTTCAAGGAGGCGGATGGTTTTGAGGATACGCTCCGCACGGCGATTTCAGTTGGCGGGGACAGCGATACCCTTGCAGCTATCGCCTGCTCGCTGGCCGGAGCTTATTATGGGGTTCCAGAAGATATTGAGGAAAAGGCCATGACCTATCTCGATGCGAGATTGGCAGGGATAGTGAGTGCGTTTGAAGAATTTAGTATATAGAATTTTCGACTACGTTTGAATCTGCCAGGCGATTTGATGCAAAAAAAAGAAGGATACGCTTTTCGCGTATCCTTCTTTTTAACTGGTGACCTGGCGGGGATTCGAACCCCGGGCCCACTGCTTAAAAGGCAGTTGCTCTGCCGACTGAGCTACCAAGTCATGTGGCAGGGACGGCGGGATTCGAACCCACTATATCAGAGTCAAAGTCTGGTGTGTTACCGTTACACTACATCCCTATGGATGCCGCCGTTCCCTGTTACGGTTGGGAAAACTGCCCGTACTGAAGAAGGACAGCATATAAAAAATGGGGTGGAAGATGGGACTCGAACCCACGACACCCGGAACCACAATCCGGTGCTCTAACCAACTGAGCTACATCCACCATATTTATTCGTTTGGTACGCCAGAAGGGACTCGAACCCCCGGCCTACTGCTTAGAAGGCAGTTGCTCTATCCACCTGAGCTACTGGCGCATATACCAGGAATCTTGCTGGAGCGGGCGATGGGAATCGAACCCACGTCCCCAGCTTGGAAGGCTGGTGCACTAGCCGTTGTGCTACGCCCGCAAGCTGGATTATTGTAGCACCGAGCTGACAAATTGTCAATAGAAATTTTGACGTCTGTTGGAAAAAATTTTTCAATCTGAGATGTCATTGGCGTCATCTCCGTGCCGAACAAGATGAATGACGCCTGCGTCATCCAGACTTTTCAGAACGGCGCATATTATAGGGAGAAGCAGCAACCCCATTGGGCCAAAGAGTCTGGCTCCTAAACACATGGCAATCAAGGTGACGATTGGATGCAGCCCTACCTGATGCCCCAGGATGCGTGGTTCTATGATTTGCCGAACCACCAGAATAACGAGCCACAGGGTCAGCAGGCCGATGCCCTTGGCGGCTGAGCCGGCCAGCAGGGTTACAATGCCCCATGGAACCAATACGAGGCCAGTACCCAGAATGGGAAAAATATCCAGCGCTGCTACAATCAGGGCAATCAGGACGGCGTGTTTCTGGCGGAGGAGCAGCAGCCCAACAGCCAGCTCCGCGAAGGTAATGCACATAATGATGCCGTAGCTGCGGCAGTAGCTGCGAAGTACATGGACGGCGCTGTCACGGGCCTCAAGCGTCAGACGCTGTATCCGCTTCGGCATCTGGCGCAGAAGAAATGCGCTGATGCGTGAGAAATCCGCCGTGATAAATACAGTGGCAATAACGCATATGACCGTGGATAGAAGCTGACCGGGCAGCCTTGAGGCCCAGTTGGAAACGACAGTTACAGCTTGAATGGGAATATTGGCCAATGCGCTGCTGACAGAGGCCGCTATATCCGGCAGATGCTCTGTCAAAAAGCTGGAGGCGGTAGGGTGTGTCCGAAAGATGGAGCGCTCCAGCCGTTCGCCCATAGAATCAAGCCCCGGTTTAATAACATCGGTATACAGCCCCGGAAGATATTGCATCAGCTCCTGCAGGCCTGAAACAGCGCTGGCCGTCAGCGCTGCCAGAATACCGCCAAGAACGGCGAAAAACATTGTGAGGCAAAGGGCTGTAGAAAGACTGTACCGCATATGACGTTTGGCTGTCAGGAAGCGTATCGGGGTCTGTAGGAGCCACGCAAACAGAAATGCGCACAGAAACGGCCATATCAGCCTCAAAAGCCAGCGGCACGCGATATATATGACGGCGGCAATAACGGCCCAATAGAGAGCGCTCACAATAAAATTCCGACGTCGTTCCATCTCAGACGTGGCGATCCGCTCCTTTCCAATCATTTCTTAATGTGGTTTTTTTAAGGTTGAGTTGTGTTTGGGTGAAAATTCAGTGGTCACAAGTGCGGGATTATTGTTAATTCAAATATTTTCAGAATTTCACTTGTTAAATTCGTAAATTAGCAATATAATGTAAGCTAATGAAGGAGGCGAGCAACATAGAACCGAAAAAATTTTCCAAAGTCCTCGTTGCCAACCGGGGTGAGATAGCAATCCGTATCTTCCGTGCCTGCAACGATTTGGGCCTGCATACGGTTGCCATATACAGCAAGGAGGACACCTATAGCCTGTTCCGCACACGGGCTGACGAGGCATATCTGATCGGAGAGAACGATAGTCCTCTCGGCGCGTACCTGGACATTCCCGCCATTATCAAAATGGCGAAAACCAGAGGCGTGGACGCCATTCACCCAGGGTATGGCTTCCTGTCTGAAAACGCGGAATTTGCCCGCGCCTGCGAAGAGGCGGGCATCAAGTTCATCGGCCCTCCGTCCAATATTTTGGACAAAATGGGCGACAAGCTCTCTGCCAAGGAGATGGCCATCGCCTGTGGCGTACCCATCATTCCCGGCTCCACCGTGCCGCTGAAGGACGGCCAGGACGCCCTGGAAAAGGCCAAGGAATATGGCTTCCCCATCATTCTGAAGGCCGCTGCTGGCGGCGGTGGACGCGGTATGCGCCGCTGCGACAGCGAGGACGAGGTCGTTGCG
Organism: Oscillospiraceae bacterium; assembly: GCA_021205095.1. Lineage (GTDB taxonomy): Bacteria > Bacillota > Clostridia > Oscillospirales > Oscillospiraceae > CAJOIG01. The sequence goes on along the minus strand of JAJPYE010000065.1, from coordinate 65,940 downwards.
GCCTATGACCTGGTACATTCCGAGGCGGAAAAAGCCTTCGGAAACGGCGATATTTTTATCGAGAAGTACCTGGTCGAGCCGAAGCACATCGAGGTGCAGGTGCTGGGCGATGAGCATGGCACCGTCTATCATCTGGGCGAGCGCGACTGCTCTCTCCAGCGTCGGTATCAGAAGGTTGTGGAGTTTGCCCCAGCCTGGAGCGTACCCCAGGATCTTATCGCAGCAATCCGAGCGGATGCTGTGAAAATCGCTAAGTCCGTGGGCTACATCAACGCCGGTACCCTGGAGTTCCTGGTAGACAAGACCGGCAAGTATTATTTCATCGAGATGAACCCCCGCATCCAGGTGGAGCATACCGTCACGGAAATGGTGACAGGCATCGACCTTGTGCGGGCGCAGATCCTTGTGGCGGAGGGCTATCCTTTGTCCTGCCCGGACATCGGTCTGAACAGCCAGGATGACGTTCATGTAAATGGCTATGCCATCCAGTGCCGTGTTACGACTGAGGATCCGAAAAACAATTTTGCCCCCGACAACGGCAAAATCACTGCCTACCGCTCCGGCGGCGGCTGGGGCGTCCGTCTGGACGGCGGCAACGCCAGCACCGGCACGGTGATAAGCCCGTATTACGACAGCCTTTTGGTGAAGGTCACAAGCTGGGATAACACCTTTGAGGGCGTTTGCCGCAAGGCTACCCGCGCCATCAACGAGGTTCACGTCCATGGTGTGAAGACCAACATTCCCTTTGTGACCAACATTCTTTCCAACGAGACCTTCCGCAAGGGCGGCTGCCACACCAAGTTTATTGATGAGACCCCGGAACTGTTCGAGTTTGACGCTACCGGCGGTGATCGCGCGACCCGCGTGCTGAAATATATCGCGAACATCCAGGTGGCCAACCCCAACGCCGAACGCAAGCAATACGCGCCGCCCCGGTTCCCCGTGGCCCATGAACCGGCGAAATATGAGGGCAGTCTCAAGGAAATGCTTGATAAGCAAGGCCCCAACGCGGTGAAGCAGTGGGTGCTTGATCAGAAAAAGCTCCTCATTTGCGACACCACCATGCGGGACGCTCATCAGAGCCTTTTGTCCACCCGTATGCGTACCCGCGACATGGTGAAGGCGGCGGACGGCACGGCGGAGATTTTGAAGGACGCCTTCTCTCTTGAGATGTGGGGCGGCGCTACCTTCGACACCGCTTATCGGTTCCTGCATGAAAGCCCCTGGGAGCGGCTGGAAATGCTGCGGGAGAAAATCCCCAACATCCTGTTCCAGATGCTTCTGCGCGGCTCCAACCTGGTGGGCTACGCCTCCTATCCCGACAACCTGGTGCGGGCCTTCGTGAAGACCTCCGCACGGGAGGGCATAGACGTGTTCCGCGTGTTCGACAGTCTGAACTGGCTGCCCTCCATGCAGACTGCTATGGACGAAGTTCTGAACCAGAACAAGATCCTGGAGGCCACCATTTGCTATACCGGCGACATCCTGGAACCCCACAGCGATAAATATACCCTGGATTACTATGTAAAATTCGCAAAGGAGCTGGAAAAATTCGGCGCACATACCCTTTGCATCAAGGATATGTCCGGCCTGCTGAAGCCTTACAGCGCTAAGCGTCTGGTAGAGGTTCTGAAGCAGGAGGTGGGCCTGCCTATTCATCTGCACACTCACAACACCACCGGCAACCAGATCGCCACTTATATTCTGGCGGCGGAGGCCGGGGTGGACATTGTGGACACCGCCATCCAGCCTCTGTCCAGCCTTACCAGTCAGCCGTCCATGAACGCTCTGGTGGAGGCCCTCCACGGCCAGGAGCGGGACACTGGCTTCGATACCCAGCGGCTGCAGGAGCTGGCGGATTACTGGGCTGATGTGCGTCTGCGCTATGCATCCTTTGACAAGGGATTGACCGGCCCGGTTACGGACATCTATCGTTATGAGATTCCCGGCGGTCAGTATACAAACCTCCAGCCTCAGGTGGAGGCGCTGGGCCTCGGCGACCGCTTCAACGAGGTCAAGGAGATGTATAAGTCCGTGAACGATATGCTGGGCGACCTGATAAAGGTCACGCCCTCCTCCAAGATGGTGGGCGATCTGGCTATCTTTATGGTGCAGAATAACCTGACCCCGGAGAATATCCGGGAGAAGGGCGCGAACCTGGCTTTCCCGGACAGCGTGGTCAGCTTCTGCAAGGGCTTGATGGGCCAGCCTGTGGGCGGCATCCCTCAGTGGCTCCAGGACATCGTCCTCAAGGGCGAAAAGCCCATCGAGGGGCGGCCCGGCGCACTGCTGCCTCCCGTGGACTGGGACGAGATCAAGCGCCAGGTGCATGAGTTCTATCCCGAAGCGGAGGATGACAAGATATTCATCTCCTATGCCATGTATCCCAAGGTATACGAAGAATACATCCGCCACCGCAAGGAGTATGGCTACATCATGCGTATGGGCAGCCATGTGTTCTTCAACGGCATGGCAGTCGGCGAGGTCAACCAGATCAACATTGAGGACGGCAAGACCCTGGTCATCAAATACATTGGTCTGGGCGACATGAACGAGGACGGCACCAGAAACGTCCAGTTCGAGCTGAACGGAATGCGCCGCGAAGTAGCGGTGGTCGATCCCACAGCCAAGGACGCGGGTGTGTCCGTGGTCATGGCCGACCCGGACGATGACCGGCAGATCGGCGCCTCTATTCCCGGCATGATCTCCAAGGTGGAGGTTCAGGTTGGCGATGAAGTGGACGAGAACCAGGTTCTGGCTGTTGTGGAAGCCATGAAAATGGAAACCAGCATCGTAGCCCGGAAGGCCGGCGTTATTGACCAGGTTCTTGTGAAGAAGGGCGACAGCGTCAAGGCTGGAGAGCTTCTTATTACGCTGAAGTAATCACCGCATAAGTACAAGCATAAACCAGCAAGGGGATCGCTGCCAGAGGGGGAAGACCTTCCGCTCCTGTTACGATCCCCTTTCCTTTATATCACTAGCAAAAACAAGGAGATATAACTATGCTGAATGAATTTCAGCCCCCGGAGGGCTTTGCCTTCCACTGCCTGCCGGAGGTGGATTCCCTGCTGGAGGAGGCGGCCCGTCTCGGCCCCGGTCATATTCTGGCAGCGGCAGGGGAGGGCCAGTCAGCCTTCGCCGTGTCCACCGCGCTTCACTGCACAATGCAGGAGGCCCGGTGTCTGCCGCATATGGCGGCAGCGTCTCTGTGCCGCGCCGTAGGGAGCCAGGCCAGGATATACTGGCCATGCGACGTGGTGTTGGATGAAAAGCCTGTGGGCAGCCTGCGGGCCAGAATGACCCAGGACGGCATCGCCTTTCTCTTTACCCTCCACCCAGATAACGCGCCGCCTATGGAAGAGCTTATGGCCCAGGTGGCCTCCGACCTGGCAGCGCTGACAGGGGAGTACCCGGCCAACCACCAGGCGCGGATGGAGGATTACTGCCGCCTGTGCCTGACGCTGATGAACCATGTGGACGTGATGTACCGGGGAGTACCCCTGTACGGCTTCGCCTTTGCCGTGGATAAATTCGGCAGTCTGATGGTGATGACCCAGCCGGGAAAAACGGTGGTAACAGTCCAAAACGGCCCGGTGTCCATCGCCTCCAAGGATGACCCCGGAGAGGATTTGGAGCTGCCGACCCCGGCCAGAATTTAGTTCAGTGCCTCCTTTAGCTCGCCCCATAGCTCCACCAGACGAAAGCGGAGTATATAGCCCTCGCCGTCCTGCGTGATAAGACTCTCGTCCTCGACTGACAGAAGACTGAACGCGTCCGCCGCATCCCCGACGTCCTCTGCCAGCGCCTCTGTACAAAGGGGCGGAAACACCACACACCACCAGTTATGCCCCTGGCCCTGGCCAATTTCCACTCGCAGGGAAAGGTATTCTCCGGCGGGGAGGGAGAAGGTGTTATATTCTCGCGTGGGGTAATATTCCGTTTCCAGGCTGACAGATACGTCTCCGAGGGCCTCTATGGCATCCATATTTTCAGAAATGACGGCAGCGGCCTCCTCCTGCGTTTCGCAGTCGGCCAGTAGGGGGGAGAGCAGGGCTAAAACTTTGTCCCGTAATTGCAGCTTTTCTGCCTGATCCTCGCTGCTGTCAGAGTTTGCAATCACATGCAGGCGAATGAGCTGCCCGGAGAGCCTGTCCTGGGTTCGTTGCGCCCATATTCCTGCACAGAAGGTCACAACCAATGCCAAAAGCAGTGCAATCTCCCAGGGGCGCAGATGAAAGTTTAATTTATTCTTTTTCATAAAAAAACTCACCGCCTTTATTATCGGCGGTGAGTTGCTTTTTTTATACAGAAAATGGAAAAATTTTCATATAAGGACGCACCCTGTATCCGCAGGGCGGGTGAGAACACAGCATTGATTGGCGGGGGAAAGGGCTTCGACAGCGGCTTTTGCGACCTTTTCGTCCTCGAACAAACCAAATACAGCGCTGCCGGTGCCGGTCATGGCGGCATTAATCGCTCCCTGGTCGATTAGCTGGCGTTTTATGGCCGGAACGGCGCTCTGACGGCGATCCAGCACATCCTCGAAAACATTGTACATTCGGCGGGCTACCCCGTATAAGTCCTGTTCCTCCAGGGCGGTCAAAATGCCCTTGGTATCTGGACGAAGGCGGCTGCGTCTTGCATCAATGCGTCCAAATAGCTCAGGAGTGGAAATTGCAAAGGCCGGCTTACATATAACGATAGGACAGTCCGGCATGGAAGACAGAGCGGTCAGCCGTTCGCCCCGTCCCTCGGCTAGGGCGGTTCCCCCCTGAATACAGAAGGGGACATCGCTGCCAAGCTGCAGCCCCAGCACACATAGCTCCTGTTCGGTTTTTCCTGCGCCGGTCATCTCGTTCAGAGCTACCAACACGGCGGCGGCGTCTGCAGAGCCGCCGCCCAATCCGGCGCATACAGGCAGGCGTTTGGTTATCCGTATGCTTGCCCCCAGGCCGCTTCCATCGAGGAACAGTCGGGCAGCCCGAAGCGCCAGATTTTTTTCATTGCGGGGTAAGTATCGCTGACCGGGATCGATAAAAAATGTTCCGTCCTTTGTCAGCCTTATGTCTAAATCGTCCCCGAAGGAAACAGACTGCATCACCATGCGCATATCGTGATAGCCGCCGTCTGTGCGTCCCAAAACGTCCAGGGACAGATTCAATTTTCCATTGGCGTGAACAATCATTTCTCAAACAGCATATTCAGCAGTACCGTGCCATCCGGCAGGTTAATGCCGGTTTTCAGTCCATTCACCTCCGTATAGGACAGACCGGAGCATTTCGGCTCCCGGCTGTCGTATATCAAAAAGGGGACGGGGTCGCCGTCATGCGCCCGGTTAGATGTGAGCGTCTTGTGATCCGAAAGTATAAGGATGCGATAATCCTCGCCGCAATTTTGCAGCCAATTCAGAATAGGGGAGACCTCCCGGCTGTCCAGCCACTCAATGCTTTGCAGCTTGCCCGGCGTGTCCCCGTTGTGGGTACACTCGTCCGGGGCCTCAATATGCAGGGCGGCAAAATCACAGCGGGAGAGGATCTCGATGGTCTTTTCGCATTTTCCCTCCCAGTTGGTATCAATCTCTCCGGTGACGCCAGGGACGACAGGGGCTGACAGGCCGGAAAGCTTTGCAATGCCCTGCACCAGCGGAACGGCGGACACAACCTCCCCCGTGTGGCCATACTTCTTCTGAAAGTCGGGCAGCACGGCGGCGGTACCCTCTGCCCAGAACCATATGGCGTTGGCGGGCATTTTTCCCGCGGCGCGGCGCGCTTCGTTCAGCGGGTGATGGCCAAGGAAGCGGAAGGCCGCCTCCTGAAGTTCCTCCAGCGCCTTTGCCGCTTCGCAGCCGGAAGGGGCCAGCGGCCCAATTACCTCGCCCAGATGGTCATGAGGCGGGATCAGCTTCATACCTGTAATATCCGCGCCGCTCATAACGGCGAAGTGTCGGAAGGAGGAGCCGGGATTGATGCTGACGCGGTATTTTTCCGCCAGGGCAGAGAATTCAGGACTGGCCCAAAGCTCTGTGATCAACTGATCGGAAACATCGCCCTCGATTGATCCGGCGCTGTGGGACAGAATACGCCGCTGCTCGTAGGGAACGTCTGCATCCTCCAAGGTAATCATATTGCAGCGGCAAGCCATATCCCCATCGGCCAGCTTCACATCCTGGGCAGCCGCCTCCAACGGCCCCCGGCCATGGTAATACCGCAGGGGAGAGGCCCCAAAAATGGACATGATAGCCGTAGCGCTGCCCGGCTCAAACTGCTTGGGACAGTTGACAACGCTGCCCAAAACGCCCCGGCGGGACAAATCGTCTATCACAGGCTTGTTCGCCACTTCCAGCGGCGTTTTATTTCCCAACTCCGGCACGGGATTATCCGCCATGCCGTCGCCGATAACCAATAAGTACTTCATACTGTTGAACTCCCGTCAAATTTCATTTTTCCGCTTCATTTCATACAAACGTACAGCTATAGTATACTACCATTTTGGGCCAGGGGCAACCTTTTCTGCTTGCAGAGTAGGCCATGTGTTGACGCATACGAAAAACCTTGGTATAATACCAATGTTAATTAGTTAAGTGAAGATTATGAGAAAGCGAGATGAACGGGCTTTGAGCCTGCAAGTTTGGATCGTGGCTGCCTATATAGCCGCAACGGAAGAGATAGGCTTGGTTATATGCCGCGCCCAGCGCAAAGCCGGAACCAATGCCGCTTTTCGAGGGGCGGAGCTTGGGATTCCAGCCATCGTGTGTGCTTCCGCCGGGGAATGGCTGGGCGGCATAGCCACCAGCGGCGTGGCGGAATACGGCTTTAAATATGGCCTTTCGGGGATGTGGTATACCCTGGCGAACGCATTGGGGGTGCTTTTCCTGGCGCTGTGTTTCGCGCGTCTTTACCGCAGCTTGGAGAAGGTAACGGTTCCCGGCATTGTGGAGCGGTTTTACGGGGTAAAGGCCCGCGTTGTATCCAGTATTCTGCTGTGCCTGGTAATGCTGGGAGTGGGTCTGTCCCAAATGGTGGCAGTCGGCAAGCTGGGGCAGTCCCTGCTGGGGCTGCCATTCGTCTGGTCGGTGGTTATATTTGCCGCCGTTATCATATGCTATACCATGCTGGGCGGTATGCAGGTGGTGTCAGCAACAAATATGCTGCACCTGTCCGTCATGTATTTTGGAGTAATTCTTGCAGCCATTCTGGGCATATCCAGTCTTGGCGGCGGCAGCGCCTTCCAGGAAGGGTTAAGCGCCCTGTACGAGGAGACGGGGAACAATTACGCCGGAGCCTTTTCCATTGGCTGGCCCAAGGTACTGTCCTGGATCATTGCTTCCATGCTGGGGGCCTGTACTGCCCAGGCGGGCATACAGCCGGTGCTGGCGGCGAAGGATGAGGCCACGGCCAAAAAAGCCTGTATGTGGACGGCGCTGGTGGTAGCGCCCTTTGGCATTATTACGGCAGTGCTGGGCATGATTGCACGGATTATGAGCATGAACGGCAGTCTTCTGGACACCACAGGGAATGTTGTAACAGACGGCAAGCTGGCGCTATCCGCCCTGATGATGAACCTGCCGCCGATAGCTGGGGGCCTGGTGCTTGCGGCTATCCTGGCGGCGATTTTTTCCACTGCGTCGCCTATTTTCCTGGCGGTGGGAACCATGTTCAGCCAAGACATATGCTCCCTCCGAGTGAAATCGGAAGAGACCCTGCTGCGGATAAATCGAACCACTGTGGCCGTCGCCGGACTTATCTGCGCTGTGGGCGCCATTTTGCTGGTGGACGCGGGGCAGATACTGGATATGGTATATGGCGCCTATGCCCTCCGGGGGGCCATATTCATCGTTATCCTCTATGGGATATACTGGAAAAAGGCCCATCAGCGGGCCGCTGTGGTCAGTATGCTCCTGACCGCCGCCGTGGCCGTCCTGTGGACCGCCGCGGAGCTTGCCACCGGCAGCTATCCCATTGCGCCCTGGTTTTCCGAGACCTACGCCGCCGTCTTGACTGCCGCCATGTCTATGCCTGTCTGTGTACGGCTGATAAAGCCGGAGCAACGCTTGATACGGTGATGATGATTATTTAACAATTTTGCCGTACCAAGTCGGTACGGCAAAATATTATGTGTTTTTATCCGTTAATCGTCCGTTTTTTCTCTTGGCTTGAACTCCGCAAGAGGATTTGCGGCGGCAGCATTTTGAAGCTCTTTGTTTGCAATGTGGGTATATATCTGGGTAGTATTGAGATTTTCGTGGCCCAGAACCTCCTGGAGGGTACGGACATCCACGCCGTTTTGCAGCATCAGGGTGGCGGCGGTGTGACGGAGCTTATGAGGGGAGTATTGCGTTGCGTCCAAGCCGGCCTTCAGAAGTGTATTGTGAACCATGATTTGAATGGCGTCCACGCTCATACGCCTGCGGCGGTTGGATAGGAACACGGCGTCATCCAATGCGGCGATATTTTTCCGCACGGCCAACCAGCTATCTATAGCCTGAGTTGTGGCGTCATTCAAATATACCACGCGTTCCTTGCTGCCTTTGCCGTGTATCAGCAGGCAGTCTTCTCGGATGTCGGCCAGATCCAATGCCCGCATTTCGGATATACGCAAACCGCAATTCAAAAACAGACACAGAATACAGTAATCCCGTTCCTTGTTTTTCCCATCTACGGCGGAAAGAAGCCGCTGGCTTTCCTCTAATGTCAAATAACGGGGGAGCGTTTTTTGCAGCTTTGGAGCATCCAGCGTTTCAACGGGATTTGTAGAAAGCGCCTTAGTTTTAACAGTAAAATATTTATAGAAACCCTTGAGTGTGGTAATCATTCTGGCCCGCGAGGCGGCGTTCAGTTCCCGGTCGCGGGATAGGTATGCCAGAAAATCGTAGACTTCGGCCAGCGTGACGGATCCGTAAAGCTCCAATCCAGCATCGGTAATGTCGATTTCCTCCATGGGCGTGTCCCTGGGAACCAGGCCCCGGCTGATATACAGCCATCGCGTGAAGGTTCTCAAATCTAAATAATAGGAATCCACCGTTGCGCCAGATTGGCCCTTGATAGTGTCGTGGTACACCAGAAACTCTCGCATAGGCTGGGATGAGTCGTCTTTGTAGTTCGTCATAAAAAAGCCTCCCGATGCTTAAATGATAGCAGAGGGAGGCTTGGATTGTCCATAGGCAAATTCACTAAAAATTCGGCATAATTAATATTATGCCGAATTTAGGGGAGGAGAAAATACCTAATTCAGCGTTACGGCGCCGCCAATGTCAAAAATAGGCTCTTCGGTTAAAAAGACCGGCTTGACGCTGTGTTTTGCCAGAAATGAAAGGATTTTTGTTTTGTCCGGGTGTCCGTTCAGTGTGCCAGTGAATACGATGGTATTTGTGTCCGATTTAAACGATGCACCACCGATAAATCCATAATTGAAGCCATCCAGTTTTATATAACCCGGTGTGATTTCCAGCGCATCCATATCTAAATGAAGATCAGAAACGGCTTGGACAATGCCATGATCAGCGGTGATAACAGATCGTTCTGTCACAACGCATACAGCGCATCTTGTATAGCCCTGGGCTACGGCTGCCTTGTGACTATCAGTCAGCGCCAACGCTTGCGGCGCTGCCGTTTTGGGATTATAGAACACAACGCTGCCAGTGTCGCAAATACACAGCCCGGCGTCCGCCGGATAAGTCGCCCCCTGCGGAATGACAGCTCTGACGGAATACCCCATATTAGTTAATATATTGACAATATAGGGGTATGCTCCCAACCCGACAACCGCCTGTTTCTTTGCGGCAAAAATTCGTAAATCGGTGTGTCCGGCTAAACGGCTATCCAGCATCGAATCGTCAGGAATCCAACAGACCTGAATCCCCAGATATTCCAGGGGTTTAGCCAGTCTGTCCCGGTATCGTGTGCCTATCAGAAGCGTCACAGAACCTTCTCCACCGCTTCCCGCAGGGTCTTGACCCGAATAAGCTCCATGCCCTCCGGCTTTTTTAGCTCCCCCCGAATACGGGACGGAATGACGCATTGGGTAAAGCCCAGCCGTGCGATTTCAGACAGGCGCTGATCCAGAGCCTGCACGCTGCGGATCTCCCCCGTCAGGCCCACCTCCCCTACGGCGGCCAGCTTGTCCGGCACGGGCATATCCCGAAAGCTAGAGGCAATGGCAAGACAGGCGGCCAGGTCGGCGGCTGGCTCGTCCAGTGTCAGGCCGCCGACCACATTCATGTAGGCGTCGCAGGCGTTGACCCGCATACCGCCCCGCTTTTCCAGCACGGCCAGAAGAAGATAGAGCCGGTTATAATCAAATCCATTGGAGGTTCGCCTGGCAACGGAAAAGCTGGTGGGAGTGACCAGGGCCTGCACCTCCGCCAAAATCGGGCGGCTGCCCTCCATAACGCAGGCAACGCAGGTGCCGGGTACGCCTGTGGGCCGTCCGGCCAGCATGACCTCCGAGGGGTCCGGCACCTCCCGCAGACCTTCCCGGCGCATTTCGAAAACGCCGATCTCATTGGTAGAGCCAAAGCGGTTTTTATCTGCCCGCAGGATGCGATAGCTCAGGCTGCCGTCCCCCTCAAAATACAGTACACAGTCCACCATATGCTCCAGCACCTTCGGCCCCGCGATGGCCCCCTCTTTATTCACATGGCCCACCACAAAAGCGGTAAAGCCGGAGGCTTTGGCAAGCTGCATGATCTCCATGGCGCACTGCTTTACCTGGCCCACGCTGCCGGGGGCGGTGTTCAGCGCCGGATCGTATATGGTCTGGATGGAGTCCACAATCACAAGCTCCGGGGAAATTTCTTCGATAGCTGCGATGATGTCGTTAATATCTGTTCCCGCCAGGATATAAATGCTGTCATGGCCTACGCCCAGGCGCTCAGCCCGCATTTTAATCTGCCGCTCGCTTTCTTCGCCGGTGACATATAAAATCTTCTCCTGCTGGGCGATGGTGCCGCAGGCCTGGAGCAGCAGCGTGGATTTTCCGATACCCGGCGCGCCGCCAAACAGGACGATTGAACCCCGTACAGCGCCACCGCCCAGCACTCGGTCAAGTTCCCGTATGCCGGTGGAAAAGCGGGGATCGTCCCGGATGTCCAGCTCAGAAAGGCGCTTTGGCATTGATCGGCGGACGGGACGGGTCTTTGCCGCCGCCTTGGGCGCGGCGGGGGCTTCTGTCATGGTGTTCCATGCCCCGCAGGCGGGACACTGGCCCAGCCAGCGGGGGGTCTCATGGCCGCAGGCGGAGCAGAAAAAAACTGTTTTCTCTTTCATGTCGTTATTCCTTGTATGTATTGCAGATAGGATGCCAGGATAACTGTTGCAAGCTCTAAGCGGTATTCCTCTGTCCTGAGCTTGCTCAAATCCTCCGGGTTTGAGAGAAAGCCGCACTCCACAAGAACTGCTGTGCAGCTTGCTTTTTTCATCAGATAGATGCTGCTGTCGATAGGTTCGGCAAGTCGCCGGGTATTGCTGCATAGCTGCCCGGTCAGGTTTTCCTGCAAGACAGCGGCCAGGGTGTCGCTTCCGGCGACGCCGCCATAGAAGACCTGGATGCCCCAAGGGGCGGCGGCTGGATAATTGTTTTGGTGTATACTTATAAGCACAGCTCCGGCGGTGGAATTGACCAGTGCGGCACGGGCGTATTGGTCGGCCCGCTTCATGGCGGCCAGGGTGTCGGCTTCCGCCGGATAATCTATTTCCGCGCTGTCGCGGGTCATCACCGTATCCACACCCCAAAAGGCAGCCAACGCCTCCAGGCGTAAAGCAATGTCCAGATTAAGGTCGCTTTCCAGCGTTCCATCTGTCGCCACAGCTCCTCCGTCTGCGCCCCCATGTCCCGCGTCGATTACCAGAACAGGAGTTGGGGCCGTCGCTGCCGCTGCTGCAATCTCGGAAGGCTTAACCAGGACGGCGACGGCCAGCAAAACGATCAAAGCCAAGGGAAACCACCAGTTCATTTTATCAAACATCCGCACTCCACCTCATTGCTTGCTTAATAACTTATATGAGATGAAATCCGAATGTATTCAGGTTATCTGATGAACCGTTCCAGTCGATTCAGACCCTCGACAATCTCCTCCATGGACGAGGCGTAGCACCAGCGCACATAGCCCGGCGCGTCGAAGGCGATGCCCGGTGTGACGGCAACGTGTTCTGCGTCCAGCAGTGCCTGCGTGAAGTCAGTATCGTTCTCAATTTTTCGTCCCGCTAGTGTTCGGCCAAACTGGGGCCACACGTCAATCAGCAGATAAAACGCTCCCTTGGGAATCGCGCAGGATACGCCCTCCATGCCGTTTAGCCGCTCCACAAGATATTTTCGCCGCTGATCATAGCCCTGGCGCATACGTTCAACAGCGTCCTGCGGCCCGGAAAAGGCCTCCAGCGCCGCTGCCTGGCTGATGGAAGGAGGCGCGCCGGTGGATTGGGACAAATACCCGTCCATAGCCGCCGCAATGGGCTTTGGAGCCGCCGCGTAGCCTATGCGCCAGCCGGTCATGGCATAAGCCTTAGACACGCCGTTTATCAGCACGGTACGCTGACAGGCATCCTGGCTCAAGGACGGGAAGCTGACAAGCTCCGCATCATCGTACACCAGCTTTCCGTACATTTCATCAGACAGCACATACAAATCGAATTTTTTGCATACCGCTGCCAGCGCCGCCAGCTCCTCTCTTGTATAGACAGCGCCGGTTGGATTTCCTGGGTTATTCAAAAGAAACAGCTTTGTCCTGGGGGTAACAGCAGCCTCAAGCTGGCTGGCCGTCAGCTTAAAGCCCTGCTCCTCCGATGCATAAACAACCACTGGCGTCCCCCCTGCCATGCGAATGGCCTCGTGATAGGAAACCCAGTAGGGTGCAGGCAGTATGACCTCGTCCCCTTGGTCAAGAAGACAGCAAAGCGCAACATAAATGGCGTGCTTTCCACCGCTGGTTACAACGATTTGCCCGCTTTCATAGTCGAGACCGTAATCCTCTCTCAGCCTTTCGGCAATGGCGGAGCGCAGCTCGGCTGTTCCTGAGGCGGGCGTATATTTTGTGAATCCTTCCTGAATTGCCTGTATACCAGCATGGCATATGTTTTCCGGCGTGGGCCAGTCAGGCTCCCCGCCGCCGAAGCTGAATACCTCCTCCCCGGCGGCGCGCATTTTCTTTACGGTGGCATTGACAGCCATCGTGGCCGAGGGCTTAAGGGATGTGGCAATTTTGGATAAAGGTCTCATTTCTTGTATCTCCTTTGTAGTGCATCGTCGGGCAGTTAGAAGCTCACCTAGTTTTTCCTGTATTCATTATACCTCCTGATCCCTCTGTGACGCAACTATTTTTATGAGATAACTAAACGGCCAGCGGCTGTGCCGAACCTGAATGGTTCTGACACAGCCGGAATCGACACTGTCCACTCTATATGATAATGCAGATGAGGCTGTAGCCTCCATCGTTTACCAGCCGCTGTATAGTGGTGCGCAGACGATTTTGGATGTTGTTGGGCATACGATGGAGCTTGGTGGTCAAACCATCCTCCGCAATGTCGTATAGGGACTTGCCGAAGATATTAGATTCCCAGATGCGGTTCATATCTCCGTCAAAGCCCTGGAGCAGGAAGCTGACGATCTGCTCGCTGGCCTTTTCTCCGCCGACAGCCGGGGACACCTCCGTTTCCACCTGCGTTTGAAAAAGATGGATGGCAGGGGCGCTGGCCTTAAGGCGAACGCTGTATTTTCCACCTCGGCTGATAATTTTCGGTTCCTCCAGTATCATGTCCTCCGGGCCTGGCATAATGACGCCATAGCCGGTCTCCCGCGCCTGCGTCAGAGCATCGTGTACATGATCGTATTCCTGCTTCAGGCTTTTCAGCGACCGCAAAAGCTCCATTAAATCCCCATCGTCCCGTATTTCATAACCAGACTGCTCGCTTACAGTTTGGTAATAGAGAGCGCTTTTCAATTCCACTACGGCGCTGGCCATTCCTACATCAGCTTGCACCTCAGATATGCGCGCCTTGCTGACAAGATCGCTTTGGCCTATGCTATCCATACAGGTGTAGGCGTCCTGTAGGACGCTGATTTTTGTCCCCGCATCCAAAAATAATTCGTAAAGGGACTGTTTCAGCTCGCTGTCCTCCGGCAGAGCCTCTGCCCAAGCGGGCAGCCAGACGGAAAGTTCGTTTAAAGGAAATTGAAACAGCACTGTTTTCATAATCGTGTGTATTTCAGCATCCGTCAGCTCCTGGCAGTTCAGAGCCATACAGGGGACGCCGTATTTTTGGCTTAGCTCCGCCGCCAGGACGGTCACATTCTCAGCCGATGGAACGGCAGAGTTTAAAATCACGGCAAAGGGCTTGCCAATGCTTTGCAGCTCCTGAATGACTCGTTCCTCTGCCGCGGCATAATTTTCTCTGGGAATATCCCCAAAGCTGCCGTCGGTGGTGATAACAAGGCCAATGGTTGAGTGTTCTGCGATGACCTTGTGAGTTCCCTCCTCCGCCGCTTGGGTCATGGGTATCTCGTGGTCGTACCACGGGGTCGTCACCATTCGCTCGGCGCCGTCCTCATACAACCCCTCTGCCCCAGGTACCATGTAGCCTACACAGTCAATAAGCCGCACGGAGGCGGAGGTTTCCGATCCAAGAGAGATGTCAACGGCCTCCTCCGGCACAAATTTCGGTTCCGCCGTCATAATGGTGCGGCCAGAGCCGGATTGTGGCAGCTCATCCCGCGCTCTCTCCTTGCGGTATACGTTTTCAATATTGGGGATGACCTGTGTTTCCATAAAGCGCTTGATAAAGGTCGATTTCCCCGTCCGCACAGGCCCAACAACACCGAGATATATGTCGCCGTCCGTCCTGCGGGCAATATCCTCATAGATTCTGTCCACAAATAATCCCTCCATGGCGTGTTTGGTTCATCATACGCCGTGGAGGGAGCTTTTATGACAGGGTTTCGCCCGCAAACGTTTAGAACCTGTATTCACAGGTTCTCAATAAAATTGGGCCGTCTGCCCGTGGGATTTGGCAATATGAACCTCCAGCCCAGGAAACGCCTCCCGTAGCCAATCTGCAAGGACGGGAACAACCACATTTTCCGTGCAGAAATGGTCGGCGTCAATCAGGTTTATGCCAAGGTGCTTTGCCTCTAAAAACTGGTCGTATTTCACATCGGCGGTAACATAGGTGTCGCATCCAGCCTGGTATGCCAAATCAATCTCTCCGCCGCCGGAGCCGCCGCACACGGCCAGCCGCTTCACAGGCCGCCCAGCATCGTGATACCGCAGGCCATTGGAGGCCAGGGCGGATTTTACCAGCGGCAGGAATTGAGAAAACGGCATCTCCCCTGCCAGCTTGCCCACCCGTCCAATGCCGGACGCCGGGTCAAGCTGGCCGGTGACGCGTCCGCCCAACGCCGCCATCAGCGCGTCGTTCACGCCGCCCTCCGCCGCGTCCAGATTTGTGTGCATACAAATCGCCGCTATGCGATTTTCCGCCAGGGTCAGGGTTCGGCGGCCTGTCCAGGTGCCGTCTGTCACGGATTTCAAATCGAAAAACAGGGGGTGGTGGCTGACAATCAGCTCCGCGCCCATGGCAGCCGCCTCGTCTATTACCTCATCCACGATGTCCAACGCCGTCAGCACCCGATGTACCTCCCGGTTCCCTCGGCCCACCAAAAGCCCTACGTTGTCAAAATCCAGCTTTTGCTCTACCGGGGCCTTCTGCGCCAAAAAAGAAAAAATTTCCTGTACCGTTGTCATAGGCATACGCCTCCTTTTCATGGCTTGCAATTCGTTCAATATTTCCGCCGCTCTGTCGTCATAGGGAGCGGCCTGGGTCATCCGAGACGTCAGGCGGGCCAGGTATTCGTCAAAAAGCGGGTCGCCACCAATCTGTTCATACAGGCCGGTATATAGCTCCGCCTGAGAATAGGCCGGGGAATCGCCGCCCAGAACGGTCAGAACAGGATAAATCCGCCCGGCGTCTCTTACCAGCCGTTCAGAAATAACGGCGTAGCCGTTTTCCAGCAGGTACCTTCGCAGCTCAGCCTGCTTGGTTTGCGGCTCCAAAATTAACAGAGTTCCCTGTTTTGTCCAGGGGGCGGCGGACAGGATGGAGATCATGGTCTCCCCGCCCATCCCGGCAATGACTACTGTGTCTCCGTCCTCCGGCCCCAGGCCGGAAAGGCCGTCTGTCAGACGCAGAGAAATGCAGCTCTCCAGACCAGTTTTGGCAATCAGTGCCGCCGCCCCCTCCAGGGGGCCGGAACGCAGATCTGTGGCAATCGCACGACGAACGCGACCTGATTGCACCAACCAAACAGGCAGGCGGGCATGATCGGTTCCCACATCAATAACGCAGGCCCCCGGCGGCACGGCCTGCGCGACCGCCTCCAGCCGGGGGGATAAATGTATTGTCATGTTCATAAAAACGGCGGGATACGTCCGCCGCATCCATCAGGCATGGGCGGCGATAAAGTCGTTGACCTCGTTGACAAATCCGTCTACATCTACGCCATGGACAAGGCAAGCCTGTTCAATGCTCTCACCTGTGGCATAAGCACAGCCCAGGCAGTGCATCCCAATGCGCTCAAACAAAGGCTGCGTTGCGGGGGCGTTAAGCATTACATCGTAGACAATAGTATCTTTTGTGACCTCATACATAATAGAGACCCTCCAATTTCATAGTGATTGAGTCTATTATACCCATTCCTATTCAAGATTTCAACACAAAATTCATCCAAATACGGTTTAACTGAAAAAAATCCAGCCCGCTGCCGGCCAGGCCGATATTTTATCCAGGCTTCAAAATTTATTTTCAACGCTGCATCAAACCCAGCGAGGGCGTTTTGCCGCATGTTTGGAAAGGTAAACAGACACTAAAAAAGGGACTGCGCTTCACGCAGCCCCTTTTCAGGACAAACTTACATCTCGCCGGAACGCATACGAGCGAAGCACTCGCTGCAATATACAGGGCGATCACTCTTGGGTTCAAAGGGAACACGGGCTTCTCCGCCGCAAGCGGCGCAGGTGGCGGTGAAGTACTCGCGGGGGCCGCGGGAGGCCGCCTTACGGGCATCACGGCAGGCCTTGCAACGCTGAGGCTCGTTCTGGAAGCCGCGCTCTGCATAAAACTCCTGCTCACCGGCGGTGAACACAAATTCCTGGCCACATTCCTTGCATACAAGGGTCTTGTCTTGGTACATTTTTGGTCCTCTCTTTAGAAAATTTTCCCAAATTGGGCAAGTATTATATGCGATCAGCTTTCGCTGTTTTCGCCTGAGGAGAGCTTTGCCAACTTGCGTCTTATACGCTGGATGGCGTTGTCAACCGCCTTTGTATCCCGACCAGATCGTTCAGCCATTTCTTCATATGATAGGCCGTCCAGATACAGATCAAGAATCTGCGCCTCAAATCCTGACAGGCGCTGCGAATAGGCAGTGATAAATTCTTTTTCGGTCTCTCTTGCTAGAACCTGCTCCTCAGGACTCTGCTGGAAAAAATGGACACCTAGGGACTGGGATTCATTTGAGAGGACTTCGTCTAAGGAAAGGCCATCGTTCAACGGGGAATGTTTTCGTCGACCCGCGCTGCGGATAGCCGATTTTATGCGATTTTGAATACAGCTTTGGGCATAGGCCCGAAAGGACTGACCTTTTTGTGGGTCAAACCCGCGAATGGCAGACAACAGGCCAAGCATCCCTTCCTGGATGAGATCCTCGCCATCGCCGCCGACAAGGAAATACGGTCTGGCACAAGCGCGTACTAAACGCACATAACGCTTCGCCAAAGCCTCCTCTGCCCCGCTCTGCTGAACACGGGCCAGCGCTTGTAGTTCTTCGTCAGAAGTTTTTGAATAATTCATCACTATTATGTCATTATGCCTATAATTATATAACAACGCGCGAGGAAGTCAAGTCTTTTTTCTCAAAAAACACACAAAATTGCCAAAAAAATATCCTTAGAATTTCAAGAAAGGAGACATATGGTCTTACATATCCATTTCCTGCTGCCCCAAATACGCGATTCCCAGATGGTCATAGGCTTTTTTTGTGACGCAGCGTCCCCGCATGGTACGGGTTAGAAATCCCTGCTGAAGCAAAAATGGTTCGTAAACGTCCTCCAGGGTAACGGCCTCTTCATTGATGGTTGCGGCCAGCGCCTCCAAACCCACCGGGCCGCCGTTATACAGCTCTATAATGCTGCGCAGCATACGCCGGTCAATGTTGTCTAACCCCGCCTTGTCCACCTCCAGTCGCAAAAGCGCCTCCTCCGCAATTTCTTTGGTAATAACACCCGTCCCCTTCACCTGAGCAAAATCGCGTACCCGGCGGAGCATCCGATTGGCAATACGAGGCGTTCCCCGGCTGCGGGAGGCAATCTCGACCGCCCCATCCGGCTCGATGTCGATTTCTAATATAGCGGCGCTGCGCTCAATGATGCGGCGCAGCTCCTCCGTGCTGTAAAGCTCCAGCCGGAGATTGACGCCAAAACGATCCCTCAGCGGGGCGGAAAGCTGCCCGGAGCGGGTGGTAGCACCAATCAGGGTAAAATGGGGCAGGTCAAGGCGTATGGAATTGGCGGAGGGGCCTTTCCCCAGAATGATGTCAATGGCGTAATCCTCCATGGCGGGGTATAAAATCTCCTCCACAGAGCGATTCAGCCGATGTATTTCATCTAAAAACAAAATATCATTTTCCTGCAAATTGGTCAAAAGGGCGACCAAATCCCCCGGCTTTTCAATAGCTGGGCCGGAGGTAATGCGCATATTAACGCCCATTTCGTTCGCAATGACGCCGGCCAGCGTGGTTTTGCCCAACCCAGGCGGGCCGTGGAGAAGAACATGATCCAGCGGTTCGTTTCGCATTTTTGCAGCCTGGATAAAAACGGCAAGGTTTTCCTTTGCTTTTTCCTGACCTGTATAGTCTGCCAGGTATTTTGGCCGCAGGGATGCTTCCGCTGCATCCTCCGGCAAAGAGGCGGCGGTAGTAACAAGCTCCGGCGCGTCACCAGAAAAGCTAATACTCAAAGCGTTCCTCCCCCCTTTTTACTTCATCATATTCCGCAGGGCGGCTCGAATTGCCTCCTCCAAGGACAGGTTTTCCAGATCCAGACCCCGCAGGGCTGCCGCACATTCAGATCGGTTATAACCAAGAACCGTCAGCGCGGAGGTCACATCTGCCAGCTTGGAGTGTCCTTCCTCTCCTGTCGGAATATACGGATCGCTCGCAGGCAGAGACAACTCTTCAGCTTGCTTCTTCAGCTTGTCCTTCAGCTCCAGGATGATCCGCTGGGCCAGGCGTTTTCCTACGCCAGCAGCGGCAGTCAGCGCCTTTTCATCATCTGTCAGCACCGCCATACTGACGCCCTCCGGCGTGTTGACGGACAAAATGGCCAGCGCCGCCTTTGGCCCTACACCCGACACAGCCAGCAGCATCTCAAAGCAATGCTTTTCCGCCATTGTGCCAAAACCGTATAGGTCGAAAGCATCCTCCCGTATCAGCTCACGAATATACAGCCTCGCCTGTGAGCCACGATTCAGGCGGCTCATGGTGTTGGTAGACACATTTACCGCAAAACCAATACCGCCGCAGTCGATCACCGCCAGATTCGGCTCCAGATCGGATACAGTTCCCGTCAAATGGTAGAACACGGATCATACCCTCCTTCCTCTGTAAGGGAGCTTGTTCGGCTCCTGGCATGGCATATGGCCAGCGCCAGAGCGTCCGCTGCGTCGTCCGGCCTGGGAGGCTTGGACATTTGCAGCAGCTTCTGAACCATATAGATGACCTGCCGCTTCTGCGCCCCGCCATAGCCCACCACCGCCTGCTTGACCTGCATGGGGGTATATTCAAAGACAGGCACACCGCTGCGATAGGCGCTGAGCAGGATAACCCCCCGCCCGTGGGCTACGGCAATGCCGGTAGTGATATTCTTGGAGAAGAACAGCTCCTCCACCGCGATCTCCGCCGGGGCGAAGGTGACAATGATCTCGTTAAGGTCGTTGTATATCATATCCAGTCTGGGCGATAGGGCCGTGTTTGGCGGCGTAGTGATGACCCCGCAGGCGACATAGGTGTTTTTCCCCCGTTCGGTATCAATGACGCCGAACCCAACCGTTCCGATGCCCGGATCGATGCCAAGTATTCTCATGTTGTCCCAGTCTCCGATTGGGCAAAGTATGCCTGCGTTTCCAGAATATCCCTTTGTATCTGTTTTCCAAGCGCCTCCGGCGAAGGAAAGCGAGTTTCTTCCCTCAGAAATTTCAGAAATTCCAGCCGCACCTGAGAGCCATATAGGCGGCCCTCAAAATCCAGGATGTTGGATTCCACAGTCACATGGCCGTTGCCATCAAAGGTGGGCCGTACGCCTACGTTTGTCACCGCCGGTTTCGGCCCCTCCGCCAGCCAGACACGGGTTGCATAGACTCCGTGCTTTGGCTCCAGCACGCCTTCCGGGATGCGGGTATTAATAGTCGGCGCTCCAATGCTTCGGCCAATTTTATAGCCATATCCGACAGTGTCCGTCAGGGTATGGGGATGCCCCAGATACCGGGCGGCTAGTTCCATGTCTCCTTCCGCAACCAGCTTGCGGATATAGGTGGAGCTGACAATCACGCCATCAACGACGACTTCCTCCACAATATCGCAGCCTATATCATTCTGTTTGCACCAGACGGCAATTTTATCTGAAGTTCCTTCTCCCTTCCATCCGCAGGAGAAGTCCCGTCCCATGACGAGATGGACAGCTCCCAGATCGTCCTTCACAGAGCGGAGAAAAGCTTCCCAGGGCATTTGCATAAATCGGCGGTCGAAGTGGAGCATGATAATATCGTCTATCCCACCCATGCGGGAGATAAGTCCCTTGCGGTCGGCCACGCTGCCCAGCAGCGGCACTTCCTTTCCATGGACAAAGGTATCCGGGTGGGCGTCAAAGGATATAACCGACGGTTTGGCCCCGATTTCAGCGGCCCTCTTCACAGTTTTCTTCATCAGCGCCTGATGCCCCAGGTGTACGCCGTCGAAAAAGCCCAGCGCCACCACGCGCTTCATGTCGCCTGTCTCATTCACGGCTTGCCGCCTCCCCTGTTAAGAGCGTCAGCGGAAGAATGTATTCCTCCGGGGCTTCTCGTATTTCCTCCAGCGTGTGTGCTTGAGAAATATGAAAGGCCCCGGCTCGCGTACGGCGCAGAGCGCTCATGCAGCCGCCGCAGCCCAAAGCGTCCCCAATGCTGTCGCAGAGGGTGCGGATATAAGTACCCTTGGAACACTCGATAATAAGGCCCCAGTCCCCATTTTCATCCTTCTCCGTTAGCTCCAGGCGATAAATAGTGACAGGCCGTGGGTCACGATGTACTTCCCCGCCCCGGCGGGCGATTTCATAGAGCTTCTTGCCCCGTATCTTTATGGCGGAATACATAGGCGGCGTCTGCATAATATTGCCCCGCAGCCCTTCCAGTGCTGTCTCTATCTCCGATGCTGTCAAAGTCTGCTCCGTCTGTGCTATAACATTTCCCCATATGTCCTGGGTGTCTGTTCTGACACCCAAACGGAGGCGGGCATGGTATTCCTTTTTATCGTTTTCAGCGTATTTCGCGGCTTTTGTTCCTTTCCCGGTCAGAACAACCAAAAGGCCCGTGGCATTGGGGTCTAAGGTGCCGGTATGTCCAATATGTTTTTCATGCAGCACGCCCCGCAGATGGGCGCACACGTCCATGCTTGTCCACTCGGCGGGTTTGTCTACCAGAAGAATACCGTCCATTAAAGCTCCTCCAATATCTCCCGCACCAATATCTCGCAAGCCTCCTCCGGCCCGGCGTCTATGGTACAGCCGGAAGCCATGCGGTGGCCGCCGCCCCCGTGCAGCGCACAAATGGCGGAGGAGTCAAACATCGGCCCGCTGCGCATACTTATCTTGCAGTGGCCTGGCTTCATTTCCCGAATTGTGACGGAAACCCTGCTTCCTGCCACACGCCCGGCCAGAGAAGCCAAATCATCGCAGTCGTCTTCCGTGGCGCCGGAACGTTCCATCATATCCAGCGTGACGGTGGCCACAGTCACAGACTTATCGGGGCCAAAGCGTTTCAGCCCCACAAATATCATCCCTTCCAGCGTCAGTCTTGCAAAGGAGGTGGCCCGGAAAAGCTGGATATTGAGCTGCTTATGATCGGCCCCCGCCTCAATAAGCTGGGCGGCAGCCCGATGGGTCTCCGCTGTGGTATTTGCATAGACAAAGCAGCCGCAGTCCGTGCTGACAGCCATATACAGAAGATCGGCTTCGTCCTTGTCCGGGCCGCCGAGCATCTCATTGGCAAGCTGCAGAATAATTTCCCCGCAGGAGGCCTTATTTGGCTGGCACAGGAGATTTTCCGCATAGCTGGTATTGGTGGGGTGGTGATCGATACAAAGGCCGACAGTCCCACCGCAGAAGCCTCTGGGAAAGAGGTTCTCCGCCGCCAGATCTATGGTGACGATACAGGCGGGTTCAAATCCGGCAGGGGCGATATAGGGCGCAGTCCAGCGGCTATAGCGCTCTGTGGTCTCCGGGTTATCGTACACAAAAGCGGTTTTGCCCATACGCCGGAGCATATGACAAAGGGCGGCGGCACTGCCAAGCGTGTCGCCGTCCGGGTGGATATGCGTCACCAGCAAATATCCGTTGTGTTCGTTCAAATAGGTTATACAGTCATTCAGTGTCATCGTCGTCATGTTGAATGTCCAAATCGTTGATAATGCGGTTGATATATGCCCCATGGGCAATGGAATCGTCAAGCTGAAAGGTCAGCTCTGGGGTGTAGCGCAAATCCAGGCTTCGGCCCAGCTCCCGCCGCAGGTACCCCGCGACAGAGCGCAGCCCCCGCAGCATTTCCTTTTCGTTAAATTCTCCCAGAACACTCACATATACCTTGCAATAACGAAGATCTCTCGTAGTCTCCGTGTGAGTGATCGTCACCATGGCTCCCTGCTGGATGCGGGGGTCTTTTACCTCCCGAAGCTTTTCCACAAGGACGCGGCGAATATCGTCGTTGATTCTGTCAATATGATAATTAGGCATTAATCTGCTCCATGATAAAGCACTCTATCACGTCAAGCTCCTTGATGTCGTTATATTTTTCCACCTGCATACCACACTCATAGCCAGAGGCTACCTCGCGGACGTCGTCCTTGAAGCGGCGCAGGGAGGCCAGATTCCCCTCAAAGATAACAATATTGTCCCGCAGGACGCGAACCTGGCAGTTGCGCTGAATCTTGCCGTCCAGCACATAGCAGCCGCAGACGGTTCCCACTTTGGAGACCTTGTAGGTCTGGCGAACCTCGGCGTGACCGATAATTTTCTCCTGGAATTTCGGGGCCAGCATACCCTTCATGGCGGACTCAATCTCGTTGATGCAGTCGTAAATTACCCGATAGAGCCGAATGTCCACATCGGAGCGGGCGGCGTTGTCCCTGGCGGCGTTGTCGGGCCGGACGTTAAAGCCCACAATCACCGCGTTGGAGGTGGAGGCCAGCATAACGTCCGATTCATTGATTGCGCCCACGGCGCAGTGGATGACCTTGACCCGAACCTCCTCGTTGGAGAGCTTTTCCAGAGAAGCCTTCACCGCCTCGGCGCTGCCCTTTACGTCGGCCTTGACGATGATATTGAAGTCCTTCATCTCGCCCTGCTGGATGCGGGCAAAGAGATCGTCCAGAGAAACCTTTTTGGGGGCGGAACCGGCGGCTTGCTTCGCTTTTTCCTTGCGTTCTTCTACAAGCTCACGAGCCATGCGTTCATCCGCCACGGCGTTGAACACGTCTCCGGCGTTTGGAACCTCGCTCATGCCGGCAATTTCTACAGGCACGGAAGGCCCTGCCTCCGTGACGCGCTGGCCCTTATCATTTATCATGGCGCGGACACGGCCCACGGCGGTACCGGCGATGATAACGTCGCCCTGCTTCAGCGTGCCGTTTTGCACAAGAACGGTCATAATCGGGCCGCGGCCTTTGTCGAGGCGCGCCTCGATTACAGCGCCGCTGGCAGCCCTGTCGGGATTGGCCCGCAGGCCAAGCATTTCCGTTTGAAGGGCCAGCATTTCCAGCAGATTTTCAACGCCCTCGCCGGTCTTGGCGGAAATCGGGCAGATGATGGTGTCGCCGCCCCACTCCTCCGGGACAAGCTCGTATTCGGTAAGCTGCTGCTTAACGCGTTCAGGGTTTGCGCCAGGCATATCCATTTTGTTAATCGCTACCACAATGGGAATGTTGGCAGCCTTGGCATGGTTAATGGATTCAATGGTCTGGGGCTTAATGCCCTCTGTGGCGGCCACCACCAGGATGGCCACGTCCGTCACCATGGCTCCACGGGCGCGCATGGAGGTAAACGCCTCATGGCCGGGAGTGTCCAGGAAGGTGATGGGCGCGCCGTTGATGTCCACGACATAAGCGCCGATGGCCTGGGTAATTCCGCCGGCCTCCCCTTCCGCTACACGGGTGTGACGAATATAGTCCAAGAGAGAGGTCTTACCATGGTCAACGTGGCCCATGACAACAACCACCGGGGCGCGAGGCTTCAGTTCCTCTTCTGTATCCACGTGATCGTCTATCAGACGCTCCTCTACGGTGACGACCACCTCGTGCTCCACCTTGCAGTTAAACTCCATGGCTACCAACGCGGCGGTGTCATAATCTATTATATCCGGCAGACTTGCCATTACTCCCATATGAACCAGCTTGCGGACGACCTCCGCACCGCTTTTCTTCATGCGAACGGCCAGCTCCTGCACGGAAATTTCATCAGGTATTTGCACACGAGTAGGGGCTTTTTTTGCAATCTCAAGCTGGAGGCGCTGCATTTTTTCCCGCTCCTCCTGACGGCGCTTGGCGCTGCTGGAGGGAGCGGAGCTGTTGCGCTTGTTGCGGCTCCCGATTTTTTCCTTGCCGCGCTTCATTTTATCCGCTTTGTCCCCTGCCATGCGGTCAAAGCGTTCATCGTATTTGGACAGATTTGTGGCGACGGAACCCCTGGTATCCACCACCTTCTTCTGCGGCATTTGCTTTGGAACATGAGGCTTTTCGGCCTTGGCCTGCTTGCTTTGATTTTGGCTCTGATTCTGACCCTGGTTCTGGCCCTGACCCTGTTTTTGAGGGGCGGATGCCGTTCTGCCGCCTGTTTTCTGAGCAGACTGAGACTGTCCTCCCTTCTGGGCGGGCTTCTTCTCCTCCTGCTTGGGGGCCGTATCCGCATAGACCTCCGCGATGCTCTCGACCTGGTTGTGCTGTGTCATATATTCAAAGATGATGCTCAGCTCCTCGTCCTCCAAAACCTGCATATGGTTTTTGGGCGTAGTTGCATACTGCGTCAGGATCTCTGTAATGACCTTGGAGGTGACGCCAAAATCCTTGGCCACCTCATGCACACGGTATTTGATCAAGCTCATATTCGCTCCTCCTGTTCCTTGGATTTCCTACGATTCCTTTCTGGAAGCCTCCGAAAAGGCCCTTGCAAGCCCATCGTCCCGCACAAGAACGAGGGCCACGGGATTGCTCCGGCCAATGGCGGCAGCAATCTCTGATTTTGTATAAACTGTTCTCAACAGCGGCACGGGGAGAATTTCCGTCAGCTTCTGAGCCCGCAGCGTCGTAGATGCCCCTGCATCCTGGGCCAACACCAGAAGACTCCCTTTCTTCCGCTGAACGCTCTTGCTTATGTCCAGCTCGCCAACTCGCAGTTTCCCGGCTTTTGCGGCCAGGGCAAGATAACCCAACGCCTTATCCACCGGCACACTCCGCAATAGCCGCGGCCAGAGCCTCATAGGTCTCCGGCGTTATTTCCACAGCCAGCATACGCTCCAGGGCATGATTTTTTCTGGCCTTTTCCAGACACGCTGTTTTGCGGCACAAATATGCACCGCGACCGGGCGCTTTGGCTTTTGCGTCTGCAACAATCTGTCCGTCCGGCGTGCGGACGATGCGGATCAGCTCTTTTTTTGTGGCTCTGGTGCGGCAGGCGACGCACATACGCAAGGGCTCGGCCATGATTCAGCCCTCGCTGGTGGGTTTGATGTCGATTTTAATGCCGGTCAGCTTTGCCGCAAGACGGGCGTTCTGCCCCTCCTTGCCGATAGCCAGAGAGAGCTGTCCGTCCGGCACAATGACCCGGCAGGACTTCTCGTCATCGTCCATAATGACGTTGACCACTTCCGCCGGTGACAGAGCCGCAGCCACGTATTCCTCCGGGGTCTGACTATACTTCACAATATCGATTTTCTCTCCGCCCAGCTCATCCACAATAGTGGCCACGCGACTTCCCCTTGGCCCAACGCAAGCGCCGATGCAGTCCACGTCCGGGGCGGTACTCCAAACAGCGACCTTGGTGCGGGAACCGGCCTCGCGGGCGATGCTCATAATCTCCACTGTGCCGTCCGCAATTTCGGGTACCTCCAGCTCAAACAGCCCCTTTACAAGACCGGGATGAGTACGGCTGATCAGCACCTGCGGTCCGCGGGTGGACTTGCGAACCTCTATGACATAAACCTTCACGCGGGAGCCTTCCACCAGCTCCTCGTTGGGAAGCTGCTCGTTGGCAGAAAGCAATGCGTCCGTATATTCGGCGTTGGAGCTTATTTTCATAGATATGCCGCCGGTTCGGGGGTCTATGCGAGACACCTCGCCAGTGAAGATTTCATGCTCCTTGGAGGTGAACTCGTCATAAATCAGGCCGCGCTCCGCCTCCCGAATACCCTGGATAATGACCTGCTTTGCAGCCTGGGCCGCAATACGGCCAAATTCCTTCGTGTTTACGGGAATGTGTATCTGGTCGCCGATCTGTGCCTTTTTAGAGATTTTTCGAGCCTGCTCCAGAGTCATTTCTGTAGCGGGATTCTCGACCTCCTCTACCACATCGGTCAGAATATACATATCTATTTTCTTTTTTGCCTCGTCCAACTCCACCACCACGTTATCCGCAGCGTCCGGGTTATCCTTGCGAAACGCAGCCAGCATGGCTTGATTGATTTTTTCGTACATATATTCACGGGGTATTCCCTTTTCCCGCTCGATGTCCTCAACTGCGGCAAAAAACTCGGCGTTCATAGCGTTTCTCCTTCACATTGTACTGTCATTATGGTGATTAAAAGTCCATATCCATGCGCAGGCGCACATTGGCGATCTGCTTTTCCCCGAAGCGATGCTCCTGTCCTCCGGCGGCAACGACTACGTCTCCGTTCTCATAGGCGGACAGCGTACCGACCCACAGCTTTGAGCCATCCACAGCGCTGTACAACCTGACTTCCACCTTTGAGCCAAGAAAACGCTGGAAATCAGAGGGCCGCTTCAGAGCGCGCTCGCACCCTGCGGAGCTGACCTCAAAAATATAACTATCCGGCACAGGATCCTTCTCGTCCAAAATCGGATCCATAGCGCGGGAGACGGTCTCGCAGTCATCCAGCGTCACGCCCTCCGGCCCGTCCAGATAAATACGCAGATATTTTTGTCCGGCCTCCGTCACATATTCCACGTCCCAAAGCTCCAGACCGGCCTGCTCCACTATGGGAAGAGCCAAATCCCAAACGTTTTTTTCAATTCGATTCATAATTTATAATTTCCAGTTTTTGACAAATTCTTTTACATCAAGAAAAAGAGTGGGACACGACCCACTCCAGGAAAAGACCTTTACTACGCTTGACTATACCATATTTCAGCCTACAAATCAAGACCTTTTTTATAAATTAAAGATAAGATGCTGCAAGGCGCGGCATCCATTATCCCGGAGCGACGAAAAATGGTGTTTTGCTGTTTTTTTACTCAACTATTATCAAGGCTTTCCCGCAGTCGTTCCAGAGCCTTCTTTTCAATGCGGGAGACATAGGATCTGGATATGCCGATAATTTGAGCCACCTCCCGCTGTGGCATAGGCGGTTTTCCGTCCAGGCCATAGCGCAGGCGGATAATTTGGGACTCCCTCCCGGAGAGAACGGCGTCCACCGCTTCCTGCACCTGAAGCGCAGCTTCCCGACGGGACAGATCCTCCAGCATATCCTCCCCATCCGCAATGGTATCCAGCAGCGCCAGGCCGTCCCCTTCCTCATCTGAATCCAACGCGTCAGACAAGGATACATCCCCGGCGCTTTTCTTCTGCCCCCGAAAGTGCATTAGTATTTCGTTTTCTATGCATTTGGAGGCATAGGTAGCCAGACGAACGCCCTTGTCTGGCCGGTAGGTGGACACCCCCTTAACCAGGCCAATGGTGCCGATGGACACCAGATCCTCTGCGTCAGCACTGGTGGTATAGTATTTTTTGATAATGTGCATCACAAGACGCAGATTATGCTCTATCAGTGTGTTGCGTGCCTCCATATCCCCTGCCAGGGAGCGCTCTATACACACCCTCTCCTCCTCCGGCTTCAGCGGACGGGGAAAGGACGAGGCGTTGTCTCCCATGCGCAGCATCATCAGCGCACTGGAGACGAGAAGCATAAATGTTGTGGATAGCATAGCTGCATCAACCTCCCCAGCAGACTATGCTATCTCTGTTTGTCCTGATTCGATTTTATTTTACTCCGCCCAGTCTCTGGCACGGGAAACAGCCTTGTGCCAGCCCTTCATCAGGGAGGCAGCCGTGTCTGGATTCATAGAAGGCTCAAACCGCCGCTGGGTGTGGCGCATGGCCCGCACATCCTCCAAGCTTGTCCACACACCGGCGTTCAGCCCGGCCAGAAACGCAGCGCCCAGAGCCGTTGTCTCTACCGTTTGAGGCCGGTCGATGGGCCGCTGCAAAATATCCGCCTGGAACTGCATCAATATATCGGACACCGCCGCGCCGCCGTCTACCCGCAGTACATCCAGTTGCTCACCGGCATCTGATTCCATGGCGTGGAGCAGGTCGGCCACCTGATAGGCAATGCCTTCCAACACGGCCCGGCAGATATGCGCCCGGTTTGTGCCTCTGGTAATGCCTACAATAGTTCCTCTTGCGTAAGCGTCCCACCAGGGCGCGCCCAGACCTGTGAAGGAGCTGACTACATACACACCGCCTGCATCCGGGACGGACTCTGCCAGCACGTCGCACTCGTGCGCAGTGGAGATAAGGCCCAGCTCATCCCGGAGCCATTGGATAGAAGAGCCTGCGTTAAAAACGCTGCCCTCCACGGCGTAGACGGTCTGCCCGCCGATCTGCCAGCCAACGCAGGTGAGAAGTCCGCCCTTGTTCTCTGGCACGACGGAACCTGCGTTCATCAGTGTGAAGCAGCCGGTGCCATAAGTATTTTTGGCCTGTCCCGGATCCAGGCATCCCTGTCCAAGCAGGGCGGCCTGCTGATCGCCGGCAGCGCCGCATATGGGTATGCCCGCCAGCTTTTCCAGTCCGGGAATATTCTCTCTTACCGAACCGAAGCAGAAGGAATTGGGTACCGGCTGAGGCAGCATCCCCATGGGGATGTCCAGCGCGCGGCACAGCTCCTCATCCCAGCACAGACGGTGGATGTCAAACAGCATAGTGCGCGAGGCGTTGGAGTAATCCGTCATGTGCTGCCCGGTCAGGTTCCAAATGAGCCAGGTATCCACGGTGCCGAACAGAAGCTCACCCGCTTCCGCCCTTTTCCGTACACCTGGGACGTTATCCAATATCCATTTGAGCTTAGTGCCGGAAAAATAGGGATCGGGTACAAGGCCCGTTACCCGGCGAATATGCTCCGCCATGCCGTCCTCTTCCAGCTTTTGGCAGATAGGGGCCGTTCGGCGGCATTGCCAGACAATGGCATTGTATACCGGCTCGCCGGTCTTTCTGTCCCAGACGATGGTAGTCTCCCGCTGGTTGGTGATGCCGATGGCGGCAATGTCTGCCCTGGACAGACCGGAACGTTCAAAGGCCGCGCCCAGGGCGTGAAGCTGTGTGCTGAGAATATCCCGCGGGTCATGCTCCACCCATCCGGGATGCGGATAAAGCTGCGGGAAGGGGTATTGCTCTAAGGCGACAATGCTCCCCTTTGCATCGAAAATGATGGCCCGCGAGGTGGTGGTTCCCTGATCCAGGGCAATGACATAACCGTTCATAATCCCGCTCCTTTGGTTGACAGATGATGGAAAATTTTATATAATGTCAACAATAAAACAATTTTTTTGTAAAATTATAGCATATTCCGAGGTATATTTCCATGGTTAAATCCACGAACTTCACATTTCGATCCTCCAATGGGGTCAATGACATACACTGTTGTCAGTGGACGCCGGAGAGCAGCGTCCGCGCCGTTATCCAGATCGTCCATGGCGTAGCGGAATACATCGAGCGATATAACGACTTTGCCGTCTTCATGGCGGAGCATGGCTTTCTGGTGGTGGGAGACGATCATCTGGGCCACGGCCAGAGCATTGCGAACGAATCGGAGCTTGGCTGGTTCGGGGAAGAAAACGGCTGGTCTTATCTGGTGCAGGACGAAAAGATACTGCGAGACAGGTTGAAGGAACAGTACCCAGAGGTTCCGTTAATTCTGTTCGGCCACAGCATGGGCAGTTTTATCTCCCGAACCTATCTTGGCTGGTATCCCGGCGACCACGATCTATGTATTTTGTCTGGCACAGGGTATCACGCAGTCATCGTGTGTAAAGTCGGTGAAATGCTGGCCCGGCGGGAGATCAGAACCCACGGCACCAAATATCGCAGCAAAGTCTTACAAAACGTGGCGTTTGGCGGCTATATGAAGGGTATTGAAAATCCCATTGGGGAAAACGACTGGATATGCCGGGATGAGAACGTAGTGCGCAAGTACGATGCTGACCCCAAATGCGGCTTCGTGGCCACGGCGGGACTGATGCGGGATATGATGAGCGGACTAGGTATTATCTGCAAAGGCTCGCACCTGGCAAAAATGGACAAAACCATGCCGGTGCTGTTCATCGCGGGAGACGCTGACCCGGTAGGAAGCTATGGCAAGGGCGTGGATAAAACAGCCGCCTGTTTCCGCAAAGCCGGTATGTCGGATGTATCCGTGAAGCTCTATCCCGGTGCACGACATGAGGTACTCAACGAACTGAACAAGCAGGAGGTTTGGGACGACGTCCTTTCCTGGCTGGAGGATAGACTGGCCAGGTGAGCAAATCAGGCATATAAAAAATCACCCAGGCAGATGCTTGGGTGATTTATCTTATAATACTATGTCCTATTACTGAAACACATACACGCTCACCGTCTCCCAATCCGTATCTGCGGGCAGCCAGGCGGTGAAGGAGCCTTCGTTTGGAATGGCCTCATAGATCGTTCCATCGGAGGTTTGTATATAAACGGGAGAGTCCAAGGCGGTTTCGGAAAGGGTACCAGTCAACTGATAATAGTTTTCCATGGTTTCATCGGGTTCGGCGGCAGTCAGTATGGTCTCTATTTCTACCGCGCCGGTCAAAACGCTTTCATCCCGTTCCGGCGCAGGATATACGGCAGGGTATTGCAGGAGATAATCCAGCGTCCGCTCCGCAAGCTCAATGACCACTACGTCTGCCTGCTGCTCCGCGATATAGTCCAGGCGGTAGTTATTCAGCCGGGAAAACCAGGCCGAGGCAAAGCTCTGGGCCATATAGGGGTAAAGATTGCGGCCAGAGGAATCCCGGAACATAAGCAGAGAGCCGGTTCCGCTATCGTTAGCGGTTTGGATGGTGACATCATCGTAATTGCCGAAGCTGCTGGTATAGGTGAATGTAAAGCCCTGGCTCCAGGTATAATCCACCTCCAGCTCCGTGCCGGTGGGATAGAGCATCTCATACAAATCACCCAGGTGGTTCTCCTCCGCTGTAAAGGGGCCGGAGAAATAATCACTCTCCATTCCTGCGGCAGCCAGAATGACATCGGCAGCCAGGGCCGCGCCCTTGCTGTTCCAATGGCTGTCCCACTTCCAGTAAAGCTCCTCGTCCACGGCAGTGAAGGCGGCGTAAAGGTCGGCGCAGCTCACCCCCTGCTCCTCCAGGGCCGCCGTCAGCCGGGTCAGACTGCTTCCCTCCGCCACGGTAACATAGGATGGAGCGTGTTCAGGATACAGGGTATACTTTCCACAGGGAACGGCAAACACAAAGACGGCTCCCTGACTTTCCACATACTCCTGCATCAGATACAGGCTGCGGGCGCAGCACCAAATCTCCCGGTCTGTAAGCTGATTCGCCCCGGAAATGCCGTCCACCGCCGTGCCGTAAAACAGCCAGCCGTCCGGCCCGATGAGAACGTCCTCATTGGCGGATGTGTGGAACGCGCTGGCACACAGCTTATCCCAGGCGGTTATTAGGTTCAGGCGCAGATAGAACCCGTTGGAAACGTAGGTCTGTAAGTCGGATAAAAAGTTCCGATTCAGCGTTCCGTCCAGCTTAATCAGCCGGAGCTTGGCGACCGGGGCCTCATTGGCCGCCGCCTCTGACGGGCCGTTAACGGCAAGTCCCACAATGGGAACAAGGCAAAGGGCAAAAAACAGGACGATAAAAACAATACACAGCGCTTTTTTCATATGTATCACCCCGCCTCCTTAAAACTGCTGGTAGATGAAGGGCTGAAAGCCGCTTTGCGCCATGCTCATTACGCACAGAACGAACAGTCCCCCGCAGACTACATAGGAGATCGGTTCCGTCCATTTAGCTGCCAGCAGTCTGTCCTTCAGCTTAGGGGCTTTCACAATGGAGACCGCAATGCCGAATATCAGGCAAAACACGCACAGGCCGGTGAGCATCTGCTGCAGCGCCAGCGTTCCCAGGGCGGTGAAGCGCCAGCCCGTGAACATGGCGGCCAGCATCTGCCCTGCCTGGGCCATAGATTCGGAGCGGAATAGCACCGTTCCCAGCAGCACCACAAGCCATGTATAGACGTGTAGCACCACGCGGCCAGGAGCGCTTTCCTCCAGCCTTTTGGTGCGGAGAATCCCCACGCCCTCCAAGAGGCAGAAAATTCCATGCCACAGGCCCCACAGCACATAGCTCCAATCCGCCCCATGCCACAGCCCGGTCAGGAGCCACACCACCGTTGTGGGAATCAGAACGGACAGCTTGTTGGCCTTTGGGCGGCCATATTTGGCGGCCCATTTTTTGTAGAGCCTTTGCAGGGGTTTGCTCATAACCAGGGGCATATAGAGATAATTGCGGAACCATGCGGTCAGGCTGATGTGCCAGCGCTTCCAGAAATCGGTCATGCCAAGGGCTGTATAGGGCCGGTCAAAGTTTTCTGGGAAGTCGAAGCCGAACATCTTCCCCAGGCCCAGGGCCATATCCGTATAGCCGGAGAAATCAAACAGTATCTGCACCGCATAGCCCACGGCCCCCAGCCAGGCAATGCGGGCGTCCAGCACGGAACCGGCATAAATGGCATCCACCATAGTGCCCACTGTATCCGCAATCAACAGCTTTTTGGCCATGCCGTACATAAAGCGGCGCAGCCCCGCCGCCGTCTTTTCCGGCGTGCAAGTACGGCTTTCTATCTGCGGGGAAAAATTTTTATAGCCAACAATAGGGCCGGAAAGGATGGTGGGAAACAGGCAGATATAAAGCCCTGTTTTCAGAATATTCCGTTCCATGTTTTTAGGCTTGCGGTACACCTCTATCACATAGCTGAGGGCGGTGAAAGTGAAGAAGCTGATGCCCAAAGGCAGGGCAATCTCCGGCAGCGGGATGGACAGGCCGAACAGGGCATTTATATTTTCGATAAAGAAGTCCAGATATTTGAACACCGCCATCAGCCCCAGATCCAGCACCACCGTCAGGAACAGCACGGCATACCGACGCCTGGTTTTTGGCGTCATCACGCCCAGCAGCCGCCCCGCTCCCCAGTTTATCACAATGGAGGCCAGTAGCAGAGGCAAATAGGCAATATCCCCAAAAGCATAGGATATGAGGCTGAAGATCAAAAGAACAATATTTTTGCCCCTAATGCCCGGCGTCAGCCGGTGGATGGCGTACAGAACCGGCAGAAAGGCAAACAAAAACAATGCGCTGGAAAAAACCACAGGCCATTCCTCCTTCTCTCAGCCTCAAAAAAGGGGTCGGCCAATGGCCGGCCCCTCATCATAAAAAGCCTTGCAGCGCTTCGCCGTAAGTACGGCTACAGGTTCAGCACCATTCCTGGTACTCTGTTTTTTCTTCCTTCTCCTCCGGGCGGACATAGGTCACAACCACGCGGCGGTTCGGCTCTACGCCGACGGAGCTGGTGGTTACGCCCTCAAAATCCTGAAGCGCGGTGTGTATCACATGGCGTTCGTAGGAGTTCATCGGCTCCAGCGCCATGTTGCGGCGGTATTTCACCGCCTTGGCGGCCATTTTCTCCGCCAGGCGCACAAGGGATTCCTCCCGCTTGGCCCGGTAGTTTTCCGCGTCCACATTGATGTGGCCCCGGCGCTCGCTGCCCCGGTTCACGGCGTAATTTGTCAGGTGCTGGATTGCGTCCAGGGTCTCTCCCCTGCGGCCAATCACGGCTCCAATGCCCTGGCCGGTAAGGTTCACATTCAGTCCGCCGCCCTCACGGGGAGTAATGGAAATCTCTGCGTTCACGCCCATGCGCTCCAGCAGGCCGTGCAAAAATTCCTCCGTCCGCTCAGCCTGTGTGCCGTCGGGCTGTTTTTTGTCTTTCGCGGCGAGGGGCTTCTCCTGAACGGGTTCCTCCTGCTGGGGAGCGGGAACAGACTCCGGCTCCTTTTCGGGGACAGACTCCGATACCGCTGCCTTTTCCTCCACAGGCTCTTCCACAGAGATGGGTTCCGGCTCGTCCGGCGCTTCATAGGACACGCGGACTACGGCGTCCACTGCGCCTATGCCCAGAAAGCCGCTCTTGCCACGCTCTATGATTTCAACTGAAATATCATCTCGCTCAAGCCCCAGTTGGGACAACGCCTTGGAAATGGCGTCCTCCGGGGTTTTGGCTTTTACCTCGATGGATTTAAGCATAGCTGCAAAATTCCTCCGTTAATTGTCGTCTGCCGGTGCGTCTGTATCCGCATCGGCTGCGTCGTCCTCCGCTGCCTGCATTGCTTCCGCAGGTGCGGCGGCCTCTGCCGCCGGGGCTGCAACGGGCGGCTCAGTGCCAATGTCTTCGTCGTCTTTCGCTTCGGGCGCTTCCTCCGCAGGCAGTTCTATATTCTCCGCGTTGGATTCCTCTGGCGTTTCTTCCGCTGAAGCGGACTCCACAACCTCCTCAGCGGGCTTGTCCTCCGCAATCGCTTCGCTCTCCGGCAAAGCGGCAGTCTCGGTCACAGTCTCCGTCGTGGCCTCTGCCGCGGCTTCATCGTATTCGACTTCATAGTCTGCGCTCTCTGCGGCAGCGGCGGCAGTCTTTTCTGCCGCCTCCTCCGGGTTGGTATAGCGGTCAGGCACGTACGCCCGGCCACGGGCATAACGCCGATTCCCCACCTGGGAGGGCGGCGTCTCCTCGCCGGTCTGACCACGCTTCGCCAGCTTGGCGGCGCGGGCCTCTGCAGCCTTACGCTCCGTCTCCTTTTGGGCGGCGGCAGCCTGCTGCTTTTTCTTGGAGGTGTTCTTATTGACGGTAGTGGTACCTTCGGCCTTCAGTTTCTCTGTAGCCTGACGTTTTGCCTCTAGTTCAGCCTCACGGGCTTTCTCCCGCTCAATGCGATCTGCGTCTTCAATATCCAACTGGCGGTTGAATATCTTGTTCAGAATAAGCTCCTGAATCATGGAGAAAACATACTGAACGCACCAGTAAATGCCCATAACACCGGGCATGGTGAAGCAAATCCACAGGGAGATAACAGGCATCATCAGCGTCATGGTGGCGTTTGTACTCTGTGTATCCTTGGTCTGGGGCTGGGACGCCATAGAGACCTTCATGGAAAGCCAGCTCAGTACGGCTGCCAGCACCGGGATCAGGAAAAGCCCCAGGGCCGGCCCCCACACAGACGGGCTGCTCCAATCCCAGGTCCAGACTCTGAAGCTGGGCGTCTGGCCCAAATCCATGCCAAGGAATTTGTAGGATATGGCTTGCAGCTTGTCTGACAGAGCAGAAAAATCCGAGAAATGCTCAGTGATAAACTGGGACTGGAAAATCTGCTGATAGGTTTCCGCAGTGTTTCTGGTGGAGTAATCGGCCAAGTTATAGCCAAGCTCGACCAGCTTTTCGTAGATAGCCCCTCCCTCAGCCAAAAGGTCTGAGGAAACGCCCATCATAACGGTCAGAGGATAGCGGATAGCGCGCCACAGGGCGAGCAGAATAGGATAAGGCAACAAGGACCAAAGGCAGCCCGACATGGGGTTTACGCCCTCTTCCTTATATAGCTTGCTGACCTCCTGCTGGTATTTCTGCTGGTCATTGCCGTATTTTTTTTCCAGCTCTTTGAGCCGGGGCGTCATACGGCTGGTGCGCATCATGCTCTTCTTGCTTTTCAGTTGGAAGGGCAGCAGGATGAGTTTTACAACCAGAGCAAACAGGATTACAGCTACGCCGTAGTTGCCCGTCCAGTTGTAAAACCAGAGCATCAGCTTGCCAAATGGTTTTGCAATCGCGTCTAACATATAAATCTCCTAATCATTTGTTACGGAACGGGATCGTAAAAATCATGCTCCCCACGATGGAATGGATGACACCGCAGTATGCGTTTGAGCGCCAGCCAGCCGCCCTTCCAGGCGCCGTAGCGGTCAATGGCGATCAGGGCATACTCGCTGCAGGTGGGGATGAACCGGCAGCACGGCTTTGTTACCGGGGATATATACTTCCTGTAAAAACGCACAATAGCCAGCAGCACACGCTTCATTACAGCGATGCCCCCAGCTCTTGGCTTGCGGACAGAAGCTCCTTTTCCAGCCGTTGATAGCTGGCCTGCACCGCCCGCGATCTTGCCACAATGACCCAGTCATAGCCGGGCCGAAACTCGGTCTCATGCAGGCGGTATATCTCCCGCAGACGGCGGCGCACACGATTGCGTGTGTGGGCCTTGCCGATTTTTGTGGTCACGGTGAGACCTAAGCGGTTCTCCTGTCTCTTGTTTTTCCGGGCATATAACACCAGGCACGGACGCACAGCGCTCGTCCCCCGCTTATAGACCCGGCGAAAGTCGTTGTTAGTTCTTAAGGAGGAAGTATATTTCACAGGGACGCCCCACTCCGGGCCGAATCAGTAGCTCAGTCTCTTGCGGCCCTTGGCGCGGCGGGCGGACAGAACCTTCCGTCCATTGCGGGTGGACATACGTTTGCGGAAACCATGCTCCTTCTGTGCATGGCGCTTCTTGGGCTGATAAGTGCGTTTCATTGGTTGATTCCTTTCTGTTTGAAGTATTTACTCAACATCGGCTGGGCCGAAGTAGTTGACAAATCCATGGCATCTATAAAAGCCATTAACTTTGGTATTATATAAAAAATATGCTGACGTGTCAACCATAAAAATGCGTGTCTGTTAACATAAAATTCCCGTTTTCTTGTCCAGAAGGGCAGCAAAACGGACAGCGTACGCTGTCCGTTTTGCCTGTATATATTCTTCTGTTTTATGCCTTTTGCAGATCCTCGCCCCGGAAATATTTCTCCAGGGGCTTGTAAATCAGCATGGCGACAATCAGGGTGAGTATGATCTCGCCCAGCATATACCAGCCGTTGTACAGGAAGGAATAGAGCCACGGGCCGGTCATGGTCATGCCCATAAACTCCTCCGGCATCCACTCGCCCCATATCCACGCGCCGCTGATCAGGTGGCACACAAACCGAAGGCAGAAGGTGACAACAATCCCCACCGCCACGGCTGCACGATGACTTTTGACGCATTTATCAAAAATTCCGGCCAGGCCAATGACCGTATAGGCGATGATGTAATCCAGGAAAATAATGCCAACGGCCATGATAAAGCTGGAGGCATAGGCCACGTTGCTGACGCCCAGAATGATCTGGACGACGCTGTAGACAAAGGCGGTAACAGCTCCCCACTTCCAACCGTAACGGAAGCTGATGATAACCAGCGGCAGCATACTGCACGCGGTCAGTCCGCCGCCAAAGGGCATTGGAATTTGCACAAGGCTCAAAACAGTGGCCAGGGCAATAAAGATGGCGCTCTCCACGAGCTTACGGGTAGTGATTCTTTTCATGGGACTTCTCCTTTCAAATTAAAAGGAAAACCAACCGCCGGCCAGGTGAACACATACCCGACCGGCGGTCATACACGGCTTGCGCCGTGGCTTTCCTACGCCGGCATTACCCGGATCAGGTTCCAGGGTTCAGCGTATCGGTAACGCCATCTCAGCCGGGCCGTTATCCCAGCACCCCTATTGCTTGTATTTTTATTATATCAGCTCCCGCAGCCCTTGTCAATGAGCGCGACTCACGATTTTGCCAGAACCAGGATCGCCTCCGCCGCCTGCCGCACTTCTGAGCGGGTGTTGAAGGGGGAGAAGCTAAAGCGCACCGTTCCGGCCCGAAGGGTTCCCGCCGTTTGATGGGCCAGCGGGGCACAGTGAAGCCCGGCCCGGACGGCAATCCCCCGTTCCGCCAGCCGGACGGCAATCTCCTCACAGTCCGCGCCTCTGACTTGCAGGGATACCACTCCCGCCTGACAGGCGGAATCAGCGGCTCGGAACAGCCGGATCCTGTCGGCCCCGGCAAGTGCCTCGCAAAAGGCTGCCGCAAGCTCCCGCTCCTGGGCCAGCACCGCCGCCGTTGTTTTGCGGCTCAGCCATTCCACACCGGCAAGCAGTCCTGCAATGCCGGGGACGTTGTGGGTACCCGGCTCCAGGCGATCCGGCAAAAAATCCGGCATTTCGGCGCTCTCGCTGACAGAGCCTGTGCCGCCATACAGCAGCGGCGCTGGCCGCTCTTCTCCGCAGAGAAGAACACCTGTCCCCTGCGGCCCCAGCAGTCCCTTATGGCCCGGCATGGCGGCATAGGCGCAGCCCAGACCGTCAAAATCCAGCCCCACGCTCCCGGCGGCCTGGGCGGCGTCAATAATCAGCGGTACTCCCGCCCGGCGGCACAGCAGGGCAATTTCCCCTATCGGCAGGATATAGCCGAATACATTGGACACCTGGCAGCACACCGCCGCCCTGGCCCCCGGCAGGAGCCGCCGAAAGGCTTCCACCGCTGCCTCCGGCTGAAATAGGGGCGATGTCGCCACCTGAACATCCGCTCCCCTGCCGTATAGAGACCGCCAGACAGCGTTATGCTCATAGCCTGAAATCACCACCCTGTCTCCCGGATTTACAAGGCTATTGATGGCAATGTTCAGCCCATGGGTGGCGCTTCCTGTAAATATCACCCGCTCCGGGGCGGAGACGCAGAACATATCCGCCAGGGCCGTCCGGCAGTCCAGCACTGTACCGGCGGCGGCCATAGCGCTTTCGTATCCGCCCCGACCGGGACTCGACATGGTCGCCACAGCTTCCGACATGGCATAGCGCACGGCGGCGGGCTTTTGCAGGCTTGTGGCCGCGCAGTCAAGATAAATCATTCCCCCACCTCCAAAACGCCGTTTTCATCTCTGGCAATGACCCGCTCCGGGGCGAGTCCCGCCGCTGTTAATAAATTGACCGACTGTTCCCGTCTTCGGGCCGAGACGATCACGCAATAGGCGCAGCCTCTGGTGCTGACAGCCTTGGGCAGACGGGACACAGTGCCAGTAACGCCCGCCCTTTCCAATACCCGTGCGGCGCGCTGTGCGTAGGTCAGGCTTCTGAAAGTGAGCAGATATTGCATAAAATTGCCTCCCGCGAATGGTTATACTAGCTCTCGTTAAAAAGGTTTAATTTGTAAAATTGAACCTGTTAATGGAAGATTAGCATTACAGCCCATTGTATGCGGGAGGCAGTTATTTTGTTTCCCCTAGCTTAGCAGCACGACCGCGTGGCAGCTCATGCCTTCGCCGGAGCCAGTGAAGCCCATATGCTCCTCGGTGGTGGCCTTTACGCTGACGGCGTTTAGGGCAACGCCCAGGTCGTCGGCAATGTTTCCCCGCATGGCGTCCAGATAGGGAGCCAGCTTGGGCCGCTGGGCGATGATGGTCACGTCGCAGTTTTCCACCTGATACCCGGCGGCAGCGGCTTTTTCGGCAGCGGCGCGAAGAATGATGCGGCTGTCTATCCCCTCCGTGGCCGGGTCGCTGTCCGGGAATAGGTGGCCGATGTCCCCTAGGGCCGCCGCGCCCAGGATCGCGTCCGCCAGGGCGTGGAGCAGCACATCCGCGTCCGAATGGCCCTCCAGTCCCTTTTCAAAGGGAATCTCTACGCCCCCCAGTATCAGCTTCCGCCCCGCCATCAGCCGGTGGGCGTCATATCCGTGTCCTATTCGCATTTCGTCTCCCTTCTGGCAATAATCGCCTCTGCCAGCGCCAGATCCAGCGGCGTCGTGATTTTGATATTCTCCTCGCTGCCCTGGGACAGAAAGATTTTCCCACCGATGGCCTCCACCGCCATGCTGTCGTCGGTGACATCCGGCTGATTTCGCACAGCGTTCGCCAGCGCCGCCCGGATAATATCCGCCTGGAAGCACTGTGGAGTCTGCACGGCAAAAAGCTGGGCGCGTGGCGGCGTGTCCACCACGACGCCATCCTCCGCCCTCTTGATGGTGTCCCGCACCGGGACGGCGGGAACGGCGGCGGTGTGTTTATGGGCAAGCCACATGGCATCCTCGATGACCCGTTCCGTTACCAGGGGTCTGGCTCCGTCGTGTATGGCGATAAGCTCCGTCCGATCGGATACCGCCGTCACCCCGGCATAGCAGGACGCCGCCCTGGTATCGCCCCCGGCCACCACCTGGGCCGCTTTACTGATGCCGTATTCCCGGCACAGGTCGGTCACGGTCTGGATCCTGTCCCGCCGTGCTACCACCACGATCTCGTCTATCATGTCAGACCCCTGAAAGGCAAGCAGCGTGCGGGCCAACACGGGAACGCCTCCCAGAGGGGTTGTCATCTTGTCCCCGCCGAAGCGAACCCCGGAGCCGCCCGCCACGATTACCGCCGCGCCCCATCCGCAGCGAGCTGTCTTCAGTTGTGCTGATAATACGCTCATGGCAAAACCTCAACATATCCTGATGTTGTTTTTCATATATTATACCCGTTCCCCGGCTTTTGCGCAAGGGAGCCATGTTACAGCGGGAGGGAAAGAGGTTGCTTCAGGACAAAAATCTGGCTTTCAACACGGCGCTGCTGACGGTTTCCGGCCTGGTCATGCGGTTTGTCGGCATGATATGGCAGGTCTGGCTGGCCGCTCGTATCGGGGAGGCAGGCATTGGCTTGTTCCAGCTTATTATGAGCGTGAACAGTCTGGCCGCCACAGTGGCAATCTCCGGCATACGGTATACCGCCACACGCCTGGTGTCCGAAGAAACGGGCCGCGCCCGTCCGCACGGAGCGGCACAGGCTCTTGGGCGCTGCATGGGCTATGGGCTGTTTTTCGGCTGTGCGGCAGGGCTTGCACTTATGGTTCTGGCAGAGCCGTTGGGCTTTTTGTGGCTGGGGGACGCCCGCACTGTGCGGCCTCTCATGCTGCTGGCCTTCACCATGCCTCTGCTGGGAATGGACTCCGTTATGCACGGATATTTCACCGCCGTGGGCCGGGTGTGGAAAAGCGTCACCGTCTCCGTATTGCAGCAGCTTGTTACCATCGCCGCTACAGCTGCACTGATAGGTCTTGGCGCGGCAGACAATCTGGAATACGCCTGTCTCGCCATCACCGGCGGCAGTCTCATCGGAGAAGCCTTCGGCGTGTGCGCCCTGGCGGTTGCCTACGTCACCGACCGTCAGGGACACGGCATACGGAAAAACAGGGAGAAGCCCGCCCTTCCCGGTATGAACAGCCGTATGCTGCACATCGCTCTGCCTCTTGCGGCGGCAGCCTACGCGCGAAGCGGCCTGTCCACCCTACAACATCTGCTGGTACCCAGGGGTCTGCGGGCCTCCGGCCTATCCGCCGAAGCCGCCCTGGCCGTCTACGGGGTTATTCAGGGCATGGCCCTGACGGTGGTGCTGTTCCCCTCCTGCCTGATGCTGGCGGTAGCGGAGCTTATCGTCCCCAAGCTGACGGAACGTCAGGTGCAGGGCCGGACGGAGAGCATACGCCTGGTGACGGAGGATATATTATACAAGGGCCTGCTGTTTTCTGCCATCACCGCCGCCCTGCTGCTGGCCCTGGGGGACAGCCTGGGCCTTGCGCTGTACGATTCCAGCGAGGCAGGCCGATACATACAGCTTTTCGCCCTGATCGTGCCGGTGATGTATATGGACATGGCAACAGACGGGTGCCTGAAGGGTCTGGGAGACATGATGTTCTGTATGTACGTGAACATTGCGGACGCGGGCCTTTCCGCCCTGCTGGTGTGGCTGCTGCTGCCCAGGTGGGGCGTGGCCGCCTATGTGTTCGTCATATGCTTTACGGAAATATTCAATTTCGTCCTCAGCATAGGGCGGCTGAAAAGGATGTCCGGCTTCCGGCTCTCGTGGAAGAAAGCGGGACGGGTGCTTTTCTGGGCCGTGCTGTCCGGGGCGGCGGCCAGGGCCTTACACAGCGCAATAAGCGCCGGAAACGGCGTTCCGGCGCTTATTATTTCCATGGTTATAGGACTTGTCCTCTATGGAGCAGGGGTAATTAGGCCTGAGGAGGCAGCAGGCAGACCAGCATCTGAGTGACAGTGTCGCCGGTGTTGGTGACGGACTTGGCAGCGCCGCCGCAGCAGTGATAGGAGTCGCCAGCCTTCAGAACAGCCTCCTCGGTGTCGGTCTTCAGGGTCATCTCGCCCTCCAGGATGTAGTAGATGGACTCCAGAGGATTGGCGCCGAAATCCGTGCCGCCGCCAGGAACGAAGTAGGTAATGCCCATGATGAGCTTGCCGCCGTCCACGTCAGCCGCGTCGTGCAGACGGGTGGGGACGCACTCGTTGTGACCGGCTGCGGTGTAAGCGTAGGTGGTGCTGCCGGGGGTGCCTTTTTTCCTCTGGATCTTGTACTGTGCCATGATTGAAAACTTCCTTTCAAATGATTTCTATTCGTTCAGCAAAGTGAATGAAAACGGTTTCTTGAATGGCTTCCCACGGAAGCCATCGTTTTTATTTTAGCACGACATCTCAATAAAATCAAGTAGTCTTTGACAGTTGGCGCAGGATTTGGTAAGCTATATATAATACAATACGACTATTAGGGAGTGACAGCCATGATTTTGACCATAGACTTGTCCAACAGCCACATTACGA
Source organism: Oscillospiraceae bacterium (assembly GCA_021205095.1). Classification (GTDB taxonomy): domain Bacteria; phylum Bacillota; class Clostridia; order Oscillospirales; family Oscillospiraceae; genus CAJOIG01. Next base: position 22,869 of record JAJPYE010000065.1, on the reverse strand, counting down.
TGGGCGGCGTTGTGGACGGAAGGGTGAAGTTTTCCTGCGATTTGACCACAGTGAAATTCCGAACAGCGGATGAATATTCTGTTCTGATGGGCCTGATGTTGGAGCGGCATCAGGTGGACTGCCGGAAGCTGGAGGGGTGTATTCTCTCCTCTGTGGTGCCGGAGCTGACCCTGACCGTCCGCCGAGCGGCGGAAATGCTGACCGGCATTGTCCCCATGGTGGTAGGGCCTGGGGTCAAAACCGGGCTGAACATCCGGCTGGACGACCCTTCTGAGCTGGGAAGCGATTTTGTGGCGGCCTCCCTGGCGGCCCAGGCCCGATATTCCCTGCCGGTTGCCACCGTCGCCATGGACACCGCCATGGGCATCGGCGTCACGGACGCCAGCGGCGCATACATCGGCGGCGTCATTGCTCCCGGTATTCTGATCTCCACCTCCGCCCTGTCCAGCCGGGCTTCCCTGCTGCACAACGTTATCCCTCAGGCGCCGGGGCATATTATATGCAAAAGCACAGACGAAAGTATGCGTTCCGGCATTATCTACGGCGCGGCGGCTATGCTGGATGGGCTTCTCGCCGGCATAGACGCAGAGCTGGGCCAGCCTGTTACGGTGGTGGCTACCGGCGTATGGGCCGAGGCCGTTATCCCCCACTGCCGCCGCCAGGGAATCCATTTTGACAAGGATCTGATACACGAGGGTCTGTGGATTATCTGGGAGCGGAATCAAAGGAAAAAATAACGTATCCATGCCCATGTTCGACCTCCACAGCTTCGCCCACTTTCAGGGTACAATTCTGTTGACACATTCCCGTTCATGTGATAGCATGGGCGGGATAAACTATAAATAATTTTAAATAAATTTTTGAATGAGGTATCGTCATGAATCCCCTGAAAAAGGTGTATTGCAGAGCCTTTCAAATATGTTTTCGGGCGGCGCTGCCGTTTTTGCCCTATCGGGAACCAAAAATATTGAACAGTATGACGGAGGCGGCAGCGGAGCTTCGGCAGCAGAAGCGTTCGCGGGTGCTTATCGTGACGGACGCCAGCCTTTCCGCGCTGGGCCTGCTGGACGGGCTGATGGGGGCGCTGACCGACGTGGGCGTCGCCTATTCTCTGTATGACAAAACGGTTTCCAACCCCACAGTGCAGAATGTAGAGGAGGCCAGAGCCATGTATCTGGCGGACGGGTGCCAAGCCATCATCGCCTTTGGGGGTGGCTCCTCCATCGACTGCGCCAAGGCGGCAGGCGCCCGCGTCGTAAAGCCCCGGCAGCCGGTCACGAAAATGGGCGGCCTGCTGAAGGTCATGCACCGGCTGCCGGATCTGATCGCCGTTCCCACCACCGCCGGAACCGGCAGCGAGACCACACTGGCCGCTGTGATTACCGACCCGGAGAAGCACCATAAATATCCCATCAATGACTTCTCGCTTATTCCCCATTACGCCATTTTGGACTATCATGTCACCCTGGGCCTGCCGCCCCATGTCACCGCCACCACAGGCATGGACGCGCTTACGCACGCGGTGGAGGCGTATATTGGCCGCAGCACCACCAGACACACCCGCGCCATGGCGGTAGAAGCTGTTACCCTTATCCGCACCTATCTGAAGCGGGCCTATGACAACGGGCAGGACGTGGAAGCCAGGCAGAATATGCAGCGGGCCGCCTACTGCGCAGGCATCGCCTTCACCCAGTCCTATGTGGGCTACGTCCACGGCGTAGCCCACTCGTTGGGGGGCCGATACGGAACGGCGCACGGCCTGGCAAATGCAGTGCTGCTGCCCATCGTTTTAGAGCATTACGGCGAAAGCTGCTATAAGCGGCTGGGCCGTCTGGCCTGTATCTGTGGCATAGCCGCAGAAAACGCCTCAGACGAGGAGGCCAGCCGTGCGTTCATCAACTGGATAAAGGAGATGAACCGTTCCATGAACATCCCGGAGCATCTGACCGGCATACGCCGGAGCGACATCCCCGCCATGGCCCGCTTTGCCGACGCCGAGAGCAACCCCCTCTACCCCGTCCCAAAGCTGATGAACGCGAAGGAGCTGGAAACGCTCTATACCCTTGCCGCCGGGGAGCTTTTGCTGAACTGAACAAATATAACCTCAGCCGCCGGAGGTGCGAAGCCTCCGGCGGCTGTTTATTCATCCTCCCCTAATTTATCTGACTCAGCTATACTTCTCCACCAGGGCCACGATGGTGTCCAGGCTGTAGAAATTCTCCGGCAGAATTTCACGGGAAGGGATGTCGATGTCCAGGTCGTCGTTTAGCTGGTTTACCATGGCAACGACGGCAAAGGAATCGATGACCTTTCCGGCGACCAGGTCAGTCTCGTTTTCAAAGTCCACGTCGGGGACAACGTCTAAGAGAATCTCCAAAACCTTTTCTTTCATAGTGAATAAGTCCTCCAAAAAATACAAGAATAATATTGAATAAGTATGGTTTTTGGTGAATGAATAATTATTTCGCCCGTTTCCGGCCCGCCTCGCTGGCGATGAGCTGCTTGGCCTTCTCCAGGACGCCCCGGTCACGCTCCTTAATGCGCTTGGCGGGGCAGCCCACATAGACGCCCCACGGCTCCGTGGACTTGGAAATCATGCTCATGGCTCCAAAGGAGCAGCCCTCCCCGACGTGTACGCCGGGCAGGATGACACAGTGGGTGGCGATAAGGACGTGCTTGTCCAGAATCACCGGCTCCTCCGTCAGCTTGCGGAAGCGGGGCGGCACGGTGGGATTGTTCATATAGGGGCCGACATAGTCGTCTGTGATGCCATAAAACGAGCAGTGAGAAGATATGCCGCTGAAATCGTCAATCTCAATGCGGGACGCGCCGCTGTACAGCTCGCAGTTGGAGCTGATGTGGATGTGATTGCCGATGCGGATGTGGCCGTTCAGGACGGTGAAGTCGTCAATCTCCACGTCGTCCCCGATCTCAATCTGGTCGGTGTGGTACAGCTTGCAGGTGCGGCATATCAGCACCCGCTTGCCAAGGCTCTTAAAGCCCATCTCCCGAAGCTCTCGGTTGGAAAAATAATCAATATCCATGAATTTCCCTCCACTTTAAATGATTATTTTAGGATATTATTGTATATTACACTGGCGTATTTAGCGGATCAAGCCCGATGTGTTCGCGGGCCACATGGGGCGGCTGGCCGTCCCGGCAGATGACCACCGCCGGAAGATCCCGGCTCAGGAGAAAAGCGAATCCCTCGTTAATGGAATAGGCTCCCGTGCGGCAGAAGGCCAGCACGTCCCCGCGCTCGATGGGCGGGGTAGACACCCGGCGGACAAGGACGTCGTTCGGTGTGCAAAGGCTGCCGCAGACACACCAGTCCTCCGGCTCCCCCGCGTCCCCGGTCAGGCGGCGCATATCCGGCACCTGGGTACCCTTCATCTGGCCGTCGTAGTTCATCTGGTGCAGGCCCCCGTCCACGATAGCATAGCGGAAGCCGCAGTTGGTCTTGGTATCCATCACCGTAGTCAGGTAGCTTCCGCAGGGTGCGGCAAAAAAACGTCCCATCTCCACGGTCAGGTCATATTTCTCCCCCATAGCCCGGATAAGCGGGGCGGTATCCCGCAGAAGCGCTTCCTCCGCCTCGTCCGGATTCTCGCCAAAGTAATCTATCCAGAGGCCGGGGCCATATTCTATCTTGGTCAGGGACAGACCCGTCTCCTCCCAGATCCGGCGAATAAGCCCGTCAAGCTTGTCCAGTTCCCGGCCAATCAGGGTGGTACGTTTTTTCAGCGTGCCGGAAAAGTAGTGCAGGCCCGAAAAAATTAAGTTTGGATATTTATCCCGTTCCGATGCAAGACGAACAAGTTCCTCCTCATCCATTCCGAATTGATTATCCGATGTCAAACGAAGAAGAACTGGTACTTTCTTGTTTCTCTTCGCGGCGGCCTTTTGAATATATTCAGCATGGAGTATGCTTTCTATTGTGAATATATATACGTTATCATCCATAGCCCGCTCCACGCTTTCCTGGGTCTTGTTCACCCCGGAAAAGACGATGGTGGTCAAATCCGCCCCGGCATTTTCACAAACGGTCAGCTCTCCAGGACTGCAAACCTCCAGATGGTCAAGCGTCGGGGGCAGACATTTCAGCAAAAATGGGTTTGCCTTGATGGAATAGCACAGCCCCACCTCCAGGCCGAAGGCCGAGCGCACCAGCGCCAGCCGCCGGGCGAACGCGTCCGCATCGAATACATACAGGGGCGTCTCAAACTCCTGTGCAAGGGACAATAGCTGCTTGTTATCCATAAGCATACCTCACAAAAGCGTTTTCAGATAGGGCCGGTCTATTTTGCCGTTGGCGTTCAGGGGCATTTCCTCCAGCACCACCAGCCGTCGGGGCAGCATATAATCCGGCAGCCGCCCTTCCAGGGCCTTGTTCAAATCCCGGAGCTTCAGGGTCGGGTCGCTGGCCGTGCAGAAAAGGGTGATGCGTTCCTTTTCCTGGTTATACAGGCAGCAGGCAAGGCCGATGAAATCCAGTGCGTTGGCCGCCGCCTCTATTTCGCCCAGCTCAATGCGGTAGCCCTTGTATTTTATCTGGTTGTCCCCGCGGGACATGAACACCAGGTTCCCGTTCTCGTCGTACCTGGCCCAGTCTCCCGTCCGCAGCAAGCGACGGGTTTTCCTATTAATTTCCAGTTCTATAAAGGTCTGGGCCGTTTTTTCCGGGGCGCCCACATATTCGTCCGCCAGGGCGTAGCTTTCCACCAGCATTTCCCCCTGGTCGGAAACCAGCGCCCCGTCCCGGTAGAGATAGATGCAGGTGTTGGACAAGGGCCGTCCAATGGGCAATGCCTCCGGCAGAGGCCCCTCCGGGGGGATGTGATACAGACAACAAATCCCCGCAAGCTCCGAGGAGCCGTAGAGATTTATAAACTCAACGTCCGGCAGGGCGGCCCGCCACACCTCCAGATCCTTAATGGGAAACACCTCTCCCACAAAGCACACACGACGCAATGTGGTTGGCAGCACGTCCCGGAATGTACATAGCCTCGCCACCACGGCCAGGGCCGACGGCACCCAGGAAATGAAGGTCATGGCCTTTTCATTTAAATATTCAATCAGCGTCACGGGGAAGATGAACTTTTCCGAGGGAATAATTTCCAGCCGTGCGCCGGTTTTCAGCATGAGATAGATGTCCTTGGCGGAGGCGTCGAAGCAGAAGGGGGTTTGGTTTCCGATGATTTCCTCCGAGGAGAAATCCAGCTCCCGGACGTATGCCTCGATGAAATCCATCACCGCGCCGTGGCTCTTGCGTATGCCCTTTGGCTCCCCGGTGGAGCCGGAGGTATAGATGATATACAGCGTATCCTCCGCCGAGGGCGTGACCGCCGGGGCGTCCGCTGCCGGAAGGGTAAGGCTGTCATAGGGGATATACTGACATCCCTCCGCCGCACCGTTGTATTCGCCCTCTCCAAAGCCCAGGATAAGGCCCACGCCCGCATGACGGAGTATCTTCTGGTTCTTCTCCGCCGGGGCGTCCGGGTTCAGGGGAACATAGCAGACCCCCGCCGCCGCGCAGCCCAGCATGGCCGCTACAACGGCAACTCGCCGCTGGGCGTACAGTCCCACCGGCTTATCCGAAAGGCCGTTGTTTTTTAGATACAGGCCCAAACCATAGGCTGTCTCCCGAAGCTGGCGAAAGGTCAGCGCTGTTTTTCCATCTGCCACGGCCAGCGCGTCTGGCCAATGTCGGCTGGATTCCTCCAGATATTCCAATATGCTCCCCATGCTTATGCTTCCTTTTTCTAATGCTCCGCGCTTTCTGTCAGACCATTTTGATCTGTCTCCTTGTCATATTATCTCCAAACTATTGCCGGATGTCAAGTCCCCGGAAGGGGTTTGCTGGAAAATATATACAAAAACGAATCATGATTACAGTATGTTTAAATAGTTGTGCGTCATCGGCTGGGCCGGATAATGCTCACAGGGTTCCATTGTCCAGCGCCAGAGGGCTTTCTCCCAGAGGCAGTCGAATGGAAAACACCGCCCCCCCTTCCGGGCGATTGGCGGCGGCGATGGTACCCTTGTGCGCCTCCACAATCTTCTGGCAGATGGCCAGGCCCAGGCCTGTCCCCCGTTCCCCCTTAGTGGTGAAAAACGGGTCATAGATAGAGCCTATCTGCTCCTCCGGGATGCCAGGCCCGGTATCGCTGACCTCTATGCACACATAGGCCAGCCCCGATCGCATTTCCTGATGAGCGGCCAGGGTCAGAGTCCCCTCCTTTTCGCCCATAGCCTGGCAACCGTTAATGCAGAGATTCAGAATGGCTTGCATAAGAAGCCGCTCGTCCCCGTTGACGTACATCCCCTCCTCCGCGTCTATAACGAGCTGAATGTGGGGATCCTTCGCCATAGACGCCAAATTGGAGGTCTTTTCAAGCAGTCCCCGTACTTCCACGGGATAAAAGGGCCGGTCTGTCTCTTTTTTACTCATATCGGACATTCGCTTTACAATGCCCTTGGCCTTTTCCGACGCCTCGTAGATGTCCAGGGCGCTCTCAAACTGGGGAGAATCCTCCTGCCCGGCCATCTCCTCCAGAAGGAGCATACTCTGTCCCATGATGGGCGTAAGCAAGTTGTTGAACTCATGGGCAATGCCGGAGGTCATAACGCCAAGCTGCTGGAGCCGCTCTGTATGGGCAAGGCTCTGCTGCTGACGGTTCAGTTCCTCCATCATGTCATTTTTCTCCTTGAGAACAGCCATTTCCAGGGCGTTCTTGCGGTTGACGATGAACAGCGCGGCAATCAAAAGCAGCAGCACCAGCACGCCGGCCAGCACCAGCAGCGTCGCCACCGATACCTGCTGTAGGGTCTGGTTCAGCCGGAAGTCAAATTCCTGGAAATTCACCGCTGCGCCCAGCACCAGCGCGCCTTCCCCCATGTCCACACGGCACAGCACCACCAGCGTCTCATCCGTGCGCTGAGAGCCGTCCCATGGATAGGAATAGACGCTGTAATCCTCCGGCCTGGTCTCCCCGGTTTGGGCTATGGCCTCTATCGCCTCAGTGCTGACGTCAGGATATTGCTCCAAAAAATCCTCCACGCTGCTGAAGATCATTTCCCCGTCCTGGATACAGCCGAAAAAGGTCATGCGGTCGTCTATCAGAAACAGATAGCCGTTATTGCCCGCGCTGACTGACTCGACGCTGTTTTCAAACAGCTCCTCCGCCAGCACCGCCATCTCATAATAATAGCCCCCGTCTGACTCCGCCGAAAAAATAAACCAGCACGTTCCCCATTCATCGAAGCGAATGGCCATATTCTCCCCCAGGCTCACATCTTCACCCTGGTTTCTGGGGAAATCATTGCCGGAGGCGGCAATGAACGCCCCGCCGCTGTCATATACCGCCGCGACGTTATACTCAATCTCCGCCACCCGCAGCTCCCGCTGCGACAGGATAATCTCCATGCTGCCATCGTTGCCGCTCTCATATTCCTCCTCCGCAATGCGGAAGGAATCCCGGTTCACCACAGCGGCGGCCTGGGCCGCATAGCCCTCCATCTTCCATTGGACGCCCCGTCCGCTACTGGTGACAACGCTGTTTAGCTGGCGGCTCTCGTCGCTGAGCATATCCGAGCGATACCTCTCGTATACAGAACGGAGCTGTACAAGCCCCCCAAACAACAGCGCGGCGGCCAGAACCACAGCGCCGAACGTCATAAGTCTTTTTCGGTTCATATTGCAAAAAACCTCGTCATATTGTTGTTGAACTTTTGGAAAAAATAATGTATAATAAATCGAACTATGACTTACAGTCGTCAAAAATTTGCGCATAACAATTTTAAAATATAATGCCGCAACTTGTCAACCCGAAAACACGCCGTAGCACAAAAAGAAGAGCAGATGAAAAAAGGAGGAGGAAAACCAATATGGCTCCAAAAGCCCTGATCGTAGAGGACGACGCCGCCGTCCGAAACACTCTGGATAAAGTTCTTACCAGCAGCGGGATTCAGTCCGTTGCCGTTGCCTCCGGCCAGGAGGCCATCGACCAGGTGGCCGCAGAAGCCTTTGACGTTATTCTGTTGGACATTAATCTGGACGGAATGGACGGCTTTGAGGTCATCCGCATCCTGCGTGAGAAAGGAAACCACATCCCCGTCATGGTGGTCAGCGGTCGCACCGAGGACGTGGATATGTTATACAGCCTGGAAATCGGCGCGGACGATTATATCACAAAGCCCTTTAACCCTGTGACACTGGCCGCCAAGGTAAAGGCCTTGATTCGCCGCAGTCACACCTCCGGGGCAAATCTTCCCATCGAGGTCGGCCCCTTCCGCTTTGACAACGAGACCCTGAAGCTCTTTAAAAACGGGACGGAGTTGCCCCTCTCCGCCAAGGAGAGCGCTATCATGAAGCTGTTTTTGGACAATCCCAACCGCATCTTTTCCAAATCCTCGCTGTACGATCTCATATGGGGCAGCACCATGGTAGACGACAGCGCCATTGTCGTATATATCAACCGCCTTCGCAACAAGATCGAGGACGACCCCAGCCGCCCCCGTTATATTCAAACCGTCCGCGGCCTGGGTTATCGTTTTGTCCCTTAATACGGTTGGACACTTCACCAAAAAAGGAAGGCCCGCCGACGGCGGGCCTTCACAAATGTTACAAACATTTATCCCATGTATTGACATTCGCCTCGTGAGAAACTATATTAAATAAAAAGTAATAAGCTGAATTAGAATATTAAATATTTTAATAATTTATTGACGATTACTTCCCTCGCCACCCTGCTTCGGTTTGGGATGGCCATGGGTTTCATTTTTGTATTTCAGCCGCTCACGGTTGGGACAGAAATTCTGTCTTATCTGAATATGCGGCAGGAAATAAAATTTATGGAAAGAGGTAAACCCCAATGAACAGCATGAAAAAGATCATGGCTCTTCTTCTGGTTTTCGTTTTCATGGTGGGCGTGTTCGCCGGCTGCTCCAGCAGCTCTGACAGCTCCAGCGACACCACTTCCGAAACCGAGACCGAGACTGAAGAGACCGAAGAGGCTGCCGAGGCCGAAGAGACCGCCGACGGCGGCGAAATCGTGATCGGCTGGCTTGGTCCCCAGACCGGCAACGTTGCCCAGTATGGCCTGGCCGTTATGAACGGCGTTGACCTGTATGTCGAGCAGCTCAACGCTGCCGGTGGCATCAATGGCAAGACTGTCCGCGTCGTGTATTACGACGAGGAGGGCGACACCACCAAGGCCATCACCGGCTATAACTATCTGCTTGACCAGGGCGCTGTCGCCATCATCGGCGACGTGACCACCGCCCCCTGCACCGCCGTTGTGGTGGAGAGCCAGGCGGACAACACCCCGATGATCACCGCATCCGCCACTGCTACCTCCATCACCTATGATGAGGAGTCCGACACGGTCTACAGCAATATGTTCCGCTCCTGCTTCATCGACCCCTTCCAGGGCACCACGATGGCGGACTTCGCCGCTGAGGAGCTGGGCGCCACCACTGCCGCCGTTCTGTATGACAACGGCGACACCTACTCCACCGGCGTTTACGAGTACTTTGTAGCCGAGTGCGAGGCCCTTGGCATTGAGATCGTCGCAGACGAGAGCTATGCCTCCGGCTCTGTGGACTTCTCCAGCCAGCTCGCCAACATCGCCGCTGCTGATCCTGACGTTATCTTCCTGCCCGTCTATTACAACGACGTTGCGCTGATCGTGACCCAGGCCGCCAGCGCCGGCATCACTGCCACCTATCTGGGCGTGGACGGCTGGTCCTCCACTGTGGACACCATCGACGATTCCACCCTCCTCAACGGCGCTTATTACTGCTCCGGCTACTCCGCAGAGGACACCTCCGAGCTGGTGCAGCAGTTCCTGGCCGACTACGAGGCCGAGTACGGCGAGATTCCGGGTATGTTCGCAGCTCAGGGCTATGACGCCGCTTGGATTCTGTGCGACGCCATCGCCGTAGCAGAGGCTGACGGCGTAGAGTACGGCACTGCCGAGTATTCTCAGGCCATTATCGACGCCATGGCAGCCACGGACAGCGACTATGTCACTGGCCACGTCACCTATGACGAGTACAACAACCCGCAGAAGACCGCCGCTATCATCACCTTTACTGATGGCGCTGAGTCCTTCTGGGGCAGCTATGGCGGCTGATATTTAACCGCATCCATGTCCGGCCGGGCTTTACTCCCGGCCGGTATTGGTATTTATAGAAACAGAGGTGAACTCCATGATCATTTTTCAGCATCTGCTCAACGGCCTGCGTCTGGGAAGCATTTATGCGCTGATTGCCCTGGGCTACAGCATGGTCTACGGCATTATCAAGCTATTAAACTTCGCCCACGGCGACATCATCATGGTCGGCGGCTATATAGCGCTGCTCCTGATAGGCGCGCAGGTATCCCCTGTCATTGCCATCCTTCTTTCCATCCTTGGCTGCATGATTCTCGCCTGTGTCATTGAGAAGGTCGCCTACAAGCCCCTGCGCTCTGCTCCTCGCCTGAGCCTGCTCATCACAGCCATAGGCGTCTCCTATCTGCTGGAGAATCTGGCCCAGCTCATCTGGGGCGCAGATCCCAGGAGCTTCCCCAGCTCCAAGATAATCGCAAACGTCAACTTTTCCCTGGGCGGTGTGACCATCTCCCTGACCACCATCGTAACCATCGTGGTGGCCGTAATCTCCATGATTATTCTGAATCTACTGGTGCAGAAAACGAAAATGGGCAAGGCCATGCGCGCCGTATCCGAAGATACAGGCGCGGCGCAGCTTATGGGCATTAACGTTAACCGTACCATTAACTATACCTTTGCCATTGGCGCAGCCCTGGCCGGTATCGGCGCAATTCTCTATTGCTGCTCCGTCCCCCAGGTGAAGCCCACCACCGGCTATCTGCTTGGCATCAAAGCCTTCGTCGCCGCCGTTCTGGGCGGCATCGGTTCCATCCCTGGCGCTATGCTGGGCGGCTTTGCCATCGGCATGGCGGAGGTCATCGTGAACGCCGTGGGCCTTTCCAGCTGGACGGACGCGGTGGTTTATCTGGTTCTTATTGTGGTTCTTCTTGTAAAGCCCACCGGCTTTATGGGACGCTCCATGAATGAGAAGGTTTAAGGGAGGCGCAATCATGAAACACGAACGCACAATCCCGACACCGGCAAAATATCTTATCAATACTGTTCTAACGGTGATTCTTCTGGCGGGCGGTACAATGCTGATGAATGCCGGGGCCTTCAACCGGGCCACTACCGCTATTATTCAGCAGATTGGCATCTACATTATTCTGGCCGTCAGCCTGAACATGGTGGTGGGCTATCTGGGACAGCTTCCCCTGGGCCACTCTGGATTCATGGCCGTGGGCGCTTACGCCGGAGCGCTGTTCTGGAAGGCTACCCAGGGCGTTATGCCGAGCTTTCTGACAATCCTGCTGGGCCTTATTGTGGCAGGTCTTGCCGCCGCACTGTTTGGCGTTATCATCGGCATCCCAGCCCTGCGCTTAAAGGGCGACTATCTGGCTATTATCACGCTGGGCTTTAGTGAGATCATTCGCATCTGCATCATAAACCTGCCCAATATTACCGGCGGCACGCCCGGTCTGCTGAACATCCCCAAGTACTCTGGGTTCTTTGTGGTGTTCGCCTCCGTGGCCGTCACCTGCTATGTGATACACACCATTATGCACTCCCGACACGGGCGGGCCATCCTCTCCATCCGGGACAACGAGATTGCTGCCGACGCCTGCGGCATCAACCTGACCTACTATAAGGTCTTCACCTTCGCGGTGTCCGCCTTCTTTGCCGGTGTGGCCGGGGCGCTTTACGCGGGGTATCAGGGCAGCCTGTTCCCCAAGAGCTTCGACTTCATGGCCTCCATCAATATCCTGGTCATGGTGGTGCTGGGCGGCATGGGCAGTATGCTCGGCTCCGCCGTGGCGGCTACCGTGCTGACCGCCCTGCCTCTGGTCATGCAGAGCCTGAGCGAGTACCGCATGGTAATTTATTCTCTTCTGCTGATCATCGTCATGATCTTCAAGCCCTCCGGCCTGATGGGGCAATATGACTTTTCCTTCACCGGCATCATTGAAAACATCATGAACGGCAGACTATTCAGACGAAAGAAAAAAGCGGGAGGTACAAAAAATGAATGAACAACCAAAGCTGACCCCCGTCCCCTCTAACGCCTTCATTCCCCCGCGGGACATCGATAAATCCCCTATTTTGGAATGTCACCATCTTGGCATCGACTTCGGCGGCCTGGTGGCGGTGGACGACTTTAACCTGACCATTGGGCGCACGGAGATCGCCGGTCTTATCGGCCCCAACGGCGCGGGCAAGACCACAGTATTTAACATGCTGACAAACGTCTACACGCCCACCCGCGGCACCATTCTGCTGGACGGCAAGGAGACCCGCGGCCTCAAGACCAACCAGGTCTGCAAACGGGGCATCGCCCGTACCTTCCAGAACATCCGCCTGTTCAACGACATGACCGTTATCAACAACGTTCTGGTGGGCCTGAGCAACGAAATGAGCTACAACGTGGCCGCCAGCATCCTGCGTCTGCCAAGCTACTGGAAAGCGGAACGGGTTGCCCGTGAGCGGGCCATGGAGCTTTTAAGCATTTTCGGCATGGAGGACGTTGCCGATGTAAAGGCCGGCGCTCTCCCCTACGGCGCACAGCGCCGTCTGGAAATTCTCCGCGCGCTGGCCACAAATCCCAGCCTGCTTCTGCTGGATGAGCCTGCCGCCGGTATGAACCCCTCCGAAACGGAGGATCTAATGGCGAACATCCGCAAGATTCGGGATATGTTCCACATTGCCGTGCTGCTCATCGAGCATGACATGAACCTGGTCATGGGCATCTGTGAGGGTATATGCGTTTTGAACTACGGCAAAATCATTGCCAAGGGCGTGCCGGAGGAGATCAAAAACGACCCGGTGGTCATCGAGGCCTATCTTGGCAAGAGGGGGGCGAAGTAACGTGCTGAAGGTCGAGAATATCAACGTATTTTACGGCAATATCAACGCTCTGAAGGGCATTTCCTTTGAGGTCAACGAGGGGGAAATCGTGGCCCTTATCGGCGCGAACGGCGCGGGCAAATCCACCACGCTGAAGACGGTTTCCGGCATGATGCACCCCAAGTCCGGCAAAATCACCTTCCTGGATGAGGACATCACCCACACCGACTGCTATAAGCTGACCGCCAAGGGTCTGGCCCATGTGCCGGAGGGCCGCCGCATTTTCTTGCAGATGACCGTCATGGAAAATCTGGAGATGGGGGCTTACATCAGCAAGAAGATTCCCCAGGAGGACTTCGACAACGTGTTCCAGCACTTTCCTCGCCTGCTGGAACGGAAAGACCAGATCGCCGGTACCCTGTCTGGCGGCGAACAGCAAATGCTGGCCATGGGCCGCGCCATGATGAGCCATCCCAAGCTGCTGATGCTGGACGAGCCTTCCATGGGCCTCGCCCCCATTCTGGTGGAGCAGATATTCGACATCATCAAGGAGTTCCACAAGTCCGGCGTCACCATCCTTCTGGTGGAGCAAAACGCAGAAATGGCCCTTCAGATCGCCGATCGGGCCTATGTTCTGGAATCCGGCACCATAGCGGTCTCCGGCACCGGCGCTGAGCTTGCCCAGAGCGACGAGATAAAAAAGGCCTACCTGGGCGGTTGAGCCATACGATCCCCGTCAGAGGGACAAAAAAGTATACGCGGTCAGCGGCTTCGGCTGCTGACCGCTTTTTTCATTTTCACCGCGTAGACGGTCGGCCTCAATCGTTATATGGACACAGCAAAACGCCCAATGTGACCAACCGTCACATTGGGCGCTGCTATTACATTATATGCTTTATATGCTTTGCGCCAGGCTCCTGATCACAGGGGCACGAATATATTTTACTGCATATAAGCCGGGAGCTGATAGCCGGCGCCGCTGGGTTCGCTCTCTATCATCACCAGAATCGCATCGCGGATACCTTCCACCATGACGTCCTGATCCTCAGCCGCTGTGTTGACCATCTGGTTTCTGCTGCTGGTGTAGAACCACAGGCCCTCGTCCTCGGCCAGAGTCACGCCGTCGGCGTTCTGGAGATTCTCCACGTCCACGCCCATCTCAGCCAGCTCCTCCTGCGTATAGAACACCCAGGTGGCCTCCGGCAGCGTGTCGCCCCAGCTATACTCGCCGGTGCCGCTGCAATACACCTCGATGGTGTAAGCATGGATGTTGAACTTGCCATAGGCATAGTCAATCAGCTCCGCGGTCGTGGGATAATCGTCATAGGAGCTGGAGCTGTAGAAGTCACGGCCCGTGCCTTCAGAAGCGGCCTCAGCCATCGCCGCAGCGGTCTCCGCCATGAAGGGGATCTCCGCGTCGTCTTCCTCGGTCTCGTCATAGGCGCGATAGCACCAGGGATAGAGAACGGACTGCTCACCGGTGTGCAGAACAGTCAGGGCGTTCAGCTCATGGGTCTGCAGGAACTGCTGAACTGCCTGAACCTCCGGCTCGGTAGCCGGGCCGGTGCCATTGGTGGTGGTAATAGAACCGACCAGAGAAACATCGTCCAGCACATCGGTCTCAATGTCATAACGGCCCCACTGATAATCGAAGGTACGGTTCAGGTCGATGCCGCTGTTGCGGGGGTCGTCGCCAAGGATGCCGTTGCCGTCCCAGTCGGAGCTTTCAGTGCCAAACTCAACCATGCCCTCCGGCAGATTATAGGGGCTTTCCGGCTCCATGTCGGCAGTGCCGCTGTACAGGGTGGCGATAAAGCCGTCCCCGTCGATGTCGTTATAGGGGTCGCTGAAAACCACGCCGTCGCCGTTCAGGTCGCGGGGCCGCAGGTTCTGGCGGGTGTTGATGACAAAGGACTGCTCATAGCCGTCCGGGTTAATGCTGGGGATGACATAAATGATGTAGTTGTCCAGCAGGTTCTGCACATACTCCGTGTCGGAGTTCAGCAGCATCCACCAGGCGAAATACATGGCGCAAGACGCAGCTTCCCGCTCGCCGCCGTGGATAGGCCCAATGACGGCAATGCCGGTCTTGTCCTCCTCGGAAATCTCCTGGTTGGTGATTTCCAGGCACCACAGGTCGCGCTCCTGCCAGGAGGTGCCGATGGAGTACAGGGTGGAAATTTCCGGGTAAGCCTCCGCCAGAGCCTCGACCTGATCCTCCAGCTCCGCATAGGTGTACCGAACCGTCCAGTCGATTTCCAGTCCCTCCGGGATAACCTCCGGCGTGCCGGGAACCTCCAGCGCGGTCTCGCTGCTGGCTTCACCGCTGGCCTCGTCGCTGGCCGCAAAGGCCGCCGTGCCGGACAGCATCAGCGCAATCGCCAGCACCGCGCAAAGGAGCTTGCACAAAGAACTTCTTTTTTTCATACTGCTTTTCCCTTCTGTTAAAAATAAATTTGGAGACGGCGGAACCACCGGGTAAACAAGCTCCCGCATAATCTCCACGCCAATCTCTGAGCCTGTACAGGCTCTTATTCGTTAGCGCATTACCATTATAAAGTGTTACTTCGATAAAATCAAGAAAAAATCAAGAACTTTTGCAAATTATTGCAAAAATATTGGCCGCGAAACGATTATATGCAGCCTTATCTTGACATTTCAGCATTTTTCCATAAAATAAAGAGGTAAGCAGGAGGAGGCGTTTTCCTATGGACATTAATCAGCTTAAATATTTCATTGCCGTAGCTCAGACGCTGAACTTTTCCGAGGCGGCCCGGCGGTGCGGCATCACCCAGCCATCCATCAGCCACAGCGTGGTGGAGCTGGAAAAGCAGCTCGGCGCGCCGCTGTTTCTCCGCTCCCGAAAGGCGGTTTCCATGACGGACGCTGGCCGGGAGCTTCTGCCGCGCGCTATCGAGATCGTGGACATTGCGGAAAAGACCGCCCTGCGGATCCGTCAGATGGAGATGGGAGATTCCGGCAGTCTGTCCATCTCTGCGCTGACTACCTGCAGCGCTGTGCTGTCCCAGTGTCTGACCGTTTTCTCCTCCCGGTATCCAAACATTCTCACGGATATATCCTTTACCTCTGGTCGGGGGCAAATGGCCGCCATGACGGAGAAAAAATACGACTTCCACTTCGCCGTGCGGGAGATGGTTCCCGCCGGGGACAGCTTCGATGCGCTTCAGTCCCACACTGACCGGCTGTGCGTGGCTATTCCCGCAGGACACCCCCTGGCCAATATGGAGCTGGATTTCTCCAGACTGCAAAACGAACGGTTCATCACCGTCTCCGAAACGGACAGTCCCGGCCTGCATCGACAAATCATGGAGGTCTGCGCCGCCAGGGGCTATCGGCCCAATGTGGTGTGTACCTATGACCGGGCAGAGGCCGTGGTTCTTTCCGTGGGCGCCGGTATGGGCGTGTCCATCATCCCGGAGGGCATCAGCCGGGTATTTTATGCGGAGAACGTCCGCTTCATTCCTATCCCCGGCGACGACGCCGTGCGAACCTATGTGGTGGCCTGGCACAAGGCCATGCTAAATCCCGCCGCCAAGCTGTTTCTGGACGTGGTGCAGGAGCAGTTTCAGACCAGCCAAAACTGAGGCCGCTCTATAATAAAACCGTCTCAGGCGGGAGCTGCACGCTCTGCCGGAGACGGTCTTTTATTTTGCAGTCTTTCTCTTGATTCGTGCTTTAAAGCTTGTCCAGCGCTATATCTCCCAGGTTCACGTCCTGACCTTCAGTGGAAATTGCCTGGAAGATTTTGGCGGCATAGCCTTCGGCCTGAATGGTCAGGTCGTAGCGGCCCTCCGGGAGATTGTGGAACCAGAAGTCCCCAAAATCGTCGGTCAGGGTAATGCGGCCACCGGACAGGGTACATTCCGCGCCGATGATAACCTCCTTCTCCACCGGGTCATAGACCAGACCGCCGATAAACCGTCCGGGCCGGTTTTTATACACCACCCGCTCCCCGTTTACCGGCTCTGCGTCTACAATACGCAGGGCGTCCGTGGGGCAGGCCTCCACGCAGCGGGGCTGGGTATAGCCCGCGTCCAGCAAATGGGCGCAGCCGGTGCATTTCTGGGCGATATGCTTCTGCTCGTTAAAATACACCATCCCATAGGGGCAGGCTGTGACGCAGGCCCGGCAGCCGGTGCATTTCGCCGGGTCGATCAGCACAAAGCCCTCCGCCTCCCGCCGGTATATGGCCCCGGCGGGGCAGGCGTTCATGCAGGCCGCGTTCTCGCAGTGGCGGCAGAGCTGGGATTCGTAATGTATCTTCACCTTGGGGATGGTGCCGTGGACATGATCCTCCACCCGGCACCAAAACTGCCCTGTCAGGGGCTGGGCCGCCGCATAGGGAAGCCAGTCGTTTTCCGCGTGTTCGTCCTTGCAGGCGAGCTGGCAGTTATAGCACCCGGAACACCGGGCAATGTCCACCACAAATATCTTGCTCATTACTTTCTCCGTCCTTTGGGGCTTACGCCTCCTCCGGGTCTATCATCCATCCGGCCAGGCACACGCCCGCGTCCGGGTCTATTTTCCGGGCAAAGGCTTCGGGGTAATCCCGCCGCCAGGCGGCCCATTCCTCGTCCGACACCTTTTCAACCTCCACCAGGAAGCCGGAAACAGCCATGCCGGTGGCGTTTTTGCTGGTGGTATTCTCCGGGGTGATGGTGTTGATGGCCCCGCCCCGGTCAAGCCAGCCGGGAATAATGGGGTCGAGCCGCGCCCCGTGGTCTACGGAGCAGGCTCCAGGGATGAGGCGCTCCGTCACATAGGCCCCGCAGAGGACGATGCCCCGCTCATTGAACACCTTCACCACGTCCCCCTGCTTGATCCCCCGCTTTTCCGCCTCCGATGGGTGAAGCCAAATCGGCTCGTACTGATAGCCGTCGAAGCCCCGTATTTTCATGGTGGGAACCTCCCGGTTCCAGACGATGTCGTCGCACTGGGCGTGCATACGCCAGCGGCCATGGTTCGACATACACAAAAGGGGATAACGCTGCGCTCTGGCCGAGCTGACCCGCTCGTCGTGGAACACCCCGGATTCCACCCAGTGCGGCACAGGGGGACGCTCCTGGTCGTCCGGGAGTTTCTCCTCCAGCAGGGTGGCGCTGTATTCCAGCTTGCCGGTAGGGGTGGTCAGGGGGTTGTTGTCCGGGTCTTCATAAAATTTCAGAAGCCCGGCGGGGATGGCGTCCAGCTCCTCCTGGGTCTTGCAGGGGACGACGAAAATCTTCCGCTGCTGGAACTCCTCCCAGCTCATATAGTCCTCGCAGCCGGTGGCCTTATAGAAAAAGCGCACCCTGTCCTCATCGGACATATTGTCCGTATAGGCGTCGTAATACTCCGGCCCCAGCTTTTCCGCCACGCGGGCGCACACGTCGAAGTCCGACACGCTCTCCCCTCTCGGCTCGATGCACTTATGCTCCAGATAGATGGAGGTGAAGTTGCCGGAGGACATGTCGTTCCCAATATCTTCCAGCTCGTGCTTGGTACACACGGGGAAGATGATGTCCGCGAAGTAGCAGTCGTTTTCCAGCCAGGGATGCTGGGCCACGATGGTCTCGATAGAGGGGTGACGGAAGGCGTCCGCCGACTTATTCCCGTCGTTCCAGCACGTCACCTGGCAGGGGGCGTCCGTCCAGATCATGTGGATCTGGCTCAGGCCGGGCCGGGGATACTGCATTTCCTCAAACTGGTACTGCTGGGTGGGCTGGCGGAAGTTATTTTTATCCGGCTGCTGGCTGGAGGAGAAGCATTGCAGGCCCCGCCACTCCGCGTGGCCGTTCAGGATGGCCTCGTGGATCAGCACGCGGGGTATAAACTGCTTCGGGGCAGGGAGCTGGGTGAACAGCTTCACAAGCTCCGGCGCCCGCTTTTTCTGCTCCTCCGTCAGGCAGAAGCGATTCATGTTGATTTTCGGGTCAACGTCCCCGTCCACAGGACGGAGAGGGTCGGCGATCTGGGTTATCTTGGGGACGAACTGCCCCTGGAACGGCACGGGATAATCCCGGTTCCACAGGCTCCACTCCAGCACCTTCGCCTGGTGAACGCCGGGACGGCCCAGGCCCTGCATCCCCAGAAGCATGACCTCCAGGCGGGCAGGCTCCGTGGCGTATGGCCCGCGTATCATGGGGCCGCCGTTGCCGTGGAGGATGGACACCGTCTCCTTGGCCCACTTCCGGGCCAGGGCCTTAATCGTCCACTCCTTCACCCCGCATTTTTCCGACGCCCAGGCAGGGGTCTTCGGCTCCCCGTCCTCCCGGCCCAGAACGTAATCCTCAAATTTATCGAAGCCGTAGGAATGGCTGGCGATATAGTCCTTGTCGTACAAGTCCTCTGTCAGCCAGACGTAGGCAATAGCAAGCTGAAGGGCAGCGTCCGTATTGGGGAGAATGGGAATCCATTTATCCCCGTGGACAGCCGCGCCATAGTTCAGGTCGGGGCAGATGTAAATCTGGCTCAGGCCAAGGTCGCTCAGCCAATAGCACAGGCGGCTGGGCATATGACTGACCACGCCAAGAGGCGTCGTCTCCGGGTCGCAGCCCCAGAACAGCAGCATGGTGGAGTGCTTTGCTATGTCCGGGAACAGGTTGGACTGGGGGGCCATCTCCCCCACAGGCTCGCAGCCCCAGACGTATTTCGCACCCCAGAACCAGCCCTCCCAGGAGTCCGGGTTTCGCATTTGCAGGGTATAGCCCCCCATCAGGGACAGCAGCCGGTTGGGGCAACCGTGGGCCGGGGAGACGTTTTTTCCCTCCCCGTGCATATCCGCCTCGCAAAGCACCGCCTCCGGGCCGTAGGTCTCCTTCATCCGCTTCAGCTCGTCGGCCACGATTTGAGTGGCCTCGTCCCAGCTAATACGGACGTATTTGGACTTTCCCCGGTTCTCCGGGTGACGCTCTCCCTGGGGATCCCAGTCCACCCGCTTCATGGGGTAGAGGATGCGGTTCGGCGAATAGACCCGGCTTTTATAGCCCAGGCCGAAGGGCGTTATCGTCACCCGATCCGGGGCCTGGAAGGTAGAGCCTTTGGCCTCGATTTTCCATGGATTGCAGTATTTATCCGTATATTCCTTGTCGTAAAAATACGGACGTATCCGGGTTATCCGCCCGTCGTTCGAATCCACCAGACATGGCGCGCCGCTCTCCGGCCCCATCAGGGAGAAGCTGATAATATTCTGTTTATCAGGTTTCGTGTTCATGGTTCAAATTATATCAAAACGTATTTCCTTTTTCAACTGGTTATGCTATGATTGTCTTGTCAAAATCCCCGGTATTTTTTCTGCGAGGTGTTTCTATGCGTGTGATTATCAGTCTGATTCTGGCGCTGCTGATGGCTTTAAATTTCACCGGCTACGGGTCATTCCTGAAATATGGCGATACGGCGGTCATGTCCGATTCCGTTGTCGAGGAGACGGAGGAAGCCGATGATACTGCGGAAGCCGATGATGCCCAAAGCGCCGAATCTGTGGAGGCCGAAGCCCCGGATACTGGGCTGGCGGCGGGCACCGCCTATGCGGATATGGAATACGTCCACTACGACGCCACGGCCTTTTATGAGGACATCGACCAGATGACCGCCCTGGCGGAGGCGGGCGACAGCGACGGTGTGCAGGCCCTGTATGACAGCATATACGACGCCTATCTCACGGCGGACACCATGGGAACCCTGGCCTATATCCAATACTGTGCAGACGTGACGGACGAATACTGGTCGGAGGAAAGCGTCTATTGCGACAGTCTGCTGGCGGAGATGGCCGACGCCCTGTGCATTGCCGGTCGGCAGGTGCTGGAAAGCTCCTGCAGGGATGCCTTTGCCGCCTATGTGGGCGACAGCGCCGCCGCTATGTTCGCCTCCTATGAGGACATGACCGACCGGGAGGCGGAGCTCTACGCCCAGGAGGCGGAGCTGATCAACCAGTATTACGAGCTGATGAACCAGGAATCGGACATTACCTATTCCTATCTGGGAGAGACCTGGACGTGGGACAAGCTGGACGGGTACCGGGGCGACAGCCTTTACTACACGGACTACGAGGGCTATGTGGAGGTCTATTACGGCCTGATGGAGGCCATGAACGATCTGGTCGGCCCCCTGTATGTGGAGCTGGTGCAGAACCGGGCGGAGCAGGCGGAGCTGGCCGGATATGACAGCTATGCCGATTATATCTATGAGCTGGGCTATGGCCGGGACTACACCACGGAGGAGGCCCAGGCCCTGTGCGATGCGGTGAAGCCTGTGGCCCAGGAGTTTTACGACATATACCGGGGACTGTACTACTCCGACCTGTGGTATGAGTACGACAGCGTCACCCCCGTGATGGACACCGAGGCGCTGCTGGACGTGATGGCCCAATATATGGGCGGGATCGACGATTCCCTGGTGCAGGCGCTGGACTATATGACGACCTATGGCCTTTACGACGCGGGAACCGGGGCCAACCGGGTCTCCGGGGCCTTTACCACCACCATCAGCCTGTATAACAGTCCCTTCGTCTTCGCCACGCTGGCCGGAGACTGCTACGACCTGGGAACCATGACCCACGAATTCGGTCACTTCGCGGACGCCTGGCTGAACCAGGATTACGACTATCTGGCGGACATCGGCAGCTATGACCTGTTCGAGATACACTCCAACGGGCTGGAGGTGCTGTTCACCGCCTTCTATGACGAGATTTACACCTCCGGGGCGGAGGCCGCCACGTTCATCGAGCTGGGCAATCAGCTCCTGTGCGTCATCGAGGGATGCATTTACGACGAGTTCCAGCGCCAGGTCTATGCAAACCCGGATATGACCCTGGATGAGATCAACAAGCTGTTCTGCTCCATCTGCGAGGAATACGGCGTATACGAGCTGCAGGATGTGGACTACTACTGGATGTACGTGGCCCACAACTATGAAAGTCCCCTGTATTATATCAGCTACGCCGCCTCCTCCATGGCCGCGCTGCAAATATGGCAGCTCGCCCAGGAGGACTTTCAGTCCGGAGTGGATGTGTATATGGCTATCCTCCGGAAGGGCGCGTATGGCGACGGATACCTGACCGTGGTGGAGGACTGCGGTCTGACCCCCTTCACCCAGGAGGGCGCGGTGGCGGCCATCCTCCAACCTGTGCTGGATTATATGGAGCGGCTCGACAGATCCACTTATTAGAGTACAGGTGTGATATAATAGATATATGCTATTAAGTTATTTACAACTTATATTATATATCAAAAGACAGGCAATGTGTGAACAAAGTGTGAACTATACACAAAAACAACGCGCACGGCGGACAGAACATCCGCTGTGCGCGTTCCTGACAGATTTATTATTCTCTGCTTTGTTTATATCGTTTCTTAAATGTTAATTACTTATTATTTATATTTATTAAATTTTATTATTGTTTTGCATTTTCTTTTCAATTTCTTTTCATAAACGGTTGACAGTTTCGGAAAATTATGTTATATTATACCTAATCCTGTCAAACAATTATTTATTCTCTGTCGGACATAAATAACATTCACAGGTACATAAAAAGAAACGAGGAACAAAACATGAAAAAAGCAATCAGCATCCTGCTGATCCTGACAATGATTATGTCATTGTTCTGCGGCATCAGCATCTCCGGATTTGCTGAGGAAGACACCTCCGGCGAGGGTGAAGTCAATTTAGAGTCTGACGATTCTGAAAATGCAATCACCCTCACCGCCGGCGCCGTCACTGACGACAACGCCAACGGCTCCGGCTCTGGCGACGACGACTCCGAGGACAACGACTCCGAGGACAATGACTCTGAGGACAACGACTCCGGGGACAACAACTCCGAGGACAACGACTCCGAGGACAACGACTCCGAGGACAACGCCTCGGAGGACAACACCTCGGACGCCAACAGCTCGGGCGCCAACACCTCAGAGGACCACGAGTGCGAGGACAACGG
>JAJPYE010000011.1 GCA_021205095.1 Oscillospiraceae bacterium | reverse complement strand
TTTTTGTCTTGGAAGCCGATTTTTCTGGCCTAAAGGTCATTTAATCAGCGTATCCATAACCTTCTGACTATAGTTAAGGAGACAATTCATGCAACCTACCCTTTGCGCACGTTGCCATAAGAATATGGCCGTGGTATTCATCACCAAAATCGAAAACAACCAATCCCATAACGAGGGGCTTTGCCTGTCCTGCGCCAGGGAGCTGCACATAAAGCCGGTAGACGACATTATCGCCAAGATGGGCCTGTCCGATGAAGATCTGGATAATCTGGCGGGCGAGATGTCCAACGCCCTGGGCAGCCCGGAGGGGATAGAAAGTCTCATGGGCATCGAGCCTTCCTCCGACGATGAGGAGGACGACGACCAGGGCAAGACCGCCACCTTCCCCTTCCTGAACCGGCTGTTCGGCGGGCCTCAGGGACAGAACAACGGCGGCTCCAACGCCTCCAACAGCAGTCAGCCTCCGGCTGGCTCCTCTCCCGGCCCCGGCCCCGGCAGCGCTGCTCCCAACCAGGAACGACGGGGCGGCAAGAAAAAATTTCTGGAGAGCTACTGCATTTCCCTGACCCAGCAGGCGCGGGAGGGAAAAATGGATCAGATGATCGGTCGCCAGGAGGAGCTGGAACGGGTCATTCAGATCCTGAACCGACGGCAGAAAAACAATCCCTGCCTGATCGGCGAGCCTGGCGTGGGCAAAACCGCCATTGCGGAGGGGCTGGCCCAGCGCATCGCCGCAGGACAGGTGCCGTATAAGCTGCAAAACAAGGAGGTCTATCTGCTGGATCTGACCGCGCTGGTAGCCGGAACCCAATTCCGGGGCCAGTTTGAGAGCCGGATGAAGGGCCTGATCGACGAGGTACGCCGCCAGGGAAACATCATTCTCGTCATCGACGAGGTTCACAACATCGTGGGGGCCGGAGACGCGGAGGGCAGCATGAACGCCGCCAACATCCTCAAGCCCACCCTTTCCCGTGGAGAGATTCAGGTCATCGGCGCCACCACCTTCGCGGAATACCGCAAATATATCGAGAAGGACGCCGCCCTGGAGCGGCGGTTTCAGCCCGTCACCGTGGCGGAACCGTCTATCCCGGACAGCGTGGAAATCCTCAAGGGTATTCGTCATTACTATGAGGACTTCCATGACGTGACCATCTCCGACGAGATGTGCCAACTGGCTGTCACTCTCTCCGAACGATATATCACCGACCGCTATCTGCCTGACAAGGCCATCGACCTTTTGGACGAGGCCTGCTCCGATGTGGATTTGAAAAACCCGGACAGCGCTCTTCGCCTGGAGCTGGAAAAGGAGAACGCCGATCTTGACAAGGAGCGGGAGCTTCTTCTGACGGCGGAAACCGACAACTTCGAGCGTCTGGCCCAGATCCGCAGCCGTCAGATGCAGATTACCGACCAGCTCACCGCCCTGCAGGCCAAGGGCCGCCCCGCCCTGACGGCGTCGAACCTGGCCCGCATCATCGAGCTGTGGACAAAGATTCCCGCCACCAACATCACAGACGACGAATTCGACCGTCTGGCCGGGCTTGACCAGCGGCTGAAAAGCCATATCATCGGCCAGGACGAGGCGGTGGAGGCTGTTTGCGCCGCTATTAAACGCAGCCGGGTAGGCCTTCAGGCCAAGCGCAAGCCGTGCAGCTTCATCTTCGTGGGCAGCACAGGCGTGGGCAAGACCGAGCTGGTGAAGCAGCTTGCCATGGATCTGTTTTCCGCGCCGGAAAGCCTGATCCGGCTGGATATGTCCGAGTTTATGGAGAAGTTCTCCGTCTCCCGGATCATCGGCTCCCCGCCGGGGTATGTGGGCTACGACGAGGCCGGGCAGCTTACAGAAAAAATCCGCCGCCGCCCCTATTCTGTCGTTTTGTTCGACGAAATCGAAAAGGCCCACCCGGACGTGATGAACATCCTCCTGCAAATTCTGGACGATGGCCGCATCACTGACGCCCAGGGCCGGACGGTGAATTTTGAAAACACCATCATCATCATGACCACCAACGCCGGTTCCGAACGGCGGGTAGGCGGCCTGGGCTTCGGCCAGACCATCAGCGATATGGGGAAGGACAAGGCCATGAAAGCCCTTCAGGAGTTTCTGCGGCCTGAGTTCATCAACCGCGTGGACGAGATCGTCTACTTCAATCCCCTTTCGGAGGAGACCTTCCGGGGCATTGCGGATCTGATCCTCCGGGAGCTGCGGGATGTGATGACCGAGCGGAAGATAGACTTCACCTGGGACGACTCCGTCATCACCTATCTGGTGGAAAAAAGCTATTCCGTCACCTACGGCGCCCGAAACCTGCGCCGTCAGATTCAAAAGGACATCGAAGACGCCATCGCCGCCGAAATCATCGACAAGCGACGCGGCCAGGTCAGCGCCATCTCCGTGGCCGCTCAGGACGGCAAGGTGGTTATCGCGGCCATATAAACTCATTTGGAATAAAAGCAAACCCGCGCTGGGAAGCTCTAGACTTTCCCGGCGCGGGTTTTTCTGTTGTTCGCTGTTATTCCTCCGCCTTGCGAATCAGCACGAAGGGGGTGAGCTGGGTGGAGTTGCCGGAGGGGTTGTCGTCTATCAGCTCCTTGCACTGGTCATCGGTCAGCGTCAGATCCGGGCTTTTGCCCAGAATATCCCGCGTGAAGTCGTTGGCGTCCACCAGCATACAGGTAACGCCGGTCTCCTCCTGAATACGGCGGCAGACCTCCTGGGGCTCCTTGGGCAGCATAATGCAGTAGTCCCCATATTCCTGGAACGAGGCGGTATAAAACCCGTCCAGGCCCTCCACCTCCGGCCCGGCGATTTTGTAAAACACGCCCTTCTTCCCGAATAGCTTGCCAACCCCAGCGGCAATGGAGGCCCATATGATTTTCCCCGCGCCGCAGTGGTCGATGGCAAACTGCATTTTCCAGGGGTTGTCCACCCCGATGCCGTAGGGGCTGTGAGAGGCAAACTTGGAGAGGAATTTTGCAAGTCCCGTCAGCTTCATGTCCTTTTTATAGATGATATTTTTCTGGCACAGGGAAATGATTTTCTCCGCCACGGAGAGGATGTCCCCCTCCTGATACACCGGCAGCACATATTGCCGCACCAGGTCGCAGTAATCCTCCCCAATTTTTACAAAGTGGGTCTGGATGGCTCCCCGGTCATAAGCTCCAAAGCTGGTCTCTATCCGCAGCTTCTTGTTTTCGTTTGGCTTTAGTGTGGTATCCATGTCTCATTCTCCTTCATTTCACCGCATCAGGCGCGATGTCCTTCTCGGCACAAAAGCCGACTGATTGTTTTGTCTATGCTGGTTTTACTGATAAAAACCAGCCGATTTACAAAAAAGTATATTTTTTTGTAAATCGGTTTTTCTGTCGATTTGCCAAAAAAAGGAGGTTTTTCATACAAATTTATAGTAGAAATCTTCCGATATATATGGTATGATTATCCCGCAAAGATAAACCGCACGAAATTTACAAAAAAGTATACTTTTTTGTAAATTTTGTGCGCCGCAAAGAGAAGGAGAACTATGCAAACATGAGGCTTCGATTTTATATGGCTCTCTGGACGGCAAAGGCCGTCTACCGCGTTATGCGGCTTTTGGGCAAGACCGGCTCCTATCTGCCGGGCCGACTGGCGCTGCGCATTTGCCCGGACTACCTGCGCCATGTACAGCGGGCGGAGCATATCGTCTGCGTCTCCGGCACAGACGGGAAGACCACCACCACCAATATGACGGCGGATCTGCTGGAAAAATGCGGCTATGGCCCGGTTGTTACCAACCGCACCGGCTCCAACACAGAGTCGGGCATCGCCGCTGCCATGACCGTCTCCGTGACCTGGCGGAATCGCAGCCGGGCAAAATCCGTGGTTCTGGAGGTGGACGAGCATTACGTCCCCATCGTCTGCCCGAAGATCCAGGCGGACTATCTGCTGGTGACAGCTCTGCTGCGGGACTCCGCACAGCGGAACGCCCACCCGGAATATGTATTCAACAAAATAAACCGAACCGATCAGCCGACAATGCAGGTCATCCTGAACGCGGATGAAATGCGCTCCGCCGCGCTGCTGCCCCAAAACAAGCGAATATACTTTGGCGTCGGCCCTCTCCCCGGCGACACCCAGGCCCCGGAGAACATCATAAACGACTATCCTCTCTGCCCTGTGTGTGAGCATCGGCTGGCCTATGAGTACGTTCACTACGCTCACATCGGCAAAGCCTACTGCCCGGCCTGCGGCTTCCATACCCCGGAGGCCGACGTTCTCGTTACCGCAGTCGATCGGGAAACCATGACCATACAGGTGTCCATCGGCGGGCAGGAATATGATCTTCCCCTGATAAACGATGCTCTTTTCAACATTTATAACGAGGCCGCTATCATCGCTCTGCTGACCGCCATGGGAACCTCCCCTGCCGTACTGCGGGACACCCTGGGGCAAATCTTCCCGCCGGAGACCAGACTGGCCTATCTTCAGGCGGGAGGCGTGACCATCGTGCGTATGCTGGCAAAATCCAATAACTCCCTGCCCATATCCCTGCTGTTCGACCATGTCCGCAAGGCGCCGGGCCGCAAGCTGGTCATTCTGGCTGTGGATGACGCCTCGGAATATGGCAGCTCTGAACGCATCGGCTGGATATACGACGCTGACCACGAGTTTTTAAACGGCAACGGCATTGTGCAGATTGCCGTGACAGGCCGCCGTTGCCACGACCATATGGTTCGTCTGCTGCTGGCCGGTGTGCCGGAGGAGCGGCTCCTCTGCCAGGCGGATGAGCTGGAAGCGGTAAAAACCGTGACGCTGACCGACATAGACACCATCTTTCTGCTTCAGGATCTCACCAGCTATGAGCTGGCGCTTCAGGTGGAAGAGGCGCTTACGAAACGATTGGAGGAGGCCGCAACATGACTGTTGAAATTTTATATCCTGAGCTTTGCAACCTCTACGGCGACCGGGGCAACATGGAGTATTTCAAGCGCTGCGTTCCCGGCCAATACATTGAAACCAGCGTAGAGAGCGAGCCGTTTTTCGTTTCAAACCATGTGGACATGATCTACCTCGGCTCCATGTCGGAATCCTCCTGCGACCGCGTATTGAAGCGGCTCATGCCGCATCGGGAGCGGCTGCGTCAGATGATAGAGGAGGACGTGGTGTTTCTTCTGACTGGCAACGCCGCAGAGCTTTTCTGCCAAACCATCCAGGTGGATGGGGGCCAGCCCATCACCGGCCTGGGACTTGTGAACCTGACCGCCCGGCGGATCCTGCCGCACCGGGTCAACTCCCTGGTTTTGTGTGGCTTCGAGGAGCAGAAAATTGTGGGCTATACCAGTCGATTCGGTCATTTGCTTGGAATTGACGCCAGCACAGCTCTGTTTTCTCTGGAGCGAGGCATGGGCAGCGCCCCGGACTGCCAATATGAGGGCTATCGCGTCCACAATGTGTTCGGAACCTATCTTCTTGGCCCGCTGCTGGTGCTGAACCCGGACTTTAATCTGTATCTCCAGCGGCTGCTCTCCGTTTCCTCCCCCGCCCTGGCCTTTGAGGACGAGGTGCGCATGGCCTATAGCCTGCGCCTGGCTGAATACGAGAAAAAGGAAACCGTATATCCCTGTCATCTGACAGACTGACACACTGCCAGACACACCTGAAAAGTTGAAAAAGAGACCCCGCCGAATGTATATTCGGCGGGGTCTCTTTGGGATAGCGCTTATAGCTTTTTCAGCGTCTTCCGCGCCTTCCGAACCTCTTTGTCCAGCTCGTCCAGGGCGGCGTCCAGTTCCTGGGCGATATAATCCCCCATCACCAGGGCGGTCAGGATGGTCTGAGCCGCCTCGATCATGGCGTCCTCCACCTCCTGGCCCACGCCGACCATCTCTAAGACGCCGTCTCCATCGCTGTCCAGCAGAACCATGTCCGGGATGCCGTTGGCGTCGGAATCGTGGAAATACAGGTCGAATTCCCCATCGCCGCTCACATCGACAGCCAGGGTGTCGATGTCTCCGTCGCCGGTGGAATCCAGCAGCACCACGTCCGGGGCGCCGTCTCCATCCACGTCGATTAATATCTCATCCTTGGCACTACGAACCAGAGTCTTTCGCAAATCGCGGTCAAGCTGCATTTTACGCTTGACCTTCCGTAAGGTTCCCATAGCTGTTCCTCCCAATCAATAAAATATCCGCATCAGTGACGGCCACCGCCGCCGGGGCCGCCCGGTCTGCCGCCGCCAGGGCCGCCGGGGCCTCTGGGCGCGGGGCCGCGCCGGGGCGGAGGC
>JAJPYE010000045.1 GCA_021205095.1 Oscillospiraceae bacterium | reverse complement strand
CAATATCCGGTACCGAACCTATGAACTTTACACAAACTATTTTACACTACCCCAAAAACCTGATTTAATTATAAGATGCTTTGTGCAAAAGTACAGTATGAAATTTTTTCATACTTTTTACAATCGGGCCATGGAGGGCAGGTCTCCGCCGGTCAGGGGACGGCACCAGTCCACGAAGGACTGCGTCACGCCCCGGCTGTCGGCGGCGATAAATTCGTCGGGCATACGCCGTTCGCCCAGCATGACCTCCTCGATGGGGGCCAGGAAGGTCTCCACGCCGTATTCCGGCCCGGCGATGCGGCGAAAGGCCACCATCTTCCGGCTCTCGCCCCCCAGAACGGCCCGGCAGGCGATCCGTCCGGCCAGCTCCGCCTCGGCGGCGTCCACGGGAGACTGCCAGGCGATGGAGGCGCGGGCCAGGATACCGGGCTTTTCGCTCCGGGCCTTAATGCCCAGCCGCCGCACCACAAGCTGGGCCAGATGAGAGGACACGTCCCCGAAATAGACGCTGCGGCCCGTCTGGAACAGCGGCGGCACGATAGGGGTTCCCGCCTCGTCCCGCAGGCCCTCGCTGGCCACTACGACGACCCCGCCCAGCCGGTCATACAGGGTCTTGACGGTGTCCAGAAATTCCTCCTCCCGGAAGGGACGCTCCGGCAGACAGATTAAATGCGGCGCGTCTCCCGGAAGCTCGGCGGCCAGGGCGGAGGAGGCGGTCGTCCAGCCCGCGTTCCGGCCCAGCGCCTCCACAATGACCACATGAATGGGCAGGGAGCGCACGTCCGCCGCCAGCTCCCGGATGGTTCCGGCCATATAGCGGGCCATGCTCCCATAGCCGGGGCAGTGGTCGGTGACGGCAATGTCGTTATCGTGGGTCTTGGGGATGCCCATGACCCGGATGCCGCGGGACTGGCACACGTCGCCCAGCTTGCCGCAGGCGTCCATGGTGCCATTGCCCCCGTTCATCAGCACATAGCGGATATTGCGCTCCTCCAGAAGGTCGGCCATGCGCGCATAATCTGCCGGTTCCAGGGCGTCCCTGGAGGTTCCCAGCAGGGAGCCGGGGGTGGAGGGCAGCAGGGCGAGCTTCTCCTCCGGCAGGGCCGAAAGCTCCGTCAGCCGTCCATGCAGAAGGCCCCCGGTGCCGCCCATCGCGCCATAGACCCGCTCCACCTCGCCGCTGTCCATGGCCTCCCGCACGGCGCCGTACAGGGAACAGTTCAGCACGGCGGTCGGCCCGCCGCCATGGATGATGACCATGCTTCCCCGCAATGAAACCACCTCGCTTTCTCTTCATCCCGCCGGGCCGTGCCTTTCCGGGGGTTTCCAATAAATGGATTTAAAAAATGATAATAATCTTATAGCTTATACTTTATCAGACAAGTAGGATTTCTGTCAAGGATGTTGTAAAAAATATACCGCAGTCATGCCTCCCGATGGGGGAGGACACGACTGCGGCTGTGCTTTATGCGGGTGCTTTACAGCTTTGTCCGGGTGGCGATGATCTCCGCCATCTGGCCTACGTTTTTCATGGAGGAGACCTCCTTCATTTTAAACTTCATCTTGAAGGTGCGCTCGATGGTGACGATCAGGGTGATGTGAGCCAGGGAATCCCAGCCCTCCACGTCCTTGGCGGTGGTCTCCGGGGTCAGGACGATGGAATCGTTGTCGAACAGATCCCGGAAGATCTTGGTGAGTCTTGCGTAAATCATCTTCATATCCATGGTTATATCTCCTTTTGTGGATTGCCAGTCACGGCAATTACATGATTTTGATTTTCATATCCGGCCACGGGCAGCTCCCAGACGGTGTTTCCCGCCTCGTCGGCGGAGAGGAGGGTGAAGCCGAAGGTCTCATACAGCTTCTCCACCATATGGTTTTTGGCGGTGGGGTAATAATACCCCCGGATGTGGGTGATACCGGCCCCGCGGCATTTCTCTACCAAAACGTCCAGCATGGCCTGCTCCATGTTCCGCTTCAGCACCCGGCAGCTCATCAGCCACAGCTCGATGTCCAGAACGGTTCCGTTCTTGTGGCCTATCACAACGGAGACCACGCCGTTATCCCCGAACTTGTCCGTCAGCTTGCCGTACAGCCGTATATAGTCCCCGCTGCGGTAGACGGCTTCCATCTCCGCCGGGGTGTACCGGCGGGTGGTCAGGTTAAACTGATTGCTCTTGTTGGATAGCTGGGTGATCCGCTCCAGATACACCGGGAGGAAATCGTCTATGACGGCCTCCATCTCCAGGCTGCGGAGGTACTCGTCATAATCCCCGAAGGCGGCGATCTGGGCGCTGCGGAGGACGTTTTTGCGGTACATATCGTTCCGCTTCAGGTCGTCGTCGCTGAACACCGTCACCTCGAAGAAGCCGCTGCGGTCGATGGTGGTGATGTAGGTCTCCACCTCCTCCATAGGCGGCACGGCCACGCCGGGGAGCTGGGAGCGGACGATCTCCCGCTCCGCGGGGTTGTCGTCCACGAACACGATGGCCTCCGGCAGGATGTTCAGGTCGGCGGCGATCTGGGCGATGTTCTGGTGCTTGTTGTCCCAGTTGGCCTTAATGACGATGAAATCCTCCGGGCGGAGAAGCCCCTCCGGGTGATTCAGCCCCGCGATGGCGTTTTCATGGTCGTTTTTGGAGCAGACGGTCAGCACGATGCCCAGGGTGCTGACCTGCTTCAGGTAGCTCTGGAATTCATAATAGGACTGGGCGGGGCCTGTTTCCTGCCCGATCTCTATGCCGTCCACGCCGTCGTCTCCCACGACGCCGCCCCAGAGGGTGTTGTCCAGATCCAGGGCCAGGGCCTTCTTGTTCTTGCCGTACAGGGATTTGATGATGTTCGCCGTGTTGTACGCCAGATAGGGGATGGCGTCGAAGCACAGGGCGTATTTATACATATTCCAATAGGAGGGGTCAGACCAGTCCTTCAGGCCGTAATCGGCGGAGAGGAAGTCGATGTCGTTTATATAAAAGCTCTCATGCGTCCGGGCGTACTCCCCGAAGGCGTCGTTCAGGCGGCTGATATACCGGCTGCGGCCCCGGTAGTCCCAGCAGTCCCGGTTGCCCATCAGGCGATACAGGGGCTTTTCAAAGTTGTTCTGGATGATGGGGCAGCGGAACTTCTCCCGGATGCTCTCCCAGAGGGCGGTGAATTTGCCCATCTCCCCGTCGAGCTTGGCGTCCACGTCCGCCGCCGAATCCGTCACCACGGGGTAGTTTTCAATGTTGCGGTTGGTGGTGTGGATCCAGATCAGGTCGGGCTGGAAGTCCAGCAGCTCCTGGGATGGGAACATCCCGTCCTGGAAATACTGGGCATATTCCGACTCATAAAAGGTGGGTTCGATGCCGTAGTTTAAGAGAAACAGCTCCAGCATACCCACGATGTCGCTGGTGGTGGAGCCGCCGAAGACGGCGATCTTCTTCGGCAGGCGGGTGACGTTTTCCGCCAGAAGCTGGCGGCGCAGGGCCTTGCGCTGGGTGAGAAGCTCGCCCGCGTCAAAGGGATATTCCAGTTCCTTCATATTCTTATGCCTCCTTGGGCTTATCCTTCTGTTTCCACGGTCTCTTCGGTCTCTTCGGGTGCGGGGGTCTCCGTCGGTTCCGGGGTGGCAGCCGCCTCTATGGCCTGCTCGTCCACCACCTCCACGTCCGCGTTCTGGGTGATCAGGGTGGAGAGATTTTCTGCATTGGTTCCCACCACGGAGTAGGAACACATGGTAAACAGCACGTCCGTGATGCCCAGGTCTTCAATGAAGTTCACCAGGTTGCAGTTGAAGTACCGCATATCGATGACGAATATCTCCTCAAAGGAGCTGGTATAGAACGGGATCTCCGCGTTGCCGTAGCTGTCCTTGATGACCAGGAGCTTGCGGCCATTGTCCACGTCGGTGCAGATCTTCACGATCTTGTCGTCCCCGCCCATGAACATGATATAGGAGTTGTCCACCGACACCTCCTGGATCAGACGGCCCTCATACTGATAGTTGAAGGAGCGGTCATAGTAGTAGGTGGTATAGTCGTTCATGGGGATATAGTAGACGAAGTCCTCCGGGTCGTTCAGGATGCGGGAGTCCTCCGAATAGGCGTACATGGTGCCAACATAGCCCTGGTTCACGCCCACCATGTATTCGGACAGGTCGGCGAAGGGGACGTCCGCCGCCTCCGCGAAGGTGCGTGCGGCGTAATAGGCCCCCAGGGGCGCCCAGTGGTGGTCGGTGCGCAGATAGATGTCCTCGTCCGTGTGCTTGGCCAGGACGGAGCAGATGTCCACGCTGATGATGCTGCTGTCCAGCCGCTCCGCAATGGACTCGAAGCAGGCCTCCTGGTCGGAGGAATAGCTGGAGGCATTGCTGGGAACATAGAACTGACTGGCCAGAGGCGCGGGCGTGGAATAGATGGTGACGGAATCGCCCAGGGTCTCCGCCAGCGTATTCAGCGCCGATACATAGGAGTTGCCGCTGCCGCCGCCGAACAGGCCCAGGCACTTCCAGTGGCCGTTCTGATACACCACCAGAAGGCCGTTCGACATATCGAACTCCGCCTCCTCGGCGGTATAGTCGGTCTGGTCAGGCTCCTCCGTGGGCGTCGGCTCGGCCTCCGCCGTATCGGTCTCATCCTCCGCCGTGGCGGCGTTCATGTCGTTTGCCACCACGTCCTTGTTGATATAGGTGATGCTGGAGGTGGAGCTTGTCAGCCCGAACAGGTTGGTGAAGGTATACCCCACATTTTTCAGATTGTCCCGGTTCGGCACCGTGTCGTCGTACCAGGTGGCGATGTCGGAGGTATAGTCCCCGGAGAGATAGGAAGCCAGGGTGAAGGTGGGAAACTCCGCCAGCGTGCGGTTTTCGATCTCCGAGACGGTGGAGCGGGGGAAGAACACCAGGTATGCGATGAACGCGATATAAAACACCGCGATGACCCCCACGGCCAGGGCCGCGAAGCGGAGGTTGTTCCACTCCCGGCGGCGCTGGAACCGGGCCTCCCTGGCGGCCTCCTTATCGGTCGGAGCAGGGGAGGAGGCGGTCTTCACAGGCGTTTCCGGCTGGGGCTGGATGGCGGGCTTGTCCGCCTGCTCATCCGGGCCGGGGCCGAAGTCCCCGTCAAACTCCGGGCCGAAATAGCGGTCGAAGGTGCTGGCGGTCTCCGCCTTTTTGGGCGGCTCCGGCTCTTCGTCCTCGTCCTCCGGCTCTGCGTCCTGGGGGCCGAAATAGCGGTCGAAGGTGCTGACGGCCTCCGCCTTCCGGGGCGGCTCCGGCTCGTCCTCTGGTTCCTCCTCCGGCTCCTCCGCTTCGTCCTCTTCGTCTGAAAGGTACAGCGCGTCGTCCAGAAGATAGTCCCAGTCCTCCTCATCGGGGACGGCCTCGTCCCGGCCCTGGTCAAAGGAGCGGTATTCGGCTTGCAGATCGGCCAGCGGGTCGAAATCATCCTCCTCCGGGTACAGGCCGCTCAGAGGGTCGTATGCGTCTAATTCATCGTCATATGGGTCTCTGTTCATGAAATGCTCCTAATTTAATAAAGAAAAGGCATCGCAGATGATTGCTTAGAATCGGAAATACAGGAACGGGTTATTGGTCGCGTCCACCAGCAGGATGCTGGACAGGGCCAGCAGGACGATACAGCCCAGGATGGCGGCCAGCCAGCCTATGGTATAAACCCCCTGGCGATGGCTTTCCAGCACCAGGCCCTTGACCTTCGGGAACACCGGCATACTGATGACGATGGCCACGATGATCAGGAACAGGTTATTCAGCAGGCTCGACCAGGTCAGGCTGTCGAACCAGGCGGCCTGGCCGGTGAAGGCGCTGACCAGGAAGATATGCTTGAAAAACTCCCCAAGCTGGCTCAGATCCTCAAAATAGAAGATGCCGAAGCCGATGACGATCACGATCTTGCTGTAAATGAACTTCACCCAGGAGGGCCATTTTTTCAGCCACTTTTTGGCGATGGTCTGCTCGAAGAACAGGAACAGGCCGAAATACAGCCCCCACAGCACAAAGTTCCAGCTCGCCCCGTGCCACAGGCCGGTGCAGAACCAGACCAGGAACAGATTGAAATACTTCCGGGGCTGGCCGAAGATGGGGACATACAGCAGATAATCCCGGAAAAACGACCCCAGGCTTATATGCCACCGCTGCCAGAACTCCGCCACTGTGGTGCAGGCGAAGGGGTGGGTGAAGTTCTCATCGAAGTGGAATCCGAACATACGGCCCAGGCCGATGGCCATATCGGAATAGCCGCTGAAATCGAAATAGACGTACAGGGAATAGACGATGACCGTGTAGAGGTTGCCGAAGATGGAAAGGCTTGTGATGCTGCCGCCATAAAAGGTCTCCACGATAGTATAAAGGTTGTTCGCGATGATGACCTTTTTCGCAAGACCCAGAATCACCCGCATGGCCCCCTGGGCCAGGTCGGTGAGAGAGGTGGAGCGGCTGGTGATCTCCTCCTCCACCACGCTGTAGCGGACGATCGGCCCGGCGATGAGCTGGGGGAACAGGGAAAGATACAGCAGGAAGTTTTTAAACCGGGGCTGGGCCTCCACCGTCTCCCAGTATACGTCGATGATGTAGCTCAGCGCCTGGAAGGTGAAGAAGCTGATGCCGATGGGCAGGCTTATGGAGGGTACCGCCACGCTGGTTTTGAAGACGGCGTTAAAGTTCTCCACCAGGAAGGCGCTGTATTTGAACACCATCAGCAGCGCCAGGTTCACCACGATGGCCAGAGCCACCGAAGCCTTGCCGCCGGGGCCTTCCCTGGTGCGGTCGATGACAAGACCCATGCACCAGTTGAACACCGCGCTGAACAGCAGCAGCAGCACATATACCGGCTCGCCCCAGGCATAGAAGATCAGGGAAAAGATGATGAGAACGACGTTCTTTTTCTCTATATCCTTGAATAAGCAATAGGCAAGCAGGCACAGGGGCAGAAATACATACAGGAAAAATAAGTCCGCGAATACCATGACGTAACCTCAAACAGCGCCCGAAGACGTGCAAAAAGCACCTCCCTCGGTGCGCTTACTCTTTATCTGGCACCTATTTTATAATACCTTTTCCGGGTAGTCAAGAATTTTTACACAGGTCGTCAGGCTGAAAGAAAATCTGACAAAAAACATCCGTCCGTTGAATTATAAAAATCAACCGAAATTATACTTTTGCGGTGTCAAGTAGCAAAAAGCTATAAAATTGCACAAAATCCTGCCATATGAAACTGTTGATTGCTACAAATCCATGCAACAAGTTAGAAGTGGGGGTTGACTTTTCAAAATTAGTGGTTTAAAAATATATACATAAATCTTATTAAGCAACGGAGGAATGAAAATGAACTTGCAAAATTTGTTGTCACATCTGGAGGGCGTCCGGGGGAGCGGGGGGCAGTATATTGCAAAATGCCCCGCTCACGACGACCAGCACCAGAGCCTCTCCATCGGGGAAGGGAAGGACGGGCGGCTGCTGGTGCGGTGCCACGCCGGATGCTCCGCCACATCGGTGATGGAGGCCCTGGGCCTGAAAACCGCCGACCTGTTCCCGGAGGAGACCGCTTCCCGCCCGGCGGATAAATGGCCGGAGGCGGAATATATTTACCCCGGTGGAACGGTGAAAAAGGTGAAAATCCGACAAGCGGACGGGGGAAAATTCTTCTACTGGCAGCATTTGGAAAATGGCCGCTGGGCCAAGGGCCGGGGTTCGGAGGCCATGCTGTACTGCCGGAGGGAGCTGGATAAAGAGGGACTGGCCCTGCTGGTGGAGGGGGAAAAGGATGTGGACACCCTCCACGACCTGGGCCTGTGCGGGGTCTCCCTGCCGGACGGTGCGAAAAGCAAATGGCGGCCTGAGTACGCCGAGGCCCTGACCGGGAAGATTTGCTGCATTTTGCCCGATAACGACAAGCCGGGGCGGGAATACGCCGAAATGCTGGCCTCCGAGCTGTCGGGCCGGGCGGAATCGGTGAAGATCGTCGACCTGACGGCCCTGTGGCCGGATATGCCGGAGCATGGGGATGTGTCGGATTATCTGGCAAGCGGCGACCTGACGGAGCGGCTCAAGGCCCTGATG
Source organism: Oscillospiraceae bacterium (assembly GCA_021205095.1). Taxonomy (GTDB): domain Bacteria; phylum Bacillota; class Clostridia; order Oscillospirales; family Oscillospiraceae; genus CAJOIG01. Next base: position 17,306 of record JAJPYE010000045.1, on the reverse strand, counting down.
GCACAGCTTTCCGAGGCCCCGGAGTGGAAGCGGCCCAAGCGGAAAAGCCGGAGCCTTCCCATCACGGATCTGGAATCCATTGAGGAGAAGAAGATAGAATTTCTCATCCCGGACTGGCTGCCCTCCGAGGGTCTCGTCCTGCTGGCCGCCGAGGGCGGGGTGGGGAAGACCAGCATCTGGATGGAGATCCTGTCCGCCCTCAGCGCCGGGAGGCCCTGTATGCTGGACGCGCCGGACGTGCAAAGAGACCCTATGGTGGTTGCGTTCAGCAGCGCAGAGGACAGTGTTGCGGGAACCCTGAAAGCCAAGTTCGGCCTCTACGGGGCCAATATGAAAAACATCAAAACCATCCAGCAGGCCCAGGCGGAGGAGGACGGCACCATGGGCCGCTTCAAGTTCAACAGCCCGGAGCTGGAGGACACCATCGCCGCCATCCGGCCAAAGCTCTTCGTCTTCGACCCCATCCAGAGCTATATGCCCAAGGGCGTGACCATGGCCGCGCGAAACGACATCCGCGCCTGCCTCGACCCCCTGCACCGCCTGGGGGAGCGGCTGGGCATCGCCATCATATTGGTATGCCACACCAACAAGCGGGCCCAGGCCTACGGTCGCGACCGCATCGCCGACAGCGCCGACCTGTGGGACGCCGCCCGGATGGTCTGGATGAGCGGCTACACCAAAGACCGAAACATCCGCTATCTCTCGGTGGAGAAGACCAACTATTCCAAAATGCCGGACAGCATATTGTATAGGATGGACGATTCCGGGCTGGTCGTCCCGGTGGGCCGCAGCCCGAAGCACGACGCGGAGTTTGTGAAGGCGACAAGCTGGGGCCAGTTCAGCGGCCCGAAAAAGAAGGAGGCATGTCAGCAGTTTATTCGCAGCAAGCTGGCGGAGGAAGGGGGCATAATGCCCACGGCGGAGCTGGACAGGGCTTTGAACTTGGCGGGATATTCTAACAATGCCATCAAAACTGCGAAAGCGGCGCTGAAGGAGAAGCATGAAATTTCCTATGTTCAGCAGGGCAGCGCCCGCCAGAGAAATAATGTGTTTTATACCCAGCTTTCTATGAATGAGGTAGGGGAAAATCCTTTCAACGGCTGACACCCCCTACCCCCGTGAAAAAACCGCGAGTGAACCGCAAACCATTGCGCCCCAAGGGTTTATACACTTGCGGGGGGCGCGAATGAAAGAAAGTGATAATAGATATAAAAAATAAATAATATTAATTATAATTATTATTCTTTAACGCTTTTCCTTCCGGCCTGTTTTCACTCGCGGGGGGCGCGAGTGTTGAACCCCTTGCACCCCAAGGGTTTGAGACTGTTTTTTTCACTCGCGGTTTTTTGGGGGTACCCCCATCCGATGACGACCCGCAAGTGAAACTTTACAGGGGAGGGGACGGCCCCCTGCGGGGGAGAACCCCTCCACCATGCTGGCGCATGGTCCCCCTCCCCTTTCAGGGGAGGCTTCCATCGTTGCAGACTGTTCCATTCAACTAACTGCATAGCAAACAATCCTCTGAATTAGTTATCACTGAAACGAAAAAGTGAAATTTTACGAAATGCTGGCACCAACGCCTCCCCTGAAAGGGGAGGGGGACCGCCCGTTAGGGCGGTGGAGGGGTTCCCTCGCAGGCACTACGTTACAAGGGCGGTGGAGGGGTTCCCCCGTCGGCACTGCGTCCCCCGCTCCTCAGGCAGGAAACAGGGCCTTTTTGATCTGGCCGACGGCGTTTTTTTCCAGGCGGGACACCTGGGCCTGGGATATGCCGATGGCGGCGGCCACCTCCATCTGGGTCTTCCCGTCAAAAAACCGCATGGATAAGATCCGCTTTTCCCGCTCTCCCAGCCTGTCCACCGCCTCGGTCAGGGCGATGCGCTCTAGCCAGGCGGCGTCGGTATTCTTGCTGTCGCCGATCTGATCCATCACGCTCATGCTCTCGCCCCCGTCGCTGTAAACCGGGTCGAACAGGCTCACCGGGTCGGATATGGCGTCCATCGCCATCACCACCTGGGCGGTGGGAAGCTGGAGCTTATGGGCGATCTCATCCACCGTCGGCTCCCGCTGGTCGGCGTTCATCAGCTCCTCCCTGGCCTGCATGACCCGATAGGCCGTGTCCCGCAGGGAACGGGAGACCCGCAGGGCGCTGTTGTCCCGGAGGTACCGCCGGATTTCCCCGGAAATCATGGGTACCCCGTAGGTGGAGAACTTCACCTCCTGGGACATATCGAAGTTGTCGATGGCCTTGATCAGGCCGATGCACCCCACCTGGAACAGGTCGTCCACATTCTCTCCCCGCCCGGCGAACCGCTGGATCACCGACAGCACCAGCCGCAGATTCCCGGCGATCAGCTCCTCCCTGGCCTGCATATCCCCCTGCTTTGCCCGCGCCAGAAGAGCGCGCGTCTCCTCGTTTTTCAGCACCTTCAGCTTCGCCGTGTTCACACCGCATATTTCCACCTTGCACTGCATGGATGATTCCCCCTCGTCTGACCATGGATTCCCATGGCACAGATAGTCTTTCCACTTCGTAACCGTTTGATTCATGGGAAAGGGGAGGGACGATATGTATATTAAATGTATGGTTCCTGTATGGTTGCCTGTGAACATCTTGAAAAATCGGGGGGTCGGTTTTGTCTATAATTAACAAAAGTTGCCAGATTGCCAGAAAAAGCTTGACTTTTTGTTGCGCACATGATATTGTGTGAAAACGGAGACACTGAATGACCATTCATTAATTTGCGAACGGGGAGGGCGATGCATATTGAACGAACCGCAAACGAAGGATGAAAAAAGAAACTGGATGCTGGAGCGATGTTACGACTGCCTGTGTGAACACGGGCTGGAGGCCACCAACGTCAAAATGTTGGGCAAAGCCTGCGGCATGAGTCCGGCGAACCTGTTCAACTACTTTGACAGCAAGGAACAGATCATCATCGAAGCCACCGCCTACTGCATGGCGAAGATCGACGACGAATTTCTGGCCCGCTCTCCCAAAACCCTGGCGGAGATCGAGCCGTACGTCCGGGAAATGCCCAGGCATTACGCCAAGGAGCATGGGCCGAAGTACCGCTTTATGTATCAGGTCTATACCTCGCCTCACTATTTATCCTATGGACAGGAGTTCGTGAAGAACATGGTGACGCGGTATAAGGGCCACGCCCGGCGGTTCGCCGCCGTGTTCGGCGTCCCGGCGGAGGCCGTGGAGCCGGTCATCTTCACCTTTGGGCGTATCTGCGTCCATTACGCCATGTTTGAAAACGAGGAATACCTGAAACCCCAGATGGATTATCTTCTGCTGCTGATCCAGTACCTGGTGGAAAAATATCTGCCGGGGACAAACGAACAAGCGACAAGCCCGCTTCCAAAGGCTTGAGGAATATATAAGTTGTAATTTCATGCCGACCTTACAGGAGGAAAAAAACATGAAGGGATTTACCAAACGATTTATGGCGTTTATGCTGTGCTTCTGCTTAATGCTGAGCGCAGCGCCGCTGTCGTCCTTCGCAGTGGATGACGGGACAGGAACCGCCTCCGGGGAAACAAACGTTTCCGTGACCGCCGACCCGGCATCGACCGACGGGACGGAGGAAGACGAAGCCGAAGAACCCGCAGCGGAGGAATCCACAACAGAGGAACCTGTTGCGGAGGAACCCGTAACGGACGAAGCTCCGGCAAGTGACGAAACTGGGGGGGGGTGCTGAGGTCAGTACCACCACCGGGGAAGCTGTCGCCGTCGGCGCTGCCGCCGCAGCTACCGCGGAGGAGGAGACCGAAGAGGAGGAGACCGCCGTCTCCATGCCCGCCGCGACCCTTGCGCAGACGGACGCGGACACCGGCGTCACCGTCACCGTGGCCGCCCCGGAGGGGGCGTTCCCCAAAGGCGTGACCATGACGGTCGAGACTGTGGATGGGACGGACGCGGAGGCGTTCCTGACCGCCGTGGCCGAGCAGGACTTCGCCCAGTATGACGAGACCTACACCGTCGTCGACGCGGCCATCCTGGATATATCCTTCTATGCCAACGGGGCAGAGGTACAGCCCGCCACTGAGGTGGAAGTCACCATCAGCGGCCTGACCCTTGCCACCGATGGAGCCGATTATGCCCTGGTCTACCACATGGACGACGAGGGCGTGGTCGAGTATGTGGAAGCCGACCAGAACGAGCAGGTCGGTAAGGATTCCTATACCTTCACCGCCAGCAGCTTCTCGGAGTATGGCGTAGTGAACGTGAGTGTGGAGTATGGGATTTCGCTGGCGGCGGTTGCCAGCGTCAGCAATGCCACCGACACCATTTCCTATTCCTACAGCAGCGGCAGCGGCTGGGGTTCCGGCACAAGCACGCAATCCATAACCGTTCACTTTGTGGACAGCACCGGCGCGGCGCTTTCCACTGCCACCATCACCGCCACAGATCTGCCCACCAGCTTCAGCGGCACCGTTACCCTGTCCGACCTGGCCGGGTATTACACGGTGGTAGTGGGGGAGACGACCTATTATTACAATTCCGGCCTTGTGTCCACCAGCGCCAGCTATTCCAGCGCGAATACGGCGGTGTCCTTCCGCTATAACAACCAGTGGCAGTATCGCAAAAGCTCAAGCTCCAACTGGACGTCTCTGGGCAATAACTGGAGCAACCCTGCCATTACGGATATTTATCTGGTCTACACCGATACCGAATATACCGAATACAGCGGCAATACCGTTGATCACATCGACCTTTCCATTTATCCCACAGCCACCCTTACCATCAACGGCAAGGAGCTTACCACCACCATCACCCTGACGAACAGTAACTTCTATGTAAACGGCGTCGCCACCAACACCTGGGGCCTGACCGCTTATGACAGCAGCGGCAACAGCTATTCCTATTCCGTGTCCGGCATGAGCGCTGGCGGCAGCACCGGCCAGGACGGCACGCAGCAGGTGCGGTTTGAGGGAACCTTCCCTGTCGGCACCCTGTCCGACCCGGTTTATTATACCTTCTGGTTCACCACCAGCGTCACCTTCACGGACTCTGACACCAACGAGACCTATACGGTGGATATGACGTTCTTTGGCACCTTCAGCTATTGGGACAACGACAACAACTGCCCCGGCCTGCCCAATAACTGGTCTACCACTACCAACAAGACCTTCCAGGGCTCCAGCTCCGGCATGGACTTCACCCTCTCTGCGACCCATTCCGGCGGCACCGTCTCCATCGTGAAGGAGGTGCGGGGCGCTGACGGCAGCTATCTGTCCGTTGCCAGCGAGAACTTCACCGTTTCCCTTTGGGACGCCACCGGGAACGACGGCAATACGGGGAACGACGAAAACGTAGATACCAAAGCCATCGAGCTGTCCAAAAGCAGCATCGGCTATGTATACTACAGCGAAGCCGTGGTGGGCGACTACTATGTGGTGGAGAGTACCCCTGCCGCCTCCGTCACGGGAACCGACGGCAATACCTACAACTACATCAAAACCGTCACCTATTATGTGGCGACCACCTATGACAGCAGCGGCAACGTGACCGCCACCAACACCAGCAACAGCCTTGATAGCCTGACCAGCGCCAAGGCAGAGGTGGACTCCACGACCTCCGTGACCTTCTATGTGGTCAACTATTACGGCGATGAGACCACCGAAGTCACCGTGACGAAGGCGTGGGACGATGACGGCGACGCCTACGGCCTGCGGCCTGAGAGCGTTACGGTTACGCTTCTCGATGGTGGCACGACGTATTCCGGCGAGAACGCCACCGTCACCCTGAACGCCGAGAACAACTGGACATACACCTGGGAGGGCCTGCCCAAGGACGGCACCTACACCGTTCAGGAAGGCACAGTTTCCAACTACTCGTCCGTAACCACCGGCAATGCCACCGACGGCTATACCATCACCAACACCCTTGACACCGGCGACCTGACCCTGACCAAGACGGTCAAGGCGGACGGTAGCATTGATACCAGCAGCATGACCTTCACCTTCTATGTCAGAGGGTTCGGCGATGGCGTGACCAGCGTCTCTGATGGCACCAACACCTACCCCGTCACCGACGGCGTGGCAGCCGTCACCGTCCCGGCGAATGGCTCCGTTACACTGAAGGACATCCCCGTGGGCAGCTACACTGTCTATGAGACCAACGGCACCACCATCACCGCCAACGGCTACACCTGGACAGTCTCCGGCGGGGGAGAAGTAACTGTGACAAAGGGCGAGACCGCCAGCGCCACCATCACCAACACTGTGACCGGCACCGCCACGCTGTACATCACCAAAAACTGGGTCGATGCCAGCAACAAGTGGAATACCCGGCCTGAGACCAGCAGCTTTACCGTGACGATCACCGCCACCGGCAAAGATAATAAAACATACACCTACGAAACCACAGCCGCCTGGAGCGAAAGCACCAACACCTGGACGATCGACCTGACCGGCGTGACGGTCTATGACACCGAGGGGAATAAGCTGATCTATACCGTCAAAGAATCTGAGGTTGAGGGCTACACCCTGGACAAAGTCACCGTGTCCGGCAGTGGAATCAACAAAACGGATTACACCGGGGACGATGTGCAGTACGCTTCCATCACCCCGGCAGAAGGGTATGTCAACATCACCCTGCAAAACAGCCTGGACACCGCCAGCGTGAAGGTGACAAAGACCCTGAAAAATTCCAGCGGCGGTGAAATAACAAATGCCGAGTACAACGATGACAACTTCACCATGCAGCTCTATACATATGAGTATGATGAAGACACGCAGACCGGCACTTATACCGAAGTGGCCGCTCACACCCTGACGCTGTCGGACGTGATGACCTATACCTTCTCCGACCTGCCTCTCGGCACCTATTACCTGAAAGAGGTACTGGCCGGAACCAACGACCATGCCTATACCGTGACCGTCACCGTAGGCGGCACGACAGTGACTGCAAATACGGATGGCTATTATGTAATATATCTGACGACAGCCGACGCCACCGTGGAGGTCAGCGTTACCAACCAGGAGCAGGAGATCAATATTCAAGACCAGACGGGCTTGTTCCCGGCTGTGACCAAGACCTATACAAGCGATAGCATTACAACCAGTGAAGAAACGACCTTCACCTTCTATATCATGGACACCAGCGGCTCCACGGTCGCCACGGGTACTGCAACCACCTCTATTGGCGCGACCGACCCGGCAAAAGTGATCTGGACGTATACAACTGGAGCGTTCACCTATACGGAGGTTGGCACATATGTGTATACCATCCGTGAATATAACAGCGGCGCAGCCGGTGTCAAGTATGACGACACGGTATACACGCTGGTTGTCACCGTGTCTACAGATAGTGACGGCAAGCTGACATCCAGCTATGAAATCTACACCATTTATAATGGCGAAGGCGACTCTGGGAATGTGGCGGTTTCAGGTAAAACCGCATCGTTCACCAACACATACAGCCCAAGCGAAATCAACTTCTTCATGATCGTCCGCAAAGTACTGACCGGGCGGACAATCAAAGAGGGCGAGTTCTCCGTTATTTTGCAGGAGTATAAATACGAGAATGGCACCTACACGGAAGAAGGCTCGGCCATAACGGTTACAAACGGTGCAGACAGCACGTTCAGCCGCACCTTTACCTATAGCAGCGAGGGAACCTATTATTATAAGGCATACGAACAGAAGGGAACCGAAACCGGCATGACCTATGACAGCAAGACAAGCTGGATAAAGGTCGTGGTCGGGTCTGAGGGCAATGTTCTAAAAGTGACAAGCGTTGAGTGGGTGCAGTTTGATGAAGATAAAACGCCCGATTCGGATACCACCTGGACGGCATACAGCGGCACCCTGTCTGACTATGTTGCTTTCCAGAACACCTACACTGCCACCGGCACCGGCACCCTCTCCACCTATAAGGTAATGGAGGGCCGAGACTTCAACGCAGGGGAGACCTTCACCTTCACCATCACTGCGCTGGACACCGGCGCACCTGCCCTGACCAACCCCAACATAACAGGCGTGGACTTCGCGGATAATAACGATGGCACCTACACCGTTAAAGTCACTGTCCCCGATGACGTGGAAGACGGCACCACCATCCTGAACTGGACGCTGGCCAGCATTTCGGTGGATCAGGACGATGTAGGCGAGTGGGTTTACCGCGTGACCGAGGCCGCTGCCAGCGATACCAACGGCATGACCCTGGACACCGCCACCTATGGCCACCTGATCACCGTCACCGTGGCCGACAAGGGCGATGGCACCTTGAGCGTGACCCCGGAAAGCACAAACAACACCGACTGGAACAAAGACGGCACGACCGACACCACTTCCTCCGTCATCGTCAACACCTTCGACCAAGGCTCCACGACCATCTACGGCACCAAGGTCTGGGTGGACGGCAATCTGGAGCATGACAACAGCCAAGACGTCACCCTGACCCTGTACTATTCCACCGATGGCGGTGAAACCTGGACGAAGTACACCGATAGCTATACCAGTGGCTACACCGTTGTATGGGGTACCCTGAACACCAACAACTGGCACATCGAGAACCTGCCCGTCTATAGCAAAGACGGCAAAGAGATAACGTACAAGGTCGAGGAGACCTACAACGGCAGCGGTTCCTATACCACCACCTATAATGGAGCAGACGAGGCGGGGATCGTTCCTTCCACCAACTCGGACACCAGCCGCTACACCATCACCAACACCATCACACAGCAGTACATCCCCCTCACCGGCACCAAGACCTGGATAGACGGCGGCCTGCAACATAACAACAGCGCAGAAGTCACCCTGATCGTCACCCGCAGCAGCGCCAGCACCGAGACAATAACCCTGGTATCGGGTACCGATTACACGGTGAGCTGGAGCAACAACGACTATACCATCACCGGCACCGGGGACGGCCTGCCCCAGTATGACCAGAAGGGTTATGAGTACACCTACACCGTGACGGAGAAGACTAACGAAGACGGGCAAATAACAGTCACAATTGACGACGTGACATACACCTATGAAGTCACCTATGACAATGAGGGCAACATCATCAACACCCGCCAGCCGGAGGAACCCACAGTCACGAAGACAGAAACCTATGTAAATGAAATCACCGCCACCAAGGATGCAACAAGCGGCTACTACAACGAGGTTTCCGTGGGCGATACCATCACCTATGCAATCGAATGGTACAACGGCAACAACACTGCCGCCACCGTCACCATCACCGACCCGCTGGATTCCGGCGTGGACTATGAGTCTTCCACCGCTGACGGCGTGTATAACAGCGCAACCCACACCGTCACCTGGACGATCGAGGCGGAGGCGTTTGCGCACGGCACCGTCACCCTGACCGTGAAGGTGAACGAAAACGCCAAAACGCTTGCCACCGGCGAGACTGCCGCCACTGTGGAGAATACGGCGGAAATGACCGTGACAGGCGACACCTATTACACCGATACCGTCGTGAACCCCCTGGAGGACGAAGAGGAAACGCCTCCCACCAAGACGCTGATTAGCATTTGGGATCTCGAAGAAGGCACGGAAAGCGAAGATGAAGTATATGTTTCCGTCGGGGATCGCGTGACCTATCGGATTGGCTACACCAACAACACGGCCAGCGTCCAGACAGTCTATATCGTGGATACCCTGGATACCGGCGTGGACTATTACGGTTCCAGCGCCCAAGGCGTCTATTATGCCGACGGCACGACGATTGGCGAGATAACCGTTCCCGCCCGCTCCGTGGTGTGGACAATCACCGTACAGCCCTTCACAAGCGGAGACGTTTACCTGTATGTGACGGTGAACGAGAACGCCAAAGCCTCTGTGAATGATTACGACGTGGCGGACGGCTACTCTCTGACCTATGGCGTGAACGACGATACCACCGCCTCCATCGCGAACCAGGCCACTGTCTACATCGGCAACAGCAACGCTACTTACACCGAAGTCGTAGAGAACCCCCTGGAGCCGGAGGATCCCACCGACCCCACCAAGACCGTGGACGTTGGAGATGAGGACACGACGGATAATGACGCCGACGATACCGTGGCCGTGGGCGACCTGCTGACCTATACCATCGGCTACTATAACAACCTGAGCGAGGCGACCACCGTCACCATCGTGGACGCGTTGGACGATGGCGTGGACTTCATCAGCGCCTCCGCTGGCGGCGTCTATGACGAGACTGCCCACACCGTCACCTGGACGATCCTGAACGCCACCCCGCTGACGGCGGGAACCGTCACCCTGCAGGTGCAGGTGAACGAGAACGCAAAGACCACCGAAAGCGGCGAGACGGACGCCACCGTGGAGAACCAGGCCGACGTCACCGTGGGCGAGGTGAAAAACAGCACGGAGATCGTGGTGAACCCCATCGACCCGGATGAACCCAGCGACCCGGAGAAGGTGGTTTCCGCCGCCAGTGAGGCTGGCGTGAGCGGCGCGAACGTGGCCGTGGGCGACCAGATCACCTATACCATCAGCTACTATAACCACAATAACACCGCCGCCGCCGTCACCATTGTGGACGCGCTGGACGAGTATGTGGACTTCGTGTCCGCCACCGCTGGCGGCGTGTATGACGAGGCTACCCACACCGTCACCTGGACGATCGACAGCGTGAGCGCCTTCACCGGCGGCACGGTAGACCTGACGGTGGAGGTAAACAGCACCGCCGTGACCCAGGTGGAAAATGACGCCGTCGTCACCATCGGCGACAATGATTACACCACCAACCTGGTGACGACCCCCGTGGACGATGAGCCGGAGGATCCCGTCAAGACCGTGGATACCGACGGGGATGAGGACTTTGAGGATGACGGCGCGACCGTCTCCGTGGGCGATGAGATCACCTATGTCATCAGCTATTACAACTACTATGCAGTGGAGGCGGACATCGCCATCACTGACCAGTTGGATCCCGGCGTGGAGTTCGTTTCCGCCACCGACCAGACCGGCGCGACCCTGACCGCAGAGGATGTGTTCGCCGATGAGGAGGACACCTACGTCAAGTGGCCCACCTTCACCGCCGAGGCTTATGAGCGCGGTACCGTGACCCTGACCGTCCGCGTGACGGAGGCCGCGAAGACCGCCGATTCCACCGGCGACGCCACCGTGGATAACCAGGCCGTCGTGACGATCGGGGAGAACGCTTACACCACCAACATCGTCGCGAACCCCCTGACCCCGGACGACCCGACTGAACCCGTCAAGACAGTGAACGTGGGCGCGGATACCCAGGTCGCCGTGGGCGATACCCTGGTTTATACCATCAGCTACTATAACAACAACAGCACTTCCGCCACCGTGACGATCACCGACGTGCTGGAGGATGGCCTGACCTGGGTGTCCGGCGGTACCCTGGGCGCGGACGGCAAGACCGTCACCTGGACGATCGAGGCGGCGGCCTATGAGGCTGGAACCGTCACCCTGACGGCGCAGGTGAACGAAAGCGCCGCCGGAGACAAGGTAGTGAACACCGCCAGCGTCCAGATCGGAAACGCTGCGGCGGTCAGCACCGACCCGGTGACAAACGATGTGGAAGAGGTGCCTGTGACACCTTCGCCCACACCCAGCGCCGATCCGTCTGCTACTCCCAGCGCCACCCCCGCTTCCGGCGAACCGCCCAAAACCGGCGATGATGCCAGCCTTGGCCTGTGGATCGCCATCCTGGCTGCCGGCGCTCTGGGCCTGGCCTGCGTGACCGTCGTCACTGCCAGCCGCAAAAAGCGCAGCGGAAAGTAAGAAGGATTCCTTAGAAAAACTTTCATAGACTAACCTTAAAACCCCCTGCCGGCAGTTCTGTCGGCAGGGGATTTGCGGTTGTGCGAATTGCTAAAACATTGTCAGCAAAATGCCTTTATTTTTTAGGAATTTCGTGGTAGAATATCGCTTTGGGTAGAAATACTGTTTACAAAAATTTTGATATATACAGAAGGATTGAAAGACCAATGGCCAACCCTTACAAGACCAGAGAGGGCGGCGCGACCGTCACCGTGTTTGTTCCCTATGACTGCCGCAACCACTGTCCGTTCTGCATCAACAAGCAGGAATATGCGGACACCACAGGCTTCAGCCTGGAGAAAATATGTGACAGCATCCGGCGTCTGGACGGCATAACGCCCCGGTGCGACTTTGTGTTCACCGGCGGGGAACCGATGTCCAACCTGGAATCCCTGCAGATCATGCTGGACTGCATCCCCACCACCCATCGGGTGTTCATCAACACCACTCTGCCTGTGTTTGAAGACCAGCCGGAGGAGGAAATTTTGGAGTTCTTCCGCCGGAATCAGGAGAAAATCACCTGCGTCAACATTTCCCGCCATATGCAGCATTATGTGGAGGAATCCCCGGACGAGCTGATAGGCCGCCTGCCGGTTCCGGCCCGCGTCAACTGCGTGCTGTGGAAGAATTACCCGGCGGAGCAGCTTCCCGCCTTTGTGGAGCGGTGGAAGAACCGCCATGTGTCCATCCAGTTCCGCTATGACTACACGGACACCACCCCGGAAAACCTGTACCGGGAGGAGGACGACAAGATCCTCCACGACCTGAAGCGGTTTTTCACCTATCACGGCCTGGACGGCTGCCGTATGCGCAACGGCTACCACTTCGAGCATGACGGGATCGAAATCACCTATCACCGCACCCTGCCCTACAGCACCATTGTGGAGACGGGGGAGGACGGCGTCACCTATGATATTCTGTACGACGTACTCATCAAGCAAAACGGCGACATCCACTCCGACTGGACGGGCGTTCTGATGGACGTTCCGGCCTATGAACGGGTGGTGTTTGAGCCGGATGACCAAAGGTGGCTGGAGCAATGCTGAAAATCGAAAACCTGTGCTATACCGCTTCCGGCGAGGGGGGCGAGAAGGAGATTATCAAAAATCTCAATCTGACCCTGCCGGACAAGAGCTTTACGGTTATCACCGGCCCCAACGGCGGGGGAAAGACCACCCTGGCGAAGCTGATCATGGGGCTGGAGACTCCCACCTCCGGCAGCATCCAGTGGGACGGGCAGGAGCTTACCGGCCTTTCCGTCACCGAGCGTGCCAGGCTGGGGGTCAGCTACGGCTTCCAGCAGCCGCCCCGGTTCAAGGGCATGACGGTATATGACCTGCTGAAAATCGCCTCCGGGCGGGATATGGGCCGCCTGGAGTGCTGCGATTACCTGACCCAGGTGGGCCTGTGCGCCAAGGACTATGTGGACAGGGACATGGATGACAGCCTCTCCGGGGGCGAGGCCAAGCGCATCGAGATCGCCACCATCCTGGCCCATCGCGGGGGCCTGATGATGTTCGACGAGCCGGAGGCCGGCATCGACCTGTGGAGCTTCTCCAAGCTGACGGAGACCTTCGGGGCCATCAGCCGCCGGAAGGAGGCCACCCTTATCATCATTTCCCACCAGGAGCGGCTCATCGCCCAGGCGGACGAGATCGTCCTCATCGACGGGGGACAGGTGGCCGCCCAGGGTTCCCAGGAGGAGATATATCCGAAAATCATGGGGCAGACCGTGTCTGCCTGCGGTCGCATGGAGGAACAGGGATGCTGAACGACGTTGTGAGCGGCGTGCTGGATCAGATTGCCGACGGACATGAGTTTCCCCAGGACTCGGCGGTGAACATCCGGGTGGACGGGGCCAAGGCCCAGCGCCGCAATACGAAGAACATTGAAATCGTCACCAAGACGGACAAGGACGGCATCGACGTGTATATCGCCCCCCACACCGTCCACGGCAGCGTCCACATCCCCGTGGTGCTGACCAAGTCCGGCTTTAAGGACAAGGTGTATAACGACTTTTACGTGGGGGAGGGGGCCCAGGTGGAGATCGTGGCAGGCTGCGGCATCAATAACTGCGGCTGCGACGATTCCCAGCATGACGGCATCCATACCTTCCACATCGGGAAAAACGCCTCCGTGGTCTATAAGGAGAAGCATTACGGCGAGGGAACCGGCACCGGCAAGCGGATCCTGAACCCGGTGACGGAGATATACCTGGAGGAGGGGGCCTCTATCACCCTGGACACCTCCCAGATCCGGGGCGTGGACGACACCAAGCGCTACACCAAGGCTGAGGTGGGGCCGGGGGCGGAGATCATCATCCAGGAAAAGCTCTGCACCCACCAGGATCAGACCGCCGTCTCGGAGATGGACGTATTCCTGAACGGGGCCGGGGCCAAGGCCCGCGTCATCAGCCGTTCCGTGGCCCAGGACAGCTCCTGCCAGACCTTTTATCCCCGCGTGCAGGGCAACGCCCCCTGCTTCGGCCATGTGTCCTGCGACGCCATTATTATGGGCCAGGCCAAGGCCCGCTCCATCCCGGAGATCGCCTGCAACGACGTGGACGCCACCCTGATTCACGAGGCCGCCATTGGCCGCATCAGCGGTGAGCAGATCCTGAAGCTTCTGACCCTGGGCCTGACCGAGGAGGAAGCCGAGGAGAAAATATTGGAGGGCTTTCTGCGGTAAAAACCGCCCGGCCCCAAAGACAAAAGAACCGCCGCGAAGCGTGTTATTGCTTCGCGGCGGTAGCTGTTATGTGCCGGAATGTTTTTCTGTTTGATTACCCGCGCTTTTTGTGCAGGAGGATGATGGCAGTTGTGCCTGCGCCGCAAAGCACCAGAACGATCAGCCACAGAAGGGTGTTGCTTTCATCGCCGGTCTTCGGCTCGCCGGAGGCGCCGTTGCTGTTACCGCCAGGGCCTCCCTGGCCGCCGCCTTCACCATCAGGAGGAGGCTCAGTGCCGTCGTCAGGAGGAGCCACAGGCTCAGTGGGTTCAGGTTCCGCAGGTTCTGTAGGAACGGGCTCAGTGGGTTCAGGCTCCGCAGGCTCTGTAGGTTCAGGATCCGCAGGAGGATCTTCCGGGAACTCGGCCACACGATCCAGCTCGAAGGAGAGGGAATCATTCAGCGTATGGGTGCCGTCGGCCACATACATAGAGCGCACGATGGTATCCATATCCCATGTCACAAGCGTGTAGTTTTCCACACCGCCGATGGTGTTGGTGATATACCCGGCATGGGCGTAGGTGAAGGCCAGGGTATAGGTGTTGGTGGTCTGGTCGGCATAGGACACAGTGCTGGTGATTTCATCGCCGGGAGCGAGATAGAACTCCGACTCGCCCTTGGAGTGGTCGTGGCCGAAGAAGAACATGATGTCCATGCCGTACTCTGTGGCGTAATAGTTGAGCAGCTCCACCATGTCGGCGGACATATCCACGTTGTAGTCGTTGTTGCCGCTCCAGTCGTCCAGTTGGTGCAGGCCCGCGTGGGCGGAGATGACCACAAGCTGCCCCTCATAGTTCTGGCTCAGATCTTCCAGGAAAGCTTTCAGTTGGGGAAGAACTGTTGCGTAGCTGTAGGAGCCGTCAGATTGCAGTAGCGCCTCATAGTTGATGCCGAAGACCACAAGGCCTGTGTTGGCGGCGCTGGAGCCTACGTCCTCGCTGTCGTAGCCGCTGTCGTAAATAACGCCTACGCCGTCCTCTTCGAAGTCGGTTGTGTCCGCCAGATTGGACTCCGCCGTGGCGGTGGAAGCGGCGATGCTGTTATCGTGGTTGCCGGATACGAACACGATGTCAATACCGCCGGCCTGAGCTGTCATGACGGCGATATAGTTCAGAAGCGTGGTGTCGATGTTGCTTTCATCGGTGCCGGTGTAATAGCTGTTGGCCCAGTCGCCGGTGCATACGATCAACGCGGGGATCAGGCCGCCGTAAAGGGTGATGGTGTCATTGATAGCGACGCCGATGTTGGTGAAGGTTTCATGCACGTCGGAGAAGGTGAGGAAGGAGTTTTCCAACACGCCGGTGCATACGACGAAGGAGACCATCGTGGAGTCAACGCTGTGCTTGACAGGCTCGCCGGTGCTATCATCCTTTACATTGCAGTAAACCTCACAATAGACTGTGTAGACGCCAGCGTCCAGGCCCTGCAGGTCGGTGCCGGTGTAGGTACTGGAAACAATCTCGTCGACAGAGCAGCTGATTTTGCCGGATTCATAAACCACTTCATCGTCCACATACCAGACAAAGTATATGCCGGTGGCAGTGGAACCCTCAGGAAGCTGGGCTTCAATGGTGTATACCGGAGCGTCATAACCAGAGTTGGCATATACATAATCCACAGCCTCCGGCTGGGTGACGATGACAGGAGCGTCCTCGTCCGCCTCGCTGGTGGAGGAATCGGGGGGATCGCCCTTGCTGGGGGCGGCGGTGCCGGTATAAAGAGTAACTGTTGCAGCTTTGCTGACGTCTGTGGTAACAGTGATGCTGTCAGCGGTGGCATCGGAGATATAATAAATTGTGCCGCCATCCACGTAGGCCAGGACGCCGTTGGTGTATGTCCAGTAGCCGCTTGCGGTGGAGGCGTGGCCCAGCTCACCATTTTCAATGACCAGATAAGCTACGGTTCCTGGGGGATCCTCCACAGACAGGGTGAAGCCGCCTTCCACGGTTGTGGCCTCCAGATAGTTGGAGGTTGTCACAGACAGCCCGGAATCGGTCTCAGTGGCCGCGACCACGGAGACGGAACCCCGCTCAATGCCGAAGCTGTAGCCGTTTACAACGAAGGACACATAGCCCGTCACCGTGTCGCTGGCCGTGTAAGTGGCAGAGGAGCTGTCAGAGCCGCTGCCGCCATCGCCGCCATCGCCGGAGCCAGAGTCACTGCTGGAAGTCCCCAGTTCAGTGCCGGAGGTATAGATGACGTAGGTTGCAGCCACAGAGCTATCGTTTTGCGCACAGGCAAAGCCACTGCCGTTGACAGCGCCGGCATAATAGGTATTGCCGCCGGCAGTATATGTCAGTATACCACTGCCGTAGCTCCAGTTAGACTTTTCTTCTGTTTTTGTTGTCAGCGCTGTTGAGCTGTAGTAAAGATAAATTCCATTATTTTCTAGGCTTGCCTTGCTGCTTCCATTAGCTGTCCAGATAACGGATTCACCAGGGTTTGCAATATCAGTTTCCACCGCGACAATAGTGCCGCCACTATTGCCCACGGCATAGAACTTACCGTCGCTCTGGATGCCGATGATGTACTCCTGGCCGCTGACAAAGCCGTTGGCCTGCTGATAGGTGACGGTGGAACCATCGCCGGAGTCGTCGCTGGAGTCGGAGTCGTCGGCGTTGTCGGCATTGTCGGCGCTGATGGTTAGGGTAATTTCATCTTCAGAGCCAGTGTCGGAGTCGGTACCACTGCTGCCGGAGCCAGAACTGTCGCCGGAGTCGGTGCCGCTGCTGTCGGAGCCGGAGCTGGTGTCCTCGGAGTCGTTGTCCTCAGAGTTGTTGTCCTCAGAGTTGTTGTCCTCAGAGTTGTTGTCCTCA
>JAJPYE010000018.1 GCA_021205095.1 Oscillospiraceae bacterium | reverse complement strand
CCCTTGACCTCACATTTCCGGGTCAAGGGTTATTTCTGTGAATTCTTAGTATCTAACATCCATGGTTACCTCTCTTTCTTCAGATTTTCCCCCGCTGCCACAGCCACTTTAGATTCAACGTTCGGACGCAATCCTTTTTCTTATACACTCCAAGCGAGATCACTTTTGCGCCAACTGATGTTCACATCTGGTCTATGGCTTCCTTCAGGGGTTGGCCGGTAGCGAATTGTTTTTTCCGGCCTTCGAGTCTTTATATTTAAAAGGCTCTTGCCTGTGTCTATAAGATACCACACTGTGAAAAATAACGCAAGTGGTAAAATAGACAAATTTAAGTCAATTTTGTTGTATATTTTAACGATTCAGCCTTTTCAGCCTTTGACGTATGCTTCTCTTTCCTTTTGGAACGCCTCGGTCTTATCGAAGCCGCAGCCGAACATCTCCGGGCAGAAGCCCCGGTATATGCACTCCCGCACCATGCAGCTTGCCAGCTCCGGCTCGCACTGGGCCACTGCGTCCTTCACAAGCTGCCAGGCGGCGCGGGTCTCCGGGCTGGCGCAGTTGCAAAGCCGCTTGCGGCTGATGGTGATCAGGGCCTGGGCGTCCGCCTCGCACTCGTGGTTCACCAGCGCGCCCTGGGGCAGCTCGTTTCTGTCCACCCCCGTGCGGTCGGAACGCTGGGTTTTCACAAAATGTTCTATGCCGATTTTATGCCGGACAAAATGGACGCTGACCCAATAGGGCAGATTTGTCCACCGCCAGGAAAATTTCAGCTTGCGGATGGGGGAGTGTTCCGCCAGAATAAGCTCCCGCTTCCATTTGGAATCCGGGTAGGAACCCTTCGTCTTGCCGATGGTGTTCATGGTAGCGTTTTTGATGTCCTGCCAGTTGTCCTCGTGCTGGAAAAACAGCAGGCTGGTTTTTTCGTTATCCATAGCGCTTCCCTCTCCCTTTATCTTTGAAAACAGTATACCACAAAACGCGGGCGATGAAAAGAATACTTTGCTTTTATCGCAGATGATTACCCATATAGATACATATAAATTACGCCGTAGGCATTAAAAGCCACGGCCAGGCCGCCGACGGTCAGCTCCCAGGTTCTGGCCCTGGGCCTGTCCCGCAGAGCCAGATACATCAGGGCAAACGGCAGCATATCGCAGGTATATCTGGCCCCGAACTGCCAGCCCCCCATGGTGCGGTGCATACACAGCAGCAGAAGCTCTGTCCCTATGCCTGCCAGCAGCAGACCGCCGCCCCGGCGGTCGGGATGGAAAAGGCTCTCTGCGGCATAGACGAACATCACCAGATACAGGGGATTTGCGATATAAAACATAAACCCGTTATAAAGGGAAAAGCTCAGCCGCCCGCCCGTTATGGAAATGGGGCCGAAGAGGATCTGCTTCAGGTTGGGCCACAGATAGCTGATGTGGAACTGTCCATGCTCCGCCCGGACAAATTCCGGCAGATAGTTGTGGCCAAATTCCAGGGGATTGCCAAACCGTGCATAATTGTAGGCCATCAGCCCGGCGGCTACGATAACCGGCCCGATCAGGCACCGCCACTGGCGCAGGACAGCCTGGCGGAGTCCGTATTCCTGTCTGTCCTCCCGGACGAACAGGAAAAAGAACACCGGCAGGAACACGGCGCTCATGGGTCTGCATCCCACCGCCAGGGCCAGGAAGGCGGTGGCCCAGGCCCGCCGCCCCCGAAAGGCGGCCAGCACCCCCGCCAGGCAGAACATCATGTTCAGGGCCTGGGCCTGGAACCAGACGCTGCCGTCAGTGGTCATCCACAGCATATTGCTGCCCCACACCGTGAACAGCGCCCAAAAGGCGGCGGTTCTCTCCTCCCGGCCCCGCGTCAGCATGATCTCATAGGCCAGGGCCGCGCTGATCAGGCCGTAAAGGCCGCAGATCAGGTTGCTGGGAACGTCCATGCCGAACAGGATCACCCATGGAATCAGCAGCACGGAGGGGACAGGGGGGAAGGATACATAATAAACGTCCTGATAAATGGCCAGCTCCAGCCAGGTGTAGCTTTCTCCGTTTTCAATATACATCCGGCCCTGAAGCCAGTTCCAGGTCTGGAGGGTATAGCTGTCCCCGACCTGGGCCGCGAAAAGCGTTCCGCCCATCAGGTCGGACAGCAGGACGTAGCCCCCCGCCATGACCAGAAGCAGGGCGATCAGCGTTCCCCGCCGCCGGGAGGTCGTTCCCTCTATATGAAGCTGATACACAGCGCCCCTCCTTTCCGTTCTGCGCGCGGTTCTGGCCGCGCCGTGAGAAGTGGATAAATTTAAAATTGAGTTATCGGGAGCTTAAAAGAGAAATCGGGAGATAAACGGAGCTTAACAGGAAATTTTCAATTTCACTGTTGACATATTACCGCAACTGTGCTATAAAATAAGTCGTTTGGAATAGTTTACCGAAGGCGAAAGCCTTTGTCAAATAAATTCACTATTATTTTAGATTAGCGGAGGAGAACACAATGAGTACGACTATGGTCAAGCCTGCCGACGTCGTCCGCAAATGGTATGTGATCGACGCTGCGGGCAAGCCCATGGGCAAAACCGCCGTCATCGCTGCAGACCTGCTGCGGGGCAAGCGGAAGGTTGATTACACCCCCCATGTTGATTGCGGCGACTATGTTATCATCATCAACGCCGAAAAGGCTGTTCTGACCGGCAAGAAGCTGGAGCAGAAATATTACCGCACCCACTCCGGGTATCCCGGCGGCCTGCACGAGACACAGTATTCCCGCCTGATGGTGGAGAAGCCGGAGCTTGCCATGCGGATCGCTGTGCGCGGTATGCTGCAGAAAAATGCTATGGCGAAAAATCAGCTCACCCGTCTGCGCATCTTCCGGGGTGAGGAGCATATCCATCAGGCTCAGAAGCCTGAGGTGTATGTGGAAGGAGGCAACAACTAATGGCTACCTATCAGTCCAAGCGTCCCTATATGTACGGCACTGGCCGCCGGAAATCCTCCGTGGCCCGCGTCCATCTCATCCCCGGCGGCAACGGCCAGATCACCATCAATGGCCGGGACATCGACGACTATTTTGGGCTTGAGACCCTGAAGCTCATCGTCCGTCAGCCCCTGGTGACTACCGGCACCCTGGGCAAGGTAGACATCGAAGCCACCGTTTCCGGCGGCGGCGTTACCGGCCAGGCCGGCGCCATCCGTCACGGCGTGGCCCGCGCTCTCCTGCTGGTGGATGAAAATTACCGCGCTCCCCTGAAGGCCGCCGGGTTCCTGACCCGCGACCCGCGCATGAAGGAGCGGAAGAAATACGGCCTCAAAGCCGCCCGCCGCGCCCCCCAGTTCTCCAAGCGCTGATTTTGGCTCTGGAGCTTCGGATTTTCCGGCGCGTGAACGAAGGATAAATCCTTATGCAAGGTTTATCATAGAGTTTCAAACACTAAAAACTTTTATTATCTTTAGGAGGTATCATCATTATGGCACAGCCTTTGGCCGATTATGTCAAGCTGCCTGAGCTTGACGAGTACAAAGAGTGGTTTAAGGATTTCGCCGACCTGTATCGTGAGGACGGCATCCTGCAGGTGACCTGGCACACTAAGGACGGCCCCATGCACCACAGCGGCATGTCCCACCGGGCCATGAGCCAGCTCACCCGTATCCTGTCCCTGGACTGGAAGAACGAGATCATCATCTTCACCCACGTGGGCGACAACTGGATGATCGAGTCCGACGCCAACGGCTGGGAGACCTATTCCGAGCTGCCCACCCAGCGCTTCCAGCATCAGTATTTTGACGACACCAACCTGATCAAGAACATGGTGTTCGACCTGGATGTTCCCACCATCGGCGCCATCCCCGGCCCCGGCTTCCACTGGGATTCCGCCATGCTGTGCGACGTGACCATCTGCACCGAGGACACCAAGATGGAGGTTCCTCATGCCCAGGGCGGCCTGGTTCCCGGCGACGGCATGGGCCTGATGGCTCAGCACTTCTTCGGCACCAAGCGCGGCAACTACTACATGATGACCACCCGTCAGTTCACCGCTCAGGATATGCTGGACGGCGGCATGGTCAGCGAGGTTGTTCCCAAGGGCAAGGCCCTGGAGCGCGCCTGGGAGATCGCCCGTATGTGGAAGACCATGCCCTATGAGAACCGCACCATCATGGCCAACCTTGCCAAGCGTCCTCTCAAGAAGCTGTTCGTCGAGGATCTGAAGCTGCACACTGTTTCCGAGCAGTACGGCTCCCTCCTCCGCATCGCCGACGGCTCCCTGGGCGACGAGAACTCCGCTCAGCAGGACGAGAAGTACATCTCTCGTGTCAACGACTGGCGCTATGCCACCACCGACATGGAGCAGCCCCAGACCGCTGAGTCCTGGCGCACCATGCCCAAGAAGGCCGGTGAGTGGTTCAAGCAGGTCGAGGAAGGGAAGATTGAGAACCCCTACGTCTTCGAGCACAGCAACGAGCCTGACTGGTACAAGGCCTAATATAACCCCGGCTGTGAAAGCAGCCAGGAAAACAGCAGCGAGCCTCCGCAAGGAGGCCCGCTGTTTTTATTTGGGAAAAAGATATGTGGGACGGCCCGTTTATGCCGTCCCCGTCTGTTCCGGGCTTTATCGTTTTCCAGACGCTCCGACCTCGTCCGGCCCTGCCTTCACAGCCGCACCTCTACGGGGCGGTTTATGGTCATGCTGTCGGGGGCGACGAGGCAGTCATAGGCCAGGATATGGACGCCGGCGGCCTGGGCGTCCCGGAGGGCGGCGGCGAAGGTGGGGTCGGTGGCCTGATTGGGGGCGAAGTATTTCACCCCCTCCATCTGGATGACGAACAGCGCATAGCTCTCCCCCGGATAGGCGGCCAGCTCCCGGAGGTGCTTGGTTCCCCGCTGGGTGGGGGCGTCGGGAAAGAGGACGACTCCGTCCTGCTCCAGGGTGACGCCCTTCACCTCCAGCAGGGCCAGCGCGGGGGTGTATATCCCAAAATCAAACCGGCTGTCCCCCCAGGTCAGCTCCGGCCTGACGGCGCAGTCCGGGGAAAAGAGCGTCCCGGCGCGTAAAAACTCCAGAGCGGCGGCGTTGGGGGCCTGGCTGTCCATGTTAATGAGCCGGTCTCCCTTCTCCACCGCCACCAGGTCATAGCGGGTTTTCCGCCTGGCGGGGGCGGGGACGGCCTGGGAATCGGCAAGATAAACCGTCGCGCCGGGAACCAGAAGCTCCCGGCAGCGGCCTGTGTTTTTCACATGGACGGTCTCGGTTCGGCCCCCCAGCTCCACATGGGCGATGAAACGGTTAGGCCGGTCGATGAACCGGGCGGGGACGACGCGGGCGTATTGCATCAGCGCACCGCCTGGAGGAGCTTTTTCGTGTATTCCTGCTGCGGGTGGTCGTATACCTGCTCCACCGGCCCCTCCTCGATGATGCGGCCCGCCTCCATGACCATGACCCGGTCGCAGATGGAATAGATGACGTTCAGGTCATGGCTGATGAAAAGATAGCTCAAATCCAGCTCCCGCCGGAGATCCCACAGAAGGTCTAAGATCTGGGCCTGGATGGTCACGTCCAGGGCGGAGACCGGCTCGTCCGCCACGATGAATCTGGGCCGCTGTATCAGCGCCACGGCGATGGACACCCGCTGCCGCTGGCCGCCGGAAAGCTCCCTGGGCCGCCGGTCGGCGTATTCCCGCTCCAGACCCACCCGCTCCAGCATATCCAGCACCCGGCGCTTCCGTTCGGCGGCGTCGTATTTGCCGAAGACCCGCAGGGGTTCCTCCAGTATCCAGCCCACGGTCTTGGCGGGATTTAAGCTGCTGAAGGGATCCTGAAAAACCATCTGGGGGCGCTTGGTATGGTGGATGATCTGGCCCTGAACCGTTCCTGGGGGCAGCATCCCCAATATGGCCTTGGACAGGGTGGACTTGCCGCAGCCGGATTCCCCTACCAGGCCCAGAATCTCCCCCTGGCGCACCTGGAAGGAGACGTTTTTCACGGCCTGAAAGGTGCGTCCCCGGCCAAAGACGTTTTTGTCCGTATAGGTGACGGACAGGTCGTTCACTTCCAGCACTGGTTCATTCATGGCGCTTCCTCGTGGGTATGGCGGCGATGAGCCGCCTGGTGTATTCGTCCTGAGGGTTTTGGAACACGTCCTCCGTCTGCCCCCGCTCCACGATCTGCCCCCGATACATCACCGCCACGCTCTCGCACAGGCGGCGCACCACGGACAGGTCGTGGCTTATCAGCAGAATCCCTACCCCGTACCGGCGGCTTATATCCCCCAGCAGGGACAGGATCTGGGCCTGGACGGTGACGTCCAGGGCGGTGGTCGGCTCGTCGCATATGAGGAGCTTGGGGTGTATCACCATGGCGGCGGCGATCATGGCCCGCTGGCGCTGACCGCCGGAGAGCTGATGGGGGTATTTTTCATAGGCGACGGGAGGCTCCGGCAGGCCCACCTGCTCCATGGCCTCCAGGGCCAGGGCCTTTCGCTCCTGGGGGGATAAGTCGGTGTGCAGACGCAACGCCTCCTCCACCTGGCGGCCCACCTTCATCAGGGGGTTCAGGCTGGTCATGGGCTCCTGGAACACCACGCCGATGTCCCGCCCCTGCACGGCCCGCAGCTCCTGCCGGGGGCAGGAGAGAAGATCCCGTCCCTCGAACAGCACCTGGCCGGACAGCTCCACGCCGCTCCGCTCGATCAGGCCGGAGATGGCCATGGCCGTGACGGTCTTGCCGGAGCCGGATTCCCCTACCAGGCCCAGCCGTTCGCCGGGGGCCATGGAAAGGCTGACGCCGTCCACGGCCTGGCGGCCCGTGGACAGGAATTTTACACGCAGATCCTTCAGCTCAAGCATCGTATCGCCCTCCCAATCCGTCGCTTAAAAGACCGAAGCCCAGCACCAGCAGGACGATGGCGAGGCCCACGGACAGGGCGTACCACGGGGCGGACATGAGATAGGTCTGGGCCTCGCTGAGCATACGGCCCAGGCTTGCATCCGGGGGCTGCACGCCTACGCCCAGGTAGCTCATGGACGCCTCCGCCAGCACGGCGTTGTTAAAGCCGATGGCCACCGTGGACAGCAGCACCGGCACAATGTTCGGCATGATGTGGACGAACAATATCCGCATATCCCCCACGCCCATGAGCTTGGCGCTGCGGACGTAGTCCATGCTTTTCTGCTTTACCACCTCGGAGCGGACGATGCGGGCGAAGCTGGGAATGAACAATATTCCCAGGGCCAGGATGATTTTGTATCTGCCGGAGCCGAACAGGGCGATCAGCACCAGGGCCAGCAGTATGCTGGGGAAGGCGGCGATGGCGTCGCAGATCCGCATAAGCACCTCGTCCAGCCAGCCCCCGTAATACCCGGTCAGCCCGCCGATGATCATGCCCACCACCAGGCCGATGGCCACCGTGGCGGCGGCGATAGCAAAGGTGGCTCCGGCCCCCTCCACCACGCGGGAGAAGATGTCCCGGCCAAAGTTATCGGTTCCCAGCAAATGGGCCAGGCTGGGACTTTGGAGCTTTGCGGAGCCGTCCATGGCGTTCGGGTCATAGGGTGTCCAGAAGGCTCCTATGATGATGATAAGAAGCATGGCGGCGGTGATAATAGCCCCGGCCCGCAGCGTTTTATTTTTTTTTGAAGTTATCATATCGTAGCAAAAGAGAACCGTTTCTGAATGAAAAGGGCCTCGCAGAGTTTGCGCCCGCAGGCGCAAATAAAGTTGGATCATTTTTTGCCGCGGCGTGTACGTGGCAAAAAATTCTTCTCGGCCTGGGACTACCGCCCGCAGGCGGTGTGCAAACGCGCAACCGTGCGAAGCACGGCTCTTAGCGCGTGCAGTGTGCGAGCGTAGCGAGTGCGCGGGTCAGGCCGCTGCTCCCTTCATTTTGATAAAAAGCTCGCTTTTTATCAAAATGAGCCTAGCTCAATCTGACCCGCGGGTCGATATACTGGGTGACGATGTCCGCCAGGTAGTTCATAAATACGACTACAAACGCGATTATCACTACGATGCACTGCACCACGGGATAGTCCCGGTTGCTGATGCTGGACAGGAGGAGCCGTCCCAGGCCCGGCAGAGCGAACACCTGCTCCACGATGATGGAGCCGGCCACGATGTCCGCCAAAGTCATGGCCAGAAACGTAATCACCGGCAACAGGGCGTTTCGCAGCACATGGCCCCGGATCACCCCCCAGCGGGAGTTACCCCGGCTGTAGGCCGTGCGGACGTAGTCCTGACCCATCTGGGCGATAATGGACGAGCGCAGCAGCTTTGTCACTATGGCGGCCTTGGGGATGGCAATGGCAAGGGCCGGGAACACCAGATACCCCAGGCAGCCCCAAAAGCTGTCCGAGAAGCTGACGAAGGCCCCCGGCACAAACAGCTTCAAAACCAGGCCGAACACATAGGTGAAGAGAATCCCCAGAAAGAACGGCGGAATGGCCATGAACACCTGGTTCATGGCCACAAACGCCCGGTCTGCCCGGCTGCCCTGATAACGGGCCAGCGTAACGCCAAGAGGGATGCTGATGCCGATCACCATCAGCCAGGCCATCAGGGACAGGGCCGCCGTGACGGCGACCTTCCCATTTATGACCTCGCTGACAGGCATGGAATAGCTGTAGCTGGTCCCCATATCCCCGGTGACAAAGCCGGAGAGCCACTTCCAGTAGCGCACGAAGACATTCCCGGTCAGGCCAAGCTCTTCCCGCAGGGATTCCGCCCGCTCCGGCGTATAGTCGGTGCCGAGAAGGCGGGCGGTGGGATCCCCCGGAATGATTTGGAAGGCCAGGAAGGCCAGCAGGGATATGACAAGCAGGGTGACGAGCAGTACCCCGGTTTTTTTGATTATATAGCGCACTTTTTATCCCATGAGATAGACGGTGGACATATCCATGACGTACAGCGGATAGAACTCATACCCGCCCACGTTGGTCTGCATGACCACAAACTCTGCCAGATCCTGGATGTAGACGTTGGCCGCCTGCTCGGTCAGGATGGTCTGGCACTGCTTGAACAGGTCGATCTGGGTGGCCTCGTCCACCGTGGCCACCGCTTCGGCATAGGCAGCGTCGTATTCATCGTTATAGAAGCTGATGAAGTTTTTGCTGCTGTCGCTGGTGAAGCGGGAGAGCATGGCGGAGGCGGTCAGGGTGGAGGCGTCAAAGCCGTTGATGGTGGCCTGGAAGTCCCGGCCCTGGTATACGTCGGAGTACCAGGTGGTGGCGTCCATCTGCTCGATCTCCACGGTGACGCCGATCTGCTTGAGCTGCTCCACGATGACCTGGGCGGCGTTCACATGGGGGGTGTAGCTGGAGATCACCGCGATGGAGAAGGTGAACCCGTCCTCATACCCGGCCTCGGCCAGAAGCTCCTTGGCCTTTTCGATGTCGGTCTCATAGTAGTCGGTGAGGCTGTCGTCGAAGTATTTGGAGAAGGCGGGATACATACTGCTGCCCAGGGCGGTGCCGTACCCGTCCCCGGCCAGGTCGATGATCTCATACTTGTCGATGGCGTAGCTCAAAGCCTGCCGGACAAGGATGTTGTCAAACGGCTCCACGGCGTTATTGAGATACAGGGCCTGCACCAGGTTCATGCTGCCCTCCAGCACGGTCAGGCTGGAAAGCTCCGCCGCCTGGCTGGCGTCCAGATGGGCGGCCAGGTCGATGGCCCCGGACTGGAGGCTCATCACCATGGTCTGGCTGTCCTCGATGACCTGGAAGGTGACTTTGTCCAGATAGGGTTCTTCTCCCCAGTAGTCCTCAAATTTCTCGATGACGACGTTCTCCTGCACGGTGCGGGAGACGAATTTGAACGGCCCGGTGCCGATCAGCTCCTCGTCGGGGTCGTTCCCCTCCGGGATGATGGCGGCGGTCATATAGGCCAGAAATTCCGTGTCCGGGGCGGACAGGGTGACGACGACAGTGCTGTCGTCCGTGGCTTCCACGCTGGCGATGCCGGACAGGGTGGTCATTAAAGGCTCCCCGGTGTCCAGGCCCGCAGCTCTGGTCAGCGAATATACGACATCCCCGACCGTTACCGTTTCTCCGTTGTGGAACTTGACGCCTTCACGCAGGGTGAAGGTATATACGTCAGCGGTTTCGTTCACGGTGTAGCTTTCGGCGACGGCGGGGATGAGATTTCCTTCTGTGTCGGGCTTTACAAGCCCTTCAAAGATATTAAATAGGACCTCTCTGGTTCCTGCCAGCGACGAAGAAACGTGCGGGTCAAGACTGCTGTCCAGTTCTGCGGCGATGCCTACGGTGATCTCTCCTCCGTAGACGGGCTCGCCGGTGGAGCCGGTGGTTTCCTCGGCTGTGTCCGTTGCCGCTCCGGCGGTCTCGGCTTCAGCCGTCTCTGACGCGGCGCTCCCCTGGGCTGACTCGCCGCCTCCGCATCCACAGAGTGCCGCTGTCATAAGGGCCGCCAGAATCAGGGCGAGAATACGACTTTTCATAACGATGGTATTTCTCCTTTTTGGCTCCAATATGAAATTTTCTCTTGGCCCACAGAGAATACCACAAAAAGAATAGCCCGTCAAGACAAAAATCGCTCGTCTGCGATAAATGCGGCATAAACCGTCTTTTTTATACCCGGATTCCCAGCGCCTCCAGCTTGGGGATCAGGCCCACTCTGGGCTTGTCCGGGTCGGGGAGCTGGGGAAAGTCGTAGGCGGGGTAGTCGTTCCCCTCCACCAGGGCGGGGCCGTCCGGGGTCAGGCATACGTCCCAGCCCACATACCGCATCTGAGGCACCATCAGGGCGGCCCGCTTGACCATGTCCTTTATCTCGTCCATAAAGGGAAGCTTATAGCCCACAAAGGAAATCCCGGTCTCCGGGTGGGCGTCGTAGCAGACCAGGGCGGAGGTGTGGCCCCGGCCTGTCACCTCGCCCTTGTCCAGATCAAAGTGACAGGCCACGCCGCCGCTCTCCATATTGTCCACAAAATGGCCGTTGTTTCCCGTTTTAAATACGGCATAGAGGATATGAGCCTGGCCGCCGACGACCAGCGTCACCACCCGCAGACAGTTGAGGGAATGGGGATAGATCGCCTCCGCCTGGGGGTGCTGGACGATGACCTCCTCGATCACGCCGAAATGCTTTTCCGGGCTGGTGACATAGGCCCACAGCGCCTCCGGGGAGGGGAATTTTCCCACCTCTATTTTCTCGATGCCCTTGCCGCTCTCCCCAACATAAGGCTTGGCGAAGAAAAATTCCTTCCCCTGGGGAAACGTCTGAAAACGGGGAAAATCAATTTTTGCAATGTCCAGAATTTCCCGGTGGGTATATTCCGCAAATTTCTCATCGAATAAATTCTTCTGGTCGAATATCTGGGCGCTGACCGGGTCGTTCAGGGAGGTGACGAGCTTCTTGTTTTTCATCCGGGTCAGATAGGTCTTCCGCTCCGCCCGGCTCAGGTTGTAAAACTCGAAGATGATATAGTCGTTGTACCCCGCTCCGTATCGGAGGGCGCAGCCCACCATATCGAAAAACAGTCCCGCCTTGCTTTTTCCCGTCTTGTCGTGAATCCTGTCGATTTTCTCGAACATCCGCTTTAGCTTTGCGCCCCGCAGAACCCGCGCCACATATGAAACGTTCATAACTTTATACTCCCCTATTGTAATTTGTTCCAACTACATCTATTTTACTCTTTAGGGGAGCTATTGTCAAAAACACTACATTAATGTATATAACAAAAAATATATATATTCAGAAGAAAGTAAGTCCACCGGGTATGCGAGTTTGACTGTGTATTGCGAAAATATCGCTGTACCAATGGGGGGAAAATATGTTATAATCTAATGAAATATTGTCGTATTCTGTCAAACAAAGAAGAACGAACCAAGAGGAAGGCAACCAACCATGCTGCGATTTTATCTCGCCCTGTGGGCCGCCAAGCTGGCCGCCTGGATTTTGAAGCTGCGGGGGCAGGAGCGGAACGACTGGCCGGGGCTTTTGGCCATCAAGCTCTGTCCTGACTTTCTGGCCCGCGTCCGCAAGCCGTCCCTGGTGATCGCCGTCACCGGCACAAACGGCAAGGGAACTACTGCTGCGCTGATCAGCAACCGGCTGGAGGCGGAGGGGCGTACTGTATCCTTCAACGACTGGGGGGCCAATCTGTCCGCTGGATTCGCCCTGAATCTGATGCGGTGCGTGAACCCGTTCAACCGCCCGGTGAAGGACGCATCCGTTTTGGAGGCGGATGAGCGAACTCTGGACGTGTCCATGGGCCAGATCCGGCCCCACTATATCCTGGTGACAAATCTTGCCAAGGACTCTCTTCGAAGAAACGCCCATCCGGAATTTATTTTCGATGTAATAGATAGGATGTTTTCTATTCTGAGGGGGGTAACACGACCGCAATATTAAACGCCAATGACCCCATCAGCTCTCAGCTCGCCCGCGACTGCAAGCGGGTGTTTTTTGGCGTGGGGGACATCCACACCCATCCCTATGAGAGCCGGGCCATGGACATCACAGTCTGCCCCCGCTGTGGAGGGCCGATTCACTATCATTCCCGACTGTACCGACAGTTTGGGGATTTTTATTGCCCTGACTGCGATTTTAAGACCCCGGCGGCCAAGTATTTTGCCACCGCCGCCGACCTGGCCGCCGGTCAAATGACGGTGTCGGAGGACGGGCAGGAGCAGGTGTACCCCCTGATTTCCGACACGGTGTATAACATCAGCAACGTCCTCTCCTTCGTGGCCCTGATGCGGGAGCTGGGGACAAGCCGGGAGGCCCTGGCGGAATTTTTGCAGACCCAGCAGGTGACGCGGTTTCGGGAGACCTGCGTGGAATACGACGGGGTGCGGTATTACACCTACGCCGCCAAGGGGCAGAACGTCAGCGCCGCCTCCACGGTGTTTGAGTACCTGGCCGCCGAGCCGTCCCGGAAGGTGCTGGTGCTGGTAATGGACGAGCTGCAGGACAGAAACCACGCCACGGAGACCCTGACCTGGCTTTATGAGACGGATTTTGAACTTTTGAACAGCCCTAACATCCAGCAGATCGTGGTGGCCGGGCATATGTTCCTGAACCACCGGCTCCGGCTTCTTCTGGCCGGGGTGCCGGAGGATCGGCTGGTGTGTATTGAGGACGAGAGCCGGATTCCCGACTATGTAGAGGTAGACGGGGCGGAGCGGGTATACGTGCTGTTCGAGGTGGATTTCCCCACCAAGGCGCGAAATATCCGGGACGCCATCATCGAAGCGCAGAAAGGGAGGAAGCAGCCATGAAAAAAGTTGAATTGCTGTTTCCGGAGCTGTGCAATCTATATGGAGAGAGCTACAACGTCACCTATTTGCAGCGGTGCTGCCCGGAGGAGATTCAGGTTATCGAGACGAATCATAAGGACGAGCCGGCCTTCGCCGCCGGGGACGTGGACATGGTCTACCTGGGTTGCATGACGGAGCGGAAGCAGGAGATGGTGCTGTCCGCGCTGAGAGACTATAAGACCCGTTTCCGGGAGCTGATCGATAAAAATGTGCTGTTCCTGGTCACGGGAAACGCAGTGGAGCTGTTTGGCCGGGAAATACGGGACGGCGATCGGGTCATAGAGGGCCTGGGGCTGTTTGATTTCTACTCTGTCCGCAGCAGGAAGGGAGAACGCCATAACTCCCAGTTTATCGGAGTTTGGGACGATTTGACCCTGCTGGGCCACAGGAGCCAGTTTTCCTTCTCCTACGGGGATTTTGAGGAGAGCTTTATTCACATCCAGCGGGGCATTGGCATGAACCCGGACACGGACAGGGAGGGCCTGCATATTAATAACTTTTTCGCCACCTATTCCCTGGGACCCTTTCTGATTCTGAACCCCCATTTCACAAAGCGGCTGCTGGAAAAGCTGGGCCTTGCCCCCCACCTGTGCTTTGAAAAGGAAATTATAGAGGCCTATGACTACCGGCTGGCGGAACTTACCGAAGCCATTCGCCCATACAAGAGAGGAGACAAACACTCATGAGCAGACTGCGCTTTTTGCTAAAACGGATGAAAAGCACCAATTATCGGGGCTTTATCGACGCGGCCAGGCGCGTCAGTAAAATCAATCACCGGCCCTGGCCTGTCAATCTGGCGGACTGCCTTCTCTGCACCGCCAGGTATGGCTCCGGCCATGTGGACTACGAGACCTTTGAGATGTACGCCATGACGGCCCAGGAGCGGGCCGACGTTCTCACCATCGGAAAAAACAGCGAGCTTGTCCGGCGGCTGAACGATCGGGAGAAGATGGTGTATTTGGAGGACAAGGCGGTTTTCAACCGGAAATTTGAGAAATATCTCAAACGGGACTGGATTTGTCTGAAGGACTGCACCTTTGAGGACTTTGTCCAGTTTCTCCAGAACCGGGAGAAGGTCATCACAAAGCCGCTGGATTTGAGCTGCGGCAAGGGGATAGCGGTTTACTACACGGCGGCCCAGGAGCCGAAGGCCCTGTATGACAGGCTGATGGCGGAAAAGGCATATCTGGTGGAGGAGGTGGTGGTACAGTGCGACGCCATGGCCTCCCTCTGCCCCGCCTCCGTCAATACTGTCCGTCTCGTCACCATCCTGAACGGAGACGAGGTGAGCATTGTGGCCGGATGCGTGCGCATGGGTCGGGGCGGATCTGTGGTGGACAACTTCAATCACGGGGGCATTGCCGCCATCATCGACACCAGCCGTGGCGTTTTGTGTACGGACGGCTATGACAAGTACCGGGCCACCTACCCTGTCCATCCCGACACGGGAACGGCTATCAAGGGCTTCGTTATCCCCCAGTGGGAGGAGATCAAGGCCCTGGTGACGGCAGGGGCCAGGGAGGTGCCGGAGGTGCGCTATATAGGCTGGGACGTGGCCGTCAGCCGGGACGACGGCCCTGTATTCATCGAGGGCAACGCCTTTCCCAGTCAGGATCTGACCCAATACCCCAGACTGAACCTGGGAACCTATGGCGTCATGCAGGCCGCGATCAAGGAGTAGAAAACGGGGGACGGCGTCAAGCCTTGACGCCGTCTCCCTCGTCCTGCATAGTCTGGATATAGGGTCTTTAACCCCTGCTGGCTTACTCACACCAGCCCGTATAAAATCCCGGCTACGGCGCCGATCAGGATTAAAAACGCGGGGTGGAGCTTCTGGAAGCGTATATATATCACCGCCAGCACGACGGCGAGGATAATGGCGGGCCACTGGATGACCGCGCCGACGCTGGCAAGGCCCGCCCATGCGGCGGTATTCAGCAGCGCCCCGGCGGCTACGGTCAGACCGGCGGAGGCGATCAGGGCCGTGGAGGCGGGCCGGATGCCGTAGAACACGCCCTGGACATAGCGGTTATCCCGGAACGCCTTCAAAAAGGCGGCGATGATCAGGATAATGATAATGCTGGGCGTTACCTCTCCCGCCAGGGCGCAGGCGCTGCCGCCGACACCGGCCACGGTATAGCCGGTGTACACCGCCATGTTGATGCCGATGGGGCCGGGGGTGGATTCGGACACGGCCAGCATATCCGCCACCTGCTGGGCCGTAAACCAGCCGGTGCGCGGCCCCATCTCGTTCAGAAACGGCAGTGTGGCAAGGCCGCCGCCCACGGAGAACAGGCCCACCTTGAAAAATTCCCAGAAAAGGCGAAGATAGATCATTTCTCCTTTTTCGCCTCCCTTGCAGTCTGGATGATCACGCCGGCGACGCCGGCGGCCACCACGATCAGCACCGGGGACAGGCCGGAGGCCACGGCCAGGGCCAGCACGATGAGGAAAATGATCAGGGTGGTCTTGTCCTTCACCGAGGTCTTGAACAGCTTCACCACCGCCCCGGCGATCAGCACCGTCACCGCCACGCGGATACCGGCGAAGGCGTTTTGCACCACGGGATATTCCGCGAAATTCTGGAGCAGCGCGGCGATCAGCAGGATGATGATAAAGCTGGGCAGCGTCAGGCTGTAGGTGGCCACGATGCCGCCGGGCAGGCCCTTTTGCTTATAGCCGATGAAGGTGGCGGTGTTCACCGCGATGATGCCGGGGGTACACTGGCCGATGGCGTAATAGTCGCCCAGCTCCTCCTCCGTACACCAGCCGTGATTTTCCACCACCTCCCGGCGGAGGATGGGCAGCATGGCGTACCCGCCGCCAAAGGTGATCAGGCCGATTTTAAAAAAGGTTTTAAACAGCGACCAATAGGTCTTCATTGCATTGCCTCCCTACCAAGTTCCGAATAGCCGCAGGGACTTCCGTCCGTCGGCGGGCGGAAGTCAGAACGTCACGATCCGGGGCTTCTGGCCGTGAACGGCGAAGGAGGCGGTGGCGTCCTTGAGATAGAACACCTGGTTATTCCCGTCGCCGGGGGCGTATTTTCCCTGCAGGGAGGGGTAGGCGTCCAGCAGGCTCTTCTGGGCCTCCAGGCTGGGATCCTCCACAGCGGTTCCCGCCACCCGTACCCACTGGCCCTTGTGGAAGCCGCAGATCTCCACCTTGGGGTTCGCGGCAAGCTGATGGGATACGGGCTTGACCTTTCCCGTCTGGAAATACAGCCGCCCGTTATAGATATGGACGGTGCTGAAGGGCCGGACGCGGGGCTGATCCCCCTCGCAGGTGGCGATGTAGTAAATCCCGCACTGCTTCAAAAATTCGCATACTTCTTCCATGGATTATTCCTCCTGATGTTGTTGGTTTTTATGATGAGATTGGGTCATAACTGTGCGGCCCCCTCCAGCGGTTTGCATACATCGCACCAGCCGGTGGGGTCGGATAATTCCTCCAGCTCCTGACAGGACAGGGCGACGCCGCTGTGGGCGCTTCCGGCGGCGGGGTAGACGGTTTCGTGGTCGCGGAGGCTCACGTCCAGCCAGACCTGCACCCCCTCCGGGGCCAGGAAGGGACATACGCCTCCGGCGGCGTTGCCAGTGATGCGCTCCGTGTCCTCGCGGGAGAGCATACGGGCCTTGCAGCCGAATTGGGTCTTGAACTTGTGGTTGTCGATGCGCCGGGTTCCGGCGGCTACCACCAGCACCGCGCCGTCCCCATAATAAAAGGACAGGGTCTTGGCGATCTGGTCGGGGTCTACGCCCAGACATTCCGCCGCCAGCTCCACCGTGGCGGTGGAGGCCTCAAACTCGTGCAGCCGGTCGGAAAGGCCCCGTTCCGCCAAAAGCTGCTTTACTTTTTCGATGGTCATGCTTTTCTCCTTGCAAAGTAACTTTTTACACGGTACAATAATACCATGAAACGTGAAAAAAGAAAAGTCGCTGTCATCGGCGCGCTGAATATCGACATAGGAGGCCGGGGGACGGCTCCCTTCACGCCGGGGGATTCCATTCCCGGCCAGGTGACGGTTTCCCTGGGAGGCGTGGGCTGGAACATCGCCAGGGACTGCGCCCTCCTGGGGGTGGATACCGCTTTTTTCGCCCCCCTGGGCCGGGACGAGCATGAGGCCGCCATTTTGGCGGAGGCGGCCCGCTTCGGCGTTCGGCTGGAGGGGTGCCGATGGCTCTCCGCTCCCAATAACCGCTATCTTTATATCTGCGACCGCCTGGGGGACATGGTGGCCGCCGTGAACGATATGCGCCTGTGCGCCGCCCTGGATGGGGCGTATATCCGCTCCATCGCCGCGGACGTGAACGGCTGCGCCGCCGCCGTGGCGGACGCCAATCTCCCGGAGGAGGCCCTGAAGGCGCTGGCGGAGCAGACTGCCGTTCCCCTGGCGGCGGACTGCGTTTCCGCCGTGAAATGCCCGAAGCTCCGGCCCGTTCTGCCCCGGCTCCATACCCTGAAGGCCAACCGCCTGGAGGCCGAGGCCCTGACCGGTCTGTCCCACCCGGAGCAGGCCCTCCGCGCCCTGCTAGACGCCGGGGTTCGGCGGGCGGTGGTGTCTCTCGGCGCGGAGGGATTTCTCTGTGGGGAGGGGGATCGCATCCTCCGCCAGCCCGCCTTTCCCACTCCCATGACCGACGCCACCGGCGCGGGGGATTGCCTGACCGCCGCCCTGACCGTGGGCCTGGCGCTGGATCTCCCGCTGGAGGAATGTGCCGCCCTGGGGGCCAGAGCCGCCGCCGTCACGGTCGCCCATCCGGGCGCCGTCACGACCGCCCTGGGGGAGCTGTCAGCGGCGGGGGAAGGCGGCTGACGCCGAACAGGGGACAGGAAGTAGGCTTTCTTCTGGTAGCATTATAGCACAATTTTTCCAATTTGTCAAGAGCACTGGTTGCGAATCGCTACAAGCGGAGGACAGAACAGAGACCCGGCTCCGTCCCGTCCTCTTCCTGAAACGTCCTATAATTCCCGGATGGGAAGGGGAAAGCAGCAAGTGTTGAAAAATATGTGGAGAAAATGTTGAAAATAATTCATAGATGTTGAAAACTTTGTGGAAAACGTGTTGGAAAGTCGGCTTTTCCACAGCGTCTGCCCTCGCGCGCGTAGCTTCCTAGCCTGGACTGGACTTTCCTTTCCTTGCCTTATCTTACCTAGACTATACTAGACTTACCTTACCTCGGTTAACCATTTTAAAGTTTTTAACAATCTTTTATACAGGGAGGAGTGACATGGAATACGAATTGACGGATTACCGCCCGGAGATGGGGCCTGTCAACTGGCAGGAGGGCTTCCGGGAGGAGCTGCTGGGCCGACCGATCGAGGAGCAGCTTCGCTGCTATGGCTGGATGGAGGACACGCGCATGATGGACGTTCCCTTCCGGGAGGCGGAGGCGTATATCCGGCAGAAGGGCTGGGAGTCGTCCGTCTCCCCGGTGCAGTCGTCCCGGCTCATCCTTATGGACGGCCTGGTGGCCGGGGTGCGTCTGTGGAACGGAATTCGGATCCTGCCCTATCAGGGCTATGCCTATGATTCCGACTCGGACAACAACGGCGCGGGCTATAAGGAGCGGGAGTATTATGCATATCTCGTCTGCCTCCCCTTTGAGCATACGCTGTGGTGACGCGTGGGCGCAGATGCAGCAGAACGCCCTGGCAAGTCTTCGTCTGATGAAGAGTCCGCCGGTTGTTCGTTATGGTTTCACTGCCCATTCTGCGCCTTATAGTTTTCGCCCCAATCCCACATGGCGTCTAAAATCGGCTTCAGACTGTACCCCAAATCGGTCAGCGTGTACTCCACGTGAGGCGGCACTTCGGGAAACACCGTGCGGATCACAAGGCCGCTGGCCTCCATCTGCCGGAGCTGAGCCGTCAGCACCTTCTGGGAAACGTGGCCGATGGATTTTTTCAGCTCTCCGAATCGTTTCGTTCCGGGCATCAGGTCGCGGAGGATCAGCACCTTCCACTTGTCGCTGATCAAAGTTAATGTAGTTTCTACGGGACAGGCGGGCAATTCCCTGGCGGGTTTTGCCTGAATGTCTTTTTCTGCTTCCATGATGAATTCCTCCTATGGTTTCCAAATGGTAACTATGGCACAATATTGTGCTTACTTTACAATTTCTCTGTACACTCTTATTATAGATACAGCAGGAGGGAAATACAAGATGTTTTCCGGCAAAGCATTTCCCTCATCGCAAAATCTATCATTTGGAGGCAATCATCATGGAGAAAGTCATCGAATTTTTGAACGAGAATCCTGTTCAGTATCTGGCCACGGTTGGCCGCGGCGGAAAGGCCAAGTGCCGTCCGTTCATGTTCGCCGGGGAGCTGGAAGGCAAGCTGTGGTTCTGCACCAACAACACCAAGGACGTATACAAGGATATGCAGGAAAACCCGGAGATCGAAATCTCCGTGTCCAGCCCGGCCTATGCCTGGATTCGTCTGCACGGGAAGGCCGTGTTTGAAAACAACATGGCTGCCAAGGAGATGTGCATCCAGAATCCTATCGTGAAGGGCCAGTATCAGACCGCCGACAACCCCATCTTCGAGGTGTTCTACCTGGATAACGCTCACGGTGTGATTGCGGACTTCTCCGGCAACCCGCCTTACGAGTTCTGATTTCATAATTTTAGGAGCGCCTGGCGGTCAGAATGTGCTGTCAGCAGACCATCGAAAAGAGAGGATCCCCATGACCCAGGACGAACGCAGAATTTACCTGATCCGCGCCCTCCTTGCGGAGGAAGCGCAGTACCGGGACATGGAAATACCCGCCGACGAGCAGCAGAAGCAGCTTCTCCGGGCGCTATTCAACGTGCGGATGCCGCAGCCGGTGGGCGCGGAATTTCTGGAAATACAGGACGCCTATTTGCAGGAGGAGACCCGGCGGAAGGGGATTACCGACATCGCCGGCCTGACGCCCGTCCAGGATGGCCTCTATCTCTGGCAGGGAGACATCACCACCCTTCGCTGCGGAGCCATCGTCAACGCGGCCAACTCCCAAATGCTGGGCTGCTTCCGCCCCAACCACGGCTGCATCGATAACGCCATCCATACCTATGCGGGGGTGCAGCTTCGGGCCGCCTGCGCGGAGCTGATGGCCCGGCAGGGGCATGAGGAGGAGACCGGCGGCGCGAAAATAACCCTGGCGTTCAATCTCCCCTGCGATTATGTGCTGCACACCGTCGGCCCGATCGTCGGCTCCCGGCTCACCGCCGGGGACGAGGCGCTTCTGGCCTCCTGCTATCGCTCCTGCCTGGCGCTGGCGGAGCGGAATCAGATTCAAAGCGTCGCCTTCTGCTGCATCTCCACCGGGGTGTTTCGCTTCCCCAACGACAGGGCGGCGGAAATCGCCGTCGGAACCGTGAAGGACTACAGGCGGCAGACCCACAGTGAAATCGAGGTGATATTCAATGTTTTCCGGGATGTCGACCGGCAAATCTACCGAGACCTATTACGATAAAATAAACCGCCTGAAAAACGAGCTGGAGACGGCGGACGCCGTCGTCGTCGGCGCGGGAGCGGGCATGTCCACCTCTGCGGGCATGCGCTACAGCGGGGAGCGGTTTGAAAAATATTTCTCCGATTTCCACCAGAAATACGGCATCACCGATATGTACTCCGGCGGCTTCTATCCCTTTGACGGATTGGAGGAATACTGGGCCTGGTGGTCGCGGAATATCCTGGTCAACCGTTATGAGCCGGGGGTGGGGAAGCCCTATGCCGATCTTCTTGAGCTGGTGAAGGATAAGGACTATTTTGTCCTGACCACCAACGTGGATCATCAGTTCCAGCTCGCCGGATTCGACAAAAATCGACTGTTTTATACCCAGGGGGATTACGGCCTTTGGCAATGCTCCAAGCCCTGCCACAACAAGACCTATGACAACGAGGAGGCCGTCCGGCGGATGGTCGCCGAGCAGAA
The DNA here is from genome assembly GCA_021205095.1 of Oscillospiraceae bacterium. Classification (GTDB taxonomy): domain Bacteria; phylum Bacillota; class Clostridia; order Oscillospirales; family Oscillospiraceae; genus CAJOIG01. The sequence goes on along the minus strand of JAJPYE010000018.1, from coordinate 7,445 downwards.
GGACATGAAGATCCCCCCGGCGCTGATCCCCCGCTGCCCGGTCTGCGGCGCGCCCATGACCATGAACCTGCGCTGCGACGACACCTTTGTGGAGGACGAGGGCTGGCATAAGGCGGCGGAGCGGTATTCTCTGTTCCTTCGCCGCCATCAGAACATGAAAACGCTGTTTCTTGAATTAGGCACGGGTATGAACACGCCTGGCATAATAAAATTCAGATTCTGGCAAATGGTTCACGAGTGGCCGGATGCGACGTATGTCTGCATCAACCTGAATGAAGCCTATGCCCCGGATGAAATACGAAAAAAATCCATCTGCATCGACGATGATATTGGAAAAGTATTGGAGCAGTTGTCATAGTGCTGCGGACGGAAGGGATTGAGGAAAACTTCGCGATTCAGGCGCTGTGCCTGTCTTCCTTTTTCCTTCCGCGCATGATATAATAACGCCAGCGCGTTATCGTTATTATATTTTTATTTTAATCGTCTTGCCCCTGCCATGAGGGCAGAACCGCAAGACGTGAGACAAAATAAGCCGCTGGGTGAAGACCGGGCCGATTGGGGGGATCAATATGAGCAGGGGATCGGACTTGCCACGGGATTTTTCTGTCGGAAAGGTCTGGACGAACATAACTGCCCAAGCTGTACCATTGACGATTGCTCAGTTGGTACAGCTTTTATATAATATTGTTGACCGAATCTACATCGGACACCTGCCGGAGGTGGGGAGCCTCGCTCTGACGGGCGTGGGGATCACCTTTCCGATTACAACGTTGATTCTGGCGTTTGCCAATCTGTTCGGAACCGGCGGCGCGCCCTTGTTTTCCATAGAGAGAGGGGCCAGGAACGAAGAAAAAGCAAGAGAAATCATGGGTAATGTTTTTACGATGATTTTGATTGCCTCTGCGATTATTATGGTTTTCTGCTATGCGCTTAGGGTTCCCATGCTTTACCTGTTTGGCGCGAGCGACGATACAATCGTTTATGCGGAAAGCTATCTGCGGATTTACATATTTGGAGTCCTTTTTTCCATGATCGTCACAGGCATGAATGGGTTTATCAGTTCCCTTGGATTTCCAAGGACTGCCATGTGGACGACCATTATCGGCGCGGTGCTGAACCTTATCCTTGACCCTATTTTTATCTTTGGCTTTTCAATGGGAGTGGAAGGCGCCGCATTGGCGACCGTCATAAGTCAGTGTGTTTCCGCAGTCTGGGTAATGCACTTCCTGATCGCCGGAAAAACAAATATAACGCTCAAGCTTCGTTATATGAAGCTGAAACGCCGAACTGTCGCCAACGTTTTGGGGCTGGGCGTGAGCGGTTTCATGCAGCAGGCAACCAACTGCCTTGTGCAAATTGTATGCAATGTAACGCTGCAAAATTATGGCGGCGACCTGTATGTTGGAATCATGACGATTATTAACAGCGTTCGTGAGATAGCCACCCTGCCGGTGACAGGCATCAGCAGCGGAGGACAGCCGGTGCTTGGATATAACTACGGCGCGAAAAAGCCTGACAGGGTAAAAGAAGGCATACGCTTTATGGCAGTGACAGGAATCGTTTACACAGCGATTATGTGGCTTGTCATTGAAGCGTTTCCGGCTGCCTTTATCAGAATCTTTTCAAACGATGCCCGAACCATAGAGCTTGGAGCGCGGGCGCTGCGGATTTATTTTATGGGCTTTGTATTCATGAGCCTGCAATTCATGGGACAATCCACCTTTGTTGGACTTGGAAAAGCGAAAAGGGCTGTTTTTTTCTCCATCCTGCGGAAGGTTGTGATCGTTGTTCCCCTGACGATATTCCTTCCCACGCTTATGGGGCTTGGCACGGATGGCGTATTTCTTGCGGAACCAATTTCAAACCTTATCGGCGGCCTGGCTTGCTTCATCACTATGTATATCACAGTATATCGAAAACTGTGAATAACCTTGCACTGCACGCCCGGTTCCCGGCCCGCGAAGCGGGGAATAGCGCCGCAAAAAAATTACCGCCCCGGAGGCTTCTTCCGGGGCGGCGGCCTGTAAAAGAAAGCATGGATTCAGAGGATCCTTAAATACATATCCAGCCTGGCGCTGATATACCCTGCGAACAGGTTTTCCATCGCGGAGAGGTCATGCCTCACATGATAGGCGTCAAAAGCGTCGTAGTAAGCGACCCTGTCAGCGAATTTGATGTCGATGGGCGGGTAGCCCGCCTTCATAAGCTCCAGATTCACCAGCAGACGGCCTGTTCTGCCGTTGCCGTCGATGAACGGATGGATCCCTTCAAATTCAATGTGAAAGCGCGCCAGCCTGGTCACGATATATTCGTCGCTTTCGGCATAGTCCCGCAAAAGCTGTTCCATTTTCGGCTGTATCAGATAGGGCTGCACCGGCTCGTGATGCGCGCCCAGGATGCGCACGGGAACCCTGCGGTAAACCCCGCGATCCTCCTTCTTGTCCGCAAGCACAAGATAGTGTATCTGCCTGATAATGCTCTCGCTGAGGGGCGCGTTTTCCTTTACAAGGTCGCTCACAAAATCAAACGCTTCCTTGTGGCCGATCGCCTCCATATGATCCCTCAGCGGCTTTCGGTCGATGGTCAGACCGCGCAGCACCAGATCCGTCTCCCGCAGCGTCAGGGTGCTTCCCTCGATGGCGTTGGAGTTATAGGTGTATTCCACCGTGAACTCCTCGTTCAGTCGGGCGGCTTCGCCCTCCGTCAGGGGTCTTTTGCGGTCAAGCTCTGCTTTCTTGCGCTCGATCTGTGCGAAAACGCTTTCCCTGGATTTATAGCGTCCGTCGGCGGGCTTCTGCGCGTCCGCCGGGATTTTCCAGCCCCGTCCCTCCTGAAATGCGCCGGGGATTTTGCCCTCCGCGCATAAGGCCCGTATTCTCCTGTCGGAAACGCCCCATTTTTCGGCAGCCTCTTTTACCGTCATAAACATTGCCTGCGCCTCCAATCCCTAATGCCTGCTATTGTACCACGTTATCGGAACAATAACAAGGCCATCGGAATAATACGAATCGCTTTAGCGGAACAATACGTCGCCTTGCATATTCCCCCTCCGGCCTGTAAAATAGGGGGGAACCAAATTTGCCATCCGGCTTTGGGTATAAAAAAAGCCCGTGCGCCACTGCGGCCCACAGACGTCGGTGCGGTTATGTAATTACTCTTTAAGTGTTCCCCTTAACGATATGGGGGAACGCTGATTTTTTTCTGAAAGTGACATGATGGTTATACTTAATCTTTCAAATCAACATTATTGTAATCTTTTATTCGCGTCATGTCAATCCCCAATTTAACGGTTTTCCTGAATATTTTATGGGATTATATGGAAATTTTGCAGTCAAATCACCAAAAGCATAAGAAACAGCAGTCAAATTCGTGGTCAGGGAAACCTGACCACTTATTATTTGTTCTGCGGTTTCGCCCAACGGGCAGGAGCAAAACGATTCAAATCATAGTATAATAACGACCTGGCGTTATTATGTCGAAAGATTTACAGAAAGAGAGGGCAAATCCATGGGCAGACGGGGGGAGAACATCCGCAAGAGACAGGACGGGCGCTGGGAGGCCAGGGTAGTGCAGGGCCGACCGCACGGCGGAAAGACCAATTATAAATACCTCTACGGCAGCTCCTATCAGGACGTGCGGCGGAAGAAGAAAGCCTTTCTGGAGCGTCGGCGGCCTGTGGGGTGGGATGAAATTCTTTCCCCAACGGAGAACGGCCTGAGGGACGCGCCGTTTAGGGACGTGGTGTCCGCATGGCTGGCCTGCAAGAAATCGGAGGTCAAGGAGTCCACCTATAGCTGCTATGCCACCATGGCGGAAAAGCACCTCCTTCCCGCCCTGGGGGCGCTTCCCGTGGGCGAGATCGACAGCCGATGCCTCGCGGGATTTCTGGAAAAAAAGAAAACCAGTGGTCGGCTCCGGGGCGGCCCGCTTTCGGACAAGACCCTCTCGGACATGAAGACCGTTTTGATGCAGATCCTGCGCTTCGCCAAAAAGCGGGGCATGATCCCCGCCGTGCCGGACTGCCCGGCCATGCCCAGCCGGACGCCGGACGCCAGCGTGCTGACCATGGGGGAGCAGAAGCTGGTGGAGGCCAGGGTGATGGAGGAGGACACCCCGTTCAGCCTGGGGGTGCTGCTCTCCCTCTACGGCGGCGTTCGCATCGGCGAGGTGTGCGGCCTGCAATGGCGCGACTTCGACTGCCAAAACGGAACGATTTCGATTAACAAGACCGTTTACCGCATCACGGACAGGGGCGGGCAGGACGGCCCCCGGACGAAGGTGGTGATCGGCACGCCGAAGACGGACTGCTCCGTCCGCACCATTCCGCTGCCGACCCCGGTGTTTCAGTATTTCATGGCCCGCCGCCGGGACGGGGACTGCTACATCGTGACGGGAACCGCCCGCTATATGGAGCCGCGGGTCTGCCTTGACCGCTATAAGCGGCTGCTGCGCCGGGCGGGGGTGGCCGACCACTCCTTCCACACCCTGCGCCACACCTTTGCCACGCGCTGCGTGGAAAACGGCGTGGACATCAAATCTCTCAGCGAAATTATGGGCCACTCCAATGTGAAAATCACCTTGCAGCGCTATGTCCACCCCTCGATGGAAGCCAAAAAGGAGCAGGTCAACAAGCTGTCCTGCTTTAACGCCGGTGGTCAAATTCGTGGTCAGGCATATGCACGGATCGTTTGATTTTCAAGGAAAATCCGTCTCTGACTCTCTAAGTATTCTACTTAACGAGTATCATATCCCGGCAACCCGCCCGCACAAAAGCCGGCAGGGGCGCCGACCAGGCGTTTGCCCGCGCAGAAAAACAGGCCCCGAGGGGCCGGCACGAAATCGAGGGGACAGCTATGGCAGATAAGCAGCTGCGGAGCATGAACCGCACGGAACTGATCGAGATGATTTACGCCCTACAACAGAGCGAGCGCACGCTCCGGGAGGAAAACCTGTGGCTGCACAAGCAGGTCGATGACAAGCGGCTGCGCCTTGACAAAGCCGGGTCCATTGCGGAGGCGGCGCTGAGCTTGAACCATATCTTTGAGGACGCCCAGGCCGCCGCCCAGCAGTATCTGGACTCCATCCAATACACAGAGCAAAACGCGGCCCAAACCCTGGCCCAGGCCCAGCAGCAGGCCGACGAGATGCTCCGCCAGGCCCAGACAGAGGTGGATGTGGCGGCGATACGCATCCAACAGGCGGAGGAGCGCTGCCGCGCCCTGCGGGAGCAGACCGACCGAGAAGTCCGGCAGCAGCGGGAGGCGTTTCTCTCCACCGCGCGGACGGCCCTGAGCAAATACTCAGAATTGACCGCCCACTTTGAGGCCGCCGGGGAGGAGACGCCTGCCCCCGGCCAGTGACCCCCGGAGAGGGCAGGGGATTCAGACGGGGACGGACCGGCCGGTGAAGCCGCGCCTTCCGCCGCAAAACTGGAGCAAACTGAGACATGCGCAAGCGTGAACAAAACCAGCATACCAGCACATTCTCCAGCAGCTTTGATTCCGAACATTCCACCGTTTTTGGCAACACCGTGACCATGGAGAACAGCGATGAAGGCTCCGTGATTTATACGCCGGACTGCGAAATCGACAAAACCGGCGTATACTACGCTGGAACCAGTACTAATACGGGCAGCGGCTATGTTGAGTGGACCATCACGGCCTATATCCCGGCGGTTCCAAGCGGTACCTCGGTGTATAACGTGCAGGTGGCAGACGATCCTGTAGAGATTTACCAGGATGATTCGTATTATAGTTTAAAAACAGTCGCCAATGGTAGTCGTTCTATAACGGCTACCATTGGCGACACAACGTATAAAGTTCCAAACATAGGTAGTTCAACATTTAATCCCAGCCAGGAAAATACCCCATAGCTTATAGCCTCACATCAGGTGATACTGGCACGCTTACTTTCTACACATACTGTGTCTGCACGACTTCCAACTGTGCGGACCTCAGTGGAGGCGAATGTAGGGCTGAGACTAAGAAAAACGGGTATTGTCTGTGCTGGGATATTGAGGAACCCGTCACCATTACAATCACCTTTCGGACAACGGGTATTTCGTATGCCCAGAATAACAGCGCACTGAATTTAGAAGAGGCGAATTACGCAACCCCCATCGAAGCCAGCACGGCACAATACACCGCAGCGGGCGGCACGGGGAATCCCGTGGGGATTTGTATAGACTTTACCTTCACCAACACGGCAAAGCCCTACACCCTGCCCAACTCCGGCGGCTCCGGCCTCTGGCCCTATGCCCTCGCCGGCCTGGCCCTGTGCGGCGGGTCGGGACTGCTCCTCCTCCGGCGGCGCAGAAGGGGGAAACCATAACACATACACAGCGCAGGCGGCGGGGGCGTTTTCCCCCGCCGCCCCCGTTGGTTTTATCCGTCCCGGCAGCAAGGGGGCACAACAAACCCCACACCCCAGCCCGCACGCCGCCCCGAAGGCGGCCGCAAGCCTCTCGCTGAAGGGGTCCTCCCTGTAAAACAGCTCCGGGTGCCACTGCACCCCCAGAATGAAGCGCTTTCCCGGCATATAAATGCCCTCCACCAGCCCATCCTCGGAGACGGCCATTGGGGCAAACGCCGGGGCCAGGTCTTTCACCGCCTGGTGGTGGTAGCTGTTTACCCCCAGGCGCTCCGTGCCGAGAATTTGACTCAGGGGCGTATCCTCCAGCACCCTCACCTGGTGCACCGCCCGGTTGTAGGGCGGGCGCATATGGTGCTCCACGGCGCTTTCATACTCGCTGGGCAGGTCCTGATACAGGGTGCCGCCAAAGCACGCATTCATCAGCTGAATCCCCGGCAGATGCCCAGCACGGGCTTGTCCCGCTGGACGCAGGCGCGCAGGATGCGGCGCTCCATGTCGTCCCGCTCCGGGCAGCTCTGGCCGCAGGCCGCCCGGCGGGGCGCGCCGTACAGCGCCGGGGAGACGTCCTGGCCGCCGGTCAGGAGAAAGCCGCTGCACAAGTCGATCAAATCCTCCAGCGTCTCCTGCCGCCCCGTCAAGGGCAGCATCAGGGGCACGGCCCCCTGCTCCTCCAGCATGTTCATGTATCCGGGAATCATCCAGCAGCTGTCCCGCTCCTGGTCATACAGGGGGATCACTCCGATCGCCGTCATATCGCCGCCACCTCGCTCAAATGCTGCTTTGATTTTACCCCCTTTTCCCCCGGCATGCAAGGGCGATTTTTCCCCGGTGCGGGTTTGGACCGGCCTACGGCGCCCGCCCGGATGGGCGGCCAGCTGTAAAACACTGTATTCAGAAAAATTTAAGTTGTTTTTTCCCTTCGGGCGGTGTATGATTGCCTTATGGAGGTGCAATCATGAAAAAGAAAACACAATGGAGCATCCCTCTGCTGCTCGGCGCGGCGCTGCTGATCTGCGCACTGGCGGCGGGCTGCGGCGGCAAGGACGAGGGCGACGCCCCCTCCTCCCCCGCAG
>JAJPYE010000046.1 GCA_021205095.1 Oscillospiraceae bacterium | reverse complement strand
ATATATGGGCGTTTTGCTTGAAGCAAAGCGCCCATATTATAAGGGAGCAAAGTTTATTCCTTCCCGCTATACCGCTCTTTCTTCCTCGTCACCAGCTTGTCGAAGGCGGCCAGGAGGCCGGGGAGGATGAACAGGATCAGCAGGCTTGCGCAGAAAGCGCCGATGGAGATGGCCCGGCATATCTGCCGGATGGTCATTTCCTCGAAGCAGAAGGACACAATGCCGGGAACCAGGATCAGAATCAGGCCGGAGGTCAGAATGGTGTGGATGGAGCCGTTATAAGCGCCCTCCAGGGCGGGCGGCACCATCATACTGGCCCGGTATTCCCGGTAATAGTTTGTGAGCAGGATGGCGTAGTCTATGGTCGCGCCCATCAGGATGCACTCCACGATCAGCAGGGCCAGATAATACACGCCGTCGCCGCCCAGACCCAGGGCCGTGACGGTGATATACACGCCGCACTGCACCAGCAGCACCAGGATGGCGGGAACCGCCAGGGAGCGGAAGGTCAGGGCCACCACCAGGAAGATGGCCGCGGCGGTCAGGAGGGTGATAAAGGTCATCTCGCCGCCGAAGCTGTCCTGCATTTCATAGACCATGGCGGCATTGCCGATCAGGTGATATTCCCCCTGGAGATTGTCCGCCAGCCAGGCGGTCAGACTGTCAAAAAAGGCGGTGGTCTCCTCCGACTCATCGGACATGGTGGAGTAGATAATCAGCCGCGACCAGCCGTCGCTTTTCAGCGTATCCACTCCCTCCGCAAGGGCATCCCCCATGTCCTGGATCTCGTCCCGCATATCCTCATCGATCCACTGGGCGAAGCGCTCATCGTCCAGGATGTCGCCGCTCAGATAATCGAACAGCTCCACGATGGAGAGCGTCCAGGTCTTGTTGCTGTTATGGACGCTTTGATAATAGAGATACAGAAGCTCCACGGTGGCCTCGTCCATCTGGTCTGTCAGGGCTGTCAGCAGCTCGGCGCACTCTGCCGGGGTATAGGTCCCCCCGGACAGCACCCCGTCCGCCAGGGCCTTGGCCCCGGTGAGCTGCTCCCGCTCCTCATCGGTGAGCATATCTGCATAGTCCTCATCGGCCAGCACCTCCTCTGCCAGGAAATCCAGCAGCTCATGGATGGAGAGCTGCCAGGTGCTGGTGTCCCCGTATTCGCTGATATAAAGAAGATAGAGCTGCTCCGCCTGCTCCGTTTCCATGCCCAGGAGAGAGGCCATCTCTGCGGCGGTGTAATGGGTACCGTTCATGGCCCCGTGCATGATGGCGCTGGCCGTCTGAAGCTGGGAGAGGGCGGAGCTGCTCATCATGGAGGAGAAGCTGCCGCTGCTCCCCAGCAGATAATCCACCATCGTCACCATGGAGATACGCCAGGAGGCAAGCTGTCCGCTGTTCCCGTCATAGAGGGTATAGAGCAGCTTCACCGTGTCGCTGTCCATGCCCAGCAGGGCCGCCAGCTCGCTGTAGGTATAGGCCGTGCCGTCCAGGGCGGACTGCATCAGGCCGCTGACCTGGGTAAGCTGGGCCAGGGTATCGCTGTCAAAATAGGCGGCGGTCAGGGAATTCTGGGCCAGGTCGTTCAGAAGATAATCCACAAATTCCGACAGGGACATGGTACCCTCCGCCTGTCCGTAACAGAGCTGGAACACCAGGGAGGCGGTCTCTTCCTCCAGCCCCAATGCCTGGGCCATGGCGGCGGGGGTCAGGGCCGCGCCGCTGGCGGCGAGCTGGACAAGCTGGTTCATCTGGGTGAGCTGTGCGGCGGCGCTTTCATCGAACAGGGCGGCATAGGTCTCATTTTGCAGAAGGTCGTCCGCCAGCCAGGCAGTGAAATCGGCCAGGGCGGCGGTTTGCTCCCCCTGGGTCAGATAGAGTCTCAGAAGCTGCTCCGTCTGGGCGGATTCCATGCCGAAGGTCTGGGCCAGGGCCTCCCCGTTCAGCGCCTGCCCGGACTGGGCCAGGGACACCAGCGCCTGGGTCTGGGTCAGTTGGGTCAGCGTCCCCTCATCCAGCGTGTCGGAAAAGCCTTCCACCACAAGGGTCAGGAAATCCGGCAGGGTCATGGTCGGATTTTCGGTCTCGGTCTCCGCATCTGTATCTGTCTCTGTGGTTTCGGCCTCCGCGTCTGCGGTGGTCTCTGTGGCTTCGGTCTCCGCGTCTGCGGTGGTCTCTGTGGTTTCGGTCTCCGTGTCTGCGTCGGTCTCTGTGGTCTCAGCCTCCGTGTCCGTGGCGGTCTCCGTATCCTGCGGCTCTCCGCTGGCGGAGGCGGACAGAAGCTGGCTCACCACGGCCTCGTCCATGCCGGTCAGGGCGGCCAGCTCCGCCGCCGTATATGCCTGGCCGGAGGCCCCCGCCTGGAGCAGGGCGTAAAGGCTCTGTATCTGAGCGGCCTCCTCCGCGCTGAATTGGGAGGCATAGCTCTCGTTTGTCAGCACGCTCTCCGTCAGGAAGGCGGCAAATTCCGTGGCGGTCAGGGCGGTATTGGCAATATTCTCCTCGCTCACCTGCTCCATGGCGTACAGGGAGAGAAGCTGGGCCGCCGTGGTCTCATCCAGGCCCAGAAGGGCCGCCAGCTCTGAGGCTGTCAGCGCCTGACCCCCGGCAGCGGCCTGGATCAGGGCGCTGAGGGAGGGTAGCTGCGCCGCCGTGGCCTCATCCAGGGAGCTTTCCAGCACCCCGGAGGTCAGGTAGCTGGTGAAATCCCCCAGGGTCATGGTCTTGTCGCTCACGTCCCCGGCGGTGTACAGGGCGTACACCGTCTGGACAAGGCTCTCCTCCATCCCCATGACCGAGGCAAGCTCCGAGGCGGTGTACTGCCGGGTGATCGCGTCAGCGTCCGTATAGAGGGCCAGGGTCTCAAGCTGTGCGGCGGTGTCGCTGTCGAAATAGGAGGAGAAGGTGGAATCTGTCAGCACGTCCTCCCGGACGAAGCGGACAAATTCGCTGATGGTCATGGAGCCGGGGGTATACCCTCCCTGGGTGGCGAAGTAATAGACATACAGCAGCCGGGTCGTGCCGCTGTCCAGGCCCAGGGCGTCCGCCATGGCGGTATAGGACAGGCCCGCAGTGACGGTGTCCGCGTCCGTATAGGCTTGAAGCTGCTCCAGCTCCGACAGGGTATCGGCGTCAAACAGCTCGCTGTAATCCGGGTCTGCGGCCACCTCGTCCACCACGAAGTCGGCGAAGGTCTTCAGAGTCATGCTGCCGGTCTCCGTGCCGCCGTGCTGGGTGTAATAATACAGCAGCAGACTCTCCACGGTGTCTGCGTCCATGTCGAGAAAATCCGCCAGCTCCTGAACGGTCATGGAGCGGGTCAGCTCCTCCGCGCTGGCAAACATTGCAAGCTTCTCCCCCTGGGCGGACAGATCCTCGTCTATCATATTCCCGAAGCTGTCGCTTTCCAGCACTTCCTCCGACAGGAAGGTGAGAAAGCTCTCCATGTCCAGCGTTCCCACGTCGCCGTCATAATACATATAATATATCAGCCCCAGCATGGTTTCGTCCATGTCCATGTCCGCCTCCATGCCGAAGGTATCGCTCAGATCGTCCACCGCGTCCAGAAGCTCCGGGGCGGTGTATTCCTTCCCCAGCAGATTGGGATAACCCAGCACCTGGGTTATGCTGTCGTTTTCCCCCAGCTCCTCCGCTAGGAGGGCGACGGCGTCCTCGTCCTGGTTTTCATAGACCAGCACAAGGGTGCTTTCGCTGGGGAATATATCCGCGATTTCGTCCTCGCTCTCCAGAGTATAGGCGGTCTCCGTGTTCTGCTGGGCGAAGTATGCGCCCACGAACAGGACGAGGAACGCCGCCGCCAGACCGTAGCGGAAGCGATAGCTGAAGCGGGCCAGGCCCCCCATGGGCGGGGACAGAGTTTTCTTCGCCGTTTTTTTTGATGAGTCCGTCACAGGCCAGCACCATGCCAGGCAGGGCCGTAAAGATGCAAAGCAGGCTGATCAGAACCCCCTTCGCCAGCACCAGGCCCAGATCCCGTCCGATCTTAAAGCTCATGAACACCAGGGCCAGCAGGCCCACCATGGTGGTCAGGGAGCTGCTGGTGATGGAGGAAAAGGCATGGGTCAGGGCCCTGGTCATGGCGGTTTCCTTATCCGCGCAGAGGGCCTGCTCCTGCCGGTAGCGGTTCATCAGGATGATGGAGTAGTCCATAGACAGCACAAGCTGCAAAATCGCCGCGATGGAGTTGGTGATATTGGAGACGCTGCCGAGGATAATATTCGTCCCCGCGTTGATCAGCACCGCCAGACCGACGGCGGCCAAAAACAGAAACGGCTCTACCCAGCTCTCGCACATGGCCAGCATGACGATCAGCAGAAACGCCACGGCCACCGCAATGATCCAGGGCTTCAGGCTCATGGCGCTGTCGTCGTCGTTCTGCCAGGTCAGGTCATAGTCCCCGAAGTCCTCCTCCAGGGCGGTCTCGATGGCCGTCTCCTCCTCCGAGCCGTATTCGTACTCCGTGCTGATGACGAAAAGCGAATAGTCCCCGGAATTGTAGTCCTCGCTGTCATCGTGTTCCACAGCGGACACATAGGGCAGAGCCTCCAGGGCCTCCAGCAGGGTCTGTTTTTCCGCCTCGTCCAGGCCCTGGGCCATGACCCGGATGGTCTGGCTCTCCGCGGTATCCCCAAACTCCTCCTCCATGATGTCCATGCCGATCTTCATGGAAGAATCGTCGGCCAGATATTTGGTCATGTCGGAATTGATCTCTACCTTCGTGGCCAGAAAGGTACACAGCAGCGTCAGAATCACCACGATTCCCAGCACCATGTATCGCCTTTTCACAATGAACGCCGCGATTTTCTTCATCGAATACCTCCTGTTTCGACGGCCAGTTGACTTCCTTCCTTACTTATAATATAATGAACACCTGTTGGAATTGCAACCAACTGATGCAGATAAATTGTTCTGAAAACAACACCCGCCGTTCAAAGTGTTGCTTTGGCATCCGATGCGGCGGGAAATGACGGAGGCTTTTTATGGCGGAAAGGATAAACCAGCGCACCATGCTGACAAAGCGTCTTTTAAGCGACGCGCTGGTAAATATGCTGAAGGAGACCAGCATCCACAAGATCTCCATCCGGGATCTGTGCGAGCGGGCGGGCCTGAACCGCTCCACCTTTTACAGATATTACAGCAGTCAGTTCGACCTGCTTCAGGAGATGGAGGACGACATGATCCGATGCCTCCTGGACATCCTTCAGGGGGAAACGGACGGGGGGCAATGCCTTTGCCGGGTGTGTCAGTATCTGGAGGAGCATTTGGAAATGGCCAGGCTTTTGATAAACAACAACGTTGACCCCTCCTTCCCGGAGCGGCTGTTCTCCCTGCCTCTGGTGCAGCAGGCTGTTTTCCGCAATCAGGATCCAAAGATGTCCGATGTGGAGCGGGACTACGGCTCCTGCCTGGTCATCAACGGCAGCTTCGCCGTCATCCGGCGGTGGCTGAACAAGGACACGCGGGAGCCGCCGGAGCTGATCGCCTCCCTGATTCCCCGCGTCATCCTGACGCCCATAGCATAAGTGCATTAACACAAATACGATTATCTGTAAAAAATCTAAACCGAAACGAAACAGAAGGCGTATCGTCCCCAACAGGGAATATAAAACCGGCAGGTCGTCACGAAAACCGTGGCAGCCTGCCGGGCCTTTTATCGGGTTACGGAGCATATGTCCTGACGCATGGTTACTGTATCCCTTCCTTCCCGATGTGCTGTGAGCTTCACACAAAGTTATCACTCGCTGCTCCTTTATCCAATTACCCATTTACTTGTTGACAAACCTTTTTATCTGTTACTTGACAAACATATTGTGTAGTAGTAAAACGAGAGTAAGCTAAGGACGTGTGCGTAATCCTTAAGACGTGTGTAAATTTTTGACCACAAAGGCTGATAACCATTGACTATTTAACCTTGTAGCCATTTAATCAAATGGAGGTTTTTATATGAAGCGAATTGTTACAATTAGCCGAGAGCTGGGCAGCGGAGGACGAACGATTGGAAAACTGGTGGCAGAGCAGAAAAATATCCCTTACTATGACAGGGAGTTAATCGATGAAGCCGCCAGGGTATCCGGAGTTTCCCTGGAGGACGTTGAAAAGTCTGATCAGAAAGTCACGAGAAGTTTTCTATATAATATCGTCATGGGCAGCAGCTATGGCTATAGCATGCAGGAGAATGTAAGTAACCAGCCGCTTCCCTTAACGACGAAGGTCTTCTGCGTACAGCAGGAGATTATCACGGGTTATGCGGATGCCGGCAGTTGTGTTATCGTTGGCAGGTGTGCGGACTATTATCTTAGAGATCGGAAAGATGTACTCCGCGTGTTCATCTACTCAGACATGGACAAACGCATTGAACACAGTGTGAAGAACTATGGAATGAAGGAAGAAACTGCACGCAAGGAAATCGCCCGGTCTGACCGTGAACGTGCCCGCCATTACAATATGTTTACCGACAGGACATGGGGTGACAGGAGAAATTATGACATCATGCTGAACAGCGGTGAGCTTGGCTACGAGAACTGCGCCAAGGTAATCTGTGACATAATGGGTATGCGGGCATAATAGTATGTGAAATAAGAAGTAACAGGGCATATGTAACCTGTGCTGCGCTGGTTCCTGCGTGGATTTGCGGCTCGATGACCAAATCCTTCCCACGATAGCTTATAACGCTAAGCCAGTGTTTTAATGCCCAGCTATTCCAAAAGAATGGCTGGGCATTTTCGTTGATTGCAGGTTGGAAATAATACCAGGTCAAAACCGCACAGAAAAAGAGGGTGCAATAGGCTGCCTGGTACGGAACCAACTACAGAGGGAATAATTCAGGCAGATCGACTGAGGTGAATGTGAAATGGGATTTGAACGGAAAGACCCGGCAAAAAACGAATTTATGCTGACGGGCCCCTTTCGGAAAAAGGGCTATGACTGGTGGTGGCACTCCTTCACCGCCGTTAATGAGGAGACCGGCGAGGAGAAACCGTTCTTTATTGAATTCTTCACCTGCAATCCGTCGCTGGCACAGGAGAAACCAATCCTTGGACAGCTTCCGGAGAACAGGGAAAAGGGTGTGCGTCCCTCCTATCTGATGGTGAAGGCCGGCTGCTGGGGCGACGATCCTTGTCAGCTTCATCGCTTTTTTCCGTGGAAGGATGTGAGGATTCACGGAAAAGCGCCTTACTCTGTCGAGGCCGGGGACTGCTTTGCCTCGGATGAGCGGCTGACAGGCAGCGTCTGCATCAGCGCAGAGGAGGCCGCCGCCCATCCTGAGTGGATGTGTGACAGCGGGGAGCTTTCCTGGGACTTGAAGATTGAAAAGCAGATCGCTTTCAATGTGGGATATGGCACCAGCAAGCTGCTGCGTTTCCTGAAGGCGTTCGAGATGTATTGGCACGCCGAAGGGATGAAAAGCGCCTATAGCGGCACCATTACACTGAATGGAGCCGCCTATCGTGTGATACCGGAAAAAAGCTACGGCTATGCGGATAAGAACTGGGGCAGAAACTTCACCTCTCCATGGGTCTGGCTTTCCTCCAACCATCTGGTAAGCAACCTGACCGGAAAGGAGCTGCACAACAGCGTTTTTGACATCGGCGGGGGCAGACCGAAAATCTATTTCGTTCCGCTGAATCGCATCTTATTGGGTGCGTTTTATTATGAAGGTGCATCCTATGAGTTCAACTTCTCAAAGTTCTGGACAGGCTGTAAGACGGACTTCTCCTGTCAGGAGACAGAGGACGAAATACAGTGGCACGTCTGCCAGGAAAACCGACAGGTCATCATGGAGACCGATGTACACTGTAAAAAATCCGATATGCTTCTCGTGAACTACGAGGCCCCGGATGGGACAAAACGGCATAACCGCCTCTGGAACGGCGGGAACGGTGTCGGGCGAATCAGACTTTACCGAAAAGGCAAAGACGGCAGGACATTGATTGACGACATAGCGGCTTATAATATTGGCTGCGAGTATGGGGAATATAATCCGTGTACTGAATAAAGAAATCTGCATTTTTGCTGAACCTGGTGATAGCGGCGCATCTTCGCCGGTTCGATATTGCTTTCCTGTCGCAGCCGTCATCTCTGCGTCTTCCTTGAATGTTGCGCCCGCCAAGCATCGTGCCTCGCAATATATTCCACGACCTCCGTGGGCGAGATTTCGCGCTTGGAGAACTGTACATGAGCCTTGGCATACAACCCTGTTTCGAGGTTCACCTTATAGGTGCTCTCATGATATAGTGTGATCAGATTTTGATGGTAATCGAAGCACCAATCTGCCAGTGGAGTGGTTATAATAACAGACTGGTATAGGAACCGCACGGAAAAACTGTACGCGGCGCATTTGTCCAAAATCGTTTGCCGCAGGTTTTCTTCCTCCGCTTTCCTTCGCAGCTCCGCAGCGGTCTTTCTCGTCAGCGTCCTGGTATGGCTGGTTTCTGCATTGCAGTTGGTGCAGAACGCGGATACGATTTCGCCATATTCGGGATAGGGTTCTTCCCGAAATGCTACCGACCTCTTTGCTCCGCACATGGTACATTCACATTCGTACTGACGCATGGTCACTGTATCCCTTCCTTCCCGGTGTTACGGTCATTTTACCATATGAGGTGTCCCATAAAACGGACTTGAGTCGGCTTTCGTCCAACGTCTGCGCCGGTTGAAAAACCGGCGCTTCTGCGGTATAATTTTATGCATAATACCCCACTTTACGGACGGGAGGGCCTTTATCATGACGGACGGGCAGCAGCGGGCGGCGGCGAAGGAGTTTGCGGAGCACTGGCAGGGCCGGGGCGATGAAAAGCAGGACACCCAGGTGTTCTGGATCGGTCTGCTTCGGAACGTATACGGCGTGGAGCAGCCGGAGGACTATATCCAGTTCGAGCTGCCGGTGAAGCTCAGCCACACCAGCTTTATCGACGCCTACATCCCGGAGGTGGAGGTGCTCATCGAGCAGAAGGGGGCGGACGTGAGCCTGCGCAAGGGCATACGCCAGTCGGACGGAAGCCTCCTCACCCCCTATGAGCAGGCGTTCCGCTATCGGGGGAGCCTGCCCTATGGGCAGAACGTCCGCTGGATCGTGGTGTGCAACTTCCAGACCTTTGAGATACACGACATGAAGCACCCCCAGGCCGAGCCGGACGTGATACGGCTGGAGGAGCTGCCGAAGGAATATTACCGGCTCAACTTCCTGGCGGAAAAGAAGGACGAGAAGCTTCAGCGGGAGGAGGAAATCTCCATGGCCGCCGGAGACCTGGTGGGGCGGCTGTATGACGCGTTCGCAAAGCAGTATGCAGACCCCACCTCCCCTGAGGCCATGCACAGCCTGAACGTGCTGTGCGTCCGGCTGGTGTTCTGCCTTTATGCCGAGGACGCGGGCATTTTCGGCGGTCACACCATGTTCCGCGACTATATGGAGGGCTTTGAGACCCACCAGATGCGCAAGGCCCTGGCGGAGCTGTTCGACGTGCTGGACACCCCCGAAGAAAAGCGGAACAAATATCTTGCGGAGGACGACCCCAGGCTCGCGGCCTTCCCCTATGTCAACGGCGGCCTGTTCTCCGGGGCGGAGGAGATCGAGATTCCTCCCTTCACGGAGGAGATACGCCATGTGCTGCTGGATAACGCCAGCGCCGGGTTCGACTGGTCGGAGATAAGCCCCACGATTTTCGGCGCGGTGTTTGAATCCACCCTGAACCCGGAGACCCGCCGTTCCGGCGGGATGCACTATACCTCCATCGAGAACATCCACAAGGTCATCGACCCCCTGTTTCTGAACGGACTGAAGGAGGAGCTGAACCAGATCCTGACCGAGCCGGTGGAGAAAACCCGGAAGCGGCGGCTGGGTGCCTTTCAGGAAAAGCTGGCGGGCCTGCGGTTTCTGGATCCCGCCGCCGGGAGCGGGAATTTCCTCACGGAGAGCTATCTCAGCCTTCGGCGGCTGGAAAACCAGGTCATCCTGGAGCAGAACTACGGCCAGACCATGCTGGACACCCACGACCCCATCCGGGTGAAGATTAATCAGTTTTACGGCATTGAGATCAACGACTTCGCCGTCACCGTGGCCAGGACGGCCCTGTGGATTGCGGAGAGCCAGATGCTGCGGGAGACGGAGGAGATCGTCCGCCGGGAGCTGGACTTCCTGCCCCTGAAAACCCAGGCCGGTATCGTGGAGGGCAACGCCCTGCGCCTTGACTGGGAGACCGTGGTGCCGAAGCGGGAACTGGGCTATATCATGGGAAATCCCCCGTTCGTCGGGGCGCGGATGATGGGTGCCGAGCAAAAAAAGGATGTGAACGACGTGTTCCCCGGCTGGAAAAATGCCGGAAATCTGGACTATGTCTGCTGCTGGTATAAAAAGGCGGCAGACATGATGGCGGGAACGTCTGTCCGCGCCGCGCTGGTCTCCACCAACTCCGTCACTCAGGGGGAGAGCGTGGCGAACCTGTGGAAGCCGCTGATGGAAAGCGGCGTACATATCGACTTCGCGCACCGTACCTTCCGCTGGGACAGCGAGGCAAAAATCAAGGCCCATGTGCATTGCGTGATTGTGGGGTTCAGCGTTGCGCCTAACAGCAGGGAGCGCGTAATTTATACGGATGGCAGACCGCAGATTGTGAGCAATATCAACGGGTATCTGGTCGATGCGGATAATATTTTTGTTGAAAGCCGCAGTAAACCAATTTGCGATGTACCTGAAATTGGAATTGGAAACAAACCGATTGATGGTGGCAACTACCTGTTCACAGAAGAAGAACGGGATGAATTTTTGAAGAAAGAGCCGACGGCGCAAAAATATTTCAAGCCTTGGTATGGCTCACAGGAATTTATCAACCGTTGTCCTCGGTACTGCCTGTGGCTGGGAGAGTGCTCACCGGCTGAATTGCGCAGAATGCCGGAGTGTATGAAACGAATCGAGGCGGTGCGCGAATTCCGACTTGCCAGCAAGAGCGAAGGAACAAGGAAGATTGCGGACAAACCAACCAGATTCCATGTTGAGAATATGCCGAAGGGAAATTATATCGTTATTCCAGAGGTTTCATCCGAACGCAGGCGTTATGTACCTATGGGCTTCATGACACCGGATATTCTGTGTAGTAACCTTGTCAAAATCGTTCCCAATGCCACCCTATACCACTTCGGTATTCTGACCTCCAATGTCCACATGGCGTGGATGCGGGCTGTATGCGGAAGGCTGGAAATGCGTTACCGCTACTCCAAGGATGTGGTCTACAACAACTTCCCCTGGCCCACGCCGACGGAGGCGCAGCGGGCCAGAATCGAACAGACCGCCCAGGCCATCCTGGACGCGCGGGCCTTATACCCGGACAGCAGTCTGGCCGACCTGTATGACAACCTGACCATGCCCCCGGAGCTGCGCACCGCCCACCAGCACAACGACCGCGCCGTCATGGACGCCTACGGCTTCCCCAAAAAAGGCATGACCGAATCCGCCTGCGTCGCCGAGCTGATGCGGATGTATCAAACGCTGTGCCAGGGGTGAGGGGGCGTAAGGTCTTGACGAATACACCCATTGGGTGTATTATGAAGTTGGGGTGATAAATATGGACATTCACGAAATGAGGACACGCCTGGGCGATACGCAAAGCGAGTTTGCCGCCCGGTATCACATTCCGTTTCGTACCATCCAGAATTGGGAAGCGGGTGTGCGCAAGCCGCCTGCATATATGCTTGACCTGCTGGGAGACCGTATTCAGGCCGACCTTGCAAACAGAAGAACGGCGGCTCTGCCCCAGTATGACCCGCGAAAGGAAGACCTGCCAAAGCGCAGCGACTTTGTCGGCGCTATATCGTGGCTCAAGGCGGTTCAGGAGCGCATTGGGGAGCCGTTTGTATTTGCGCTGGACGAGGCATTGATGTGTCAGGGGAATTTCGGCGGACGCAGCGATGAGTTTATCGTGTGGGGGTACGGAAGTGACGCCGCCGCGCGCTTTAACGGCGTCGTTCTGCTTGGTGAACGGGTCGGCCCTTATAATGTAATGGAAAAAAACGGCCTGCGGTACACCGATTTTAATCGGACGATTGCGGACGCGCTCGCCAACGAATCCATCCTGGATATGCAGGGCATTACGGAGGCGCTCAGCCGATATTATTATAAGCATGGGGACAGCTTCACCGGGGTATTTGTCGTTCCCGAATATCAGGATAAATTTGCGGAGCTGGCAAATGCAGCGGTGGACTACTATGCGACTTGAGGCGATGCTATTGTGATGACAGCAGAAGAAAAGCTGATGTACCAGGTGATGAAAGCCATATATGACAGTGGAATACCCATTGATTTTAAGGGGTCAATGGTGCTGAAGGCCTGTCTGCTGGAGGCGGGGTATACCGAGGAAATCAGGCATACGGTTGATATTGACGCAAACTGGTATTCGGAAGCAGCGCCGACTGCCGGGCAGTTGACGTCGTCCTTGCAGAAAGCTCTCACGAATGGCGGCATTGACTTGGAGGTGAGCCTTTACCGTATGTATGGTGAAGGCCGCTCTGCCGGTTTTGATCTGGCGGACAGCTCCACGGGGGAGATACTGTTCTCTATGGACATTGATGTGAATCGGCCTGCCGTTCCGACGCAGTTATATGAAATTGAAGGCTTCTGCTTCCGTGGGGTTACTCCGGCGCAAATGCTTGCGGATAAGGTGTCCGCGATTTCCACTGACCGGGTTTTTCGCAGAATCAAGGATGTGGTAGACGTATACTACCTCTCCCAAGCGTTCGCCTTTGACAGCGCTGAGATTTTGCAGACACTGGAAAACAGCGGGAGAAAGTTGGAGACGTTTTCCGGCTTTCTGAATCGCCCGGAGGATTTGAGGCACGCCTATGAGAAATTCCGGCTGACCGGCGGTGTAGAGAAGCCGCCGTTTGAAACGGTTTATTCCGCCGTGAAGGCCTATATACGGGATGTGCTTCCCCAGGAATAGCGCCGCGCCGTCATGGACGCCTACGGCTTCCCCAAAAAAGGCATGACCGAATCCGCCTGCGTTGCAGAGCTGATGCGGATGTATCAGACCCTGTGCCAGGGGTGAGGGGGCGTAAGCCCTTGACTGCAAATATAGGTTTGGGGAGCAAATCTTCTTGTTAAAAGAAGCATTTGTTCCCCAAAATAATAATTATTCAGGACTGCAATGCTCCCCAATGGTCAATGTCTATGACGGAAGGCAGAGCCGCAAACGTGAAATGAAAGGCCGACAATTTTCATGTCGGCCTTTCAGGTTACAGGTTCTTCTCTTTCATCCAGGTCGCTTTCAGAGATGCCGCGGCGGGCCATTACGTCGGCCATAGGGATGCAAGGCTCATTTCCGTGCTTTTCAAGCCTTTCATATGCTTCAAGGAGCAGAGCGTAGTCCTCTTCCATCTTGGTCAGCCGGTCATATTCGTCGGGGGAAAGGATGAACGCGGTAGGCTGGTTGTTCTTAAGGACGATTAGCTGGGGTTCGCTGTGCAGTCGGTCAAAGATACGGGAGGCCTGCCCTTTATTGAACTGCGAAATAGATACCAGGCTTTTTGCTACGTTCATTGCGGACGGCATGGGTAACACCTTCTTTCCGTTTGTTACTACCATTATACGCAATTCGGAACCTGAAAGCAATAAAATCAGGAAAATAAGTTGTTAAATTTTCATTACCTTTTCATGGCAACTCTTGCGTAGACACACCCAGGGACGGTCGAATTTTTTATGAAGGTACGCGAAAAAGGACAGCGTCCGCGCGGGGCGCTGTCCTTTTTTGGGTTTTGGCGTTTCTTATCCCTCGTACCGCAACGCTTCGATGGGGGGCTTGTTGGCGGCCTTGTTTGCGGGGTAGAGGCCGAACAGCAGGCCGATGGCCAGGCAGAAGGCTACGGACAGGGTGGCGATGGTGGGGGTAATAGAGAAGGTGACGGCGTCCATCAGCGCGCTCACAATCTTCAGCGTCACCCACGAGAGGGCAAGCCCCAGGGCGCAGCCGATCAGGCTGATGATAAGCGCCTCGATGAGAAACTGCGTGAGGATGACGCCCCGGCCCGCGCCGATGGCCTTGCGGATGCCGATCTCCTTGGTGCGCTCCGTGACGGAGACGAGCATGATGTTCATAATGCCGATGCCGCCCACGATCAGGGAGATGGCCGCGATGCCGCCCAGCAGGGTCTCCAGCATATTGGTGACGCTGCTCATGGCTTCCTCGATCATGGAGTTGTCGGAGATGGTGAAGGCGTCCTCGTCCCGGTTGAACCGGGCGAGAAGGATTTCTGTCAGGCGGTCGTTTGCCTCGTCCGCCGTGGCGTTCTCCCCGGAGGTGATGTAAAACGACGAGATGTTAGAGGAGATGGTGGAGGACATCCGCCGGGCGGTGGTATAGGGGACATAGGCCACCATCATGCCGGAGGTTATCATGCTGGTCATGGAGTTGTCGTCGTCTGCCAGGATTCCGATAACGGTGAATTTCGTGCCGTTTAAGGCGAGGGTCTCGCCCAGGCAGTCGTTGGTGCCGAACAGCTCATCCGCCATGGTCTGATTGATGACCACCACATAGTTGTTGTTCTCCACGTCCGTCTGGCGCAGGAAGGTGCCGTATTCGATTTCCAGGTTGTTGATGCTCTGATAGGCCGGGGTGGTGCCGTAGATATAGACGGTGCCGCTCTCGTGCCCGGCCTTGCCGGTGGCGGACAGGGAGGCCAGCGGCGCGGCGAGGCCGATCTCCTCCTCGTCCATCAGGGCGTTTATGTCGTCCAGCGTCAGGGGGTCACCCTTGTCGTCCGAGATGGAGACAGAAAGATAGCTCCCGCCCAGGCTGGATATGGTGTCCGATACATAATCCGTGGCACCGTTTACCAGGCTCACCAGCACCACCAGGGCGAATACGCCGATGATGATGCCCAGCATGGTGAGGAAGGAGCGGAGCTTGTTGCCCCAGACCGCCTTGACGGCCATTTTTGCCGATTGACCGATCATTCCTCCACCTCCGTCACATGGCCGTCCCGGATGCGGATGCGGCGGGCGGCCTGGGCCGCCACGTCGTTGTCGTGGGTAATCAGGACGATGGTGTTTCCCTGGCTGTGCAGCTCATGGAAGATGTCCATGATCTCCTCGCTGGTCTTGGAGTCCAGGTTTCCCGTCGGCTCGTCGGCCAGAAACAGGGAGGGCTGCGTCACCAGGGCGCGGGCGATAGCCACCCGCTGCTGCTGGCCGCCGGAAAGCTCCGTGGGCCGGTGCTGGCGGCGCTGCCACAGGCCGACCCGGTTCAGGGCCGCCTCCACGCGCTCCTGCCGCTCATGGCGGGGTACCCGCTGGTAAATCAGGGGCAGCTCCACGTTTTCCTCCGCCGTCAGCTTGGGGATCAGGTTGAAGCTCTGGAAGATGAAGCCAATCTTTTTGTTCCGCACATGGGTCAGCTCCTTTTCCGAGTAGTTTTCAATGGGCTGGCCGTCCAGGATATACTGGCCGCTGGTGGGCAGATCCAGGCACCCGACGATGTTCATCAGGGTGGATTTTCCGCTGCCGGAGGGGCCGATGATGCCCACGAACTCCCCCTGGTAGATGTGCATATTGGCGTTGTCCAGGGCGCGGACGGTCTCGCCGCCCACCTCATAGGTCTTGCAGATGTCCTTTAAAACAATCATGGCGCGCGCCCTCTTAGTCCTCGATGCCCCACATGGCGGCGTAGAGGTCAAGGATGGAGGTTGCCTCCGAATAGCGGTAATAGACCGTGTCGCCCTCCTCCAGGCCGGTGAGAATTTCCACGCTGGTGCCGTCGGACACGCCGGTCGTCACTTCCACCTCGCCGCCCAGGGTGTCGGAGCCTTCGTCATAGGTGGTGTATACATAGGTGGTGTTGCCGGACTGGTTCAGCGCGTCCTCCGGGATGATCAGGCAGTCGTCGCTCTCCGCAATGGTGATCTCCACGGAGGCGTTCATGCCGGAGAGCATCTGGGAGGTCTTCTCGATAGCCACCTGCACGGTGAACTTGGTCACGCCGCCGGAGCTGGAGCCGATGGTGTCGATGGCCGTGACCACGCCGGTGAAGGTTTCCCCCTCGATGGCGTCGATGGTGACGGCGGCCTCCTGGCCCTTCGCCAGAGAGAGGATGTCCAGCTCATCGACGCTGATGCTCACGGACATGACCTCGTTCGGGGCGATGGTCATAACGGTCACGTCGCTGGCGCTGGCGGTGCTGCTGGTGCTGGTGGAGGTGGTCAGACTGGAGGTATCGCCCAGACTGTAGCTGCTGGTCAGCCCGCTTGTGAGACTGCTGCTGACGCTGCTCGTGATGCTGTCCGTAATGCTGTCCGTAATGCCGCTGGTGTATTCGCTCAGATCCACGTTGGACAGAATATCGCTCAGATCCGAGGAGGTGCCGGAATCTGTGGTCAGCGTGTTTGTGAAAAGAAGAGTGTCGCTGTCCTGGTTTTCCACCTCTGCCTGGATGGAGAGCGCCCCGCCGTCCCCGGCGGTGACGGTGACGACCAGGGTGTAGACCGTGCCGTCATAGGTGATGGCGGTGTCCGTCCCGGAAATTTGGCTGAGCTGATAGGTATAGGTGCCTGACAGCGTATAGATGAGCGTGTCAAAGGTAATAAGCCCTGTGGCGTCATTGGTCTTTTGCTGGAGGATGTTGTCCCCCTCCAGAAGAACGAAGGTAAACTGCCTCTCATAGTCGGCGATGGAGCCACCCTGCAGCAGCACCCCGGCGGTGATGTCCAGCGTTACCGGCGTAACGGGGACGCCGCTGCTGTCGGCGTCTGTTCCTGTGTCTGTGTTTGTGCCTGCGTCTGTTTCGCTGGCGTCGTCTCCCTCGCTGGTATCTGCGGAGCTGTCGGCTGAGGCTTCGGTCTCGTTATCCGATTCGCCGCCGTCCGTCGCGCCGCCCTCCGTGTCCTCCGCGGCCAGAAGGACGATGCCGCCGGTTTTTTCATCGCCGCCGTCGTAGGACATGGTCATGGCGGCAAGAATACTGCTCATGTCGGTAGCGCTGCTGCTGTAGCTGTAGTCGGAATCGGAAGCGGTGGTGACGGTGGCGTCCGCGTCTCCGTCCACGGTTTGTATGGTTCCGTCAAAGGGCGCAGTGATGACGTTATTTTGATACAGGGCCGTCAGGGTTTTAAGCTGGGCGGCCAGATCCTCCCGCTGGCTCAGGAGATTTTCATATTCCGCCGTGTGGCCCAGCTCTGTCAGCTTCAGAAGGGTATCCCCGGCGTCCACCCAGTCTCCCTCGGAGACGGAAATGGAGTCCACGGTGCCGGTATAGCCGGTTATCTCCAGCTCGCTGTGGATGTACAGCGTGCCGGAGCCAAGCTCGCTGCCCTCCTCGTCGGTCACGGTGACGGTATCCCCATAGGCGGGGCCCTTGTCCGTCACCGTGACGGTGATGCCGGCGGCGTTGACCTCCGCCACCGTTCCCTCATAGGTCTCCCCCTCGGAGACGGTCACGGTGACGCTCTCGCCCAGAGAGGCGGAAACGCCCTCCAGGGTCACGGCCATTTTCCCGTCCAGGGACAGAAGCATCAGCGCGCCGCTCTCCTGCATGGCGGCGGCCACGGAGTCGTCCTCCTCCACATATATCTTTTTCACCCTGCCGGAAACGCCGGCAGTAATGCTCTCGGAGATGGTCTCGTCCTTCAGCTCCTCCAACTGCTCATCCAGCTCGTCGATGTCGGCCTGGGTGTCCGCCATGGCGGAGAGGACGGAGGCGGTGTCCACCGTGGCGAGAATGTCTCCCTCGCTCACCTGATCGCCCGCCTCGACATAAATGGTGTCGATCTCCACGCCCTCCGGCACGGTGATGGACTCTGCGTCCTGGCTGGTCAGGGCGCCGGAGCCAGACACCGTGGTAGCGATGCTGCCGGTGGCGGCCTCCGCCGTCCGCACGTCGGCGGCGGACATCTGGCTGGTGACGTTTTGGGCGCAGCCTCGCAGGCCCAGAAATGCCGCAAGCAGCACCACGACCACGATGGCGATAACAATCCATTTCTTTTTTCCCTTTTTCCGCGTTTCGCTCATATCAGCTAAAGCTCCTTTTCGCGTTGAATATTTTCATGCCGTCATCATAAACCGGGTTTATAAATTTAAGATAAACTTTCGCCCCAGGGTCTGTGAACCTTTTGTGAACGCGCCCCGCCCGCAGCTTAGCGGGCGGGGCAGAACGATAGTCTATCCGGGGTGAGATTTCGCCTCTTTGGGGAGAAAATAAGGCAAAAGTTTTGCGGGGCGAGGGATTTTGTCCGCTGATACTCATGGCATCGCCCAAGGGCGCTGCCCTTTTGAGCCCTTTTGGGACGCAAAAGTTGTCTCATAAGTTCTCGACGCGCTTCGCGCTAAAAAAAGTACAATTTTTCAAATTGTACTTTTTTACGAGAGCTAATATGGCCAGGCGCGGCGACGAAGGCGTACATCGGTACGTCGAGGAGCCGCAACGAAGCTCAGCGGACAAAAGACCCGCCGCAGTCCGTTGATTGCTTATTTAAAATACTCCTGTAAATGCTGGGCAAGTCTTGGGGCCAGAGAGGTCTCGTTGCGACGGAGCCAGAGGCAGACGATGTCGTCCCTGTCGCCGGTGGGGTGGCCGGTCAGGTTGGGGAGCTTGGTCAGGTAGTTGAAGCGGCTGCCGCCCAGGGTGACGCCGCGGGAAAATTCCATGGCCGCATACAGGGACTGGACGTTTGGCAGCGTCTGCCTTACGGCAGGGGAGAGACGTATGCTGGTGGTCTCCCTGGCTCCGGCGACGCGCAGCTCCGTCCGGGTCCAGTTCCAGGCGGGAACTATCAGCAGCGGCAGACCCCAGCAGTCCTCCCTGGCGGGGCCGTCGCCCATGTCGGCGGGAGTGTACAGCATAACGTCCTCCGTAGCCACGGGCTGGGACTGGAAATCCGGGCTCTGGGGCTGCTGGGCCTCGGAGAAAAAGGCGCAGTCCACCCGCCCCTCGTTCAGGGCGGCCAGAAGTTCCAGATTGGGGTAGACGCTGACTGACACCTTGCAGCCGGCGACGGATTCCCGGAAGGAGGAGATCCCCTTTATAAATTCCCCAGCAGGGTCGATCCATTCCGACACGCCGATGGAAAGGCCCATCTGCTGGCTCTTGCGATAGAGCGTCACATCCTCTAGCATGAAATTGAACTGCCGTTCCATCCCGGAGAAGAGGTTAAAGTACAGCTTGCCGGCGTCCGTCAGGGTCAGGCGCGGGCCGTTTCGGTCAAACAGGCGCACGTCCAGCTCCTCCTCCAGGGAGACCACCTGCTTGGACACCGCCTGGGGGGAGAGATACAGCCCAGCTGCCGCGCCGGTAAAGCTCAGGCCCCTGGCCGATTCAATAAAGCATTGTATCTGGTTGCTGTTCATGCCTGACCCTCCCTCTGGCTGACAAAGGACTGAAACAGATGCGTCCAGGGTGTCGCGCTGCGGTGCGGCTGGACGAACACCAGGGGTGCGGAAATCTCCAGAGGATAAAAGCACATATCTCCCCGCCGCTGGGCGGCGGCGGTGCGGGGGGCAATGGTGTAGCACGGGCCGCAGGAAAGCTCCGTGAGGACGGAGGGGACGTTTGGCATTACCTCCAAATGCTCCGGGTAGACGCCGAAGGCGGCACACAGAAATCTGGCCCGGTTCATCGCCTGCTCCTCTGTGGCGTCCCCCACGGACGCGGTGAGCTGCTTCATGGGCGTCAGATCCGCCGGGGTGGGCAAGGAGGAAAAGCCATGCTGCCGGCTGGTGGCCTCGCTTGTGACGATATACAGCGGCAGCTCCATAAATGGTTCGGACACGGTGACGCCGGTCAGGTGGTGGCTGTTGTATTCCGGCAAAATGGCGAGGTCAAGGGTCTCCTCATCGAGAAAGGTCTGTATCTCCGTGAGAGAACCCTGGCGCACGTCCAGGGTGCAGTTGCGGTACTGCCGGGAAAAGGCCCGGATGTCGTCCGCTATCTCGTCCGGGCAGCCCGTCCAGTCGCTCCACCCAACGCGCAGGGTGTCCGCGCCCTCGCCCGTGAGCCGGGCGGACGCGGCGGCGGCCAGGGCGGTCTGATGCTCACATTCCATATACCAGGCCAGAAACCGCTCTCCCTCCCAGGTGATCGTCATGCCGCGGCTACTGCGGTCAAAAAGGGAAAAGCCAAGCTCCTCCTCCAGCGTCTGCACGTTCCGGCTGACCGCCTGCTGGGTGCTGGAAAGCTCCTGGGCACTGGTGGTGAAGCTGCCCGTCCGGGACACGGAGAGAAAGCAGGCGAGGCTCGTGTCGTTCAAGGTCGGTTCCTCCTTTCGGGAAGCTTTGCGGCGAAAGGGACGCTTATGTCCGTTTCTTCCGAATTTTCATACTATTTAATTGTATTATAGCGAACGGC
The DNA here is from genome assembly GCA_021205095.1 of Oscillospiraceae bacterium. Classification (GTDB taxonomy): domain Bacteria; phylum Bacillota; class Clostridia; order Oscillospirales; family Oscillospiraceae; genus CAJOIG01. The sequence goes on along the minus strand of JAJPYE010000046.1, from coordinate 10,387 downwards.
GGGGGAGAAAACAATATATTTTTTTGTTCACAGTTTACAAATTTGTTGTTTTACAAACGGGATAAAATTATTTATAATATAATCACATTCGTTAAAAAACCACCGAAACCAATACCTGAAAGGACGGAACAACACAATGAAAAAGATGACCCGTTTGATGGCGCTGGTTCTGTGCCTGGTTCTGTGCGTGGGCCTGCTGGCCGGCTGCGGCAGCTCCTCCACGGATGAAACCACCACCGACGCTACAGACACCACCGACACCGGCGAGGATGCCGCTGCCGCTGAAACAGCGGATGACGGCAGCACGAAGACCTTCACCTTCGGCACAGATGCCAACTCCACCACCTTTGACCCGGCAGCCGACCTGCAGACCAACTCCGGCGGCGCTCTGGTGTCGGCTGTGATCGAGCCTCTGTGGACCATCGGCACAGACGGCAGCGTGGAACTGAGGCTCGCGGAGAGCTATGAGTGGACAAGCGACCTGGAGCTGACTGTGACGATTCAGTCCGGCATCACCTTCTCCAACGGCAACGCCTTGACCTCTGACGATGTGCTGTATACCCTGGAGCATCTGCGCGATACCAGCCGCACCTCCTCCATGGTGGCCACCATCGACTATGACGCCACCTACTGCCCGGACGACTACACCATCGTGATTGTCCTGACCGAGTATGACGCTTCTCTGTTCGACACCCTGGGCAACGCCTCCAACGGCATCCTTGACCGCGAGACCTGCGAGGCCAACCCCGACTTCACCTGGCTCATCGGTACCGGCCCCTATAAGCTGCAGGGCGACGGTATCAGCGATACGTCCGGTTGGACGGAGTCTGTTCAGTACACCCTGGTCCGCAATGAGGACTACTGGGGTGATGCTCCTTACTATGACGAAGTCATCATCAAGTTCTACTCCGAGGAATCTACCCGTTATGCCGACCTACAGGCTGGAAACCTGGACGCGGCCTATCTGACCGAGGCTACCTACATCAACTCCATCGACGCCGGCTCCGTGGCGGGCGCGACCCTGGTGAAGCAGGCGGCACAGGGCGTGCAGGGCCTGTCCCTCCACAGCTCCGTTATCAGCTCTGAGTCCTCCGGCGAGATCACTACGGAGGAATATGAAAGCCCCCTGCTGGACATCAATGTCCGCATGGCCGTGGCACACGCGCTGGATATTCCCACCATCGTGGAAACGCTGGGTGAGGGTACCTATGACGTAGCCACCTCCATCCTTGGCGAGGACAACTGGGCCTACCTGGATGTGGGTACCTATGAGTATGACCCCGAATATGCCGCTGAGTGCCTGGCTGAGGCTGGCTACTCCGTGGACAATCCTCTGACCCTGACGCTGGTGGCTGAGTCCGCCTCCTTCAATACCGCGCTGGCGGAGGCCTGCCAGGCGTACCTGGCAGTGATCGGCATTAACCTCGACCTGTCCGGCATGGGCGATTTCGCCACCATTCTTCCCACCCTGCTCACCAACGAGATGGATGTGTGCATCGGCTCTCCCTCCAACGGCTCCGGCACCGACCCCGCGTCCCTGCTCCAGCAGTTCGGCCCGGCCTCTGACAACGGCCTGATGCGTCAGACGGACAGCACTTTGTCCAGCCTGTTCTCCAGCGGGTCTTCCAGCCGCGACACGGAAGAGCGTGTCTCCATCTATGCCGAGTTCCAGCAGGAAATGTACGACCAGTACCGCTTCATTCCTCTGTACACGGAGACCAAGAGCTATGGCGTGAAGAGCGAGCATACCAGCTTTGCGGACGCACTGAACGTCACCAATATGCTCGACGTGACTTTGCTGACCGACTGATTGGCGGAAAAGCAGAATTTCCATCCGACGACTGAATTAAAATAATCAAAGCCCAGGGCGGCGGCAAACGCTATGCCGCCGCCCATTTTTATAACTTAGCAAGGGAGAACGCTTATGTTTAGATATATTATCCGGCGTTTGCTTCTCATCATCCCGGTACTCCTTGGGGCTATCGTAGTCATTTTTACCATTAACTATTTCAGCACCACCGATCCGGCCATGATAAAGCTGGGCCTGCAGGCAAACGACCCGGTAAAGCTGGAAGCCATGCGGGAGACCATGGGCCTGAACCGACCGTATATCGTGCAGCTTGGCGACTATTTGTGGGGCCTGCTCCACGGAGACCTGGGCGAGTCCTACGTTTATTCCGGCCAGACGGTGGCAAGCCTTATCGGGGCGCGTATCCCCAACACGCTGAAAATAAGCCTGGGCGCTATCGTTCTTTCCACGGCCCTGGGTATCCCTCTGGGCCTGGCGGCTGCACTGCATCAGAATACGGCTGTTGACTATGTTACATCGATTTTTTCCATTTTCCTCAATGCCGTCCCCGGCTTCCTGGTGGGCGTGGTGCTGATGATGGTGTTCGCCGTACAGCTCGGCTGGTTCCCGGTGTCCGGCGGTGGAAGCTTCTCGCATTATGTGCTGCCGGTCATTGCGGCGGCGGTGGGGCCGGTGTCGCAAAACTCCCGTATGACGCGCTCGGCTGTGCTGGAGGTCATCCGGCAGGATTATGTCCGAACGGCGCGGTCTAAGGGCATTTCGGAGCGGGACGTCACCATGAAGCACGTGCTGAAAAACGCCCTGATCCCCATCGTCACCCTGATCGGCAACGGGCTTGGTACGGCCATGGCCGGTTCCATCCTCGTGGAGATGATCTTCAACATCCCCGGCATGGGTATGCTGATTAACTCCTCCATCAACAGCAAGGACTTCATCACCGTTCAGGGCTGCGTGCTTGTGTGCGCCGTGGTGGTGTCCGTCATGAACCTTCTGACCGACCTGGTGTACGCGGCCATAGACCCCCGCATCAAGGCCCAGTACGCCGCCAGCGGCAAGAGGAGAGTCAAGAAAACCGCGCCCCCTGCGGCGCCTGCGGAGGTGTGAGACCATGGATGCAAAAGAGAAAATGCCCCCTGTAGAGGAGGCGGTGGAGGAAAAGATCCCCAAAAAGCGGAGCTACTTCGGGGAGATCTGGCACAGGCTGAAGAAAAACCCCGTGGCCATGGTCTGCCTGGTGTTTCTGTGCGTGCTTATTCTGGCGGTGGTGTTCGCCAATTTCATTGCCCCCTATGATTACGCGGAGGCAGATCTGTCCCTTCGGTTCGCCCTGCCAAGCGCGGAGCATATCATGGGCTGCGACGAGCAGGGACGCGACCTGTTCTCCCGCCTTCTCTACGGCGGGCGGTACTCCCTGATGGTGGCCCTGATCGCCGTGGCCATCGGCATCGTGTTCGGCATGGTAGTAGGTGCGCTGTGCGGCTTCTTCGGCGGCGGACTTGACAGCGTCCTCATGCGGCTGATGGATGTGATCATGGCGATACCGGGATTAATGCTGGCCATATGCGTGTCGGTGGCCCTTGGCTCTGGCGTCGTCAACACGGCCCTGGCTATCGCCGTCGGCACCATACCGATTATCGCCCGGCAGCTTCGCGGCTCCACGCTGCTGATTCGCAGCCAGGAATACATCGAGGCCGCCCAGTCCTTTGGGGAGGGGTATTTCCGCATCATCATGCGCCATGTGATCCCCAACACCCTGGCGCCCATCATCGTGCAGGCGTCCCTGTACCTGGGCGGCTCCATCATGGCCATTGCGGGCCTGTCCTTCCTGGGCCTGGGCGTGCAGCCCCCTACGCCGGAATGGGGCAATATTCTCAACACCGGCCTGGACTATATTTATCAGTTCAGCACTCGCTGGCACGTCATTGTGTTCCCGGCCATGTTCATCATCCTGACCATGCTGGCCTTTAACCTTCTGGGCGACGGCCTGCGGGACGCGATGGATCCCCGGATGAGAAAGTGAGGCAGCTATGAGCTTACTTGATATTCAAGATCTGTCGATCCACTTTATAACAGAAAACGGAGAGGTCAAAGCGGTCAACGGTATTTCTCTCCACGTGGACGAGGGGCGCACCCTCGGCCTTGTGGGGGAGACCGGCGCCGGCAAGACCACCACGGCCCTGGGCATCCTGCGCCTGGTGCCGGAGCCGGGTAAGATTCTCTCAGGCTCCATCACCTATAAGGGCGAGGACATCCTGACCATGCCGGAAAAGGACGTGCAGGATCTCCGGGGCAACGAGATTTCCATGATTTTCCAGGATCCCATGACGGCCCTGAACCCGGTGATGACCGTGGGCGACCAAATCGCGGAGGTCATCAACCGCCACCAGCATTGCAGCGGCGTGGAGTGCCAGCAGCGGATGCTGGAGATTCTGGACAAGGTGGGCATCAGCAGCGACCGCGCGAAGGACTATCCCCATCAGTTCTCCGGCGGCATGAAGCAGCGTATCGTGATCGCCATTGCCCTGGCCTGCAACCCGAAGCTTCTGCTGGCGGATGAGCCGACCACTGCCTTGGACGTGACCATCCAGGCCCAGGTGCTGCGGATGATAAACGATCTCAAAAAAGAGCTGGGTACCGCCATGCTGCTCATCACCCACGATCTTGGTATCGTGGCGGAGAGCTGCGACGACGTCGCCATCATGTACGCCGGAAACATTGTTGAATACGGATCGGTGGAGGCGGTATTCGATCACACGGCTCATCCCTATACTGTGGGCCTGTTCGGCTCTCTGCCCCGTCTGGATGTGGATGTGGAGTTCCTCTCTCCCATTCCGGGGCTTATGCCTGACCCGATTAATTTGCCGTCCGGCTGTCCCTTCCATCCCCGCTGCAAGCTGGCGACGAGGGAGTGTATGGAGGCCATGCCGGAGGCGCGGGAGCTGGCGTCGGATCATATCGTGCGCTGCCACCACGCCCAGCAGGCGTCTGACTCCGGCGCTGTTTTGGGAGACCCGGCCTATACGCCGCCTCCCGCTATGGGCGCCGCACTGAAGGATGAGGAGGCTGGACAATAATGGAACATCTGCTGGAAGCAAAGGAACTTTCCAAATACTATACCACACCCAACGGGCCGCTTCACGCTGTGGAGCAGGTGTCCTTCACCGTGGATGAAAAGACCACCCTTGGCGTGGTGGGCGAGTCCGGCTGTGGCAAATCCACCCTGGGAAGAGTGCTGGTGGGCCTGCTGGACGCCACCGGCGGCGACTTCTTCTTTGAGGGGGAGAACGTCACCCACCCGGACAAGAAAAAGCGCAAGGAGCTTCGCCGGAAGATGCAGATCATCTTCCAGGATCCCTATTCCTCCCTTGACCCCCGCATGTGCGTGTCCGACCTGATCGCGGAGCCGCTCAAGGCATTGAAGCTGGCACGGGGCGCGGAGCTTGAAAAGCAGGTGCAGGAGCTGATGGACACCGTGGGCCTGGCGCGGCGGTTTGCCTATTCCTACCCCCACGAGCTGGACGGCGGTCGCCGCCAGCGTATCGGCATTGCCCGCGCCCTGAGCGTGAACCCCAGGTTTATCGTCTGCGACGAGCCGGTGTCCGCCCTGGACGTGTCCATTCAGGCCCAGGTGCTGAACCTTTTGAAGGAGCTTCAAATCGAAAAGGGCCTTACCTATGTGTTCATCACCCACAACCTGTCCGTGGTGAAGCACATAAGCCATGACATCCTGGTGATGTATTGCGGCTGCATGGTGGAAAAATGCCCCTCGAAGGAGCTGTTCGCCCAGCCGCTGCACCCCTATACCAAGGGACTGCTCGCGGCCATCCCCATCCCGTCGCTCCATGTGAAAAAGCCGGACATCGTGCTCTCCGGCGAGGTGACAAGCCCCGTGAACCCCAAGCCCGGCTGCCGCTTCGCGGCCCGGTGTCCCTACGTCAGCGACCTTTGCAAACAGGAAATGCCCAAGCCCCAGGAGCTGGCCCCCGGCCATTTCGTCGCCTGCCATCACGCAAAGGAGATCAACTCGCTTTGAGGATGAATCAGTGGTACTTCCAGGGCTGGGAGAAGCGGAAGACCGAAAACGGCAAAACAGATTTTGTCTATGTGGGGGAGTATTACACCCTCCCCCACGGGCTGCGGCAGGCCAAGCTCGTGACGGGTCTGCTGACCGCCGGCGCGGTGATTTTCTATGTGCTGACAGCCTTTTTCCCCTCGGCGGGGGGGATGTGGCGGCCAGCCGCCCCGGCCCAGCTTTTGGTGATAGTCCCGCTGCTGTATCTCTGCATCGGGCTTGTGAATCTGCTGCTCCAAAAGGAGGAACGGCTGACCTATCGGGACTGGTACAGCTCCTGTCGGCGAATGAAAAGAGCAAGCCTTTGGGCCGTCATCCTGTCCGCGGCCATGGTCGTGGTGGAGCTTGTGTATATCGTGGCCTTCCGGGACGGCAGTCCGCTGGGGGCGGAGCTGCTGTATCTCTTGCGGCAGGTTGTGTGCCTGGGCCTGTTGGCGGCTCTGTGGACGTATATCAGGAAAAACCCCTGCGAACAAACCTCATAATGTGAACAGATGGAATCGAGAAAGGAGTAATCCATATCAACTATGTATGAACGCCTGTTGACGCCGCTGAAGATCGGCGGCATAACGGTGAAGAACCGAATGTTCTCCTCGCCCACGTCCCTGGCGGAGCTGGGGCCGGAGGAGCATTACTCCAAGGAAAATATAGAATACTATAAGCTCCGCGCCCTGGGCGGCGCGGCGGTAGTGCCGGTGGGGGACGTTATCGTTGACCTCGACACAGGCCGCAGCCATCCACAGCAGGTGGGGATAAACGACCCCTCCGCGGCCCCGTATCTCTGCGCTGTGGCGGACGCGATACACGCCGGGGGCGCGATGGCCTCGGTGGAAATCGACCACGGCGGCGCGCTCTGCGCCCCGGAGTTTATCGGCGGCAAGTGCGCCTTCGGCCCCTCCGGGTATATCGACCCATGGGGGGACGAGGTCAAGGAGATGACCGAGGAGCAGATGTACTGGGTGGCGGACAAGTTCGCCGAGGGCGCGAGAAACGCCCGCGACTTTGGCTTCGATATGGTCATGCTCCACGGGGGCCACGGGTGGCTCCTCCACCAGTTTCTCAGCCCCGTCACCAACCATCGGACGGACAAGTGGGGCGGCAGCCTGGAAAACCGTATGCGGTTCCCCCTGCTGGTGATAGAAAAGATACGTGCCGCCGTGGGACGGCAGTTCCCCATTGAGATCCGCATCTCCGGCACGGAGTATATCGAGGGCGGCTACGGCCCAGAGGAGGGCGTGGAGATCGCCAAAATGCTGGACGGGAAGGTTGACCTTATCCACGTTTCCGCCGGCACCCAGCAGGAGGAGTATTCCGCCGTGCTGATGCACCCCGGCGCGTTCCAGAAGGATATGTTCAACGGCTACCTGGCGGCGGAGATCAAAAAGCACGTCAAGACCCCGGTGCTGACCGTGGGAGCCTTCAATATGCCGGACGACATGGAGAAATTCCTGGCGGACACCGGCGTGGACGCCATCGCCATGGGCCGGGCGCTGATCGCCGATCCGTTCTTGCCCCGGAAGGTCATGGAGGGGAAGCCGGAGGAGATCACCCCCTGCATCCGCTGTACGGAGTGCCAGAGCGGGATGATGAAAAACCGGGTCATCCGCTGCTCGGTGAACCCCTATATAGGCCGGGAGTGCGACGTGTTCCACCCGCTGCCCACTTATGTACACAAGAAAATCCTCATCGCCGGGGGCGGCCCTGCGGGCATGGAGGCCGCGCTGCTGGGTGTGGAGCGGGGCCATCAGGTGGTGCTGTGCGAGGCGAGCGACCGGCTGGGCGCCCTGCGCTTTGCGGACAACGACACCTGGTTCAAGGAACCCATGCGCCGGTACCGCGACAGCCAGGCGGAAAAGGTCATGCGCTGCGGCGCGGAGGTGCGGCTGAATACCAAGGTCACGAAGGAGATCGTGGACGAGGTGAAGCCTGATGTGCTGATTGCCGCCGTGGGCGGCGAGCCGTTCGGCGTGCCGGTGCCTGGGGCAGATGGCCCGAATGTGATATTCGGAGCCTATATCACCCCGCAGACGGAGATCGGGAAGTCCGTGGTCATCATCGGCGGCGGCTTCATCGGCTGCGAGGAGGCGGTGGATCTGGCAAGCAAGGGCCACGACGTGGTGATTCTGGAAATGATAGACACTCTCGCGGCCAACGCCGCCCGGATGCACCGCATTGGCCTGATGCACGAGATAGAGACCCGGAAGAACATCACCCAGGCCACGGGGATGCGCTGCACGAAGATAGACGAAAAGGGCGTCTACGCCCTGGATAAAGACGGGAAGGAAGTCTTCTTCCCCTGCGACACGGTGGTCATGGCCTCCGGGATGCGCTCCCGCAGCGCGGAGGTGGAGGCATTGCGCCCCCTGGTGAAGGAGTTTTACGTCATTGGCGACGCCCGGAAGGCCGCGAAAATCATGAACGGCACCCACGACGCCTATGACGCCATTGTAACACTTGGATACAGATAACAGGAGGTAGTATTCTGCGATGGAATTTACAACCGAACAGTTGACGACTCGCTGGGAGGATCAGCGAGCCATCAAAAACCTGATGGGCAAGTACGCAAACCTTGTCCTGCTCAACCGGGAGGGGGAGGTGTTCGACCTCCTCTGGAGCGAAAACGAGCCGCAGCTCGGCTTTAACGACGGCTGGTACCTGGGCGCGGACGCGGTGCGGGGCTATTATGACGCCTGTGTGGCGCGGAACGCCCTGGTGGCCTCCCTGCTGCAAAAGCGGTTCCCGGAGAAACTGGGGGACAAGACGGCGGAGGAGATTTACGGCGTCGGCCCCTTCAAGGTGGAGCCAATGGCCAGCCCCATCATCGAGGTGGCGGCGGACGGCAAGACTGCCAAGGGCCTCTGGTGCTGCCAGGGGGCCAGAAATGATGTGGAGACCTGCGGCCCCCGCGCCCGCTGGACCTGGGGCTGGTTTGCCGTCGATTTCGTGAAGGAGGCGTCCGGCTGGCGCATATGGCATATGCGCTATGAGAAGGACGTTGACCGCACCTGCGGCCAGACCTGGGCCGCGCCGGAGGAGGCTTACCCCGATCTGCCGGAGTTCGCGCCCCTGGGAGATTTCCAGTATCCGCCCTATACGGCGGCGGAGACCCTGCGGGTTCTCTACAGCCCGGAGCGGCCTCTGACGGAGGCCCCCCGCATCCCGGAGCCTTACGCGAGCTTCGGAGACACCTTTACCTATGGAAGGGAGGCGAACGCGTCATGACAGAGCGGGTATATACGGACGACGAGCTTATCCGCCGCGTCTGGGACGTGGAGGAGATCAAAAAGCTCGTATATAAGCGCGGCGTTTATATCGCGAACGGCTGGCAGGAGAGAGAGCTGAAGGAGCTTTGGGTCTCCGGCGCGGAGAAGAAGACCGCCGCCTACGGCAGAAACACCGGCTGGTATGTGGGCATGGACGCTATCGCGGGCTGGTATGCGAAGCCCCACGGCGCGGGATATATGGCCTATGAGCCGGCCAGCACCGGCCTTGTGGAGCTTGCCGGAGACGGCAGGACCGCGAAGGGGCTTTTCTACTGCATCGGCCAGCGGACGGAGATCGGCCCGGACGGGACGGCGAAGGCCCTTTGGATCCCCCACAAGGCGGGCTATGATTTTATCAAAGAGGACGGCCAGTGGAAGATCTGGCATCTCGTGGAGGCCATCGACCTTGTAAATGAGGCGGGTCAGGATTACCGGGCGCAGAACCCCTATCCCGACTATGAAAACGACCCGGTGTTCTCGGAGTTCGGCGCGCCGACCGTGCCGTGCCTGAGTCATGACGCGGCCTTCAACTGGTGGGACGATTATCCCCCTATGCCGGAGCCGTATGATACATTCACCGATGAGATAAGCTACGGCCCGGAGGGCTATAAGCCGCCCAAGGGCAAGCACTACGGCGCAGGAGAGGGGAGGAATTACCTGTGAGCGAGATTTCTTTGCATCAGCGCATCCAGAACGCTGCCGCCTCCCAGGAGGTGGAAAACGTCAAGGCCCGGCACACCTATTACCATGGCCGGACGGACGCCACGGGAGAGTGGGACAACATCTGGTGCATGGACGAAAATGCTGCCTGGGCCCATGCATTCGGGCGTATGCGGGGCGGCGACCAGGTCTGGTTCGGCTCCGTGTCCAGCTATGACAAGATGTGCTTTGAAAACTGGCTGAACATCTATGAGGCCTACCCGGAGGTGGGCGGCAAGGATCCCCGGCCCCTGATGGAGGCGTCCGTTCACACCCTGGTGACAGACGTGATCGAGGTGGCTGCCGACGGCAAATCCGCCCGCGGCTCCTTCATCACCCCCGGCGTTATCCACTCCCGCCTGACGGACGACGGCAAGCCCTACTGCAACGTCCTCTGGGAGCGGTACGGCTCCGATTTCGTAAAAGTGGACGGCCAGTGGAAGTATCTCCATGAGCACGTCTGCCCGGATATTATGACCTTTATGGATAACTGCGACTGGGCCAAGGCGGAGTATGACCGCCTGACCGACCCCAACCCCAACC
>JAJPYE010000014.1 GCA_021205095.1 Oscillospiraceae bacterium | reverse complement strand
CCCCTGAAAGGGGAGGGGGACCATGCGACAGCATGGTGGAGGGGTTCTCCCCCCGCAGGGATGCGATAGCATGGTGGAGGGGTTCTCCCCCCGCAGGGATGCGACAGCATGGTGGAGGGGTTCTCCTCCCCGTCGGGGCGGCCCGGCGCGGACAAAAGACCCCCGCGGTTCGTAACAACAGAGGCCATATCAAAACCACCAGGTTTCGATATGGCCTTTTCTTACCTACCAGCGTATTGCTGCTGCACGTGTCTTAAAAACTCCTCGGCGACATGGGGGAGCCTCCGGCTCTTGTCCCAGATGAGGACATAGGAGGCCCAGACCTCCGGGTTCACCAGGCGTTTGACCCGGACGGAGGGGTCTGATCCGATGTCGGCGGAGGCGGGGTAGATGGTGATGCCCACGTTCCGGCGGGTCAGCTCATAGGCGTTCAGCATATGGGACATCCGGCAGCGGATGTTCAGCACCCCCTCGTCGGACTCCGTCCAGCCCAGGATCTCCTGGAGCCGGGACTCGCGGGAGGGGATGATCAGGTCGTACTGGGTGACGCGCTGGAAGTCCACCGTGTCCCCCGGCTCCGCCGCCAGGGGGCAGGACTGGGGGATCATGGCCACCCACGGCTCCGAATAGACGGGCAGGGCGTGAACGCCCTCCGCGTTGTGAGGCTCCACGATGATGGCCAGGTCGCACAGCCCCTTCATCAGCCGGTTGATCACATCGTCGGAGCTGCCGTTCCACAGGTTATAGGTGACGTTGGGATTTTCCTGCTGGAACCCGGCGATCCACTGGGCGAACAGAGCGGGGGCGTGGCCCTCCACCGAGGCCAGATACAGCGTCCCGTGGAGGCCGGTGTGGATCTCCTTCACGTCCTCGGCGGATTTCTGCACCAGATCCAGCACCCGCACGGCGTACTGCCGGAAGACCTGCCCCTCCTCCGTGAGCTGAAGGGCGTGGGGCTTTCGGAGAAAAAGCTTCACCCCCAGCTCCTCCTCCAGATCCTTTATCTGCCGGCTCAGCGGCGGCTGGGCGATGCACAGCTTCTCCGCCGCGCGGGTGAAGTTCATCTCCTCCGCCACTGCCAGGAAATACCGAATGTGCCGCAGCTCCATGGGCTGTCCCTCCTACAATCATACATAAAAGGTATCGTGATGGGTTTATTATATGTATTTTACAATATAATGTCAATGGGTTATAATACAGACAACAGAGGAAGAAACAACCTCAAAGAAAAAGCTAGCTAGCGCTGATTCATAACACACCACTGTTTCTAATCTATGAAGGAGGTGCCGACATGAAAAACATCTTTAAGACCATAGAGGATTTCCTGGAAAGATATTTTGCGTGCTTTTCCATCACATTCTGATTATAATAAACCCGCTCAGCCGATAAAAAGAGGGCCTGTCCGAAAGGGCAGGCTCTCTGATTTTTATAGGCGGGGATAAAAAAGCGTTGCAGCCTTTTGCGCTGCAACGCTTTGTGGTTTCAGGTCGCGGTTATCAATAGTTCTTGCCGCACATACCCAGGTGACTGGTGGTAACGGTGACGGCGCTCTCGGCCTCCTCCAGCCAGGCGGAGTAGTCCGCGCTGCGCATGGCGCTGTCGGCCTGGTACTGGGCGTAGGTCAGGTCGCTGGCTCCCACATAGTAGACGATGTGGGCGCCGGTGTAGCTGGAGCCGCTGTAGGTGACGATGGTGGTGTCGCCCGCCGCGCGGCCATCCTCGAACAGCCAGTCGTTGATCACGTCCACCATCTCGTTCTGGTAAATGTCCTCATACAGACCGCCCACGGTGTTGGAGCCGGTGTCGGTGGAATACTCGTTGGCAAGCTCGGCGAAGCTGTCCTCGGTGGCGTCTCCAGCCAGCCACTCGTCGTAGATGGCCTGGGCCTCCTCCTCGGCGGCGGCGATCTCCTCATCGGAATACTCGCCGTCCCCGTCCGTGTCCTCCGCCTCGATCAGGATGTGGCGGAAGTCGGTCATGTAGTAGCTGTTGTCGTTCCGGCCCAGGAACATGATGATGTAGCTGGCGCTGTCGGTCTCGATGACCGTGGCGTCGCCTACCTCACGGTCGGCGTCCAGAAGCCACTCGGAATAGGTGCTGGAAAGGCTGCTGCCGGCATAGGACAGGCTTGTGACCTCGGCCTCATAGTTCTCGGACATATAGGCCTCGAAGGTGTCCAGGTCGGTGCCGTCGATGGCCTCCACCACGGCGTCCGGGTCGATGGCGTCCTCATCCTCTTCCTCCTCGTCGTCGCTGCTGCTGCTGGTGCTGAGGTAATAGTAGGCGTAGTCGATGACGTCATAGGAGTCGGCGTTTTCGGTGTAGTACTCGTCCAGCTCGTCGGTGGTGTATTCGAAGCCGTCGTACAGGGACTGGGCGTAGGAGGAGGCGTAATAGGTGCGGTACAGCTCCTGCTCCACCAGCTCATAGGTCACGCCCTTGCCGTAGACAAGGTTAATGTACTGCTCAAGGTTGGAGTAGCCGTTGGACTCCCAGGTGGTCTGGATGCTCTCCAGAGCCTCCTCATACTCGGCCTGATAGTCCTCGTCCATGACGTAGCCTGCGGCCTCCGCCTCGTTGCAGAGGAGCTGCACCTCCGTCATGGTGTCGATGGCGGAATCCATGAAGTAGTCCTGCCAGGTGTAGCCGTCGGAATACTCCTGGTCGGCCAGGCTGGTGCTGGTGTCGAAGAAGTAGCCCAGGATCACATAGTAATAATAGTTGTTATAGAAGCTGATATAGCTGCTGGAGTAGTAGTAGTTCATCTGGGCCACGGTGTAGTCCGTTCCGTCGATGGTCACAGCGGTGGTATGGCGGCTGGGCCAGGCGGAGTTATAGATGAACACGAAGACGAACAGCACGACGATGACGATGGCCACCACGGAATAGGTGATGGAGGACTTCCGGCGCTGCTTTTTGGCCTCCGCCTCGGCAATGGACTTTTTGTCCATCCCGGATGCGATTTGTTCCTTGCGGATCTTTTTGTCTCTGGATGCACTCATGTTTTCACACGCCCTTTTGTGGTTATTTTCAACGAATTCAACCTCAGTATTATATTACATCCGGGCCGCTGTTTCAAGTTTTTTCTGTGGATGTTCCGATTATTTGCAGTTTCAACACACAATTATGTAAACAGTATTGAAAAATTTCCCCGTTTCCGATATAATAGCCATAGGAATGAAGGGAGAACAACGCCATGTCACCGAATGATAACAACGACAACAATATGCGTCTGGCCGTCCTGATCGACGCGGACAACGCCCCGCGGGACTGCCTGAAGGGCATTATGGAGGAGGTGGCCATCTACGGCACCCCCAATATCAAAAAGGCCTATGGCGACTGGTCTACCCGGAACCTGGCGGGGTGGAAGCAGACCCTGCTGGACAACTCCGTCACCCCCGTACAGCAGTTCGCCTATACCAAGGGGAAGAACTCCACGGACTCCGCCATGATCATCGACGCCATGGATATTCTCTATTCCGGGAATACGGACGGGTTCGTGCTGGTGTCCTCGGACAGCGACTTCACGGGCCTGGCCCGCCGTCTGAGGGAGGCGGGGCTGTTCGTCATCGGCATTGGGGAGCAGAAGACCCCCAGCCCCCTGATCGCCGCCTGCAACAAGTTCATTTATATCGAGGTCATCCGGGAGCGCTCCGCCAAGACGGAGACCAAGGCCGCCCAGCCCAAAAAGAAAAAGACCGAACCGGCCAGGAAAAACGAACCGGCCCATAAAACCGAACCGGCCAAAAAGACGGAGGCGGAGACAAAGCCCGCCCCGGCGGAGGAGCGGCAGATCCCGGACAGCATTGTCTGGCTCATCGCCGACTCCATCCTGGATCTGGCCGGTACCGGGGACAACGACTATGTATCCCTGGCCGCCGTGGGTCAGCTCATCCAGAAAAAGCGCCCCGACTTCGACACCCGCAGCTATGGCTATTCCAAGCTCTCCGGCATGGTCAAGGCCATCGACCGCTTCGAGGTGGTGGAGCGGGAGGACAAGTCGGATCCAAGGTCGAAGCTGGTGTATATACGAGATTTGGAAATGTAAAAAAATCATCTGCGATGAAATCGCAGATGAGGGGGTTGCGGCCTGAACCGCGCACTGCACATAAGAAAAAAGGTTCGATTCTTTTGAATCGAGCCTTTTTTTGGTCAGATCTCCTTTTTGGTTAGATCTCCTTTTTGGGTTCGGCCATGATGGTTTTCTGGCCGGTATAGACCACCATGCCGGGTCTTGCGCCGTGGGGCTTTTTTACGAAACGGGCCTCCGTTACGTCCACGGGGACCCGGCCCGCCTGGGCGCCCTCGGAATAGAAGGCGGCGAGGCAGGCGGCCTGATAGACGGATTCCTCGTCCGGCTGGGCGCCCTCGCAGCGGAGGATCACATGGGCGCCGTGGAGCTTCTGGACGTGGAGCCACAGATCTGTCCGCCGGGCGGTGCGGAGGGTAAGCTCGTCGTTTTGCAGGTTATTCCGGCCCACCAGCACCTCAAAGCCTCCGCTTGTATGGAAGCGCATGGGCTGGGCGGGCTTGGGCCGCTTTTTGGGATTTTCCCGCTGGGGGCGGAGATACCCGGCCTGGGTCATCTCCTCCCGGATGCCGTCCAGATCCGCCTGGCTCTGCACCCGCTCCAGCTCCGCCGCGATGGAGGCCAGATATTCCGCCTCCCGGCGGTTTTCCTCGATCAGGCCGGTCAGGTGGGCCTGGGCGGTCTTTTTCTTGGTGTATTGTTTATAATACGCCGCCGCGTTCTGCTGGGGGGATTTCCGGGGATCCAGGGGAATGGTGATTTCCGGGCAGTCCGGGTCGTAGAAATCCTCCAGGGTGACGCTCTCCATCCCCGGCTTCATGCGCCAGATGTTGGCGGTGATCAGGTCGCCCCGGCGCTTGTCCTCCTCCCGCCCGGCGGTGGCCTCCAGCTCCTGAATACGCAGAGAAAGCTTCCGCTCCGTGCGGTTTTTGGCTCCCCGCACCAGCTTGGTCATGCTCCTGGCCCGGCTTTTCAGATGTTCGAGCCTGTCCTTCTCCCCGTAAAAGGCGTCCAGCAGGGCCGACCAGCCGGGGTAGGCCACGCTCTCCACGGCGGGGCCGTATTGCAGGATGGGCAGGAAGGTGAAGTCCTTGGGCGCGCCGCTTTCCACCAGCATATAGGGGCGGCGCTCCAGGCCCTCCAGCCCCTCCGGGGTCTGGGGCAGGCCCCGCCATTCCATCTCCCGCCGGAGCAGGGGGGACAGGCCGGAGAATTTCCCCGGCTCCGGCTTGGGGGGCAGGCGATAGACAAGCCCCGGCAATAGCTGGCGCAGGGGACTCATCTCTTCGTCCACCCGGCGGGCGGCGTCCAGGATGCGGCCCTCTCCGTCGATCAGGATCAGGTTGGCGTTCCGGCCCAGCAGCTCCATGGCCAGGGCCTTGTCCGTCGGCTCCCCGAACTCGTCATAGGCCGCCAGCCGGAACAGGAGCATACGCTCCCCCTCCGGCTGGGATATTTCCACGATCCGCGCCCCGGTCAGGTGCTTGCGCAGCAGCATACAGAACATGGGGGGCTGGGGCGGATTTTCATAGACCCGCTCCGTCAGGCACACCCGCGCCGCCCCGGAGCCGAAGCACAGTAGCAGCTTCCGGCTGGCTCCGTTTCCCCGGAGGGACAGCAGCACCGTGTCCCGCTCCGGCTGATGCACCCGGTCGATTTTCATGCCGGTCAGGTCGTCCCGCAGCTCCCGGCAAAGCTCCGATATGAAGATGGCGTCAAGAGGCATGGTCTTCCTCCTCATCCTCCATAATATGGGCGAACAGGGCCTCGATCCGCGCCGCCTGGCCGGTGAGCCAGAGCTGGCCGAACAGGGCCTCCAGGGCGGTGGCGGCGTGATATTCCGCCACGGTGCAGCCCCCCGGCACCCCGTGGACGCGGGCGTTCCGCCCCCGGCGGTAGATATGTCGCTCCTCCTCCGTCAGAAGGGGCTGGAGCCGCTCCGCCGCCTTGGCCTGGGCGGGGGCGGACACATGGGCCACCGTCCGCCGGTGCAGGTCGGAGACCTTCGCCCCGCCCTGCCGGGCCAGGTATGTGCGCACCAGAAGCTCATACACCGCGTCTCCCACATGGGCCAGGGCCAGCACGCTCATGCCCTGAAGGACGGAGGGTTCCACAGGCTGATGCACGGGGGTCATGTTTCCTCCTCCCAGGGGGCGGAATCCTCCTCCGCCTCAGCGGCGGTCTGGGCCAGCTCCTCCTCCGTGGGGGCGAACTCGTCGCTCTCCGCCACCTGGTTGAACTCCTGGGCGATGGTGTCCACGGGGGCGGTTCCGGCGGAATACTGCATTTCCTGCCACTGCTGCTTGGTGATCATGATCTGCCGGGGCTTGGAGCCCTCGTAGGGGCCCACCACGCCCACCTCCTCCAACTGGTCGATGAGCCGGGCGGCTCTGGCGTAGCCCAGGCGCAGCCGCCGCTGGAGCAGGGACACGGAGGCGGTCTTGGTCTCGAATATCACCTCCACCGCCTGGGGCAGCAGCTCGTCATAGTCGTTTTTCCCGTTGCCGCCGGAGGACTCGTCCTTGGCGTCCTTGCCATCCTTGTCGGCGGCCTTTTCGATCTCCGCAAGGATCTCGTCGCTGTATTCCGCCTCGGCCTCCCGCTTGACGAAGTTGATGATCTCCTCCCGCTCCTCGTCTGTGACGAAGGCACCCTGGACGCGGGTAGGCTTGCCCACGCCGATGGGGGAGTAGAGCATATCGCCGGAGCCCACCAGCTTTTCCGCGCCCTGCTGGTCAAGGATGATGCGGCTTTCCAGGGAGCTGGACACGGCGAAGGCGATGCGGCTGGGGATGTTGGCCTTCATCAGGCCGGTGATCACGTCCGCCGAGGGACGCTGGGTGGCCACCACCAGATGCATACCGGCGGCGCGGCCCATCTGGGCTACCCGGCAGATGGATTCCTCCACCTCCTTGGAGGCCACCATCATCAGGTCGGCCAGCTCGTCGATGATGATCACCACCTGGGGCATAGTGGCCTCCCCCTGGTTCTTCTGGATGGCGTTATAGCCCTCCAGGTCGCGGACGCCCGCCTCGGAAAACAGGCGGTAGCGTTTGAGCATTTCCACCACCGACCACTGGAGCGCCCCGGCGGCCTTTTTCGGGTCCGTCACCACGGGGACGTACAGGTGGGGCATACCGTTATAGATGCCAAGCTCCACCATCTTGGGGTCGATCATGATCATGCGGACTTCGTCCGGGGTGGATTTATAGAGAAGGCTCAGAATCAGAGAGTTGATGCACACGGATTTGCCGGAGCCGGTGGTACCGGCGATGAGAACGTG
Organism: Oscillospiraceae bacterium; assembly: GCA_021205095.1. GTDB lineage: Bacteria > Bacillota > Clostridia > Oscillospirales > Oscillospiraceae > CAJOIG01. The sequence goes on along the minus strand of JAJPYE010000014.1, from coordinate 661 downwards.
AGGCATTTTGGCGATGTTCCCCACGATCACGTTGCCGCTGATGTCCTTGCCGATGGCCACGCTGGTTTTGCTCTTGGCCTTCCGGAAGGCGTCGGAGTCGATGACATCCCCCAGCCAGACGGTCTTCACGTTGCGGTTGGGAACCTCCACCCCCACGGTGGAGATCTTGTCCGGGATGGGGGCGATGCGCACGCTGGAGACGCCCAGGCTCAGGGCGATGTCCCCGGCAAGGTTCGTGATCTTGTTGAGCTTGACGCCCTGCTCCAGCTTCAGCTCATACCGGGTGATGGTGGGGCCGTGGACAGCGCCCACAATGGAAGCGCCCACCCCGAAGCTGCGGATGGCGTTCTCCAGCTGGGCCTCCATCTCGTCGAGGGACTCGTCCTCCTCCGCGCTGGCCGGGCCGCTTTTGTTTAAAAGCTCCAGGGGCGGGAAGAGGTATTCCTCCTTCGGCTCCTCCTCTCCGGCCTGGATCTCCGCCGCCACCTGGGCGGCCTCCAGATCCTTGTCTATCCGCTCCACCGTGGGCTGGGGGGCGGCTGCGCCGTCGTCCATGTCGGCGGAATGGATCTCCACCCCGGCGATGTGGGCCGCGTCCTCTATGTCCAGAGGCTGGACGTTTTCCGTGAGGGCGGGGGTCTTTTCCGGGACGGGCTTGGGG
>JAJPYE010000032.1 GCA_021205095.1 Oscillospiraceae bacterium | reverse complement strand
TCAATATCCGGTACCGAACCTATGAACTTTACACAAACTATTTTACACTACCGGAGTTTCCATGAGTAACAAAAAAAGAACCAAGATTTTCAATCTATCCCACTACCTGCTGGGCGTCCGGCTGGACAACTGGCTCCGTCTGCTGTGGCAATGCCGGTTCCGCATCCAGCCCAGTAAAATCCCGGAGGCGCTGTTCATCACCGTCATCAGTATTATCCTGTTCCCCTTCGCCATTTTGGAGGGGCTTGTGTGCGCCATTCCCCTGCATCGGACGAAGATCACGAAAGACCCGGTGTTCATCCTGGGCCACTGGCGCAGCGGCACCACCTTCCTGCAAAATCTGATGAGCCGGGATCCCCAGTTCGACTGGTTCAGCCCCATGAACACGGCCATGTTCTCCAACTATGTGTTGCTGGGCTGGCTTTTGCGGGGCGGGGTGAAAAGCGGCATCAAAAACGCCCGCCCCATGGATAACGTCCAGTACACCATGGATCTGCCCATGGAGGAGACCTTTGCCCTGGGGAATTTCACCCCCTTTATTCTGGATCATCTGCTGGCCTTCCCCCTGGTATGGGAGAAATACATCCCCTATGTATTCGTTGACCAGCTTCCGCCCCGGCAGCAGCGGCGCTACTGGCGGGCTTACCAGCACATTCTGAAGAAGAAAACCCTGACCGGCGGTGGGAAACGCCTGGTGCTGAAAAGCCCGGACAACACCGCCCGGACGGATATGCTACGGGAGCTTTACCCGGACGCCAAATTCGTGAACATCTACCGCGACCCCTACGCCGTGGTGGACAGCACGGTAAACATGATAAAAAGCCAGATAAATCTGGTGTCGCTGACAAAGCTCCCCGATGTGGACGTGGACGATTTGCTGGAGGATATGGTCATCCACCGCATAACCGTTCCCATGTATAAAAAGCTGATTGCGGAGAAATCCACCTTCAAGCCCCACCATTATGTCAGCGTGAAGTATGAAGACTTCGTCACCGACCCGGAGCGGTACCTGCGGTACATCTATCAGGAGCTGGAGCTGGACGGCTTTGAAAACGCTCTGCCCCGTCTGCGTTCCTTTATCGCCGGGCAAAAATCCTATCAGACCAACCGTCACGCCATTCGCCCCCGGCTGCGGGAGAAAATCAATCAGAATCTTGGCTTTTATTTTGAGCATTACGGCTATGAAATGGTGCAGGGCGACCCCATGAAAGCCGTGGAGGGACTGTAATTATGGATCATCTGGACAAGCTGGAGGCAAAAAGCGTCCACATTCTGCGGGAGGCCTACGCCGCCTTTGACAATATGTGTATGCTCTGGTCCATCGGGAAGGATTCCACCGTGCTGCTGTGGCTGGCGCGGAAGGCCTTTTATGGGCATGTGCCCTTCCCACTGGTGCATATAGACACCCACTATAAAATCCCGGAGATGATCGAATACCGGGACAGGCTTGCCAAGGAAATGGGCCTTTATATGATTTATGGCGAGAATAAGGAGGCCCTGGACAACAAAACCACCTTCCCGGACGGAAACGTATCCCATGTGGAGTGCTGCCGCCTTCTGAAGACGGAGGCCCTGGCCCACACCCTGGACGGCTCCTGGCCCCGCTACCGGCTGAATCTTCAAACCGGGGAATACGAGCGGGACACCAACACCGACCGCTACACCGGCGTCATCGTGGGGGCGCGGGCGGACGAGGAGGGCAGCCGCTCCAAGGAGCGGTATTTCTCCCCCCGCGACCAGAAAAACGACTGGGATCTGGACGACCAGCCCCCGGAGTTCTGGAACCAGTTCAAAACCGACTTCGCCCCCGGCACCCACGTGCGCATCCATCCTTTGCTTGACTGGACAGAGCTGAACGTGTGGGAGTACATCGAGCGGGAGAATATCCCCACCGTGAGTCTTTACTATAACCAAGGAGACGGCACCCGCTACCGCAGCCTGGGCTGCGCCCCCTGCACAAAGCCCATCAAATCGGAATCCCACAACGTACACGAGATCATCGAGGAGCTTCGCACCGGCGCCCTGTCCTCCATCGCGGAGCGCTCAGGACGTGCCCAGGACGCCGAGGACGGCGGTCTGGAAACGCTCCGGCGCAACGGCTATATGTAGGCTGTTTTGAAAGGCGAAGCCTTTCAAAACAAGGGGGTTGCGGCCTGAACCGCGCACTGCACGCGCTAAGAGCCGTGCTTCGCACGGTTGCGCGTTTGCACACCGCCTGCGGGCGGTAGTCTCAGGCCGAGAAGTATTTTTTGCCACGTACACGCCGCGGCAAAAAATGATTTAACTTTATTTGCGCCTGCGGGCGCAAACTCTGCGAGGCTTCTTTGCTGAAAATACCATCCACCCATCCCCTATGAGTTTTTGATTAAGGAGCGGTGACTGCTTTGGACAACGAGGAAATCCTGAATATTGTTACCGTGGGCCATGTGGATCACGGAAAATCCACGGTGGTGGGCCGCCTGCTGGCGGACGCCCACGGCCTGCCGGACGGAAAGCTGGAGGCGGTGCGGGAAAACTGCCGCCGCAACTCCAAGCCCTTTGAATACGCCTTTTTGCTGGACGCGCTGAAAAACGAGCAGGCCCAGGGCATCACCATCGACACCGCCCGCTGCTTCTTCCACACGGATAAGCGCCAGTACATCATCATCGACGCGCCGGGCCACATCGAGTTTTTAAAGAACATGGTGACAGGCGCCTCCCGCGCGGAGGCCGCCCTGATGGTCATAGACGCGGCCCGCGGCGTGGAGGAAAACACCCGCCGCCACGGCTACTTCCTGTCCATGCTGGGCATCCGGCAAATCGCCGTACTGGTGAACAAGATGGATCTGGTGGGCTACGACCAGCGGGTTTTTGAGGACATCAAGGCCGAAATGTCCACCTTCTTAGAAAAGGTAGACATCCATCCCCTGTCCTTCATCCCCGTCTCCGGCATGGAGGGGGACAACATCGCGAACCGTTCCCAGCGGATGAGCTGGTATACCGGCCCCACCATGCTCCAGCAGATGGACGATTTCGCCTCCGTCCCCGCGCCGGAGCGGGCCAGCTTCCGTATGCCGGTGCAGGGGGTATATAAATTCACCGCCAACAACGACAGCCGCCGCATTGTGGCGGGAACCGTGGAGTCCGGCTCCGTCCGGGCCGGAGACGAGATTGTGTTCTACCCCTCCGGCAAGAAGACCAGCGTCAAGAGCCTGGAGGTATTCAACGCCGCCACGCCGACGGCCTTCGAGGCAGGCATGGCCGCAGGCTTCACCATGAACGAGCAGATATTCGTCCGCCGGGGCGAGATTGCCTGCCGCCGGGACGAACCCGCCCCCCAGGTGGGGGTGCGGCTGAAGGCAAACGTCTTCTGGCTCGGCAAGCAGCCCTTCGACCGCAACCGGCGGTATTACTTCAAATGCGGCACCGCCAAGGTGGAGATGGCCCTGGAGAGCATTGAGCGCATTGTGAACGCCTCCACCCTGTCCGCCGGACAGCGGCAATACTGCGAGAAAAACGAGGTGTGCGAGTGCGTCATCACCCTGGAACGGCCCGTGGCCTTCGACCTGGCCGGGACAGTGGAGGCCACCAGCCGCTTCGTCATTGTGGACGGGTATGAGATCGCCGGCGGCGGCATCATCACCCAGGCCATGGAGGAATACGACTACAACACCCGGAACATCCGCTGGTCCTCCGGCGGCGTCACCGGGGAGGAGCGCCGCCGTATGTCCGGCATGAAGGGCCTGGTGGTGTGGATGACCGGCCTTTCCGGCGCGGGCAAGACCACCATCGCCCAGGAGGTGGAACGCCGTCTGCTGGATTCGGACGTGCTGGCCTATGTGCTGGACGGGGATAAGGTGCGCCGGGGTCTGTGCGCCGACCTGGGCTTTTCCGACGCGGACAGAACGGAGAACATCCGCCGTGTGGGCGAGATCGCGAACCTGTTCCGGGACGCGGGCATGGTGACGCTGGTGACGCTCATAAGCCCCTTCGCCGCCAGCCGGGAGCAGGCCCGCAAAATCGTGGGCCAGGATTTTATGGAGGTCTATGTGAAGGCCAGCGTGGAGACGTGCAAATCCCGCGACCCCAAAAAGCTCTATAAAAAAGCCCTGGAGGGTCACATCCCCAACTTCACCGGCCTGTCCTCCCCCTATGAGCCGCCCACAAACCCCGACCTGGTGCTGGACACCGAAAAGTGGAACGAGGAGGAATGTGTGGAGGCCCTGACTGCGGCCATACTAGCCCGCCTAGAAGACAAAGCTATATAATGGCGCATACCGAAGGCCCCTGCCAAAACTCCCGTTTTGGCAGGGGCCTTCTTTCGGACGGGGCGGGTCTTTTGTCCGCTGGACGTCGTTGCGGCTCCTTGACGTACTGATGTACGCCTGCGTCGCCGCGCCTAGCCAGCGAACAAAATCCCTCGCCCTGCATCGTCGGACACTTTAAATTGTAGATTGGCGGGCAATATTATTCGCCCTGCATTGTCGGACAACCTTAAATTATAGATTGGCGGGTGGAATTTATCGTTTGGCATAATCGGACATTCTAATATTTTGCATAAGGATTTTTCTATGATCCTCATTTTCCCTTAGCATCTTTTTTCGGTTTGTGGTATACTGACCCCATCCTGTTAAAAAAGTAATGAACTTAGGAGGCTATCATATGAAACGAATCATTGCGACGGTACTGACGCTGACGCTGTGCCTTTCCGGCCTGGCACTGGGGGCCTGGGCCACATCGGAGGAGCCGTCCGCTTCCGGGGAGATGACCATGGCCGGGCGGGACGCCGGACGGACGGGAGGCGGCGGCGTGGACAAGAGCGACGATGAGGAGCTGGCCGCCCTGCTGGCGGAGGTAGAGGAGAAATTCCAGCAGCTCGACTATGAGGACGAGGAGACAGGCCGGAGCTTTTCCTATAACCTGTTCGTGCCGGAGGACTATGACGAGACCCAGGCCTACCCCCTGGTGCTGTTCATCCCCGATTCCAGCGTGGTGGGCGGCCAGACCACGGACGCCCTGGAGCAGGGCTATGGCGCGCTGGTATGGGCCACGGAGGAGGATCAGGAGAAGCATCCCTGCTTCGTCCTGGCTCCGGAATACCCGGAGAACATTCTGGACGGGGAGGAGGACGTGACGGACTATGTGGCGGCCACCCTGAACCTGCTGGCTGTCCTGCAGGAGACCTACAGCATCGACGAAAACCGCCTGTACATCACCGGGCAGTCCATGGGCTGCATGACGGCCCTGTATCTCAACGGCACCTATCCCGACCTGTTCGCCGCCAGCCTCTATGTGGACGGCCAGTGGCCGGTGGAGATTCTCACCGCGCTGGAGGAGCAGCCCTTCTTCTACTTTGCCGCCGAAGGCGATGAAAAGGCCTCCCAGGGCATGGCCAACGTCATCGCCATGTTCGACGAGGACGGCGTGGCCTACGGTCAGGCCCGGCTGAACGCCAAGGACGAGACCGAGGTTATCGAGGAAACCGTTCAGGCTCTGATCGACGAGGGGTATCTTGCAAACTTCATCGCCTGGGAGGAGGGCAGCGTCCTGCCCGACGGCGTGTCCGCCGCCGGCAACGCCGGGGAGCATATGTATTCCTTCGACCACGCCTACAAAATCAGCGCCGTCCGGGACTGGCTGTTCCAGCAGGTGAAGGAGTAAAGATGAAAACACAATATAGCTGAGAAAAGGGGCGGTTTTTCGGAACCGCTCCCTTTTTCGTTCTGAACAGTATGGCAAGATAGCTAAAATTTTCATTTTCACGCGCCGAGGTATTGCATTTCATGGCAAAATATGCTTAAATATATTTAAGTTTTTTCCGGCGGCAGCCGGTGTCCTTAAAGGAGGCAAATACAATGGGCAGAGTTGACGGTACCCGTGTGCGTGTGGGCGACGAGGGGCCGATGTATTACCTGGTTCCCCAGTTTATGACCGAGCGCCATGACGCCATGAACATGACCACGGTGGATATTCCCGTGGAGCCAATGCGGAAATATTTGAATAAAAAGCGGCGGGAGGGCGTCCGCATCAACAATATGTCCCTGATTCTGGCGGCCTACGTCCAGATGGTGTCGGAGTTCCCCTCCCTGAACCGCTTCGTGGTTCGGCGGCGGATATACCAGCACAACGACATCTCCGTCTCCCTGGTGGTGCTGCGTCCCGGCGACCGGGCCAACAACGGCACCATGGGCAAGCTCTATTTCGACCCGGAGGACACCATCTTCGACGTGCAGCGGAAGCTGGACGAGTATGTAGAGAAAAACGCCTCCCCGGCGGCGGAGGACGCAAATGGTCTGGACAAAATCATGGGTGTTCTGTGCAAGCTGGGCGGCCTGCTGGACATCGCCGGATGGCTGCTGCGCTTCATGGATCGGCACGGTCTTCTGCCCAAGGCGCTGGTGGACGTCAGCCCCTTCCACGCAAGCCTTTTGATGACGAACCTGACCAGCATCCGCACAAACCACATCTATCACCACGTTTACGACTTCGGCACCACCTCCATCGCCCTGGCCATGGGCAATATGCGGGAGGTGCCAAAGCGGGGCAAGGGCGGGGAGATCGAGCTTGTCCACTGCCTGCCCCTGGGCATTGTTATGGACGAGCGCATCGCCTCCGGCCACTACTTCGCCCTGGCTTTCGCCCGGCTGAAGGAGCTGCTGGCAAACCCGGAGCTTTTGGAGCATCCTGTCAGCACCCGCCATCTGAAGGTCGTAAAATAAACACATACCGGCAAATTCAAGGGCCGGGGCCAGAAGCAGGCCCCGGCCTTTGCGTAGTTCAGCGGGAGAATGGGAAAAACACTTATCCCGAAGAAAGAAAAAGGGTTGCAATCTTCATAGAAGTGTGATAACATAGGTTTTACCTGCCGTCCGGGCGGGAGAACCCGTTATGGCCGGAACAGGGAGGCAATATAACAAGGAGGTGCCGAAAATATGGCAGCAGAAGCGAGAATCAAGGTCGTGCTACGCTGCAGCGAATGCAAGCAGAGGAACTACAATACGTTCAAAAACAAGAAAAACACCACGGAAAAGCTGGAACTGAACAAGTATTGCCCCTTCTGCCGGAAGCACACGCTGCATCAGGAAACCAAGTAAGGGAGGCCACAATTATGGCAGAGGAAAAGAAGAACAACACCGCTCCCGCCACCTCGAAGGTCGCCGTCAAGAAGACCTCGGAAAAGCTTGGCTTCTTCAAGCGCATCGGCAAGTGGTTCCGGGATATGAAGAGCGAGCTGAAAAAGGTGGTTTGGCCCACCCGCAAGCAGACCGCCAAGAACACCGGCATTGCCGTGGTCATGATCGTGGTGTGCGCCATTGTCCTTTGGGGCTTTGACAGCGCGGCTCAGGCGCTTGTGAAGGCGCTGATCAACATCTTCGCATAATATCATGGCTGAGGATGCGAAATGGTATGTGGTTCACACATACTCAGGTTATGAAAATACCGTCTCTGCCTCCATCCTGAAATCGGCAGAGAACCGCCATATGGAGGATCTGATCCTGGAGGTCAAGATCCCCATGGAGAGTGTCACCGAACATACCGACAAAGGCGACAAAACCTATGACCGCAAGATCTTTCCGGGCTACGTCCTGGTGAAAATGATCCTGACGGACGACACCTGGCATATCATCCGCAATGCCCGCGGCTCCACCGGCTTCGTGGCCATGGACGGCAAGCCCGTCCCCCTGACTGAGGAAGAGGTTTTGAGTCTTGGCGTAGAGCGGCATGAAATCGTCACAGGCTTTAACCTGGGCGACACGGTCAAGGTCACGGAAGGCCCGCTGGAGGGCTTCCTCGGCACAGTGGACGAGCTGGAGCCGGAAAAAGACCGTGTGCGGGTCATTGTCTCCATGTTTGGGCGGGAAACACCGGTAGATCTGGATATGGATCAGATCGAATCGGTGAAGGAAGATTGATTATTTACAGCCTCTTTATACAGAGGGTCAAATAGGAGTAATGAAAAATGTCTCAAAAAATTGTTGGATACGTTAGATTCCAGGTTCCGGCGGGCAAGGCCACTCCTGCGCCTCCCGTTGGCCCCGCCCTTGGCCAGTACGGCATCAACATCGGCCAGTTCACCAAGGACTTCAACGAGCGCACAAAGGGCGACATGGGCATGATGATCCCCGTGGTCATCACCGTGTATGCCGACCGCAGCTTCACCTTCATCACCAAAACGCCCCCGGCGGCCCTGCTCATCAAGAAGGCCTGCAACATTGAACACGCCTCCGGCGTGCCTCAGCGGGATAAGGTAGCCACCATTTCGAAGGCGGATCTGCAAAAGATCGCGGAGCAGAAAATGCCAGACCTGAACTGCACCAGTCTGGAGTCGGCCATGAGCATGATCGCCGGCACCTGCCGCAGTATGGGCGTTCTGGTGGGCGACTGAGCCCGTTCATGTGGGAGGAAAACTTCCGCTTAACCACATTATTGGAGGAAATTTTGAATGTTCAGAGGCAAGAATTATAAAGAGAGCGCCAAGCTCATTGATAAACAGACCGTATATGATCCCAAGGACGCCTTCGAGCTGGTGTGCAAGGCCAGCAAGGCCAAGTTTGACGAGACCGTCGAGCTGCACGTCAAGCTGGGCGTGGACGGTCGTCACGCCGACCAGCAGGTGCGCGGCGCCATCGTGCTGCCCCACGGCACCGGCAAGTCCCGCACCGTTCTGGTGTTCTGCAAGCCGGAGCGCGAGGAAGAGTGCAAGGCGGCTGGAGCCGATTACGCCGGCGGCCAGGAGCTGGTTCAGAAGATTCAGACCGAGAACTGGTTTGACTTCGACGTGGTCATCGCAAGCCCGGATATGATGGGCGTTGTGGGCCGTCTTGGTAAAGTCCTTGGCCCCAAGGGCCTGATGCCCTCCCCCAAGGCCGGCACCGTCACCCCCAACCTGACCCAGGCCATCAACGAGGTCAAGGCCGGTAAGATCGAGTACCGCCTGGACAAGACCAACATCATCCACTGCCCCATCGGCAAGGTCAGCTTCGGCCCCGAAAAGCTTCAGGAGAACTATGAGGCGCTCATCGGCGCTATCATCAAGGCCAAGCCCGCCGCCGCCAAAGGCCAGTATATCCGTACCTGCGTCACCGCCTCCACCATGGGCCCCGGCATCAAGGTCAACGCCCAGAAGGCTGTGTAATCCAAGCCCAGCACATATAAATCCCGCCGCTTCTCCGTATTGGAGAGGCGGCGGGTTTATGTTTTACGGGCATACACCAGGTTTAAAAAACTCTTCCTCCATATATCGCAGGGACTCAGTCGGTGTCAGCCGTTTTTTTCCAAACCACGCCCGAACACCGTCATGGACACGCCGGTGTCCTGCACTAAAATGTTCCTGGGGAGATGGGAAAAGCGAACGGTAACATACAGATCTCCCGCCGCACCGGAGAGGTTGATGACCTGAATGAGCCACACAACCCAGAACCAGTCCCGGGGAAGCAGGACACAAAGTGCGGCCAGCACCACGCCCCACACCACGATGGGGGCCAGGGCAATGACGATATAGGGCTTTTTGGCAAAATACGCCTGGCTCCCGGCGTAGGCATACAAGCCCGTGAAGCCGTATTTTGGCCGCTGGCCGCTGTAAAGGCGCATAAAAATCCCATGCACCAGCTCATGAAGGAGGATATAGACGACCAGTCCCGCCAGCAGCGCCAGTGTCTTGACCAGGGTAAGCTCAATAATGATTTCGGAATGCCTCAGCATCAACGCCCCGCCCAGGACAATCAACGCCAGCGCGATGACAAGGGCCAGACTGTTTACCAGCAGGGCCAGCTTTTTGTCCTTTTGCAAATCAATGGCAAACAACGCCTCATACCCCTCGGGCAGCTCCAGACAGCTTTTCATGACAGCAGCATCCTGTCGTTATCCAGCGCCTTGCCGACACCGGCCTTGAAGCGCTCGAGAAGGTCGTCCACGGTGAGGCCCTCCCGCTCCGGGCCGCCCACGTCGTAGATGATATGCCCGGCGTCCATCATCAGGGTACGGGTGCCAAGGGCCAGGGCGGAGGACATATTGTGGGTAATCATCAGGCAGGTCAGGTTGCCCTCCCGGACAATCTTTTCCGTCAGCTCCAGCACCTTGTCCGCCGTGGCGGGGTCGAGGGCGGCGGTATGCTCGTCCAGCAGCAGGAGCTTCGGCTCCACCATGGTGGCCATCATAAGCGTAAGGGCCTGGCGCTGACCGCCGGAGAGCAGGCCGACGGGCTGGCGCATCCGATCCTCCAGCCCCATATTCAGCAGGGCAAGCCTATCGCGGAAGCGGGCCTTGTCCTCCTTGGTGATATGGCTGAGCCAGCCGCCGCTGCCCGCGGCCAGGGCCATGTTCTCCTCGATGGTCATGCCGGGGGCGCTGCCCCGCATGGGATCCTGGAACAGGCGGCCAATCTCCCTGGCCCGCTTATACTCCGGGAGGAAGGTGATGTCCTCCCCATCCAGGACTATGGAGCCGGTATCGGCGTAAAAGCTCCCGGCGATGGCGTTAAAGAGGGTGGATTTCCCCGCGCCGTTGGCCCCGATGATGGTGACGAACTCCCCCTTGTCCAGGTGGAGGGACAAATCCTCGATGGCAGTTTTTTCGTTCACGGTGCCGGGGTTGAAGGTTTTGGAGATATGGGAGAGGGTCAGCATATCACTTCTCCCCCCTTCCGGCCTTTTGGGGCCGATGCTCCAGGCGGCGCTTCAGCATGGGCCACTGGGTTTTGAAATACGGCCCGGCGATGGCGATAATGACGATGACGGAGGACACCAGCTTCAGCATAGAGGCGGGCATATTGAACCGCAGGGCGATAGTATACACCAGCCGGAAGATGAAGGAGCCAAGCACCACGCCGATGGCCCGGAGGGTCACGCCCCCCTTGCCCATAAACGTGCCGCCGATCAGGAGGGAGGCCAGGGCGATTGTCACCATGCCGGAGCCGATGTCGATGTTCACGGACTTCTGGCTCTGGGCCAGGAGGCAGCCGGACAGGCCGGTGAAGGCGTTTGCCACGCACAGGCCCACAGTGGTGGTGAACACCGGGTTTATGGAGGAGGAACGCACCATGTCCGGGTTGTTCCCCGTGGCCCGGATGGCAAGCCCCAGGCGTGTGCGGAGAAACACAGACAAAAACGCCACCACCAGCGCCACCGCGATCAGGGCCACCACCAGCTTATACTGCCCGGACAGGAAGGTGCCGGACAGGGCGTCCTTTACCATCGTGAACACGGTCTCGGTTTTATTCATGTTCACCAGGGAGGAGTTGCCCATGACGGCGATATTGATGGAATACAGCCCCGTATTCACAATGATACCGGCAAGCAGGCTCTCCACCCCCATGCGGGTCTGCAAAAGGGCGGTGATAAAGCCGGAGACGACGCCCGCCGCCATGGCCGCCGGGATGGAAAGCCAGGGATGACCGGCAACGGCCACCATGGCCCCCACAGCCGCCCCCAGGGTGAAGCAGCCGTCGGTGGACAGGTCGCAGACGTTCAGCATGGAATAGCTCAAAAACAGGGCCAGCACGGTCAGGGAACACAAAAGCCCCAGCTCCAGCGCCGTCTGGGTCAGGCTCAGGATGGTTGATATGGACATAGGTGTAGGTTCCTCCTTCGATTGGGAGACCGGCGGATCTTTTGGCTTTATACTTCATTGGGCCTCCTCGACGTCCTAAAAGTACGCCTTCGTCGGCCCGCCTCGTCTAAAGCCAAAATCTCTCGCCGTGCGTATTAAGAGGTTTTTTAATCATCTAATTATACACAAGCCGGGGGCGGGGCGTCAAGCCTCGCTCCCGGCGAATGGATGTGTTTTTCAGGTTCCGGGTACGACAGGCAGCGTGGCAAAGCTCTTTTCCAGATCCTCGTCCGTGGGGATGGAATCGGTCATGGTGCCGTCGTTAAAGGACTGATAGGCCACCAGGTCGAAATAGCCGGTGCCGGTCAGGCCGAAGAGGATGGTCTTCTCCTCCCCGGTCTCCTTGCAGCGCATGGCCTCGTCCATGGCCACCTTGATGGCGTGGCTGCTCTCCGGGGCGGGCAGGATGCCCTCGGCACGGGCAAACTCCTCCGCCGCCTGGAACACGGCGGTCTGCTCCACGGCCACGGCCTCCATCAGGCCGTCATGGTAGAGCTGGCTCAAAATGGGACTCATGCCGTGGAAACGAAGGCCACCAGCATGGTTGGGCGAGGGGATGAACCCGCTGCCCAGGGTGTACATCTTGGCCAGGGGGCAAATCTTCCCGGTGTCGCAGAAGTCGAAGGCGAATTTGCCTCTCGTGAAGCTGGGGCAGGAGGCAGGCTCCACGGCGACGATGCGGTAATCCCGCTCGCCACGGAGCTTCTCCCCCATGAAGGGGGCGATCAGGCCGCCCAGGTTGCTGCCGCCCCCGGCGCAGCCGATGATCACGTCCGGCACGATGCCGAATTTATCGCAGGCGGTCTTGGTCTCCAGGCCCACCACGGACTGATGCAGCAGCACCTGGTTCAGGACGCTGCCCAGCACATAGCGGTAGCCGGGGTTGGTGACGGCCACTTCCACGGCCTCGGATATGGCGCAGCCCAGGCTGCCGGTGGTGCCGGGATGCTCGGCCAGGATCTTCCGGCCCACCTCGGTCTCCATAGAGGGGGACGGGGTGACGGAGGCCCCGTAGGTACGCATGACCTCCCGGCGGAAGGGCTTCTGCTCATAGGAGACCTTCACCATATACACCTTGCAGTCCAGGTCGAAGTAGGCGCAGGCCATGGACAGGGCGGTACCCCACTGCCCGGCCCCGGTCTCTGTGGTGACGCCCTTCAGGCCCTGCTTTTTGGCGTAATAGGCCTGGGCGATGGCGGAGTTCAGCTTATGGCTGCCGCTGGTGTTGTTGCCCTCGAACTTATAGTAAATCTTCGCGGGGGTGCCCAGACGCTTTTCCAGGTTATAGGCACGCACCAAGGGGCTGGGGCGATAGGTTTTATAATACTCCCGAATCTCCGCGGGGATGGGGACATAGGCGGTGTCGTCGTCCAGCTCCTGGGCCACCAGCTCCTCGCAGAAGATGCCCCCCATCTCCTCCGCCGTCAGGGGCTGGCCGGTGCCGGGATTCAGCAGGGGCGCGGGCTTGTTTTTCATGTCCGCCCGGACGTTATACCATTCGGTCGGCAGATCGCTCTCGTCCAGATAAATTTTATAGGGGATGTCGCTCATAATTCCAATTCCTTTCCCCGCCAGCGGCGGAAGACTATACCTATTTTATGTTAGATTATGCCGGGCGAGGGATTTTGTCCGCTGAAACTTATGGCATCGCCAAAAGCGCTGCCCTTTTGCGCCCGTGGGCGCAAAAGGCGTCTCATAAGTTCTCGACGCGCTTCGCGCTAAAAAAGTCCAATTTTTCAAATTGTACTTTTTACGAGAGCTATTATGGCGAGGCGGGCCGACGCAGGCGTACCGTGAGTACGTCAAGGAGGCCCAACGAAGTCCAGCGGGCAAAAGACCCGCCCTGTGCGTTAAAAACGCTTAACCTTCCAAATCACTAAAACTCTCAGCCGTGGTAATGCTCACGACCTGGGTGCAGAGGGGAGAGAAGACCTCCACGATCTCGTCATAGTCAAAGCCAAGAACCTCGCAGATCTCGGTGTTGACAGTGGCGGTGCCGTTGTCGAAGGTCATGACGGCGGTAGTGGCGGGGTCGGCGCCGTTCACCAGGATGTCGGCCACCATGTTGGCGGTCTCCACGCCCAGGTTTTCATAGTCCACGCCGTAGCCCACGAAAGCGCCGTTCAGGGCGAAGGAGTTGGCCCCGGTGTAGTGGGGGATGCCCGCCTCGGCCAGGGTCTCATAGATGGAAAGCTCGGCTGTCATAACGGTGTTGTCGCTGGGGGTGAACACGGCGTCCACGCCGTCGGCCACCAGGGCCTCAGCAGCCAGCATGACCTCGTCCACGGTAGTGCCGGTGCGCTCCACATATTCGATTCCCAGCTCATCCAGATAAGCCTTGGCCTCGGCAATGGCGGTGGTAGAGGAGTCCTGGCCCACGTCATACAGCAGGCCGATCTTGTCGGCATCCGGGTCGGCAGCGAAAATCAGGTTCATAATGGCGGTGGTGTCCAGGTAGTCAGAGGTGCCGGTGATGTTGCTGCCCGGCTCCTCCAGGGAGTCCACCACGCCAGCGCTCAGGGGGTCGGAAACGGCGGCGAAGACCACGGGGATCTGGTTATCCTCGGTAGCGGCCTGCATGGCCATGGCCACAGGGGTGGCCACGCCCACCATCAGGTCTACCCCATCGGCGATGAAGTTCGCGATGATCTGATCCAGGACGGTGGCGTCCGCGTTGCAGTTGTCATAAGAGATCTCGAAGGTCACGCCGTATTCCTCGCCCAGCGCTTCCAGCTGGGACTCGACGTTCTCAACGATCTGGTTCAGGCTGGCGTCGTCCACATAGTTGCAGATACCAACCTTGTAGACAACGGCCTCGGCCTCAGTCTCGGCCTCCTCTTCCTCCTCCGCCTCGGCGGCGTCCTCGGTCTCGGCGGCTTCGGTCTCGGCCTCAGCCTCGGTGGTGGTCTCTTCCTCCTCGGTGTCAGCGGAGCTGCCGCAGGCGGCCAGGGCGAAAATCATCGCCAGGGCCAGCACAAGGCACAAGAGCTTTTTCAGGTTTTTCATGGTTTTGTTCTCCTTTTCAGTTTTTGGTTTTATAACAATAAAATTATTATTGCCAGCATGATATTCTATGGTGGCAGGAACCCCAGGGGAATAAAAAATCCTGTCCCAGCATGATACTGCTGGGACAGGATGAAATGTTATATCCTGCGGTGCCACCCGGCTTGACGCTTCCGCGCCCGCTTTGCTCCGTACGGTCATACGGCGGCGTTGATAACGGAGCGCCCTCTCCGTCGCACATAGAGCGGAACCTAAACATTCCGCCTTCCGATTGCCCTCAGGAGTCCATTCACACGATCCTGTCTGTACCGCATTTCCAGCGCCTGCGGCTCTCTGTGCCACACAAGGAAGGGCTACTTACTCTCCGTCATCGGTTTGAGATTCAATTTGGCTATAATTTTAAACCCTCTCAGGGGAATTGTCAAGACCTTTTTTGAATAGAACCTGTATTCACCGGCGGACGATGCCGGATGGGCGAAGAATTTTTTCGCTGGTCAAGGCAAATTTTCGCAGGCATACTTTGTGTATGTCAAGAAATTTTAACGCAGAGCAGCGGAAAAAGGCTCGCTCAGACGGTGTTGGTCGCCTGTGAATACTGGTTCTTACTTCTTCCCCGCCAGCACGGCGGCGGTGTCGGCGGCCAGGGCGGCGTTGTTCAGCACCAGCTTGATGTTGGCCTCCAGGCTGTCCCCGCCGGTGATGTCCTTGACGCGGGCCAGGAGGAAGGGCGTCACCTGCTTGCCCTTGATGCCCTGGGCCACGCTGTCGGCCACGGCCTGGTCGATGGCGGCGTTGATCACCGCCGGATCCATGGAGTACTCCTCCGGGATGGGGTTTGTGCAGAGCATACCGCCGGGGTAGCCCAGATCCCGCTGGGCGGCGAAGGCGGCGGCCAGCTCCTCCGGCGTGTCCGCCCGGAAATCCACCCCGAAGCCGCTGGTACGGGTGTAGAAAGCGGGCAGCTCGTCGGTCTGATAGCCGCAGACAGGAACCCCCTTGGTCTCCAGATATTCCAGGGTCAGACCCAGATCCAGAATGGACTTGGCCCCGGCGCAGACCACCAGCACAGGGGTACGGGCCAGCTCCTCCAGGTCGGCGGAGATGTCCATCGTCACCTCGGCCCCCCGGTGTACGCCGCCGATGCCCCCGGTGGCAAACACGGAAATGCCCGCCATGGCCGCCACGATCATGGTAGAGGCCACGGTGGTGGCCCCGTCCTGACCGCGGGCACACAGCACCGGCAGATCCCGGCGGCTGGCCTTGGTCACGGCCTGACCCTTCCTGGCCAGGTACTCAATCTGCTCCTTATCCAATCCGGCCTTCAGGCGGCCTCCAATGATGGCAACGGTGGCCGGAACGGCCCCATGGGCCCGGATAACGTCCTCCACGGCGAATGCGGTCTCCGCATTCTGGGGCCAGGGCATACCGTGGGAGATGATGGTGCTTTCCAGGGCCACCACCGGCCTGCCCTCCGCCAGGGCCTGGGCCACCTCCGGCTTAATATCCAATCGCTGATTCATGCTTGACGTACCTCCAAAATGCTCTTATACTTTAATATAATATGTCATGCCCGCTTCAATAGCCTACCGCGAAAAACAAAAGCAGGGCAAAAAATACCTGCATCCCCAAAATCACAGGGACGCCGACGGTGAATTTTGGCTTTCTTGTCTTGTGGCGGAACAGGTACATCCCGCCCAAGGCCCCAATGCTGCCGCCAATGACGGCCAGGGTCATCAGCGCCGCCTCCGGGATTCGCTCCCGGTTGGTTCTGGCCCGGTGCTTGTCAATACCCATCGCAGCCAGGGCCAGCAGATTCACAAGCTCAAAGTATATCAGTAAAACAGAAAACGTATCCATAGATGTTTAGTATACACTTTTTTTCTTTGGAGGTCAACCATGCCCACGCGAAAGCTTTACTATGAAGATGCCTTCACCCAGTCCTTCCAGGCCGCCGTTCTCTCCTGTGAGGCCGCCGGGGAGGGGTGGGATATTGTCCTTGACCAGACCGCCTTTTTCCCGGAGGGCGGGGGCCAGACGGCGGACACAGGCCGCCTGGGCGGCGCGGCGGTGCTGGACGTCCACGAGCGGGGCGGCCTCGTCTATCACCGCACGGACGCCCCCCTGCCGGTAGGAGATACTGTAGAGGGCCGCATTGACTGGCCCGACCGTTTCCGCAAAATGCAGAACCACTCCGGGGAGCATATCGTCTCCGGCCTGATTCACAGCCGGTACGGCTATGAAAACGTGGGCTTCCATCTGGGGGAGGACGGCTGCACCATGGATTTCAGCGGGGAGCTGACCCGCGCCCAGCTCGACGAGATTGAGGATGCGGCCAACGCCGCCGTGTGGGCCGATCTTCCCGTGACAGCCGCCTTTCCCCCGGCGGAGGAGCTGGCCACTCTCCCCTACCGCAGCAAGCTGGAGCTGACGGAAAACGTGCGGATCGTCACCATCCCCGGCATTGACATATGCGCCTGCTGCGCCCCCCATGTGTCCGCCACCGGGCAGATCGGACTTATCAAAATCCTGGACTTCATGCGCCACCGGGGCGGCATACGGCTTTGGATGCGGGCCGGGCGGGACGCCCTTTCCGACTACCGCCGCCGGTATACGGACACCGCCGCCCTCTCCGCCATGCTGAACACGCCCCAGGAAAAGATTGTCCCCGCCGGGGCGAAGCTGCTGGCCCAGCGGGACGAGCTGAAGCACCAGCTCACCGGCCTTCAGCGCCAGCAGATCGAGGCCCAGGCCGCCGCCCTGGAGGAGACGGAGGGAAATCTGGCCCTGTTCGTCCAGGGGGACGACGCCGCCATGCGGATCCTGGCCAACGCCGGAATGGAAAAATGCGGCGGCGTCTGCGCCGTGTTCTCCGGCCAGGAGGGGGCCTATCAGTTCGTCATGGCGAGCCGGGCCGTCAATATGCGGGCCTTCATCAAAGCCAACGGCCCCGCCCTGAAAGCCCGCGGCGGCGGCCAGGAGCGCATGATCTCCGGCCGCTGCGCCGGAACCAGGGCGGAGATCGAGGCGTTTTTTAAGACTGCGCTATCCTAATGCGGTCTCCTAACGCACCCCACCTATTTGCAATAGGGACTTGACAGGAGAATCTGTGATGAATATAATAATAGCAGAAGTGGGAAATCCCACATTGGGATGAGTGAACGTCATTTTTGAGGGAATACTGACAGCAGCAAATACCCCAGCAGGGGCAAGTCTTGGAGGTTTTTTGATGGAAGCGGCAAAAGATTACATTGTACACATTGACAGCAAGAAAAGAATCACACTCCGGGGGGCGGAGTATCAATACTATAGCGTCAGAGAATATGACAACGGCTGCATTGTGCTGGAGCCAAGAGAGCTGGTGATACCCCAGTCTATATCCGCAAAAACGCTGGCCGAGATGGATCGTGCCATCGCCAATTTTAATCAAGGCACAGTTTCTCCTGCTGTTGATTTGTCTGATTTTTAATGCGCGTGACAAGAGAAAACGATGGGTTACGCAATACGAATGGGTATCCCGGAGATGGAACGGCTGTGGAGCGGACTTCAGCAGGAATATCGCTCCGGGAGCATAAAAAGGCAGGACGAACAGATATACAAAAAATGGGGCAAGGCGCTGAAGAAGCTGGCGGAAAATCCATCCTATCCCAGTCTCCACACCCATGAAATTCCGCCGCTGACAAAACGATATGGACTCAGAGTGTGGCAGTCGTATCTGGAAAACAGAACAAGTGGCGCAATGCGTATGTACTGGGTTTATGGGCCGGGTAAGCAGGAAATCACCGTTATTGGTCTGGAACCCCATCCAGAGGACAAAAAGAACGGGGCTTATGACCGCATTATTCTATCGGACATAAGCTGACCCGTGCAAAACATCGGAGGCGGTTCCTGAGGAACCGCCTCCGGGTTTTATAGACAAAAGGGATCCCTCATCCCCGGAAAATATTATCCTCCCCAATGTCCTTCAGCGCGGGGGTTCCGCACATGGTCATGGTGGAGCGCAGCTCGTCGGTGATTCTGTCCAGATAGACCTGAACGCCCTCCCGACCGGCGGCGTAGATGAAGGGGACGATGGGACGGCCAATCAAAACGGCGCTGGCCCCCAAAGCCAGGGCGCGGAACACGTCCAGGCCGCTGCGGACGCCGCCGTCCACCAGGATGGGGATGCGCCCGGCCACCGCCCTGGCAATGCCGGGCAGCACCTCCGCCGTAGAGGGTACGCCGCCCTGCACCCGGCCCCCGTGGTTGGAGACCACAATGGCGGCGGCCCCGGCCTGGATGGCCTTCTCCGCCCCGGCGGGGGTCATAATTCCCTTGATGATGAAGGGGGCGTCGGCGTAGGCGATGACCTCCTTCATCTCCGAAACGGATTTGCTGCCCGCGTTGGGGTTCAGGGCCTTCAAAAAGGGCAGGCCCGCCGCGTCCACGTCCATGGCCACGGCAAAGGAGCCGCCTTTGGACTTTATGTAGTCCAGCTTTTCAAAAATGGCCTCCTTGTTCCAGGGCTTCACCGTAGGGATGCCCATGCCGCCGCAGCGGCTGATGGCCTCCCCGGCGGCCCGCATAACGCCGGGGTCGGCCCCGTCCCCGGTGAAGGCGGCGATGCCGTAGTCCGCGCAGGCGGGCACCAGCACGTCGTTATAGGTCAGGTCGTCATACTTGTCCCCATAGTGCAGATTCACGGCCCCCAGGGGCGCGGCAAAAATGGGGGCGGAAAACCGATGGCCAAACAGCTCCACGGAGATGTCCACCGGCCTGTTTTCGCATAGGGTGTCCATGTTGACGCAGATCTCCTGCCACTTGGAATAGTTCCGGGCGGCAGCGTTTCCCGGCCCCTTGCTCCCAGGGCCGGGCATGGAATTGCCGCAGGCCAGGCCGTTGCACACCGGGCAGCCCTTGCAGTGGGGGCCAAGCTCGTTCCGGGAGGCCGCCAAGATCTCCTCATAGGTCATGGGTTGCCCTCCTTCTCTCCGTCCGGGGCAAACAGTGCGGCCTCCAGCAGCTCCGCCGCGTCCTGAATACATCCGTCGCAGGAGCGGAGAACCTTTCCGCTGCCGACGCCCTTCAGCTCCCGGCATATCACAGAGCCGTTTTTCTCCTGAAAGGCGCGAAGGATCTGGCCGCAGACATCATAAATCTGCTTTTTCTTCGCGGGGCCTTCCGGCAGGGTATCGCTCAATTTCAGGCTGGCAATCACCACGGCCCCGGACAGCGCGCCGCAGGTACCCTCCATGCAGCCCATGCCAAGGCCAAAGCCTCCCATGATCCGGCGGGCCTGGGCCTCGTCCAGCCCCACCAGGTCGCAATAGGCGCAGGCCACGGACTGACTGCAGTTGCAGCCCTCTCTATGCTTGGCCAGCGCCCGTTCGCTTCGTTCGCTCATAGCTGACATTCTCTCCTATAAATATAGTGCCTTCATTATACCGCAAAGGCAAAGGACTGTCAAAACGCAAAGGCGAACGCCTGGGATATTCCCCCTGTTTTGTCGATTTTTGTTGCGAAATATAAAAATCATGTTATAATCATTATAAAATCTTGTCATTCATTTTACAAAGTTTTACAAAAGAGAGGCGTTTATTATGGCACCTGCTCATTTGAAGGAGCCGCCTCCGCCCAAGCGCAAGCGCCAACGCGGGGAGCTGAAGGCCCGATTCGGTGCAATTCTTTTCGTTCTGCGGGGCAACTGGCAGAGACTGCGGCGCTGGAGCCGGGAGCAAACCTGGACGCTGCCCCATCTGGCCCTGTTCCCTGTGGTGATGGTCTATGAGGAGGTTCTGCTGCGCCTGTTCGGCGGCGCGGGCTTTTTTCAGAGCCTGATTTATCCCATCCTTTTCGGTCTGGCCGCCGGGCTGGTCGCCGCCTGCCTGACCTCCCTTTTCCGGGCAAAAATCAGCCGCATCATCAGCGTCATCCTGCTGCTTCTGATCGGGCTGCTGTTCACGGTGGAATGTCTGGTGGAGTACAGCTATCAGGTCTATATGACCATCGGCTCCATTCTGAGCGGCACGGGAAACGTGGTGGGAACCTTCACATCCGATCTGCTCCGGGCCATCTTCTTCGGCCTGCCGAAGATATTCCTGTTTTTCCTCCCGGCGCTGTTTTATATCTTCGCCGGGCGGCGGCACATTCCGGCCAGACGGTACCGCCCCGCCTTTGTGGGGATTTTGCTGGTGCTGGCCCTGCTGGTGCAGGGCGTGGGCGTTCTGGCCGCCAGCCACGGCCATCAAAGCGACAAATACAGCGCCAGCTATGAGTTCAATACCGCCACCCAGACCTTCGGCCTTGTCACCAGCCTGCGGCTGAACGCCTCCCACTCCCGCTCCACCACAAGCTTTGTGCTGGAAACCGTCGAGGAAACGGAATCGGAGACGGAGGAATCGACCGAGACCGCTGAGGATACCGGGGAGGCGGAGGAGGACTATGGCCTGAACATGATGGACATCGACTTTGAGTCCTATAACGTTCTCACCACGGACGAGGAATATCTGGCGCTGAACGAATACGTCTCCTCCCTGACCGCCAGCAGCAAAAACGAATACACCGGCCTGTTTGAAGGGATGAACCTGATCCTCATCTGCGCCGAGGCGTTTTCCGACTGCGTCATTAACGAGGAGCTGACCCCCACCCTGTACCGGCTGGCCCACAACGGCTTTTATTTCTCCGACTACTACCAGCCCTCCTGGGGCGGCAGCACCTCCACCGGGGAGTTTTCCTTCCTGATGGGGCTGGCTCCCATCAACGCCGTGGAGAGTATGCGGGACACCCAGTATACCCGAAATTACTTCACCCTGGGCTCTCAGCTTCAGCGGCTGGGCTATTACAGCGCCGCCTTCCACAACGGGGTCTACTCTGTCTACAGCCGGAACCTGACCCATGAAAATCTTGGCTACGACGTGTACCTGGGCTTTGGAAACGGACTGGAGGACATCGTCGGCGCCGACAGCGCCAACGACCTGGTCATGTTCCAGACTACGCTGCAAACCTATATTGACAATCAGCCCTTCAGCATTTATTATATGACTATCAGCGGCCACTGCACCTATCTGTCCAACTATCCCCAGGTCTACACCTACCTCGACCGGGTCAAAGAGGTGCTGGGCGACAGCTATAAGGACACGACCCTGTACTATATCTGCTATCAGATGGTGCTGGAGGAGGCCCTGACCTATAAAGCAGGGATCGCCGACAACACTGTCATCTGCCTGACCGCCGACCACTATCCTTATGGGCTGGAAAACTCCGCCACCTTCGGAAACAGCGAGGACTATGTGGCGGATCTGTACGGCTATACATACACCAATAGCTGGGAGCAGGATCACAACACCCTGATCATCTGGTCAGGCTGTCTGGAAAACGAATACCAGGATATGGCCTGCGAGATCTCCTCTCCCACCTACAGCCTGGACATCGTCCCCACCCTCTCGAACCTGTTCGGTCTGGAATTTGACTCCCGCCTGCTGGTGGGACGGGACGTGTTCTCCGATGCAGAGGCGCTGGTTCTCTGGAATAACTATAGCTGGGTAACGGAGCAGGGAAAATACGACTCCACCACCGGCACCTATTACCCCAACGAGGGCTATACGGAGGACGAGGACTATATCAGCCGCATCAAACAGCTCGTCTCCAACAAGCTGAACTTTTCCGGCCAGGTCATCGACAAGGACTATTACCGCTATCTGTTTGGCTGACAGATCAAACAGACTGCACAAGCAAAGGAGCGAATCCATGAACTGGATATACGATTTAATACTGGTCGCCCTGTTTCTTTCCATGATTTGGAAGGGCTGGCGGCACGGAATGTTATCCGCCCTGCTGCGTATGCTGGGCTGGGCCGTGGCCCTGGTGCTGATCGCCACCTGGGGCGCTTCCTGGTCGCAGACCATCTATGACAACTATGTGGAGGCCCCGGTGGTCTCGGCGGTGGAATCCGCCATCCCGGCAGACGCCATCACCGCCATGAACAACGGCGCAGACGCCCTGGACGACGTGCAGGAGGTGCTGGACAACCTGGGCGGACTGCTGGGCGGTCAGGTCGTCAGCGATTCGGATCTGGAAACCATTACCTCTCTTCTCCGCACAGACGGAACCACCCTGGCCCAGGCCATCGTTCAGGCCATTCTGGAGCCGGTGCTGCTGGTGGTGATTCAAATCCTGCTGTCGATCCTGATTTTGATCGTTTCCCTTCTGCTGTTCGGCCTGCTGGCCCGGCTGACCTCCTCCCGCAGACGGGGCGGCGGTATTCTCAACCGCACCAACCGCCTTCTGGGCGGCGCCCTGGGCGCGCTGGAGGCCCTGATCGTCGGGTATATCTACGCCTACGTATTGTCCCTGCTGGCCTCCTTCATCACTGTGAGCTGGCTCTCCCCCGCCATTTTGAACAGCACCATTTTTGTCAGCCTGTATTTATAAAAGCCTCTCAAATACAAGCATCCCGCCCTGAAAAATGGGGCGGGATGCTTTATTAAAGAAGCGTCTAAATCAAAAATATCCTTCGTTCTTTCTGTGCCATATTACCCCTGTCTCTCGATTGCCTTTACCGGGCAGCTTTCAAAACAGTTGCCGCAGTGAAGACAATGCTCCTGATGGATTACGCTGGGCTTGCCCTTTTCGATTGCTCTTTGCGGACATACCTTCACGCATTTTCCGCAGCCTGTACAAGCATCCGTGATATGATACCCTTTCGGGCGGATCGTTCCCTTTCCAATCGTATAGGTCTCCCTGAAAATCGGGTTGACGCCGAGATGAAAGTATTCGATTTCGGCATCCCGTATTTCAAAAACGATGCCGATTTTTCTTGTATCACCGGGATAAACATTGGCGAGATAGGGCTGCTCCTCAAAGATGACGTCCGTCCATTTCTGCTGCTCCTCCTGGGGGACGGGAACCGCCCGTGCGGAGAGACGAATCATTTCCTTGTAGCGGGTGTAGCCCAGCACCTGTACCCGCCCGTCGGATAACAGTTCCCGACAGAAGTTCTTTCCCTTCGCTGTGAAAAAGTACATTGCGTCAGGCTCATAGTGAATGGCGCTGATATTTCTGATTTGTGGGCTTCCATCAGAATCCACAGTCGAGAACGCCAGCACGCCAACATACTGCAATTTCTTCAAACAGGTTTGTGCATCCATCATAAGCCCCCATCTAAAACCTTAATATACGGTCATTTTTGCGTGGCTTTCCTGCGGGATGAGGATCTCCCTCACGGGGATAGCCCAGCAGGAGCTGCATGACCGCGTAATAATCCGTGCGGATATTCCATTTTTTCAGGATTTCCTGCCCGTATGGGTCGGCAAACGCCGGCCAGCCCTGCCCAAGATAGCAGGAACCGATGCCCAGCGAATCCGCCGCCAGCATCATGTTTTCGGCGGCTACTGCACAGTCCTCCGCGGCAAAGAGGAAGTTCTTTGGCGCAAACATGGTGATGACCGTGGGCGCATCATAAAAAGCATTTTTGATATTCGGGTCATCCGCAATGCTGGGCTGCTCCTTTGAAACATAGCTTGTGGCAGTCGCCATATGGGGATTGGAGTTAGCCCGCTTGATGCGTCCCAGCCGTTCGTTGACCTCTTTGTCCTGGCAGACGACAAGAATCACCCCCTGTTTCCCTCCGGCGCTGGGAGCATATAAACCGGCCTGTAAGATTTCCTGCAATGCCGCCTCTTCGATCTGCCTTGTGTCAAAGCGGCGAATCGCTCTGCGGTGCATGATCGTTTCCATCAGTTCGCCCATTTTATATGGCCTCCTTTTCCGATATTTCATGCCAGCACTGCGGGTCAGCGGCGTAGAAATTCCCGTCCTTCCCACTGGCTACAGCGGGACAGCCCCGGCAGAACGCCAGCAGCTCGCATTTGGAGCATTTCTCAAACTTCGTATAGTCCCGGAAACGCTCCATCTCGCAGACCCAAACATCCGCCAGACGGTCTTCAAACACATTGCCGACCCTGCTGTTCTGTACCCGGCGACAGGCGTACACATCCCCGGTGGGCAGGATGGTCAGGTGACAGTTGCCGCAGTTGCAGCCGCCGTAAATCATCCCCTCCTCCACGGTTTCGGGGATTTTGAAAGCGCCGGTCTCGTATTCGTAGAGCGTCCAGAGGTGGTCTTTTTTGTTGAAGTAAGTCTGGCACCCGGCGGCTTCATACGCTTTGAATTTCCTGTCGCAGTCCGCCAGCAGCTTCCGATAGCGGAGCGGATCGATGCCGGTATCCTTTTCTTCTGATGTGGGGCAGTAGCGGGCAAAGGCGAACACATTCGCCCCGGCTGCAACCACAGCGTCAATGATGTCAGGTACTTCATCAATGTTCGTGCCGGAAACGGTGGTCATGATTACGCTGCGGATGCCCGCCCGGTTGATGCAGCCGATCTTTTCCAGTGTAATGTCAAAGGAGCCGGGCTTACGAAACCAGTCGTGTGTTTCCTGCATTCCGTCAATGGAAAGCTGGTACTTCTGGCAGCCGTACTCCTTCAGACGGCGGCACACCTCATCCGTCAGATGAAACGGATTGCCGAGAATGGTAAAGGGAATGTCATGCTCTTTCATCAGCCCCAGCAGCTTCCAGAAGTCCGGGTGAAGGATGGGATCGCCGCCGGTGATATAAAAATACGGCAGACGGTGATACACCTCGCAGAAATCCAGGCAGTTGTAAAACGTGTCCCGCATCTGCTCCCAGCTCATGGCGTCCGGCTTTTTGCAGACGTCTTCGGAGAAAATGTAGCAGTGCTTGCACCGCTGATCACATTCGTCTGTAATATGCCATTGAAAGGAAAAATACTGTTTCATAAAGCATGGTCCCCTTTGGGTTTATATCGTAAAATCCGATGAACGGATATTGTTTCGCAGGCGCCTGATGAGCCGATACCCGATATATGGATACCGATTCACCAGGCGATTGGTTTGCGGACAGGATTACTTGTCAGCCGCTCCGCAGGCAGACCCGCAGGCCGTGGGAGCCTCTGCCGGTTTGTCAGCAGCGCCACAGGCAGAGCCGCAGGCGGCAGGCTTTTCTTCCGGCTTGTCCGACGCTCCGCAGGCCGTACCGCAGGAAGAGGCGGAAACCGCTTTGTTGTTCCAGCCAAAAAGATTAGAAAGTGCCATTGTTCATTACCTCTGATTTGTATTCAGGAGCTGTCCGGCTCTCTGTAATTTTTATTATATCGGTGCCGATCCTGAAAACAAGTACGCACCTTTTTATTACATAGGCACAAAAAAGTGACCCATGGATTTTCCACGGGTTTGTCCAGAGAATCTTCACGTTCTATCTATTGATTTTGATGGCGTGCTGCATTATAATTCGAGTATAACATTCGGATTTGATGTTAGAGGAAAATAGAATGTGAGGTGCCTTTTATGAAAACAAAGGACGAGCTGCCGGCTTGCCCTGTTGCAACGACGGTTGAATTGATAGGAAGTAAATGGAAACTGCTGATTTTGCGGAATCTGCGAACCCGTCCCTGGCGGTTTAATGAGCTGCGGCGCGATTTGGAGGGGATCAGTCAGAAGGTATTGACAGACAGCCTGCGATCTATGGAGGATGATGGGATTGTGATTCGTACTGTTTATGCTGAGGTTCCGCCGAGAGTAGAGTATTCTCTCAGTGCATTGGGAGAGTCAATGAATCCTATCCTGGACGCTATGGAGGCGTGGGGGACGGCTTATAAAAATAGCATGAGCTAATCCATGCTCAACGCGCTTTCTGATTTATCTACTCCCTTCAAACCGTTTTCTGCTATGGCTATCAGAAAGAAATCGGATCACAGCAATCCGTTTTACAAACCCATAGCTTCGAGAGCGTGTCTCAAGTCCGGCGGAACCGTTACTTAAGAATTATTTAAGGCAGCATCAAGTGTACCCACTTCGATGCTGCCCTTGTTCTTCGGTCGTATCAGTAATATGTAATATATGGACACTGGAACCAGTCCGTCCAGCCCCGGCCATCCAGCCTGGTTTTGACCACGCCTCCTTCGGTGCCAATGGACTCGATGACATAGCCGCCGCCGATGTATACCCCCACATGGCCGGGCATATAGACTATCACGCCCGACGTTTCCGGCAGGGTGTCGATTTCCCCCTTCACCGTGGCGGCCTCATACATTCCCTCTGTGTCCACGTCCTCCATGCCGTTGGAACCATATTCAATGCTCCCCGTGTCCGGGTCGTACCAGCCGTAGGATTTAATCAGCCCCACGCAGTCCGCTGTCCGGCGGCCTATCCAGTTTTGCAGGATAAAGCTGCTGTAGCGCCCCACATTGTCCGGGTACTGGGCAAGCTTCGACGCATACTCGTCCATGGTCAAAACGTTTCCAAAGGTTCCCCACACATAGCCCCACTGGTTCTCCCAGGCGATCTGCACCCAAACCGCCAGATCCCCGCCGGTTTTCACATAGGGATCAGTAAAAAGACTGACGTCGATCTCCGTGCCGGTGGAGGAGCCGTATTCCACCCGGATGGTCTTCCCGGCGTCCGTCACATAAACGCCGTTTCCATAGCTGCTCCCCCAGGCCCATCGGCTGACATAGGCCAGGCACACGATCAGTACCGCCAGCAATAGCAGCTCCAGCCTTACCCGCCGCCGCACCTTCATATTCCACACGCCCCCTGTTCCTTTTTCTGTCAAAACAGTATAGCACCAGCGGGCGAAAAAGTGTTTTAAGCTCCGCAAAAGGGGGCCTTAAGATTTTTTTAAGGGCAAAGAAGCGGGCCGTCCGGCGGCCTGACCGTCACTCGTCCAGCTTCAGGACGGCCAAAAACGCCTCGGTTGGGAGCTGGACGCTGCCCAGGGAGCGCATTTTCTTTTTGCCCTCCTTCTGCTTTTCCAGCAGCTTCTTTTTCCGGGTGATGTCGCCGCCGTAGCACTTGGCCAGGACGTCCTTCCGCAGGGCCTTCACCGTTTCCCTGGCGATGATCTTGCCCCCGATAGCCGCCTGAATCGGCACCTCGAAAAGCTGGCGGGGGATGTTCTCCTTCAGCTTTTCGCAGAGCTTTCTGGCCCTGGGGTAGGCCTTGTCCTTATGGGCGATCAGGCTCAGGGCGTCCACCGGGTCGCCGTTTAAGAGCAGATCCACCTTCACAAGCTCCGAGGGCTTATAGCAGGAATATTCATAATCCATGGAGGCGTAGCCCTTGGTGCGGGCCTTCAGGGTGTCGAAGAAGTTATAGATGATCTCTCCCAGGGGCATCTCATAGGTCAACTCCACCAGGCGCTGGTCAAGATACTGCATCCCCTTATATTCTCCCCGCCGCTCCTGGCAGAGGGGCATGATGTTCCCCACAAATTCCGAAGGGGTGATGATGGTCATATTCACGTACGGCTCCCTGGCCTCCAGGATAGCGGACACCTCCGGGTAGTCGTGGGGGTTCGATACGTGCCTGACCGTGCCGTCCGTCATCTCGATCTCATAGACCACGGAGGGCAATGTCGTCACCAGATCCAGGTCGAACTCCCGCTCCAGCCGCTCCTGGACGATCTCCAGGTGGAGCATCCCCAGAAAACCGCAGCGGAAGCCAAAGCCCAGAGCGGCGGAGGACTCCGGCTCAAATGCCAGGGACGCGTCGTTTAAGCGCAGCTTTTCCAGGGCGTCCCGCAGGTCGGGGTATTTGGAGCCGTCCTCCGTGTAAATGCCGCAGTAGACCATGCTCCGGGCAGGACGATAACCGGGGAGCGGCTCCGCCGCGGGCCGGGCTGTGCCGGTGACGGTATCGCCCACACGGGTGTCCGCCACGTTTTTTATGCTGGCGGTAAAGTAGCCCACCTCTCCGGCGGTCAGCCGCTGGCACGGCTCCAGATGGGTGGGGAGCAGATGGCCCACCTCCACCACCTTATAGGAGGCACCGGTGGCCATAAAGCTCACGTCCATGTCCTTTTCCAGAACGCCGTCCTTTAAGCGCACCAGGACGATGACGCCGCGATAGCTGTCATACTGGCTGTCGAACACCAGGGCCTTCAGAGGGGCGGACTCGTCCCCGCTGGGGGCGGGAACAGAGCTTAAAATCCCCTCCAGCACCGCCGGGATGTTCACCCCGTTTTTGGCGGAGATCTCCGGGGCGTCCATGGCCGGGATGCCGATGATGTCCTCCACCTCCGCCTTCACGCGGGCGGGGTCG
The DNA here is from genome assembly GCA_021205095.1 of Oscillospiraceae bacterium. Classification (GTDB taxonomy): domain Bacteria; phylum Bacillota; class Clostridia; order Oscillospirales; family Oscillospiraceae; genus CAJOIG01. The sequence continues at coordinate 4,298 of JAJPYE010000032.1, read as the reverse complement.
GCGGCGGGCAGGTCGATTTTGTTGATGACCGGCAGTATCTCCAGGTCATGCTCCATGGCCAGGTAGGTGTTGGCCAGGGTCTGGGCCTCCACCCCCTGGGAGGCGTCCACCACCAGCACCGCCCCCTCGCAGGCGGCCAGGGAGCGGCTGACCTCATAGTTGAAGTCCACATGGCCCGGCGTGTCGATCAGGTTTAGCTGATAGTCCTTCCAGTAGAGGGTGACGGCCCGCGCCTTGATGGTGATGCCCCGCTCCCGCTCCAGATCCATGTTGTCCAGGATCTGATCCTCCATCTGCCGGGCCTCCACCGCGCCGCACAGCTCGATGAGCCGGTCGGACAGGGTGGATTTGCCGTGGTCGATATGGGCAATGATGGAAAAATTCCGAATGTTCTCCTGCTTCATTTTATATACTGTTCTGCCTCCTCTGCCAGCTTCCGAAGCTGCTGGGTCAGACGGCCCAGACAGGCCGCGCTGGAATTCGTTTCCTCCCGGTCGTTCGTGCGGCCCAAAAGAAAGTCCGCCGTCACGCCGTAATAGTCGCAGGCCCGGCACACGAAGGCCAGCCCCGGCTCTCTTGCGCCGTTTTCATAATGGCTCAGCAGCGCCTGGGATATTTGCAGATCCCCGGCGGCCTTTCGCTGGGACACTCCCTTCTCCCGGCGCAGCTTGGCCAGGTTTTCGCAAAACTTCCGCTGATCCACGCCTATCTCCTCCTGATTTTTTCGATAACAGTTAGTATTATAAACGACGGCGGTTTTTTTGTAAACAGAAACTTGCATTTCAGCCGGTTAAGTGTTACCATGGTGGTTGTGGGCGGATTTTGCGTTCCGCCTGGATTTTTCGCGTATTATACATATTTTTAAATTTGGAGGATACAAGCCTATGTTTGAGGAACTGATCGAGGCGCTGAAGGCCGCCGAGAAAAAGACCATCGTATTCACCGAGGGTACGGACGCCCGTATCCTGGAGGCCACCGACCGGCTGATGAAGGGCGGCTTTCTGCAGCCCATCCTGATCGGCGTCGTGGCGGACGTGCAGGCGGCGGCCAAGGCCGGCGGCTTCAACATCGACGGCGTGGAGGTCATCGACCCGGCCACCTATCCTGAGATGGACGCCATGGTGGACAAAATGGTGGAGCTTCGCAAGGGCAAGATGACCCCGGAGGACTGCCGCAAGAACCTGCTCAAGGGCAACTACTTCGGCACCATGCTGGTGAAGATGGGCAAGGCCGACTGCCTGCTGGGCGGCGCCACCTATTCCACCGCCGACACCGTGCGTCCCGCGCTCCAGCTCATCAAGACCAAGCCCGGCAACAGCAACGTGTCCGGCACATTTATTATGGTCCGCGAGAAGGACGGCGTGGAGGAGAAATACGCCATGGGCGACTGCGCCATCACCATCCATCCCACCGAGGATCAGCTTGTGGAGTCCGCTGTGGAAACCGCCAAGGTGGCCCGCAAGTTCGGCATTGACCCCAAGGTAGCCTTCCTGAGCTTCTCCACCAAGGGTTCCGCCAAGGACGACACCGTCACCCTGATGCAGAACGCCTGCGCCAAGGCCAAGGCCGCCATGCCCGACACCCCCGTGGACGGCGAGATGCAGTTCGACGCCGCCGTGTCCCCCACCGTGGGCCAGCTCAAATTCCCCGGCAGCCCTGTGGCCGGCTATGCCAACACCTTCATCTTCCCGGACGTGAACGCGGCCAACATCGGCTATAAGATCGCCCAGCGCTTCGGCGGCTTCGCGGCCTACGGCCCCCTGCTGCTGGGCCTGAACGCCCCCATCAACGACCTGTCCCGCGGCTGCGTGGCGGACGAGGTCTATAAGATGGCCATCATCACCGCCTCTCAGGCGCTGTAAGCGTTCGGCGAAAAGCGCCGGAAAACGCAAAAATCTGCTAAAATCCAACATCATCCCGCCTTTTCTATTGACTTATAGCAAGGCGGGATGGTATTCTTTAACAGGATTTATTTTGACAGACAGGGGTGTTCCTTATCGCCACACAACAGAAAAACAGAAGACCCTACCGGCAATCCGCCCGGCAGCGGGCGGAGGCCCGCAGCCGACTGCTGTCGCTGTTCGCCGTCCTGCTTATCGTCACGGCAGTCCTGATTTTGATTGCAGACAAAATTGGGGCGCTGAGCCAGGGCAGTCAGGCGGAAATATCCGAGGCATATACGGGGACGACCATCGCCACGGCGGAGCCGGATCCAACCCCGTTCGCCACGCCCCTGGGCCTGCCGGATCTGGACACCTCCGAATGGTATTTGCAGCTTATTCGGTATGAATACCCCCTGGGGGAGGACTATGAGCCGCCCTCCCTGACGGAGATAGAGGACGGAGAATACATGGACTCCCGCGTGGCCAACGCCCTGATCGACATGATCGCCGCCGCCAGAGCCAGCGGGTACTCGGTCTACGTCTGCTCCTGTTATCGCTCCTACAGCACACAGTACAGCATATATTGGAACCATGTGGACAGCTACATGGAGGAGGGCATGACCCAGGAGGAGGCGGAGGCCGCCACCCGCCTGGCCGTCAACTACCCCGGCGCCAGCGAGCATCAGTCCGGCCTAGCGGCGGATATTCTGGAATATTCCGGCCAGGATATGGAGCCGTATATCGGCGGCTCCGGCCTGATGCTGTGGCTGGAGGAAAACTGCGCCGCCTTTGGCTACGTCATCCGCTATCCAGACGGCAAAACGGACATCACCGGCGTGGAATACGAGCCGTGGCATCTCCGCTATGTCGGCGCGGACGCCGCCATGTACATGATGGAAAACGACCTGTGCCTGGAAGAGTTCCTGGATCTGCTGGAGCAGTATCAATAAGCTGATTGCAGCGGGGCCTTTTGCCCCGCCTTAAAAGGAGAAGCTCGTGCGTCTTGCACGGCTTCTCCTTTTTTGTGTACATCCTCTGTCTTCCCCCTGCGCCTTTTAGCAAAAATGACCGCAATCGCATAGCATGGCGGGAGGTGATAACTGTGGATTTTACCTTTTTGGGAGCCGACCCGCGGTTTTTGTATCTGCGGCGGCGGCTGGAGACGGACGGGCACTCCATTACGGCGGAGGGAGGCCGTATCATCGCGCCCCCGGCGATGAAAACCGGCCTCCCCTACTGGAGGGACGAAATATACGTTATCGAAAACGCCGCCCTGACGGCGGAGGGGGCCCTGGAGCTGCTGATGCGCCGGTCGAACCGGGCCATGATGGGCGCGGAGGCGCTGGTGGCCGGGTATGGCCGGATCGGGCGGTTTTTGGCGGGGATGCTGTCCTCCCTGGGCGTTCATGTCACCGTAGCGGCCAGAAGCCGGAGCGACCGGGCCGCCGCCAGAGCGGTGGGCTGCCGGGCTGTAGAGCTGACGGCCATCCCCCGCAAATTTGACATTGTGGTGAACACCATCCCCGCTCCCGTCCTCGCCGGGGACTACGGCGGGGCGCTGTGTCTGGAGCTTGCCAGCGCGCCCGGCGGCTGGGCCGACGGCGCCGCCGTTTTGAAGGCGCCGGGGCTGCCCGGTCTGTATGCGCCCAAGGCGGCGGCGGACGTGATGGCCGAAGCCATTTATCGTGTCATCGAGGAGGAAGAAAATGGAAAACAATAAGCTGCGCCTGGGGCTTGCCCTGACCGGCTCCTACTGCTCCTTTGGAAAGCTGGCCCAGGTGCTGCCCGCCCTGTGCGGACAGTTTCAGGTATACCCTATTTTCAGCGAGAACGCCCAAAAGGACAGCCGCTTCGGCCCCGGCAGGGACTGGCTGTCTCTGCTGGAGAATGAGAGCGGCCACAGCGCCGTCACAACCATTTTCGACGCGGAGCCTCTTGGCCCCGGCAACGTCATCGACGTGCTGGCCATCGTCCCCTGCACGGGAAACACATTGGGGAAGCTTGCCCACGGCATTACGGACACCGCCGTCACCATGGCCGCCAAGGGCCATCTGCGAAACGGCAAGCCCCTGGTCGTCGGCGTGTCCACCAACGACGGCCTGGGCGCATCGGCGGAGAGCATCGGGCGGCTGCTGAATCGGAGGAATATTTATTTTGTTCCCTTCCGCCAGGACGCTCCCGCCGAAAAGCCTGCGTCTCTGAGCTGCGACTATGCCCAAATCGCCGCCACGGTGGAGGCCGCGGCCAGGGGCCGCCAGCTTCAGCCCGTGCTTTTGGCATAAAAAACCGCAAAGGCTGAACGCCTCTGCGAAGGAGAAAACGCCCCCCCGTAAACCAACGCCCCTGCGCGCTTAGGAAACAAAGGTAGTGTAAAATAGTTTGTGTAAAGTTCATAGGTTCGGTACCGGATATTGA
>JAJPYE010000037.1 GCA_021205095.1 Oscillospiraceae bacterium | reverse complement strand
GCACTGATACAAGAAACTTTAACAAGTTTACACAAAACTATTGACACAATCGAAATGAGAAAACGAATAAAACAGACCCTTGTTTTTGTTATGCTGTTTGCTCTGCTGCTCTCCGCTACGGCGTTTGCCAGCTCAGAGGAGCCTGCGGCAGAGGCCGGGGAGCTGGTCTCCTATGAGGGCCAGCTTGGTCATCTGGAGTCCTCCGGGGATGAACACTCCGAGCTTAGCGATGACGACGTAATTTACACCGCCGCCATTTTCGTGGATGCGGACGGGGTAAACGGGGACTATTCCAATCTGTTCCTGTGCGGCGACACGGAGGCAACGGACGATGGGGTGGACGAACTTACCATCACCGACGCCACCGTCGGCCTGAACGCGGTTCTCGTCACCAACCACGATTACACGATTACCAACGCGGAAATTATTCTGAACACAGAGTCTGACGGCCAGGGCATCAACGACTTTACAGGCCGGGGCACCGCCATCGCGGTGTTTGGGGATTCCAACGTGGTGATCTCCGATTCCTACATCGAGACCTACGGGGTCGGCGTTATGCCTGTTTTTGCGGACAGCTCCACCGACGAGGAGGGCAACGCCCTCAGCCCGGTTGTCACCATTGAGCGCTCCACTCTGATCTCCCACGGCGGCACGATTTACGCGGATTACGCCAACCAGTTCGGCGCGGATCTGATGGTGGCGCCCCCCTGGGTTCTGGGCATTATGGGTACCTCCCGCTGCACCAACCTGGAGGGCGAATACGCCACCATGAACGTGGTGGACTGCGACGTATCCGCCGGTGCGTGGGCGGTGCTGTCTACGGATATGCCCACTGGCGTGTATCTGAACGTGGTCAACACCACCCTCTCCCTGCTGAACGCGGACGAGTCCACTGCCGCCGCTATCCAGGAGGAGGGCGGCCAGATTGAGACCAAGGATAACCCCTACACCGTTAATTATGGCACCGGCTACGGCACCTATGCCAACGGCGGCGAGGAGGCCTGGACCACCTTCCTGGGCTGCGAGATTAACGTAGGCACCTACGCCGTGATTTTCACCGGCGGAAACCAGGTGTTCGGCAGCCTGACCCCCGGCGAGGAGATCGAGCTTCCGGCGGCCACCGGCAATGAGGAGGATTCCTATTTCTACACCTACACCGGCGACGAGGTGAAAAACACCGTCATCAACTCCGATACCTTCGGCTTCATGTTCCACGAGCAGGTCAACACAGCGGCCATCAACGCCGGAACGGAGATTCACTCCGGGTACGCCACCTTCCTGGTGAAGTCCGGCAAGGCGGGGGTGGTGGAAGACCCCTCCGAGGGCAGCAAATCCGTGGCCTCTGACGTTGTGGTGGACGGCGCGGTCATCACAAACGGCGGCGTTCTGATCCAGGTCATGGACGACGACGACAGCTCCACCGGCCAGGAGGAGGAGAACTTCAAGCACTTCGTTACCGTTCACACGGAGCAGGCGGGCTTTGCGGACGTGAACAGCACCGTTTCCGATTTGCGGGAGCAGAATTTCACCTTCACAAACGGGGATTATACCGGCAATATCTATAATTCCTCCGGCTCCGACCGCAGCGAAAACGATCCCTATGACGTGGCCACTACCCTGAACATTACCCTGGGGGAGAACGCCACCCTGACCGGCGCGGCTGCCACCACCACGGCTATCCATGTTACCTATGAGGGTTCCCTGGCGGTCAAGGAAAACGACGGTCTGGCCTTTGAGGACGCAGACGCGGCGGCGGAATTTGCGGCGGCCTATCAGAACACAGAATTTACCATCAGCGAGTATTATGATATTGGCCAGGTGGCCAACCTGATCAGCGCCAGCGATGGAGCAAATGACATCAACGTCACCCTGACGGACAACGCGGTCTGGTATGTCACTGCCACCTCTGTGATCGATACCCTGACCATTGCGGACGATGCGTCCGTGGTGGTGGCCGAGGGCGTCACCCTGACCGTAGGCGGCCAGGTCTATGAAGCAGGCACCTATACGGCGGACTGATATTACTTACCCATAAACAGCAGGGGCGGCATTAACACGATTGTGTTAATGCCGCCCCTTTTCTGCGACTTTGTGGAAATTTATGGAATGTGAATCACGCCTTTGCCAGAGCCTCGCCCAGGGCGCGGCAGGCGGTCTGGGCGAGGTTCCTGCCGGGGGGATGGAAACGTGTTGCGCCGGTTTCAAAAGTGTGATATAGTGGGTTTGAGAAAAAAGGGAACAATATATTCCATCGTACTAAACGGTTCCACGGAGGAAAAGCAATGAAAAAAATTGTATCTATCCTGTTGGCGGCGGGCATGGTTTTTGCTCTGGCTGCTTGTAGTTCCAATGAGGGAAGCGCAGAGGAAGTCCCGGAGGCGACCGCCACTCCCACGGCGGCGGAGCTTCAGGCAGCGTCAGAATCGGACGCGGCGGCGCTGGCGGAGGCGTCCCAGGCCTCCAGCACAGACGCGGCGGCAGAGACGGAGCCGGAGGCGTGGGACGAGAGCGCCTATGAGACCGCCCAGGAGTATATTGGCCTGACGGTGGAGGAGCTTTACGCCGCCATCGGCGAGCCGACGGAGACCCAATACGCCGCCTCCTGCCTTCAGGAGAACGCGGAGGACGGGATGCTGTTTTACGATGGGTTTTATATCTGGTCGCTGCGGACGGAGGATTCGGAGATCGTCTATCAGGTATATCTGAACGACTGACGGAGGCCGATATGCAAAAGCTGAAGGCGCTGCTTACAAAATACCGGGAGGCCGTTAGCTACCTCATTTTCGGCGGTCTGACCACCCTGGTGAGCCTGGGAACCTACGCCCTGTTCGTGGGCGTCCTGGGGCTGCCGGTGACGGGGGGCAATGTGCTGAGCTGGATCTGCGCAGTGGCCTTCGCATTCGTCACCAATAAGCTGTGGGTGTTCCGTTCCCAGGGGCGGAGCCTGGCCGCCTGGCTGCTGGAGGCGGTAAAATTCGTGGCGGGCCGCCTGACCACCGGGGCGGTGGAGCTGCTTGGCCTCCCACTCCTGATGCGCCTGGGCCTTGACCAAACCATTTTCGGCGTAGAAGGCGCCGCCGCCAAGGTGGTAGTGACGGTGGTGGTCATCGTCCTTAATTATTTTATTTCCAAATTCCTTGTGTTTCGCCAAAAAAGGAAGTGATAAGAGCGATGCGTACCCGAACGGTGGGCGTTATTACGCTGGCGCTGGGGACTGTGATCCTGGTGTTCGCCCTGTGGCTGTCCCGGCTTCTTCCCATCCAGTTCAGCGGCTGGTGGCGGGGTACTGTGGGCCTTCTGGGGATATTCTCCATCTTTGCCGGGATTGGTATGATCACTGACAAGGCGGACGGAAAAAAATAGTCGCAGGAAGCGGTTTTATTTTAGCCCTTAAAACGCGATACAATAAACGAATCTCCCATTAAAATAAGCATTTTAATGGGAGATTACGCTGTCAGGGACATCGTTCCTGCGTGCCTGGCTGAGGGACAAAAGACCTGTTCCCTGCAGATTAAATGTAATACAGCTTCCTGGCCTGATACGTCAGCTCATCCCGGCAGTCGGGGTGGGCGATGGAAATAAGGGCGCGGGCGCGCTCCTCCAGAGAGCGGCCACGGAGGGGGGCTATGCCGTATTCCGTGACGATGTAGTCCGCGTAGTTGCGGGGAATGGTGACGCCTGCGCCGGGGGAGAGCATATCCACGATTTTGGACACGCCCTTTTTTGTCTTGGAGGTGAAGGCCATAATGCTCCGGCCTCCCCGTGCGTGAAGGGCCCCGTATACATAGTCAAGGGCACCGCCGGAGCCGGATATGACCCTGGGGCCGATGCTCTCCGAACAGATCTGGCCGGTGAGATCCATCTCTATGCAGGTGTTGATGGAGACCATGTTGTCGTTTTTCATAATAATGGTGGGGTCGGCCCCGTATACGGCGGGGACGATGCGGCAGGAGGGGTTCTCGCTCAGGGTTTTGTACAGCTCCGGGGTGCCGCCGGCGAAGATGAACAGGTGCTGGCCCTGCTTGAAGTTCTTCCTGGCCCCGGTGATGACACCGGCCTGAATCAGCTTGCCCATGGTGCTGGTGGCCATTTCCGTGTGCAGGCCCAAATCCTTCAGATCCATCATCTCGTTGGCGATGGCGTTTGGCAGAGAGCCAATGCCGAGCTGGATGCAGTCCCCGTCCTTCATCAGGGAGCGGACGTTTTTCGCCACCAGAATCTCCTCCGGGGAGGGTTCCGTGTCCGGCACCACGTTGATGGGGTAATCCGCCTCCAAAAGACAGGTGACGTCGTTGATGTTAATTTCCAGTCCGCCCCGGACGCGGGGGAGATTGGGGTTTATTTCCAGAACGATCTTGTCCGCGCTGGCATAGGCTGCATCCTCATACATCATGCACAGGCTCACCTGCATATTGCCGTTTTCGTCCATAGGGGTGGCGGCGGCGGCGAACACGTTGCAGGGGAAGTGACCGCTGGTGAAGGTGGAATAGTCGCACATATCCGCTGGGATAAAGCTGGTGTTGCCGTTTTTCATGCCGTTGGAAAGGTCTCTGCCGAAGAAGAAGGAGCCGGTGTTGATGTGTCCGTCCATGCCGTCCATGGTGACGAAGGGGTATATGCCCTCGTGGCCCTTAATGCATTTCACGCCTGTGACCCGATCCGCGATGGTGTGCATATGCTCCAGCATCTCCACTGGGGCGTTGCAGGCGGCGGCGAAGGCCACCACGTCCCCGGACTGAATCACGTCCAGGCAGTCCTGCACCGTACCCTTTTTGGCGTTATACAGGGATTGATAATTCGTTCTCATATACTTATGCTCCTTCCTCCGAAAGCTTCTATAAGGTATGTCACTCATAAAAATATGCTGCTATTATTATATTTTATTGCGGGCAGAATTGCAATAGGGAAAGAGAAAAGGACTGTCAGGAACTGGAAAATTCACATAAAATACAGAAGATGGAAAAAAAGACTTGCATCTTAGCGGCAAACGTGGTAAGATTCACCACGCACGGACAAATGACTTTGCAAGGGGGACATTTTGTGTCAGAACCAGAGCGAACCAGATATTACCTGGTGAGCGGAGACGCGTTGCCGGAGGTTTTTATTCGCGTGACCCAGGCCAGAGAGCTGCTGGATACCGGCCAGGCCCAAACGGTGGCGGAGGCCGCCGAGCGGGTGGGTATATCCCGCTCCGCTTATTACAAATATAAAAACGCGATTATGCCCTTTCAGAGCGTTGGAGCGGGGCGTATCGTCACCTTTCAGATTATGCTTCGCCACCAAATGGGCGTCCTCAGCGAGGTGCTGGGCCTGTTTGCGGATACGGGGGCCAATATCCTGACCATCAATCAGGGGATTCCCACCAACGGGGCCGCGCCCGTCACGGTGACGGCGGACACGGCGGATATGGAGATCACCACAGAGACCTTATTGACTCGCCTGGAGGGAACCGAGGGCGTCATCAGCGCCGCCGTCGTTGCGGGATAACGAGAAAGAATAACCAGAGAAGGAGAAAGAACGGATGATAAAATATGCGATCCTGGGCTACGGCACGGTGGGCCGGGGCGTGGCGGAGGTCATGGCCGAAGGGCGGGAAAAGATGTCCGCCCTGGCGGGGCAGGAGCTGGAGCTGGGATATATCCTGGTGCGCCGCGATTTTCCCGGCGATTCCTATGCCGACAAAATGGTGCAGGATTTTTCCGTCATTGAAAACGACCCGGAGGTGGCCATCGTGGCGGAGGTCATGGGCGGCACAGGCGCGGCCTATGAGTATTCCCGCCGGGCGCTGCTGGCGGGCAAGAGCGTCGTCACCAGCAACAAGGAGCTGGTGGCCGCCCATGGTTCGGAGCTTGAAGCCCTGGCCAGGGCTCATGGGGCGAGCTATCTCTTTGAGGGCAGCGTAGGCGGGGGAATCCCCATCCTGCGGCCCCTGTACCAATGTCTTGCGGCCAACCGCATTGAGCAGGTATTCGGTATTTTGAACGGCACCACCAATTATATTCTCACGGCTATGGACGCCCAGGGGCAGAGCTTTGAGGAGGCCCTGAAGGACGCCCAGGCCCTGGGCTATGCGGAGGCCGACCCCACTGCGGACGTGGAGGGCCATGACGCGGGCCGGAAGATTACCATTCTGGCGGATCTGGCCTTTGGGCAGAATCTGAATCCCCAGGACGTCCCCACCCAGGGCATTACCGGGGTGACGGCGGCGGATCTGGAGCTGGCTCATGCGTTGGGATATACCATTAAGCTCCTGGGCCGCGCTATTCCGGCGGAGGATGGCTGCCTGGTATTTGTTGCGCCTCATCTGGTGCCTATGGAGCATATGCTGGCGGGAGTCAGCGGCGTGATGAACGCCTGCGTTATCCACGGAAGCGCCGTGGGCGAAGTTGTAATGTACGGCCCCGGAGCGGGAAAACGGCCTACGGCCAGCGCCGTCTGTGCGGATATTCTGGATGCGGCGATGCATCTGAACGGTGGCAAGACCATGGGCCTTGGCCAGCCAGGCGGTCGGGTAGCGCCGGAGGGGTTGCTGTCGTCGCCCTGGTTTGTGCGTACCGGCGCAGGGCCGGAGCTGCTGCTGGCCCAGTTCCCCCAGGCCGCGCCTGTATATGGGGCCAGTCGGGAATGTGGTTTCATCACCGCCCCTATGACCAGAGACGAGCTGGAGGCCAGCCTTGGCGCTGTGGAGGCGCGGGCCGTATACCGCGTCCTGGCGTAAGGGCATATACTGGAAGCGGAAGGTTATTGACGACTGATTAATTTATAGGGAGACTGATATATGCTGATTGTGCAGAAATTTGGCGGCTCCTCTGTGGCAAACGCCCAGCGGATCCGCAATGTGGCGGGAATTATCGCGGAATCGTTTCTGTATGGAAACGATGTGGTGGTGGTGCTTTCTGCCCAGGGTGACACGACGGACGACCTGCTGGAAAAGGCGGCGGAGCTGAACAGAAACCCCTCCAAGCGGGAGCTGGATATGCTTCTGACCACCGGGGAACAGCAGTCCGTGGCCCTGATGGCCATGTGTCTGGAGAGCATGGGCCTGCCTGTGGTGTCCCTGACCGGCTGGCAGGTGGGCGTCCGCACTGATGCGGCCTATGGCAGCGCCCGTATTCGAAGGGTGGACACGGAACGGCTTCGGCGGGAGCTGGATGCCCACCGCATTGTATTGGTGACGGGCTTCCAGGGTGTGAATAAATATGACGATTATACCACTCTGGGCCGGGGCGGCAGCGATACCACGGCGGTGGCCCTGGCCGCAGCGCTCCACGCGGACTGCTGCCAGATCTATACGGACGTGGAGGGCGTTTATACCACCGACCCCCGCAAGGTTCCCGCAGCCCGCAAGCTGGAGGAGATCACATACGACGAAATGCTGGAGCTGGCCTCTATGGGCGCTCAGGTATTGATGAACCGCTCTGTGGAGATGGCTAAACGCTACGGAGTGGAATTGGAGGTGCTTTCATCGCTGGTGAGAGCGCCCGGTACAAAGGTTAAGGAGGTTGCAAAACACATGGAGGAAATGAAAATCACCGGCATCGCCAAGGACGAGAAGGTGGCTCGCATCACGGTCATGCAGTTGGAGGATAAGCCCGGCACGGCCTTCCGGGTGCTGAACACTGTGTCCAAGGCCGGCGTAAACGTGGATATGATTATCCAGGCCAATGGACGGGACGGAGCCAACGACATGAGCTTCGTGGTGTCGGATCAGGATGTGGAGGCGGCCCAGACGGCCCTGTCCGGCTATCCCCACGTTTCCGTGGACAAGAGCATCGCCAAGGTCAGCGTGGTAGGGGCCGGTATGATGTCCTCCGTGGGCCTGGCCTCCCTGGTGTTTGAGGCGCTGAACGACGAGCATATCAACATCCAGATGATCTCCACCAGCGAGATCAAGATCTCCTGCGTCATAGACGCGGCCAGCGCCGACCGGGCTGTGGCGGCCATTCATCGGAAATTCTTTGAAAATTAAGACTTAGAGCGTAGCGAGCTTATTTTCGCGCTGCCCTTCGGGGCGGCGCGAAAATTTTATATATATTTTAAGGAATAGGTGGTTG
>JAJPYE010000023.1 GCA_021205095.1 Oscillospiraceae bacterium | reverse complement strand
CAGCCTATCAGAACGCCTGCCGGAACTCTGACCGGGAAAATGCCATGACAGAGGGCAATGCCGCTATCAACCGGGCGGTCATTTCTCTTTATGATACCCAGCTTTATGGGCTTTTCTACGATAATACCGCTTTCCACAATCGGCTGACACAGGCAGTACTGGAAGAAACCTATGCCCAGCTCTCGCCCCACGAAGCAGAACGGACGGAGCTGGAACAGGAAGATGATGATTTTGCAGACATTGATCCTGAATGGGTGCGGGCGCGCCTGGCCGAACACGGTATCGTAAACGGCGAAGTGGTTGACCCGGAAAAGCTGGCGCAAAGCCCCTTTATTCAGATGGTGGAGGCCGATGTAGCTCGCATTGCTGCGGAGGAGGATGCGGCGGAAACAGCACAGGATGAACCGGAACCGCCTGCGGAGGCCGGAAGTGCTACCCTTGCTCCGGAAGACCGCTTTCATGTGGTGGATGTGGATTGGTATCCGGGCAGACCGGCGTATTCCATTTGGGATGATCAGACCGGCGACTACTATGTAGATCGCGACGGTGTGACCATTGACTTTGTAAGCCGCTGGGATGCAGAGGAATATCGGGATGACCTGATTGATACGCTCCGTCAGGAAGCGGAATCTACCCTTGCAGAGCAGACTGAACAGTTTGACGCTGAACGGGATGCCTACCGGGAACAGGTGCTGTCCGGCTTGACCCCAGACCAGCATCGTATTGTGAATGCAATGGAGACTGCCGGTTTCCCGTTCCGTCCCACAGAAACCAATCCCATCTATTTTGGAGATTTGGACGATTACCCCATCACCTTTGACAGCTGGGAGGCAGCATACGACTTCATCAACAACGCCGAGCTGAAAGACTTCCCCGGTTTGCGGGAACAAGTGCAGGCTGTGCTTCACCCGGAACTGACATTTCCCTATCATGCCGGTGATACGGTCTATCTGGAGGATGGAAAGCCATTTGTGATCGAGAGCATTGGGACATTCGATGTCCAGCTCCGCGACCCGTCGCTGCGCTATCCGGTGTTCCGTGCAGAAAGCCGTGAGAATTTCCTGCGGCTGATGGGGCGCTATCCGCAAAATCAGCAGGAAGAGCCGGTTTCTGAGCAACCCACAGTGATTGATGCCCCAACAATGACCGAGGAAACCGTTGGCTTCTACCCCGGCGAGCGAAATGGTCTGCCTTTTGATGTGGAGGTCAGGACGCTGCGATTCGATGAGCCGGAACAGGAAGCACCGACACCGGAGGTGCCGGATGTAACCCCGAAAACGCCGGAGGCGGCTGTTTTTGAGGACATTTATGGTACAGAACCTGGGCAAATGCCGGGGAATGTGCCACTCACTGATGGCCAGACGGATAATTTACCGCCTACCCCGGAATCAGCACCTGAAAGCGTTACAAAGTTGTCCGCTCCTGCCATTCCTGCGGCCAACTTCCGTATCACGGATGACCACCTGGGCGAAGGCGGGCCGAAACAGAAATATGCCTACAACGTGGCCGCAATCCGCACCTTGCAGACGCTGGAGGCCGAAGGCCGCAATGCCACACCGGAAGAACAGCAGATTTTGTCGAGATATGTCGGCTGGGGCAGCTTGGCCGATGCCTTTGACAGTACGAAGGATTCCTGGGCAAATGAGTACCGGGAGCTGAAAGGCTTACTCACCGAGGAGGAATATGCTGCGGCGCGCGCGTCCACGCTGAACGCCCATTACACCAGTCCTGCGGTTATTCGTGCGATCTATGAGGCTGTTGGTCAGATGGGCTTTACCACCGGAAATATCTTAGAGCCGTCCATGGGTGTGGGCAACTTTTTCGGACTCCTGCCCGACAGCATGGCGGGCAGCAAGCTCTACGGTGTGGAGCTGGATTCCATCACCGGACGCATCGCGCAGAAGCTCTATCCCAACGCAGATATTAAAGTCGCCGGTTTTGAGAGTACAGACCGGCGCGATTTTTATGACCTGGCTGTGGGCAACGTCCCCTTTGGCGATTATAAAGTCAATGACAAGCCTTACAATAAGCTGGGTTTCAGTATCCACAACTATTTCTTTGCGAAAGCCTTAGACCAGGTGCGTCCCGGCGGCGTGGTGGCCTTTGTCACCAGTCGGTATACGATGGACGCAAAATCTCCGGAGGTACGCAAGTATCTGGCACAGCGGGCGGAGCTGTTGGTGGCTATCCGACTCCCGAACAATGCCTTTCGTGCCAATGCCGGTACAGATGTGGTGTCGGATATTATCTTCCTGCAAAAACGGGAGCATCCCATTGACATTGAACCGGAGTGGGTACACCTGGGGCAAACGCCGGACGGCCTGACCTTAAACAGCTATTTTATCGACCATCCGGAGATGGTGCTGGGTGAACTGACCACGGAAAGCACTCAATACGGACGGGAGGAATGTACCGTTATCCCCATCCCCGGTGCTGACCTTGGTGAGCAGCTACATGAAGCGATGACGCACATCCAGGGCAGCTATCAGGCAATCGAGATGGAAGCGGAGGAAGTGGACGTTGCAGACGGCCCACAGCCTATCCCTGCCGACCCCAATGTGAAGGATTTCTCTTATACTATTGTGGACGGTGATGTTTACTTTCGGGAAAACTCGGTCATGAAGCCCGTCGAGCTGAATGACACCGCAAAAGGCCGGGTAAAGGGTCTGGTGGAACTTCGCCAGATTGTAAACGACCTGATTGAATACCAGCTGGAGGATTATCCGGAGGCCGATATTGCAGCTAAACAGCAGGAACTGAATGCCGCTTATGACAGCTTTACTGAGAGGTACGGGCTTATCAACTCCCGCGGCAACTCCCTGGCGTTCAGCGAGGATTCGTCCTACTATCTGCTCTGTTCTCTGGAGAATATCGACGAGGACGGGCAGCTGATTGGCAAGGCGGATATGTTCACGAAGCGCACCATTCGCCCGGAGCGGAAAGTGACCAGCGTGGACACTCCCAGCGAAGCGCTGGCGATCTCCATCGGAGAAAAAGGTGCGGTCGATTTGCCTTTTATGGCAGAATTGCTCGGTACTCCCGGTGAGTACGATGCCATTGTAAGCAGCCTTCATGGTGTGATTTTCAAAGACCCCATGGGGCCGGATGCACCAGAAGAAGGCTGGCAGACTGCGGATGAATATCTCTCCGGCAACGTGCGGGATAAGCTCCGCATTGCTACCATGGCCGCAGATCGCGATCCGGCCTTTGCGGTCAACGTGGAGGCGCTGACCAAAGCGCAGCCCAAAGATTTGGATGCCTCGGAGATTGATGTGCGCCTTGGCGCGACGTGGATTGACCCAAAGTATTTCCAGCAGTTTATGCACGAAACCTTCCAGACGCCCTTCTATATGCGCCGCACGATTGAGGTGAAATACTCCACCCACACGGCAGAATGGCGGATCACCGGCAAGACCCAGCCCCGTTATGACGATGTAGCGGCAAATATGACCTTCGGCACAAGCCGTGCCAATGCCTACCGGATACTGGAGGACACCTTAAATCTGAAGGATGTCCGTATCTATGATACCGTGGAAGACGCGGACGGGAAACAAAAGCGTGTGCTGAATAAGAAGGAAACCACCCTCGCCCAGCAGAAACAGCAGGCGATCAAGGACGCCTTTCAGGATTGGGTCTGGAAAGACCCGAAACGCCGGGAGGCGCTCTGCCAGAAGTACAACGAGCTGTTCAACAGCACCCGTCCCCGTGAGTTTGACGGTTCCCACATTCATTTCGTGGGGATGAATCCGGAGATCATGTTACGGGAACACCAGCGGAATGCCATTGCTCATGTTCTCTATGGAGGAAATACTTTGCTTGCACACGAAGTGGGGGCAGGCAAGACGTTCGAGATGGCTGCGGCTGCCATGGAGAGCAAGCGCCTGGGCCTGTGTCAGAAATCCATGTTCGTGGTTCCCAATCATCTGACCCTGCAATGGGCGAATGAGTTTTTGCGGCTCTATCCCAGCGCAAAGTTGCTGGTGACGACCAAAAAGGACTTTGAAACCTCCCGGCGCAAGAAATTCTGCGCTCGGATTGCCACCGGTGACTATGATGCGGTCATCATTGGCCACAGTCAGTTCGAGAAAATCCCTATCTCCGCAGAACGCCAGGAGCGTCAGCTGCGGGAGCAGATTGAGGACATCGAGGACGCGATTGCAGAACTGAAATACAGCCGCGGGGAGAACTTCACTATCAAACAGATGGAGAAGAGCCGGAAATCCTTGCAGGCCAGACTGAACAAACTGACATCCACAGAACGAAAGGATGATGTAATTACCTTTGAGCAGTTGGGTGTGGACAGGCTGTTTGTGGACGAGTCACAGGCATACAAAAACCTTTTCCTGTATACGAAAATGCGGAATGTGGCCGGACTCTCGACCTCCGAGGCCCAGCGTAGTTCAGATATGTTTATGAAGTGCCGGTATATGGATGAGATCACCGGCGGGCGCGGCGTTGTCTTTGCCAGCGGTACACCGGTCAGCAATTCCATGACGGAGCTTTACACTGTTATGAGATATTTGCAATATAGTACGCTCCAACAGAAGGGGCTGACTCACTTCGACAGCTGGGCGTCAACCTTTGGGGAAACAACTACAGCCATCGAGCTTAGTCCCGAAGGGACAGGGTACCGGGCACGGACGAGATTTGCCCGCTTCTTCAATCTGCCGGAGCTGATGACCATGTTCAAAGAGGTGGCCGATATTAAAACCAGTGACCAGCTTGACCTGCCGGTGCCGGAGGCCGACTTCCAGACGATTGTGGTACAGCCATCAGAAATCCAGAAGGAAATGGTGGCGTCGCTATCCGAACGGGCGGCGAAAGTCCACGCTGGCACAGTGGACGCCTCCGTTGACAATATGCTCTGCATTACGTCAGACGGCAGGAAAATCGGTCTTGACCAGAGGCTGATGAACCCGCTGTTGCCGGACAACCCCGGCAGTAAGCTCAATGCCTGCGTAAACAATGTCTTTCAGATTTGGCAAGACGGGGTCAGTGACCGAACGACACAGCTTCTGTTCTGTGATATGTCCACGCCAAAAGGCGATGGCAGCTTTAACGTGTATGATGATATTCGCGGCAAACTGGAGGCCAGAGGTGTCCCCCACGAGGAGATTGCCTTTATCCATGATGCCGATACAGAGGTGAAGAAAAAAGACCTGTTTTCCAAAGTCCGCTCTGGCCAGGTGCGGATTCTCCTTGGCAGTACGCAGAAAATGGGCGCTGGTACCAACGTCCAGGACAGGCTCATCGCCGCACACCATCTGGATGTGGGCTGGCGACCTGCCGATATGACCCAGAGAAATGGGCGTATTATCCGGCAGGGCAATCAGAACAAGCGCGTACAGATTTTCCAATACGTTACCGAAGGCACCTTTGATGCCTATTTATATCAGACACTTGAGAACAAACAGCGTTTTATTTCACAGATCATGACCAGCAAATCCCCGGTTCGCTCCTGCGATGATGTGGATGAGCAGGCTCTTTCCTATGCGGAGATCAAGGCCCTGTGCGCTGGTAATCCGCTGATCCGGGAAAAGATGGACCTGGATGTGGAAGTGGCACGGCTGAAAGTATTGAAGTCTGACCACCAGAGCCAGCAGTATCGGCTGGAAGACCGGCTGTTAAAACACTTCCCGCAGGAGATCGAACGGACAAAGGCCAATATTCGCGGATTTGAAACAGATATTCAGACCGTGGCGGCGCATCCGCTGCCAACGGATAAGGAACTGTTCGTGGGGCTGGAGCTTCGGGGACAGCAGTTCACAGATAAGGCCAAAGCTGGCGAGGCGCTTCTCGCTGCCTGCAAAGCCTATCACGGAACGGAGCCGATGCACCTGGGAAGTTATCGCGGCTTCCAGATGGAGCTTTCTTTTGATAGCTTCCGGCAGGAATTTGACCTGACTCTGAAAGGAGCCATGAGCCACCGGTTGGCCCTTGGTACGGATGCCAGAGGCAACCTGATCCGCATGGATAACGCCCTGGCGGGTATCCCGGCGCGACTGGAGAAAGCGCAGGAACAGCTGACCAATCTGGAAAACCAGAGGGAAGCTGCACAGCAGGAACTTGGGAAACCATTCCCCCAGGAGGCCGAGCTGCGGGAGAAGTCCGCACGGCTGGCAGAACTGGATGCCGCCCTAAATATGGACGACAGCCCTGCGCCTGCCCGTGATGATGGAGATCGCGATGTTGATTCCGACACGGAAAGCCGCCCCTCTGTGCTGGCCGACCTGCGCAGCAAGGCGGCGACGCTGCCGCCTCGGAATCCCGGTGAACAACAGCACTCTGAGGAGGTGTTGTAATGGCAGACGAACCAAAAGATAAGGTAATCATGCTCCGCGTCTCTCAGGCGGAGCGTGACCGCATACAGGAGAAAATGGCGGAGATCGGCGTGGAGAATATGAGCGCCTATATCCGCAAGATGGCGCTGGACGGCATCTGTGTCAATATGGATTTGACCGATGTGACCCAGATGGTGAAGCTGTTGCGCTATGCCTCGAATAACCTCAATCAGTATACGAAAAAAGCTCATGAAACCGGAAGCATCTATTCGGAGGATATAGAGGATTTGCAGCGCCGTCTGGATGATTTGTGGGTAAGCTGTAAAGAGATACTCACAAGGCTTGCCACTGTCCAGTGACGGCGCAAATGTCCGGGTTTTGCCCCGGAGACTTTATAAAAAACGGCATGGCGGAGCAATCCGCTGTGCCGCGAACATAGACCGGCGACATCATTGCCAGTCTGAAATACAGCCTTTATAATGAATGTACAAGAAAAGAAAGGATGGTTGGCCGCCATGTTGATGACACTCATAAAGCTCCCGTTGAAGCTCCTGACCCTGCCGCTGATCCTCGTCTGCGCTGTTGCCTCCGTGCTGTTAAAGGTCGTAGACAATCTTTCCTCCTACATCATCGGATATTTTATCCTGGTACTTATCATCTGCGGTGTGGCCGCTGCGATCAATCAGTGGTGGACTTCCGTTGTGGTGATGGTTGTCTTGGCGGCGACGTGTGTGGCTGTTACGTTCGTCGCTGCTGTATTGGAGACACTGCTGGATACCATGACCGGCGCGCTGGTCGGGTTCCTGCATTCATGAGAGCAAAGCAAACGATTTTATTATGGGCTGTCCTCACCGGGCAGCTCTTTCTTTTTTTGAAGGGAGGGTGATGGTATGGCGGCGACGCGGCTGATCGCGATGCACCTGAATAAAGGGAAAACGCTGGCGCAATGTCTGCGTGACCGGACAGACTACGCGCAGAATCCGGAGAAAACAGAAAAAGGCAATCTGGTCACGGCGTATGCCTGCGACCCTATGACGGTAGATGAAGAATTTCTGCTTGCCAAACGGCAGTACCAGCACATCACCGGGCGGCAGCAGAAAAGTAATGTCATCGCGTATCAGATACGTCAGTCCTTCAAGCCGGGGGAAATCACGCCGGAGGAGGCCAATAAGGTCGGCTATGAGCTGGCCATGCGCTTTACCAAAGGGAAACACGCTTTTATCGTGGCTACCCATGTAGACCGGGCGCACATCCATAATCATATCATTTTCAACTCCACCACCATAGACTGCAAACGGAAATTCAAGGACTTCCATCTGTCCGGGCTGGCCGTGCAGAGATGCAGTGATATTATCTGTGTAGAGCATGGGCTGTCCATCATTGAGAAAAAGCCCTACCGGGAGCGAGTGAAACGTACCGAGTATCCAAAGAAAGATACCTTCCGGGATACCATCTGCGCGGACATTGATGCCGTCATGAAGCAAAAACCAAAGGACTTTGAGGAATTTCTACAGTTTCTCGCTCAAAAGGGCTATGAAGTGAAGCGTGGGAAGAACACCGCGCTCCGGGGAAAAGGTCAGACGCGCTTCATCCGGTTCCGCTCCCTGGGGGAAGGATACTCTGAGGAGGAAATCCGTGCGGTGCTGTTGGGAGAGAAGGCCCACCGCTCCAAATTCAAAAGTACGCAGGTTCATGGAAAACCGAAGTTCAATCTGCTGGTGGATATTGATGAGAAGATGCAGGCAAAAGGCATCGGCTATCAGCGCTGGGCGACGGTCTATAACCTGAAGCAGATGGCGCAGACCATGATCTTCATACGGGAGCATGGCATTGAGAGCCTCGATGATCTGCAACAGAAAACCGATGCCGCTTCCGCTCGT
>JAJPYE010000001.1 GCA_021205095.1 Oscillospiraceae bacterium | reverse complement strand
GGAAAAATAATCAGCAGTTACAATAAAGTATACTTTTTTGTAACTGTCTTTTTTATTCCCGTTCTAATTTTGAATCCCGCCCTGCGCGATAGAGAAAGCTGGAAAGCGGCATACCGCACGCCTCCGCCGCCTCGGTACCCGTTATTTCCCCTGCTTGCCAGCGTTGGAAGGCAACATCATACCCCGCTGGCCGGGGCTTTTGGGGGCGGCCAAACTGCACGCCCCGCGCCTTCGCCGCCGCAATGCCCTCCGTCTGCCGCTGCCGGATGTTGCTTCGCTCGTTTTCCGCCACGAAGGACAGCACCTGGAGGACGATGTCGGACAGAAAGGTTCCCACCAGGTCTTTTCCCCGGCGGGTATCCAGCAGGGGCATATCCAGCACCATGATGTCGACGTGCTTTTCCTTGGTCAATATGCGCCATTGGTTTTGAATTTCCTCGTAATCCCGGCCCAGCCGGTCGATGCTTTTAATAATCAGCAGGTCGTTTTCCCGGAGCTTGCGGGTGAGCTTTATGTACTGCGGTCGGTCAAAATCCTTGCCGGACTGCTTGTCCACGTAAATATTCTTTCCCGGCACATTGGCCATCCGCAGAGACAAAAGCTGCCGATCCTCGTTTTGTTCCTTTGTGCTGACACGGGCATAACCATATATTTCCATACCGTCCCTCCTAATAATTCAATTTAAAATAAAAAAAGGAACCGCTGCTATGCAGCGGTTCCTTTGGTTTTCGGGAGCCTTAGCTCCGTTTTTATTGGTTGCTTATAGGGCTGTGATGACGATGTCGCCCTCCCAGGTTCCTCCTGCGGACACGTCCACGGTCTCGCCGTCCACGGTGACAACGCCATTGAGAACAGCGCCCTCCTCCACGGTCAGGCCGGTGATGTTGGACTGCTCCACCACCGTCCAGGTGGTGCCGGCCTCCAGGGTGACATAGGTGCCCCAGATGGTGTCATAGCCGTCCACGTCACGGTAGTAGTTGGCGCCGGACTCAGCATAATCCGCAAACTTCTCGTGCCAGGTGTCCACCGTGCCGGTGAAAATATCGCCGGTCAGGCTGGCAGAATCCTCAAACACGATGGTCAGGGTACGCTGATAGTCCTCGTGGTTGATGTTGCCCACCAGGGCGGTGGTGCCGTCCACGATCACGTCGATGCCGATGTGGTCGGCCACTTCCTCATCCGCACCGATCCAGTTGCCGTTGGCGTCCGCGTTCAGGGCAGTCTGGAGCAGAACGCCTGTCCAGGACTCCACGGTGGCGTTGGTCAGGTGGATGAGGGCGTTGTCGCTGCGAATCAGGATGGTAGCGCCCATGGTGTATTCCAGATAGGCCCAGGTGGCCTCGTCGGTCTTCTCTATCCAGCTCTCCTTATACTCGCCGGTGGCGTAATCTTCGGGGGCCAGATCCTCATAGGTGGCGATGGTGGAGTCCTTCACGTACAGAACGCCCTTGGCGTCAGAGATGCTGCCGCCGCCGCCCATCAGGTCGGGAACGTGCATCATAATGGCGTTGCGGAAGCCCGCCACCACGGAGCCGGTGGTCTCGGTGACGATGTCGTCCTCCTCAGCATAGGCCAGAGGGTCGATGGCGGCCCGCTCGTCCAGATCCTCTGCCTCGCTCTCGGCGCGAATGACGTTGGTATCCACTGCCGCGTCGTCGGTACTCAGGATGTACAGCTCGCCGAAGTTCGCAATGATGGAGCCGTACTCAGCGGATTCATACACGGTGCCATAGAGATAATCCCGGCAGCGGCTGTCGGAATAAGAGCAGTAGCCGCCCAGCAGGGTGCGGGCATAGCTGTTATAGGCCACCATATCCAGGCCCATGCCCACAGCGGAGTCGGTAGCCATAGCCGCCCAGCCATCCACGATGACGGCAGTGCCGTAGTAATAGGTCTCGCTCTCGCCGATGGACAGGGAGCTGCGGATGGAGCCACGCACCATCAGGCTGGTGCCATGGGGCCAGTTGGCGTCCGCGATGGCGGTGCCGGTCTCGGAATCCAGATAGCAGTCCCGAATGACCACCACGGTGTCGATGTAATCCTCATCGGAGGAGCCGGAATAGCGGTCGTTATCGCTGCCGGCAGTAACAATGCCGGTGGTGCCGGTGGCATAGATGCCGTCCAGCTCCAGGTAGGCGCCGCCGCTGGCGGTGATCAGGGTGCCGGTGGTGGAGTCGATTTTGGAGTCGAAGGACTGGAAGTCCAGCAGCTCCTGCGCCCGGTCATAGATGTCCAGGTCGGCGGCGTCATAGGTAGCCTCCTCCCCGCCCAGGACAAAGGACACGGCCCCCTCCGTGGTGTCGTCGCCCACCACGGAAACAAAGTCGGTCTCCGTACTGGAAAAGTCGAACTGGGAGATACCGGCCTCGGTGATGTTCCCTTCCAGGGAAACATCCTCCGCCTCCGTCTCCTCCACGCCCTCGGCTGTGACAGCGTAGGCGTACACGGCGGAGCTGCCGCTCATGCCGCCGCTGGCCTCCCCGCTGGCCTCGCTGCTGGCAAGGGCTGTGGCGGACAGGCTCAGGCACAGTGCCAAAGCCAACATCAGAGATAAAATGCGCTTCTTCATGGTTTTGCTTTCTCCTTTCCACATATACCGCATACGCGGCTTAGATAGTTGCATTATAAACGAATAATAATATTTCCACAAGCCTTTTCGTCCATTTTCGGAAAATTTACGTTGACAAGGGCAGAAAAAGAGGGTATGATAGACTCACTTACTTGAAGGAGTATTTTAAGATGTCCTTTACATTTGCTGCAGAATTTACATTCTTTTACTTTTGCAAAAAAAAGTAAAAGTGATTTCGCCTGCGGCAAGCTAAAAAGTCATCCCAAGCTGTGCAGTGAAGAAATCACTGCACGGCTTTTTTTGTACGCCTAAACATATTTTTGTAATAAGAAAGGGAATCTATAATGGAACTGGAACAGCTCAAACAGCAGATTGAGGACATTGACGGGCAGATGAGCCGCCTGTTCGCCCAGCGTATGACCGTCAGCGGCCAGATTGCCAAGGAATGGGCGGCGCGGGGTCTGTTGCCGGACGCAGCAGGTATTCGGGAAGCACGGGCCGACTTTCAGGCCCAGGCCGGAGAGGAGCTTGAGGATTACGCTGGTGTTCTGTATAACACGCTGCAGGACGTGAGCCAAAGCTATCAGACCGCCCTGGTGCGGGGAGAAAGCCCCCTTTGCAATCGCATCGCCCAGGGTCTGGCGGACACGCCGCCTCTGTTCCCGGAGAAGGCAACCGTAGCCTGTCAGGGCGTGGAAGGAGCCTTTGCTCAAATCGCCGTTCAGCGGCTGTTTCGGGAGCCGTCTATATCTTATGTAAACCGTTTTGAAGCGGTGTTCTCGGCTATTGCCAACGGCTTCTGCCGTTATGGCGTGCTGCCGCTGGAAAACAGCACCGCCGGTTCGGTGAACAAAATATACGATCTGATGATGGAATATAATTTCAGCATTGTCCGTTCCGTTCGCCTGAAGGTGGATCACAATCTGATGGCCCTCCCCGGCGCGAAGCTGGAGGACATCAAGGAGGTGGTATCCCACGAGCAGGCGCTGGCGCAATGTTCAGATTTTCTGAGATCGCACCCCGGTATCCGTGTAACAGTGTGCGAAAACACCGCCGTAGCTGCCAAGCGGGTGGCCGAGTCTGGCCGTCGGGATCTTGCGGCGCTGGCCTCTCACGACTGCGGAGCGCTGTACGGCCTTCATCCCTTAGCAGAGGGGATTCAGGACAAGGGCAACAACTACACCCGCTTCATCTGCATCGGTAAAGACCTGGAAATATTCCCCGGCGCTGACAGAACAAGTATTATGTTAACCATAAACCACAAACCCGGCTCCCTGTATCGGATCATGGCCCGCATCAATGCCCTGGGCATCAACATGACCAAGCTGGAGAGCCGCCCTCTCCCCGACCGGGATTTTGAGTTCATGTTCTATTTCGACCTGGACACCTCCGTCTACTCCCCGCGTTTCATCCAACTGATGGGCGACCTGGATAGCCTGTGCGAGACGTTCAGGTATCTGGGCAGCTACACTGAAATCGTATAATACCGCGTTCCTATATAATAGGAGCAAACATCGTCGGTGATGCCGCTCTTTTTCATCCCGGCAAAATGTGTCAATAAATAATATCCCTGGCCAACTGTCTGAGAAGTAGGTGGTCAGGGATATTTAATTTTATATTTTCTTGTTGCTTTTAATTAAAAAGCTAATGCTGTCTCTAATAGGACGAGAATTCCACTCAATTTTCAATATGTTAGCTATTTTTTGGATCTCCGCCAATCATGGCTTCGGAATTAAGTTGTTCAACAACAGGCGATGCATAAAAGAAAGCCCTGCGATTTGCTCCCGCAGGCGGTTTCCTTACGCGTAACAGGGGCCAAGTTAACGCGGTCGATCTATAATTGCAACGCTGGCTGAAGCGAAGCCAAATGCCGCCGTTCGGCATTTGATTTCATTCTTAAAGCATTATGCGGCTTTTGTTGAAGCGAGTCATTACATGCCGTCATACGAGGAGACTCGAAATCTATTCCTTCATACTGTTTCTTCCGATGGCAGCGGTTGACAGGAAACGTTTCAGCGGCGTGAAGGGAACCCAGTTCTGCATCATCAAATAATAAAATAAGTCCACAGAATAAGCCCACAGACTTACGTCTGTGGGCTTATTCTTTTTTTGGCGCAGCGGGTGGGATTCGAACCCACGTGGGATTGCTCCCAAACTGATTTCGAGTCAGCCCCGTTATGACCACTTCGATACCGCTGCATTTGTATCCGTGCCAGCAGGAAAAACGCAGGCTTCCATACTATACCATTGAAGGCGGCAAATTGTCAACCACATGTGCTTTTCTTTTGAAAGGAAAACAAGCGGGTTCACAATTCTCGTTGTATTTTATGGTCTGTCATTGTACTCCACAGCAAAAATGACTTCGTCTCCATGCCTTCTCCATAGCCTGTCGGCTGAAAGGAGAACGCCTTGTTATACGGCGTCTCCGTCAGCCTGTCCATGGCGCTGTTTCTCAGGTCGGCAATTTATGACAGAAGAACCTTGTCGCTGTCCATGCTGCCGCCCAGAGCGGCGAATTTTTCCAGCAGATCCTCCCGGGTCAGCTTACTCTTTTCTTCCCCGGAAATATCAAGAATAATGCGGCCCTCATCCATCATAATCAGGCGGTTGCCGTGGGCGATAGCGTCCCGCATATTGTGCGTCACCATAAAGGCGGTCAAGTGATTTTCCCGAATGACCGCGTCCGTGGTGTTGAGAACCTTTTCCGCCGTTTTAGGGTCAAGGGCGGCAGTATGCTCGTCCAGCAAGAGCAGCTTCGGCTTTTTCAGCGTAGCCATCAGAAGGGTCAGGGCCTGCCGCTGACCGCCGGAGAGAAGCCCCACGCGGGCGGTCATACGATCCTCCAGCCCCAGGTTCAGGGTTTTCAGAAGCTCCCGGAATTCCTCCTGCTCCTTTTTGGTGATGCCCCGGCGAAGGGTGCGCTTCTCTCCCCGGCGCTTGGCCAGGGCCAGGTTTTCCTGAATCTCCATAGTGGCGGCGGTGCCGGTCATGGGATCCTGGAACACGCGGCCAAGGTATTTGGCCCGCTTATGCTCCGGCAGGCTGGTCACGTCCTCTCCGTCAATGATGATAGAGCCGGAGTCAACGGGCCACACGCCCGCAATGGCGTTCAGGCAGGTGGACTTTCCCGCGCCGTTGGAGCCGATGACGGTGACGAAGTCCCCTTCGTTCAGCGTAAGGCTCACGCCGTTTAAGGCCCGTTTCTCGTTCACGGTGCCGGGGTTAAAGGTCTTGTATATATCCCGAAGCTCAAGCATTCGCGTCTACCTCCTTCTTGGCAGAGGTGAAATATTTTTCCTTCCAGTGGGGTACAGCCAGGAACACCGCCACAATCAGGGCGGACAGCAGCTTCAAATCGGAGGAGTTCAGCCCCAGCCAAAGCACCACCTGAATGACCAGGTAATAGATGATAGCGCCGAAGGCCACACCCAGCAGCTTCAGAGCAAAGTTGTTAAATATCCTGCCAAAGATAACATCTCCGATGATAACAGCGGCCAGGCCGATAACGATAGCGCCGCGGCCCATGTTCACGTCCGCGAAGCCCTGATACTGCGCGTACAGCGCGGAGGCAAGGGCTACAATGCCGTTGGAAATCATCAGGCCCAGAACCTTGTTGAAATTGGTGTTGATGCCCTGAGCGCGGCTCATGCTCTCGTTCGCGCCGGTGGCCCGCAGGGAGCAGCCAAGCTCCGTGCCAAAAAACCAGTACATAACAAGAATAAGCACCACCAGGAAGATAAGGCTGGCAAAAATGGGGTTATTCAGCGCCAGCGACCGCACATACCGCAGCGACACCAGCAGGTTATATTTGTCCACGCTGACGGCCACGTTGCTGGCCGTTCCGGCAGAGGTGCCGATGCCCAGGATGCGGAGGTTTATGGAATACAGCCCCAACTGGGTCAGAATACCAGCCAGAATAACGGGAATCCCCATGAAAGTATGAAAAATACCTGTCACCAATCCCGCCAGCACGCCCGCCAAAAAGGCGCACAGCATGGCGACCCCAACGGAATAGCCGTTGGTTATCATGATGACGCAGACCGCGCCGCCCGTGGCCATGGTGCCGTCCACAGACAGGTCGGCCATATCCAGGATTTTGTAAGTGATGTACACGCCGATGGCCATAATGCCCCAGATGATGCCCTGGGCACAAGCCCCCGGCAGGGCGTTGAGCAAGGATGTTATGCTCATACCAATCAACCTCCAACAATAAAAATGCGCACAAACGCGCCTCCAGCGCACCCGGTCGGTTTCTGCGCATAGATAATCTTATTATAACAAAAAACAACGGGAAAAGGAATACCCTTTCCCCGTTGTTTTTTTGGATTTTTATGCCTTTCGTTAAGGTTTCTTATTACTCCTCAACCACATAGGCTTCATATTCATCCGTGACAGTGATGCCAAGCTCCTCGCAGCGGTCGGCCATATACATCTTGGTCACTTCAGGAGCGCTCTGCACCTCCATGGTGGTGATGTCAGCGCCGTTGACCAGGATCTCATAAGCCATCTCGCCAGCGATGTAGCCGATGTCATAGTAGCTGATGGACAGGGTAGCGATGCCGCAGCCACTCATAATGCCGCTTTCGCCAGCGACAACAGGCACGCCAGCCACGGAAGTCACATTGTAGATAGCCTCGGTGTTGGCGGCGGCGGTGTTGTCAGTGGGGACAAACAGCACGTCGCAGTTGTCGCAGGCGTTCTGGGTGACGGAGGCAATGTCGTTGGAGTCAGCGAAGGTGTACTCGGAGACAGTGTAGCCCAGCTCTTCCAGATAGCCGGTGATAACGGTGGACTGATAGACGGAGTTCGGCTCAGCGGAGCAATAGAGGATGCCCACGTTGGGGTACTCCTCCGCCGGGCAAAGCTCGGCAATCATGTTGGCCTGCTCAGACAGCGGGGCCAGGTCAGAGGTGCCGGAGATGTTGGTGCCGGTAGCGCCGGTCCAGTCGTCAATGCCCAGAGCGGTAGCATAGTCAGTGACAGAGGTGCCCAGGATGGGGATGTCGCTGGTGGCAGCGGCAGCAGCCTGCAGAGCGCTGGTGGCGTTCGCCAGAATCAGGTCAACGCCCTCGGAAACCAGGGAGTTGGCGATGGTAGCGCAGTTGGCAGTCTCGCCCTGAGCGTTCTGGAAGTCGAAGGTCACGTTCTCTTCGCCCAGCAGCTCGATCAGCGCATCCTCAAAGCCCTGAGTGGCCAGATCCAGCGCGTCATGCTCAAGCTGCTGGATGATGCCGATGGTGTAATGGGTGGCCTCGGCGGTCTCCTCGACCTCCTCGGTCTCTTCAGCCTCGGCAGCCTCTTCGGTCTCCTCGGTCTCGGTGGTTGTGGTCTCTTCCTCTTCGGCGTCGGTCGTGTCGTCAGAGGAGCTGCTGCACGCGGCCATGGAGAACACCATCACCAGCGCCAGCAGAAGCGCAAGAAGTTTTTTCATCTGTGGTTTATCCTTTCATTTACATTTTCCATGTCTTGCGACAGGCATACCACGACGTATTTTAAATCAAGCCGTGATTTTCTCTATTTTATTTCTTTAAAGAACCGATGTCAATGTGCAGTTTCGATTGTGTCAATAGTTTTGTGTAAACTTGTTAAAGTTTCTTGTATCAGT
>JAJPYE010000061.1 GCA_021205095.1 Oscillospiraceae bacterium | reverse complement strand
CGCCTCCGGGGCCGCCACCGAAGCCACCGCCTCCGGGGCCGCCACCGAAGCCACCACCACGGGAGCCGCCGCCTCCAGGGCCGCCGCCGAAACCGCTTCCTCCGCGCGGGCCGCTGCCGCCTCTAGGCGTACCGCCCCCAGGACCGCCGCCAAAGCCGCCTCCTCCGGGGCCGCCTGGGCCACGTCCACCGGGGCCTCCTGGGCCACGCCCGCCCGGCCCTCCAGGGCCGCGACGGCGGTACCAGTCCCGATAAAGGCCAGGCCCACGGAACCAGAAGATGGGCCAGAAGCCGCCGGTATAACCCCAGCCGCGCATGCGGTTAAAGCGGTTCATGGAGACCAGCAGCCATATGACCACCAGCAGAACGATAATAGTAACAATCATAGAAAAACCTCCACTTGATCGGGCCAGCGATTCCGCTCTGGAATCGTAGTAGGTTGTGTCATAGTCCTCCTCGTAATACACGGTATCGCTGTCTATGGTATCCACGTCGTAATAGTCCAGATACCAGGTATACAGCATTCCGGCCAGAGTCTGAACGCCCTCATCGTACTCGTCCGCGTCGATGTAGTCCCAGAAGTAGTCGTCCAGATATTCGTCCACCATGTCGTCGGTAAAAACCTCGTCCAGGCCGTCCCCGGTGGAGAGCCAGCCGCGGTATTCCTCCGCTACCAAAAGAAGGAGCATACCGTTGGACTCCGTCTCATCGCCCACACCCCAGTCGTTCATAAGCTGAAGAGAGGCTATCTGGGTGTCCTCGTCCAGATAGCTGACAGTGACGACCACGAGCTGCGCCCCGTCGCACTGCTCCTCCAGGGTGGCGTTATAGCTGGCAATCAGACTTTCCGTCTCCGAGGAGAGGACATTTGCGTTATCCTGGACGTAAAAGCCATCGCCAGTTCCTGCTTCCAGCTCGATGGCCAGGGCGGGAACGGACAGCACCGCCAGCATCAGCAGCAGGGCTAGAAGCGTTCTGCATTTTTTCATCGGGTTTCCCTCTTTCTCCATCACTCAAATTTTTCCGGGGCAGACACAAGGGCCAGCCGACGCAAAATATTGGTTGGGAAGGCGCGCAGGGTGGTGCTGGTGAACTCATCCACATATTCGTTATAAGCGCCGTTCGCTGCGACGGACTGAGCGGAATAGAAATCGGACAGGACGGTGTCATAGTCGTCGCTGCTCTCCGGCAGGACGGCGCCGCCGTCCACCAACTCCTCCACCGCCTCCACTGCCGCGATAAGCGCCTGATTCGTGTCGTATATGTCCGATATATCCCCGTCGTCCAATGCGTCCGCAAGGCCCTGACGGGCCTCCGACAGCGTGGTGTATACATCATCCGACCAATCCGCCCCGCTGATGACGCTGAGAAGGCGATTTGCGTATTTCACGCAGTTTTCAAGCTGGTCGCCGGGGCAGGTGTAATATCCCTCGGCAGAGAGCTGAGACTTGTCGAAGAAAGCGCCCTCGATGTTATCACAGGCTTTGGTCAGGCTTCTGTGGCAGCCGATGAGGGTAAAAAGGACGACTACCACGATAAAGACAATAATTGCATTTTGCCGTTTTTTCAGAAATTCCAAGTGCTGTGCCTTTCTGCAAATTCAGCAGGGGAGACCTCAGCCCCGCATTTCCAGAAGCTTCTGCTTCAGCTCGCCCTCAATGCGGCTAAGCTCGACCTCGGCCTGGGCTCGGCGTGCGCGGCCATCGTCTTGGGCCTTGCGGACGTCCTCCAAGGTGGCGATAAGCTCCTGGTTGGTCTGGGTCAGTGTTTCGATGTCCACAATGCCTCGTTCCGCCTCCTGAGCCACGGATACGGAGCCGGAGTGCAGGGCGGCGGCGTTCTTCTTCAGCAGGTCGTTTGTCACCTCGCTGACGCTGTGAGACGCCTCCATCGCCTGCTGGGAGTGGTACATACTCATGGCGAGAACCATCTGGCTCTTCCACAGGGGGATGGTGTTCACAATAGCGGTTTGGATTTTTTCCGCCATCAGGGCGTCATTGTTTTGGATCATGCGGATCTGAGGACCCATCTGGATGGAAATCATCCGGGTCAGTTCCAGGTCGTGTATTTTCTTTTCGAACCGGCCCAGAAGATTTGCATAGTCGTTGGCGGCCTGAGCGTCCTCCGGCAGGCCGGTTTCCTCCGCGCGGGCGATGAGCTTGGGCAGCTCGGTCTCCCGAAGCTCCTTGAGACGCATCTTGCCCGCCAGAATATACATGGACAGCTCCTTATAGTAGGCCTGGTTCATCTCGTACATCTGATCCATGGTCACGATGTCCTTGTTCAGCGTTATCCAGTGCTGATCCAAAGCGGCGGTAATTTTGTCCACGTTCACTTCGGCTTTGTCGTATTGAGTTTTCATGTCGCTGATACTGCGGGACGCCTTGCGAAACAGACCCTTCAATCCCTTGCTGCTTTCCTGGTCGGCGGGGGAGAGACCCTGAAGCTGAGCCACCAGATCGGTGAGCATATCGCCAACCTCGCCCAGATCCTTGGTGCGAACCTTTTCCAGCGCCTGTGCGGAGAAGTCCGCAATGTTTTTCTGGGCGGCGGATCCATAGGTCAGCACCTGCTTTGAGTCAGTTACGTCTATTTTTTGTGCAAATTCCCGCACAGCGGCCTGCTCCGCAGGGGACAGAGATTCGATGGTGAGCTGTTCCTCTGCCGGAAGGGCGGGGGCTTGGGCTGCCTGTTCTTCTGTCGGCTGCTCCCCCAGCGTCAGGGTGGGAACGCTGGCGGCTGCGGCGGCAGCCGCCGCATTGGTGGATGCCTCATTCTCCGGGTCAAGCGTCAGTGTGAAGCCCAGGGCCTTTTCTTCGTCTGCCATAGTGTTTGTCCTTTCGTTTTATAATCTATTCCTTATTGCCTCCCCTGCGAAGTGCCCTGCGGGTACAAGGGGAGGAGAACCATGCGGAACATGGTGGAGGGGGTCTCCCCGTTGCCTTCCCAGGAAGGGGGCGGGGTTTATTCCTTTGTCTTTTTCAGGAGTTGCTGAAGCTCATCGTCCTGCAAAAGACCTTCCCGGCGGAGGAGGTTGTGCATAACCTGCACGTCCGCGTCTATGTCCAGATAGTCGTTTTTATACAGGGCGTCTAGCTGCTTTTCAAAGGCGGTGATTTCCGTGTCCAGCATTTCCGCAATGCGCTGTTTGGTGGCGGTGATATTCTCTCCCTCTGCGCCAAGGGCGGCCATGCGGTCATAGGCGTTTAATAGCTGCACGGTGGAGGGGAGAAAGTATCCCTGGAATTTTTTTATCTGGGGGATGTCGCTGGGGTCTTGTATGGCGTCCTGGGCGATCTGGTCAGACAGGGCGATCAGGCGGGCAATGCGCTGACGGACGGTTTCATCTCCGATGGAGACGGAAAGACGTTCCATCTCACGGCGGGCGGTTTGGGCCTCTGCCAGAATGGCGTCCGTTTCAGCCCCGTAGGAAACAGGCTCTTCCGGCTCCTCCGGCTCCGGGATATATTCCACCACAGGCTTTATAAGCCAGTCGGCGATGAGCCAGGCGGCGGCTGTCACCACGGCAGCAATAAGAAAGTGCCAGGAGTTGTATAGGGGGAATATCAGCGCGTATAGGGCATAAACCCCGGCGGCGATATAAACAGGAACGGCGCTGCGCCGCTTTATCTCTCGCATAGTATGCCTCCTGCGAATCAAGCGATGTCAATGTCAATATTGTGGTACACTCATACAAATATATTTTATGCTAAAAAACAAACGCCGTCAAGATATTTATATTGTGAAACCGGGATTTTAGAGCGTTGACTATTTTTTGTAAACATGGTATTATAATATAACTGCATTTTGTAGACTGCTTAGTCAATATGGCCTGGCGTCGGCCCGTCGGATAGATACGCAGGACAGACTTCAAAAATCGCGGAGCTGCCGGACGCCTTTGATTGTCTTGTCTATATGATGATGAAATCATACCCCATTCGGGGAAACGATATAATTCTGCCGTACACGGTGCGGCGGAGCATCTTTGCATAAGGAGCGCTGTATGACAACGGAAAAAATCGCGCCGTCCATTCTGTCGGCTGACTTCAACCGTTTGGGTGATGAGGTGGCGGAGGTGTTGCGGGGCGGGGCTGATTATGTCCATGTGGACGTGATGGACGGCATTTTTGTGCCGAATATCTCCATTGGCGTGCCGGTGGTAGAGAGTCTGCGGAGGGCCTTTCCCTCGGCGTTTTTGGACGTACATCTGATGATAACCCAGCCTGTGCGGTACGTGGGAGCCTTTTGCAGGGCGGGCGCGAGTCTTCTCACCTTCCATGTGGAGGCGGACACCCCGGAGAACATCACCCGCGCCCTTGCGGAAACCAGAGCCTGTGGCGTCAAGACTGGCCTTTCCGTGAAGCCGAACACATACTGGCAGGCGTTGGAGCCTTGGCTGGCGGAGCTGGACATGGTTCTGGTGATGACGGTGGAGCCGGGATTCGGCGGGCAAAAGTTTATGGCGAACCAAATGCAGAAGGTGTCCGCTCTGCGGGCGCGTTTGGATGAGATTAACCCTGCCTGTGACCTTGAGGTAGATGGCGGCATTGGGCCGGAGACGGCTCCTGTGGCCCTGCAGGCCGGGGCGAATGTCCTTGTGGCGGGCAGCGCTGTGTTTGGGGCTGCCGACCGTGCCGCGCAAATGCAGGCGCTGCGGAACAGGTGAGGGAGCGTTATGTCGTTTTTTCCAGCGTCCTTTGAAGAACTGATTGACCGCTTTGCGGCTCTGCCTGGTATTGGCCGGAAAAGCGCCCAACGGCTTGCTTTTCATGTGCTTGGTATGCCGGAGGGAGAGGCGGAGGCGTTTGCCCAGGCAATCCTTACGGCGAGACAGCTTGTTCATACCTGTCCTATCTGCCAGAATTTGACGGACGGGGAAATCTGCTCCATCTGCGCGGACAGCAAGCGGGATCGCTCCGTAGTCTGTGTAGTGGCGGAGCCAAGAGATGTGGCAAGCCTGGAGCGGAGCCGGGAGTTTAATGGCGTTTATCATGTTCTTCATGGCGTTCTGTCGCCTATGAGCCATGTGGGGCCGGACGACATCCGCATTACCGAGCTTGTAAAGCGCGTGTCGGAGGGAGAAATCCAGGAGGTCATTATGGCCACAAATCCCGATACGGAGGGAGACGCTACGGCCATGTATGTCTCGCGCCTTCTGAAGCCTTTTGGCGTTCGGGTGACGCGCCTTGCCTACGGCATCCCTGTTGGCTCCAATCTGGAGTTTACGGACGACGCCACCCTGGTACGGGCCCTGGAGGGCCGCCGGGATATGTGAGCTTTATGACCTTGCAGACAGGTCTTATTTATCGTGAAAAAGGGTATGATTTAACGGGCAGGATAAACCGGCCCGCTGTTATAATGCGTTATTTCTACATAATAAAGGAGAATTGGAATTTGTAATGGCACAAAAACTGAAAATATTTGCTCTTGGCGGTCTGGACGAGATCGGCAAGAATATGTATGTCTATGAATACGGGAAGGACATCCTGGTCGTAGACTGCGGCATGGGCTTTCCTGACGAGGATATGTACGGCATTGACGTGGTCATCCCGGACATCACCTATCTCGTCCAGAACAAGGACAGGGTGCGGGGCATTGTGCTGACCCATGGACATGAAGACCATATCGGGGCCATGCCCTATGTGATGAGCAAGCTGGATTGCCCCGTCTATGCCACCCGTCTGACGGCGGGACTGGTGCGCCTCAAGCTGGAGGAGCATCGGTTGGCGGATAAGGTGAAGCTGATTACCCACTCCGCCGGGGATGTGTTTCATGTGGGGTGCTTCACCTGTGAGCTTATCCATGTGAACCACTCCATCCCGGACAGCGTGGCCGTGGCGATTAAAACGCCGGTGGGTACGGTTATCCACACCGGCGACTTCAAGATAGACCTGACGCCCATTGAGGGTGGGGTGTTCGATTTCCATCGCTTTGCCCAACTTGGAGAGGAGGGAGTGCTTGCCCTGTTGTCCGATTCCACCAACGTGGAGCGGCCCGGCTATTCCGACTCTGAGCATCACGTGGGGGAGAGCATGGACAAGCTGTTCCGGGGCTGTGACAAGCGAATTATTGTCACCACCTTTGCCTCCAATATCCACCGCATCCAGCAGGTTATCGACTGCGCCGCCCGCTATAAGCGGAAGGTAGGCATCACGGGCCGCAGTATGGAAAATGCTGTGAAGCTTGCCGTGGAGGAGGGATATATGACCGTCCCCAAGGATATTCTGGTGGATATTAACCGCTTAAACGGTCTGCCGCCCTCCAAGGTGGTTATTATCTCCACCGGCAGTCAGGGGGAGAATATGTCTGCCCTGTATCGCATGGCCTTTTTCGAGCATCGGCAGGTGAAAATTACCGCCGGAGATCGGGTTATTATCTCCGCCTCCGCGATTCCCGGCAATGAGCGGACGGTGACGAAGGTAATAGACGAGCTGTTCTGGAAGGGCGCGGAGGTCATCTATGACCGCTCCATGGACATTCATGTGTCCGGCCACGCCTGCCAGCAGGAGCAGAAGATTATGATGGCCCTGACGAAGCCGAAATTTTTCATCCCCGTTCATGGTGAGCATCGTATGCTGTGCCGCCATTCAGAGCTGGCCCAGGAGATGGGCATAGACCAAAACCACATCGTCATCGCCGGTATCGGCGAGATCATCGAGCTGACGCCAAAGAAGGTGCAGAAAAACGGAACCGTTCCCTCTGGCCGCGTGCTGGTTGACGGGACGGACGAAGGCGGCGTGGGGAACATTGTTCTCCGTGACCGGCAGCATCTGGCCCAGGATGGTATGCTGGTGGTGGTCATGACTATGTCCACCCAGGACGGTTCCATGATTTCCGACCCGGAGATCATCACCAGAGGCTTTGTCTATGTGAAGGACAACGCGCAGCTTATGGAGGAAATGCGCCGGGTGGTATATGAGAGCATTGAGTCCTGTGAGCGGCAGCGCATTACCGACTGGTCGGAGATAAAGGCAAAGGTGAAGACCCAGCTCTCTGGCTATCTCTACAAAGTGACGCGCCGCAGCCCCATGATTCTGCCTGTCATTATGGAAGTCTGATTTTTCGGTAAGCCCATGAATATACAGATATTTGGGAAAAACAAGTGCTTTGACACAAAAAAGGCCCAGCGGTATTTCAAGGAGCGGCGGATAAAGTTTCAGTATGTGGACATCCAGCGCTACGGCATGAGCCGGGGCGAGCTGAACAGCGTGAAAAACGCCGTGGGCATCGATGCCATGAGCAGCGCCCCGGAGGTGACGTATTTAGCCTACGCGGAGGATAAGCTGGAGGCGCTGTATAACGACCCGGAGCTTCTGAACACGCCTCTTGTCCGCAACGGAAAGCAGGCCACCGTCGGCTATTGCCCGGAGGTCTGGAAGACCTGGGAATAAACGTCATCTGCGATAAAACCGCAGATGAAAGACAGAAAGGTGCAGTATGCAAATTATCATATTCGGCAGCGGGGCGTGGGGCACGGCCTTGTCCCTGCTGCTGCATGGAAACGGATACCGCGTTACCCTTTGGAGCCGCCGGGAGGAAAAAGCGGCCCTTTTAAGGGCTAAGCGGAAAAATCCCTCCCTGGCTGGCGTCCGGCTCCCGGCGGAGTTGGAAATCACTGCCGACATAACGGCGGCGGAGCGGGCGGAAATGGTGGTTTTTGTTACCCCGTCCTATGCTCTGCGCCAGACGGCAGAGCTTGCCGCTCCGTACATACAGCCGGGAACTGTCATCGTTTCCGCCACCAAGGGTCTGGAGCCGGAGACGAATCTGCGCATGAGCCAGATTATCCGGCAGGAGGTGGGGAAGGACTGCCCGGTAGCGGTGCTGTCCGGTCCCTCCCATGCGGAGGAGGTCTCCCGCCGGATGGCCACCGGCTGCGTGGCCGCCTGCGAGGATATGGCCACAGCGGAGCTCGTGCAGAGCGTCTTTATGAGCGAAATGTTCCGGGTCTACAGCAGCCGGGACGTAGCCGGCGTGGAGCTGTGCGGAGCCACGAAAAACATCGTCGCCCTGGGCTGCGGCATTATCGACGGACTGGCTCTGGGGGACAACGCGAGGGCGCTGCTTATGACCCGCGCCCTCGCTGAAATCAGCGTTCTCTGCAAAAAAGCCGGGGCCGACCCCGTCACCTGCTACGGCCTGGCCGGAATGGGCGACCTGATTGTCACCTGCACCTCCACCCACAGCCGGAATTACCGGGCCGGTCTGTTCATCGGCAAGGGCGCTCCGGCGGAGCAGGCATTGCAGGAGATTGGCGCGGTGGTAGAGGGCTACTACGCCGCCCGGAGTATACGGGAGCTTGCTATGAAGCTTGAGGCCGAGACCCCCATCTGCCAGTGCATATATGAAATTCTCTACGAAGCCGCCGACTCGGAAACTGAGCTGCGCGCTCTTATGACCAGAGTAGGAAAAAGCGAGGTCATTTTCTGATTGCGTGGAATGGGACATGAGAAAGGGGCAAAATGGATATGGATAAACCCGTGAACACAGCGCCGGACAGAGGCACGCCCAAAATCGTCACAAAGGATTTCGTCCTCCTGTTCGCTATGGCGCTCATGCTGTATACGGGCATGAATATGCTCACGGTTATTGTTCCGCTGTTTGTCATTGAGGATCTGGGCAGTAATACAGCCATAACCGGTCTGCTGTCTACGGTGTATACCCTGGCGGCCTGTCTGACCCGTCCTGTGGCGGGGAATCTCTCCGACCGTTTTCCCCGGCGGGCCGTTATGGTGACAGGCTGTGTCATTTTTCTTGCGGCCAGCGCCTTTTGCGGACTGGTTCCCGTTCTTGCGGCCCTGTTTCTGGGGCGTATTTTGCAGGGTGTGGGCTATTCTGTGGCCTCTACAGCAAACAACACGGCCTCCCTGGATGTGATACCGCCCAGCCGGCTGGGGGAGGGCATTGGATACTTTGGCATGAGCCAATCCGTGGCTGGCGCTATAGGCCCTGCCCTGGCCTCGGTCATTGTGGGACTGATCGGGAACCGCCTTTCCTTTTTCGGCGTGGCGGTCTGCGGGCTGCTGGGTGTTATTATGGCGCTGTGCGTGAACTATGAAAAGCGCAAAAAAACGCCCAGGGTGGAGAAACTGAAGGCGGCGCAGTCCCACTCTGGTCTGAAAAATATCATTGAAAAGACGGCCCTGCGGGCCGCCCTCGTTGAATTTGCATCCCTGTTCTGCATTGTGAGCATGATGTGCTTCGCTACGCCATATTTAAAGGTGGAGCAGGGCTTTGCGGCGTGGGTGCCGGGGGTGTTTTTTGCCGTCAGCGCGGTGGTCATTGTGCTGCTGCGGCTGGCATTTTCCCGATTTGTGGGAAAATGCTCCCATCTGGCCTTTCTGCTGCCCGCTTATGGGGCGATGATTCTGCTCTGCCTTGGCCTGCCCCACGCGGAAAGCGCGGCGGCGGTGATTGCCATGGGCGTTTTATACGGCGCGGGCCACGGCCTGGTCTGGATGGCCATGGGCTATGAGGCCGTCCGCACTGCGCCCCAGGAGCGGAAGGGCATGGCAAACGCCACGTTCTATCTCGCCTTCGACGCCGCCATCGGCCTCGGCGCGGCGTTCTGG
The DNA here is from genome assembly GCA_021205095.1 of Oscillospiraceae bacterium. Taxonomy (GTDB): domain Bacteria; phylum Bacillota; class Clostridia; order Oscillospirales; family Oscillospiraceae; genus CAJOIG01. The sequence continues at coordinate 24,226 of JAJPYE010000061.1, read as the reverse complement.
GGGTTCCTCATCGAGTACATAGGCTATGTCCCCGCCTACCGAATTGCCGCCGCCTGCTTCGTTGTTCTGGCTGGAATTATGTGTGTTGCGTTTCGCAAAAGACCGGCTTCCGTTTCTTGAGAGACTTATAGAATTTGCAACGCTCTTGCCTGCTCGGTCAGGGCGGGGCGGTCGTCGGGATGGGCGATGGCTATGAGCTGACTGGCCCGTTCGGAGATTGTTGCGCCCTTCAAATGGGCTGTGCCGTACTCCGTGACAACATAATCTACATAATTTCTCGGCACGGTGACAACAGCGCCAGGGGTCAGGCTGGCGGAAATTTTGCTTTTGCCCTTGCCGGTGCGAGAGGGGAAAGCAAGTATGCTCCTGCCGCCTCTGGAACGGTAAGCGCCATAGGCAAAGCAGAAGCTGCCGCCTGAGCCGGATATTTGCTTTGGCCCTACAGACTCCGCGCACACCTGGCCAGTCAGGTCTATCTCCACCAGAGTGTTAATAGACACCATGTTCTCCTGTCGGGCAATGTTGAAAGGGTCTACTACCTCAGCCCCGGCACGAATGACGCAGTCCTCCCTGGATTGGAGGAAGGAATACAGCTCTTTTGTCCCCTCGGCGAAGGCGCAGACGTGCAGGCCTTTATCATAGGTCTTTTTCCGTCCGGTGACTGCTCCGGCCTGGATAAGCTCCATCATGGAGGTGGTGAACATCTCCGAATGAATCCCCAGGTCATGCTTTTCCTTTAAAAACATCCCCACTGCGTTGGGAATCCCGCCGATGCCGAGCTGAATGGTGTCCCCGTCGTGTACCAGTTCCGCTACGGCCTGACCTATCTGCCGTTCCAGCGCCGTCGGTTCTATGGATTGAAGAATAAATTCCGGTCGGTCTACCTCGGTCAGCATGGTTACATCTTGGATATTGATAGTCACAGCTCCGTGCATTTTGTGGAGGTTAGGGTTTACTTCCAGAATAACGGTCTTGTGTCTTTCCACCGCATCCAGCATGGCGAGGCCGTCTGCCGCATTGTTCATGGGCAGATGGAAGTTGCCGTTTTCGTCCATGGGAGTGACGGCTGCGATGTTCACATTGGCCGGATGGCCGGACACCGCCACGGTAAAATAGCTGGCCAAGTCTGCCGGCACAAAGTCTACCAGCCCCATTGGCTTGGAGTTGCGGTAGAACGTGGGGCCGAAAAAATAGGTATACATCTCAATATGCCCCTTCATGCTGGGGTCTACCATAAAGGGAAAAGGGCCGGAACGTCCCTTCCAGACCTTTACATCCTCCACCTGAGGGGCTATTTCATGGAGATGGGAGAGAATTTCTGCTGGCTCGGAATAGTTGTTGGTAGTGAATATAACATCCCCAGAGCGGATGGTGGATAATATCTCCCCAATAGTACGTTTTTTCTCATTATACAGCGCCTGCAAAGACTGGTTCATGGTGAAGCCTCCCTGTTTTTTCTGGCTTCATCTTAGCTTATAAAACTGCCCTTTCGCAATCTCAATTCCACATGAGAAAAGAAGATTTATGCTTTTGGTGCATAAATCTTCTTGTTTTTAATGCTAGGATCTGGTATGTTTATAGCGGAGGCGATGCACTTATGGAAATACGGCAGCTTCGGTATTTTATCGCTGTGGCGGACACGCTGAATTTCAGCCGGGCAGCGGACAGTGTCTATCTGTCCCAATCGGCGCTGTCACGGCAGATCATGGAGCTTGAGCAGGAGGTGGGCCTGCCCCTGTTTACCCGCACTACCCGGAAGGTGGAGCTGACAGAAGCGGGCCGCGCCCTGCGTGCCAGCGCCAAGGATTTGATTTCCCGCTGGGAAAAGCTCCTTCCAGAGGTGCGGGACGCTGCGCCGGATGCGAATGCGGGCCATACGCTCTCCATTGGAACAGATTCCCGCGCCCTGGCAAATCCCGACAGACGACTGGCTGTGACCGAGTTTCTGTATGCAATGCGGCGGCGTCATCCCGGCATACGTATTCTTCTGCACACGCAGGAATATCAGAAGCTGATAAAGGGGCTTTCCGCTCATACGCTGGACTGTGCCCTGGTATTGGACAGGGAAATGGAGCCAAAGAGCGACATTTCTCAAACCATTTTGGGCGGGGAGGAGATGCTGCTTGCTTTCCGCAGCGGGAACACACACCGGGACGGCGATCATGCCGATATTATCATGAATCGGGGTCTTATCCTTGTTGACAGGGAACCGCAAGGGCTGTATCATATTATTCGCATTCTAAGCGACCTGGCCTTGGAGCCACAGATTCGCTTTTGCGAAAGTCTGGAAGATATGACCACAACCATCGAGACCGGCGAGAGCGCTGCCATCCTCCCTGCCTCGGTGGTGGCAAAGCTGGCAAATCCCCGCCTGCAAACACTGCCGCTCCCGACAGAATATGCCCGCCTTCGTCTGGCGTTTCTGGCACCCAAGGGACAAGGCAATCCTCTACTGCCCGAGCTGCAGGAGGGACTGGGGAATATTTGGAAGGAGATTTAAGCTTAGAAATTCTCAATTGCCTCAACCAATCCGGCGAAGATTTCCGGCTCGGCTTCCTGGAGGTTCAGGCTTTTCATGTCCCGGCACCAGATGTGGAAGCTTTCGGCGCGGTTGTTGCAGACGGCGCCGTTTTCGGAGAAGCACTCGTAGCGTATTTTCAGCTTTTTCGGCTCGGCCAGGATGATTTGGGATTTTATTACCACCTCGCCGGGGTAGCGGACGGGGGCCAGGTATTCCAGGTTCAGGCTGACCATCACCGGGTCAATGCCCAGCTCGTGCTGTTTAGGCCAGGGGAAACTGGCGTTTTGCAAAAGCTCCATCCGGGCCATCTCATACCAGATGGGATAGACGGCGTGATGGACAATGCCCATGGGGTCAAGGTCGGGATAGCGCACCTGTATGATTGTTTCAGTCATATGCTCACCTCATAAAATCTTTATATCATATAATAGAAAACCGCGTCTGCTAAGATGATAGCAGACGCGGTGCGTTTTTGCAAATTAAATTACAGGGAAATGGAGACCGGTTCGGTCTTGCCGTCCCGCAGGCAGTGGCGGGTGATGCCAAGAATCTCGCGGGCGTCGTCCGCCGTGGCGATGGTGCGACCGGCGATCTGGGCCAGCTCCACGGCCCGCTCCACCAGCATGACGTTGGTGGCGATAATCTTCTTGCCGTCAGGCTCCTTGCCGTAGAGGATGTTGTCCTCCAGGCCCACCCGCAGGCCGTCGCAGCCAAGGGCCAGACCGGCCAGCATCATAGGCATATGGGCCTTGCCAATGCCGGAGACAGACCAGGTAGCGCCTTCGGGCAGGTGATCTACCATCCAGGCCAGGGACTGGGCGGTACCGGGGGCGGAGCCGCCGACGCCCATGATGAACTGGATGTGGGGCGGCTGGGGGATGTTCCACTTGTTCACATAGTACATGACGGAGTCGATATGGCCGGTGTCGAACACCTCAAACTCCGGCTTCACGCCGGTTTTGACGACCTCCTGAGCCAGCAGGTTCAGGAAGCGGGGGTGGTTCTCGAAGATGTAGCTGTTGGACCAGTTTATGGTGTTGGGGTCGAAGGAACACATTTCCGGCTTGAGCGCACCCAGGTGCTGAAGACGCTTTACGTCCTCATACTCTCCGCCGGAGGTGGTCAGGTTAATCAGAATGTCAACCCCGGCCTCCTTGCAGTACTTGCGGGACAACTCCACCGTCTCGGTGAACATTTGCAGGCTCATGGACTTGTAGCCAATCTGCATTTCGCCGTCCACCATTTTGTCCTCACGGACGTGGATGTGGGCGATGGAAGCGCCGGCTTGGGCCACGGCTACCACCTGGCGGGCGATCTCCTCCGGTGTATAAGGAACCGTAGGAGCCTGGGACTTCTTGGTGCCAGCCCCGCAAAGGCAGGCCTGAATAATAATTTTGTTGGACTTAGACATAATCTCTACCCTCTTATATAAGTATTAAAATTTAATAAATATCAGCACATTTATCAGCACATTTCAATGACCGTTGCCTGGCCCATGCCGCCTGCGATGCAGAGGGTGGCAAGGCCATATTTCAGGCCGCGCTTTTTCATCTCATGCACCAGGGTGACGATGATGCGGCTGCCGGAAGAACCGACGGGGTGGCCCAGGGCGATCGCGCCGCCGTTTACGTTGATGATGTCCATTTTATCCTCCCAGCCCAGGAGTTTGATGCAACCAAGGCTCTGGGCGGCAAAGGCTTCATTCAGCTCGATGAGTTGGATGTCGTCCATGGTAAGACCGGCGTGCTTCAGTGCCTTGGGAACGGCGTACACGGGGCCGAGGCCCATCTGCTGGGGGTCGCAGCCGGAAGCGCCCATGCCAATGATTTTTGCGAGAGGCTTGAGGCCAAGCTCCTTGGCCTTCTCCTCGCTCATCAGCAGCAGGGAGGAGGCGCCGTCGTTCCGCCCGGAGGAGGAACCGGCGGTAACGGTGCCGGTCAGATAAGGAAAGTTGAACATTTTGCCGTCGTCATGGACATCAATGCTGAAAACAGGCTTGAGCTTGGCCATTTTCTCCTCGTTGGTGGTGCGGTTGGGGAACTCGTCTGTGTCGAACACGATGGGATCCTTCTTCCGGCCCTGGGGGACGGTCATGGGGACGATCTCGTCCTTAAAACGGCCAGAATCAATGGCGGCGATGGCCCGGCGCTGGCTCTCCAGTGAGAAAGCGTCCTGTTCCTCGCGGGTAATGCCCAGTTCCTGGGCCACGCGCTCGGCGGTAGCGCCCATATTATAGCGGCCATAAATCTCTTCCGGCTGGCTCTTGAACTGGCCCTCGGTCAGCGCGTCTACAAATTCAGTGGTGCCGGTGCCTACGCCCCAACGGGCGTTGCGCACATAAAAGACGGCGTTGGACATACTCTCCGTGCCGCCGGCGATGACCACATCGTTTACGCCGACCATAATGCTCATGGCGCCGTTCTGCACGGCGGTCATGCCGGAAGCGCATTGGCGCATAACCGTGTGGGCGGCGCACTTTTCAGGGATACCAACCTTAAGCGCGGCCACTCTGGCGATATTCGGCTCGTCAGAGGTCTGGCGGCAGTGACCCAGAATGACCTCGTCGATTTCGCTGGGGTCAATGCCGGAGCGATCCAGGTTCCCTTTGATGGTGGCGCAGGCCATATCCAGGGCGGACAAAGGACGGCAGGCTCCGCCCATCTTGCCCACGGCTGTACGGCAGGCATCTACGATGACTACATTTTTGGTTTCCATGATGAACTGTATCTCCTTCAACGCGCTGGCGGATAAACCGCTCATTATTATTCATGCTGTATTACTATAAACCTTGGAATTGTGCGAATGTCAACTACTGAGAACAAAAAAAGACGCCGTTCAAAACGGCGTCTTTTGGAAGCTAGGTTAAATCAGATTCAGAATCAGGGTCAGCAGCACGAAAGCAATCGCGACCCACTTGGTCATTTTTGCAAGCTTTGCGTCCCATGTCTTGGCCTTGGTCTTGGTCATGAAGGTATCCGCGCCGCCGGCGATGGCGCCGGACAGGCCGGAGCGCTTGCCGCTCTGGAACAGGATGACAACGACCAGAAAGATACCGGCGATAAGCTGCAATATAGTCAAAGCAAGAGTCATTTTTCGAACCCACCTCTTTAAAATTTCACCAGAGAAGTATACCATACCTGTCCAATGAAAGCAAGCCTTTTTTTCCATTTCCAGTGAAATTTATGTTTTTTTCAGAGAAACGCACCCTACGGCGCGGGGGCTGCGGCTTTTTCCAGAGGCGCTAAAACCTTCCTGAACTTCACCCGGAACAGAATCGACGTGAAGGTCACGGCCAGCACGTCCGCCGCAGGCTCCGCCAGATACACCGCCATGGCCGGGTCGGCGGGGAAGAGGTTGGGCATCAGATAGATAAAAGGCAGCAGCAACACGAATTTCCGCATGACAGCCACCAGAATGGATTCCTTTGCCATGCCCAGGGCTGTGAGAGCCATTTGACAGGCGGTCTGAATACTCATAAGAAGCATTACCGCAAGATAAACCCGCAGGGCGCTTTTCGTATAGGCCACCAGCGCAGCGTCGGAGGTGAACATCCGGGCGAAGGCTCCGGGAAACAGCATGACGCACAGCCACAAAATCACGGCGTACACAAGGCTTGCCTTCAAAAGCATCTGGTAGGTTGCCCGCACCCGCCTCCCATCTCCAGCGCCGTAATTATAGCTCATAATGGGCTGCGCCCCGTGGCCCAGCCCCTGGAGGGGCATCATGGCGAACTGCATCACGCTGGTCAGAATGGTCATGGCCCCCACCGCCATGTCCCCGCCATATTTTAGCAGAGAGGCGTTGAAGCAGATGGAAATAACGCTCTCGCTGGCCTGCATGATAAAGGTAGCCAGCCCCAGCGCCATGCAGGGACGTATGACCAAAGCGTGAAGCCGCAGATTTTTGCGCTTGATTTTCAGAATCGTCCGCTTTCCCAAGAGAAAGGACATCACCCACAGACAGGAGGCACCCTGGGAAATCACCGTGGCCAGGGCCGCCCCACGCACCCCCAGGCCCAGGACGTAGATAAAAATAGGGTCCAGGATAATGTTGCACACCGCCCCGATGGTGACGGACAGCATCCCGGTCTTGGCAAAGCCCTGGGCGGTGATGAAGGCGTTCATTCCCAGGGTCAACTCCACAAATAGGGTTCCGGCAGCATAAATGTTCATGTAGGCGGCGGCATATTCAATGGTAGCCTCGCTTGCGCCGAAGGCCAGCAGCATGGGCCGGTTAAAGGCCAGCAGCGCGGCGGTCAGCAGCAGGGAGATGATGATCTGCATGGAAAAGCAGTTGCCCAGTATTTTTTCCGCCTCGCCGTTGTCCCCCTTGCCCATGGCGATGGAGGCTCTGGGCGCGCCGCCGTAGCCCACCAGACAGGCAAAGGCGGAAACCACCATAATCAGCGGCATACACACCCCTACCCCGGTCAGAGCCATAGCTCCCGTCTCCGGGATGTGACCGATGTAGACCCGGTCTACTATATTATAAAGCATATTGATGAGCTGGGCCGCCACTGTCGGCAGGGCCAGCTTAAACAGCAGCCGTCCGATGGGTTCGGTGCCAAGAAAGCTCTTTTCCTGTTCCCTCGTCAAGATAGAACGCCTCCAAGGTATAGTTTTCTTTCCCATAGATTATAGCACGGCGAAGGGAAAAAGCAATCGTGGACAGGGGGCGGCGGTCAGTGCTATAATAATTGAAAAATACGGAGAATGAACATTTAAGGAAGCTCTGAACCAATCGGCGCAGGCAGTGCCGGGGCAAAAGCCGGATTTATTCAGTGCATCCTTAAAACGGGAGGGGAACGCAAATGAGCATGGCGCGGGTGTCCATTGTCCGCTGTGAAAGCTATGACCCGGCGGTGTGCCGTCAGGCGCTTTTAGAGGTGCTGGAGCCTGTCGGCGGACTGGATTTTATAAAGCCCGGTATGCGGGTGGGGATAAAGGCCAATCTGGTAGCCTTTTTAAAGCCGGAGGCGGCGGCCACTACTCATCCGGCGCTGTTGTCGGCCCTGGCGGAGCTTATCCGGGAGCGTGGCGCTTCCGCCGTTATCGGGGACAGCCCCGGCGGTGTGTATACGGCGGCCTATGTGAAAACCGTCTACCGGGCCACGGGGATGTATGAGACGGAGGCGGCGGGCGCGGCGCTGAATATGGATTTCAGCCAGAAGCAGGCTGTTTTCCCGGAGGGGAGGGTGGCAAAGACCTTTCAGTATACCGCCTGGCTGGATGACTGCGACGTGCTGATTGATTTCTGTAAGCTGAAAAGCCACGGCATGATGGGCCTTTCCGCCGCCGCAAAGAATATGTTCGGCGTTATCCCCGGCACGATGAAGCCGGAATACCATTATAAATATCCCAACCCGGCTGACTTCGCCCGGATGATTATCGATCTGGACGAGTATTTCCGGCCCACTCTGTCCATTGTGGACGGAGTGATTGGAATGGACGGCAACGGCCCCACGGCGGGCGACCCAAAGCCCATGGGGCTGCTGCTGGCTTCCAAATCCCCCCACGCCGTCGATTTGGCCTGCGCCCAATTAATCGGCCTGGATCGGGAGGATGTGCCGACCCTGGAGGCTGCCTATGAGCGGGGGCTGATACCCGCCCACTGGCAGGAGCTGGATATAGCCGGGGATCTGGAGTCCATGGTGGTGAAGGACTTCCATAACGTGCGGACGAAAAGCGACATTCTTTTCTGGAACGAAAGCCGCGGCCCGGTGAAGAAGCTGGCGGGAAAATTTGTCCAGAAGTGCCTGAGTGCCGTACCCAAGGTGACGGCTGACCAGTGCGTTGGCTGCGGCAAGTGCGCCGACATATGCCCGGCCAAGGCCATCACCATGAAAAATAAACTGCCCCACATCGACCGGGGGGTGTGCATCCACTGCTTCTGCTGCCAGGAATTTTGCCCCAAGGGGGCCATGAAGGTGTACCGGCCCCCGGTGGCCCGGCTGCTGAACCGATAAGGAGGAAATGGATACCATGTATTTTGATACCCACGCCCACTATGACGACGAGTGGTTTGATGAGGACAGAGACGAGGTGCTGAGCTCCCTGCCGGAGGCGGGAGTGAGCCTGGTGGTGAACTGCGGCTGCGACGAGAAATCCAGCCAGGCCGCCGTAGACCTGGCCCATCAATACGATTTTATCTATGCGGCGGTGGGCTGGCATCCTCATGACGTGAAGACCTGGGACGATACCAGCGCGGATAAGCTCCGCCGTTGGGCGGAGGATCCCAAGGTGGTGGCCATCGGGGAGATTGGGCTGGATTACCACTATGACCTGGACTGGAAGGACTTGCAGCATGAGGTGCTGGAAAAGCAGCTATGCCTGGCGGAAGAGCTGGATTTGCCCGTCATCATCCATGACCGGGAGGCCCACGGAGACTGCATGGACATTCTGCGCCGCCACCCCAACGTGCGGGGGGAGTTTCACTGTTATTCCGGCAGCGCGGAAATGGCGAAGGAGATTTTGTCCTGGGGCTGGTACCTGGGCTTTAACGGCTCCATCACCATGCAGGGGGCTAGGCGCGCCCTGGAAACCCTGGCCATGATGCCCAGCGACCGTATGCTTCTGGAGACTGACTGTCCCTATCTGGCCCCTATGCCCCGGACAAATGGCCGCCGCAACGACTCCCGCCGTCTGCCCCCGGTGGCGCAGGTGATGGCGGATACGCTGAAAACCACCCCGGAGCTGGTGGCGGAGGTGTGTATGGAAAACGGCAGGCGTTTTTTTGGAATTGAATAAAAATTTGCCCTCTGTGAGCGGGATAATCCGTCCACAGGGGGCTTTATATGTGAAGAGGTGTCAGCAGGATGTCAGCGAACCGCCTGGAAACCTTTTTCCAGGTCAGCGATAATATCGTCGATGTGTTCCGTGCCGATGGACAGACGGATGGTGTTGGGCTTGATGCCCTGATCCAGCAGCTCCTCTTTGGAAAGCTGGGAGTGGGTGGTGGTAGCGGGATGGATGACCAGGCTTTTCACGTCGGCCACGTTGGCGAGCAGGGAGAATATCTCCAGGCTGTCGATGAATTTGTGAGCCTCCTCTTGGCCGCCCTTGATTTCAAACGTGAAGATGGAGCCACCGCCGTTGGGAAAATATTTTTCATACAGCGCGTGCTGGGGATGGTCAGGCAGGGAGGGATGGTTGACGTGTTCCACCTGCGGGTGATTTGCCAGGTATTCCACCACCTTTTTGGTGTTCTCTGCGTGGCGATCCAGCCGAAGGGACAGCGTCTCAACGCCCTGGAGCAGCAAAAACGCATTGAATGGGGAGAGCGTCGCGCCAGTGTCCCGCAGGAGGATGGCCCGGATGTAGGTGACGAAGGCGGCGGGGCCGGCGGCGTCCACAAAGGACACGCCGTGATAGCTGGGGTTCGCCTCGGCGATGGGGGCGTAGTTGCCGCTGGCCTTCCAGTCGAATTTGCCGCTGTCCACGATTACGCCGCCCAGGGTGGTTCCGTGACCACCCAGGAATTTGGTGGCGGAGTGAACCACGATGTCGGCGCCATGCTCGATGGGGCGAATGAGATAGGGGGTGCCGAAGGTGTTGTCGATGGCCAGGGGCAGGCCGTGCTTATGGGCGATGGCGGCGACAGCGTCGATGTCGGGGATGTCTGAGTTGGGATTTCCCAGCGTCTCAATGAAAATGGCGCGGGTGTTGTCCTGGATGGCGTTTTCCACCTCGACAAGGTTGTGGATGTCCACAAAGGTGGTGGTGATGCCATACAGGGGAAGAGTGTGCGCCAGAAGGTTGTAGCTACCGCCGTAGATGGTCTTTTGGGCGACGATGTGGCCGCCGGCCTGGGCAAGTGCCTGGATGGTATAGGTGATGGCCGCCGCGCCGGAGGCGGTGGCAAGCGCCGCTACGCCGCCCTCCAGCGCGGCGATGCGCTTTTCAAACACGTCCTGGGTGGAGTTCGTCAGGCGGCCATAGATATTCCCTGCGTCGGTCAGCCCAAAGCGCGCGGCGGCGTGGGCGGAGTTGTGGAACACATAAGAGGTCGTCTGATAGATGGGTACGGCGCGGGAATCGGTAGCGGGGTCGGGCTGCTCCTGACCAACATGAAGCTGGAGCGTCTCAAATTTATAGTTACTCATGGGGTATACCTCTTTTCAAAATATAATATTTTTATTTTTATAGAAAATGGGAATTGAACGGCTGCTTCGCCGATATTATTCCTCAGTACTTACAATGCCGCCTTCGACGACCAGGGTCTCCTCGTAATCCAGGCCATAGGTGTCTGCCAGGGTGGCTTCGTAGTCGGCATGGAAAAACTGCTCCTCGCCCAGAGCCTCAATTTCCTCGTTGAGCCAGTCCAGCAGAGTGCTGTTGCCCTTCGTTACGGCGGGAGCGATGGTGTCCTGACCGCCAAGGGAGGGGATACCTACGGTATAGCCGTCGTTTTCCAGAGCAAAGGCGATGACCTCTGTGTTGTCGTTGGCCCAGGCTACGGCGTTGCCATTTTCAAGGGCATTTTTGGCGTTGGCATAGGTGTCATACTTTTGCAGCGTAATGTTGGGGTAATTCTCGGTTAGATAGGTCTCCGCCGTAGTGCCGGAGATGACGATGATTTCGTCCTCCTCATTCCAGACGTCCAGGCTGGTGATTACGTTGCTGTCAGGGGACACAACGCCCAGGGATACGTTCATGTAGGGAAGGGCGAAATCGACCTCCTCGGCCCGTTCCTCGGTCACGGTGAAGTTTGCGAGAATGATGTCCACCTTGCCGGTCTGGAGGTATTCAATGCGGTTGGCGGCTTCGGTGGAGACGAAATTGACCTCTACGCCCAAATCCTCTCCAATGCGGTTGGCAAAGTATACGTCATAGCCCTGATACTCGCCGTTTTCGTCCACATAGCCGAAGGGGGATTTGTCGGAGAATACGCCAATGTTGATGACGCCGCTTTCGACAATCTCGTCCAGCGTGCGGTAGACCGCGTCGTCGGCATCCTCGTCAGCGGAAGCGCTGCTGGAGCCGCAGGCCGTCAGGGAGAGGACAAGGGCGACTGTGAGCAGCAAAAACAACAGACTGCGAATTTTTTTCATGGGAAAACTCCTTCTTTCCGGGCTTAGCCCTAAAAAATAATATAATTAAGATAGTTTCTTTCTTTCGAAGGTAAAGGTTTGCAAAAACTGCCTGGCTCGGAGCGTCTGGGGGGCGGTAAAGAAGGCATCGGGCGGGCCGCTCTCCACAAAGCATCCTCCGTCCAGGAACATTACCCGATCCGCAATGGCTCTTGCAAACTGCATTTCGTGCGTTACAATCAGCATTGTGCGGCCCTGATCAGCCAAATCCAGAATGACCTCCAGCACCTCCCGCACCATTTCCGGATCCAGAGCGGCGGTCACTTCGTCAAACAGAAGAATCTCCGGGTGCATACATAAAGCCCTGACAATAGCCACCCGCTGCTTCTGGCCGCCGGAAAGCTGTCGGGGGTACTGGCCCGCCTTTTCTGAAAGACCCACCCGTGCGAGCAGGGCCTGCGCTTCCGCCGTGACCTCGGCCTTAGGACGCTTCTGTACCTTGACTGGCGCCAGAAGAATGTTGTCCAGCACTGTCATGTGAGGGAATAGGTCATAGCTTTGGAATACCATGCCGATTTTCTGGCGCAGGGCGCTCAGATTTTTGCTTTCGGCGGAAACAAGTTCGCCCCGCAGCCGTATTTCTCCGCCTTGAATTGGCTCCAGGGCGTTGATACATCGTAAAAGCGTACTCTTTCCGCAGCCGCTTGGCCCCACGATCACAATGACCTCGCCCTGATAAACCTGAAAGCTCAGACCGTCCAGCACGGTTGTCTCTTCATAGCGCTTGACCAGGTGCTCCACAGTTAAAATCGGTTCTGCCATGGATTTATTCCCATTTCCTTTCCAAATATTTTGCAAGCAGACTGATGGGCCAGCAGGCCAAAAAATACAGCAGAAATACTACCAGGTAGACGCCGAAGGCCGCATTGGGGCTACTGGTGCGGTTGGCCTCGATAATCTGCTGGGCCACCTTCAAAATCTCCACCACGCCGATCATTACGATCAGGCTGGTGGTCTTTATCATGCGCGTGATGAGATTGATGGACAGTGGTATCAGCCGCCGCACGGTTTGGGGCAGGATAACATAGCGATAGGTCTGGGGGCGGGTCAGGCCCAGGGCGGCGGCGCTTTCATACTGGTGAACAGGAATACTTTCCAGTGCGCCACGAACAAGATCGCTCATCTCGGCGGTACCCCAGAGGGTGAACACGATGACGGAGGACAGCTCCCCTGACAGGTTCCACCCAAACGCCCGCGTGGTGCCGAAATATACCAGAAACAGCAGCACGAGCTGAGGCATAATGCGGATAAATTCCAGATAAACCCGCAGGATCGCCCGACAGACCGGGTTTTTCCAGGTCATCAGCACGCCCAGCAGAATACCCAGCGGGATGCTGAGCGCTACGGAAATCAGACTGATTTCAGGGCAACGCCCAGACCGCCCAGAAGCCGAATAAAGTTTCTGCCCTTCAGCAGAACGTCAAGACCCAAATCCGGCATAGCGCAGTCTCCTTTCCAGAAGCCGCCCCAGCAGGGATACCGGCAGCAAAATCAGCAGATAGAATACCACCAGCAGAAACAAGCTTTCCGTTGTCTTGGCATATAGCCCTATCAAGTCCTTGGCGGTGAACATCAAATCCATCAGACTGATGGCGCTGAATACGCTTGTCTCCTTCAGAAGGAAAATGACGTTTGCCATGAAGGCGGGTACGCTGACGGAAAACGCCTGAGGCAAAACCACATAGCGCATAGCCTGGAGGCGGTTCAATCCCAGACTGTATGCACTTTCCTCCTGGATCGGGGATATGGATTCTATGCCGCTGCGAAACGTCTCAGCCATGTAACTGCCGCCCAGGAAGGCCAATCCGAACACCCCGCAGGAGGCCGCATCGGTCATGATGCCGATTTTTGGCAGACCGTAATAGATGAAAAACAGTTGAATCAGTAGCGGTGTGTTGCGGCTGACCTCAATATATGCGCTCACAATTCGGCGAAAGATTGGAATCCTGTAATACTGCACCAGAGTACAGAAAAGACCAACGACAATGGAAACGGCAATCCCCGCGAGGCCAATTCGAACTGTCAGCAGTGCAGCCTCCTGATAGAGAGGAAGGTAGGTTTTTATAAACTCCCAGTTCATGTCCGCGCCCCCCTTTTGTCGTGTCTGCCGCTCTGTAAGCTGCCCGATTGGAATCGATGGATGCAATATAACACCATTTACCCATTAAGTCAATCTGAAAAATAGGTTTACTAGGTGGGTTTGTCAAAATGACATAATTTGGACGGGATGCGTGTGACGGTTTATTGAAAAATGACGAAAAGAACCCGTATGAGCGGGATAAAGAGTCCCGACCCTATACGAGTCGATGTATTTAGCTGCTGATGGATTTGTATGCCGGACAGCCTGTAGAGCATATATAGGAAACAAAATAATAACGCCGTCCGACAACGAACGGCGTTATTGGCATTACTCCCTGAATTTTCTTTCGTAGTGACTTTTGTCCAGAACTGTGGATAGCTCGGTCAGAATGTTGTTCATACTCTTGCTTTGATAGCTGACAGGGGGAGATTTTAAAACATCGGACACGCGCAGGGGAAGTGAAATGCGCACAGAAGCGCCTCGGCCAGGCGTGGTGTCTATGATCAGGGCGCCGCCGTGGCGTCTGGCAATGCCGCTGGCAACACGAAGGCCCAATCCAACGCCGGAGGTAGTGTCGGTCAGACTTCTGGGGGCAAGGCCAGACAGCTTGGCGGGGTCAATGCCGACGCCGTTGTCCTTCACGGATATGACAAAGCGGTTGCCATGCCGGGCAAGGGCGATTTCGATCACACCGCCGGAGGGCATATGAGCAATACTGTTGGACATAAGGTTCAGCAGCATGACCTCGATCTGATCCGCATCCAACTGGGTGAAATAGTCGCCAGGCTCGGCGTGAAAGCGTATGGAGATGCGTTCGCCGACGAGCTTATCAACCGAGTCGCACAGGTCGCGGCATAGTTCTTCTAAATCCTCGACTCGGTCGTTGCAGGGCAAAATATCCCGCTGCATATTGGCGGCGGCGCCCATATGCTCGCACAGCCGCTTCATGCGGTAATAACTGCGGTACAAGGCACAGGCGTAATCTTTAAGCGGAGGGCTTCCCTCTGCGTTGGTTTGCTCTATAATCGTGTCAATGGAAATTTTTGCGGCCATCAGGGACGCAGCTAGCTCTTCGGCTGGCGGGGGAAAGCCGGAGACGGAGCTGCTTTCCTCAGGAAAGACTGCGCAGACCAGAGAAAATCCCTCCTGACGGTTTATGCTCACATTCGCCTGCTGCCCGTTCAGGTCTAAGAAGGCGGTAATATGCTCTGAAGTATCGGAGAGGATATAATCCGGCAGAAATCCTTTGACCGACATTCCGGGGCGAAGCGCCAGAACGGTCTCGGCGACAGGGTTTACAAAGGAGATGACGTTGTCTTCTATGCCCCATACGGCGTCGCGGCTCATCTCAAACAGCGAACCAAGGGCTTCAGGCTGGATATTCATAGTCATACTTATTTTTATGAAGGGGACTCCTTTACTATTCACGGAAAGCCATAAACGTTATAATCAACCCTTGCGCGTCTGCCTAAAGAGCAGGAGCAGAACATAATGGCTGTCTACAGCTACTGTAATCATAGCAAATTTCGGACGAAAGGACAATCGTTTTTGGCGAAAAATGCAGATTTTTGCGACAAGGCTTCACGGAATTCAGCAAAAACAATATTTCTTTAACAAAGTTGGGTTTGAGTAGCGTCCGACCACTTGCACATCCGGGTAAATCTTGTTATAATGCGCATTGAACAATAATAGGAGAGGTGTAAGAATTGTGAAAAGAGAATTTATTCCTCCCATTTTCAGTATACTTCTCATGGCGTTTTTCCTCTGGATGGTGTTGGGGGAGAGTACAACGTTATCCTCCGGCCAGACTGCTTTTCTGGCAGGACTGACTGTCCTGACGCTTGGTTGGGCGGTTCCACAGCTTGCGTGTCGTTTTCTGTGGCTGGATTATATGTCCCATGAGGATCACCTGGAACACAGAGTCTGCCGCAGCGCCTACCGTATTATGCTGCTCATCCCTTTGCTTATGGGATTCATTTCCAGTTCTGACGTCGGCAATGATATGCTCTCCCTGTCCGTTCAGCAGCAAGACATGATTGTTTTTGTAATGCTGGGCGTGCTTGCCGTGTTTACGCTGATATGGATTCTCTCCGAGTTCATTGGGCGTCACGATTTCCCCTGGGGGATTCCAAGATTGCTTCGGGGACTCTATCAGTTTGCGCTGGTTGGGATCATTGAGATGATGGCTTCCTTGCTGATTGGGTCGAGTCTGTATGAAACCTCCGAGAAACTATACAAAGTATTCAGGGGGGCCGCCCCTGTCCTGCTGGGGATTTTTGTGTTTGTTGCGTTCTTTTCCATTGTATCCGCCATGCCGGGCAAGGTTGGAACGACGTCGGAAGAGCCAAGCGACGCGGATCAGATCGCTGCTGTGATGTTTGGCGCGGCCTACGCCGATCATAAAATCAGACAGGCGGAGTCTGACGCGGCTTGGGCGGCAGAGCAGGCGGATCGAGCGGCGAAGGAGGCGATTCAGGCCAGGGCCTACGAGAAATACGGGACGCGGGGGCAGGTAAACCGTGATAACACCGCGTGGAGGCCGGACGATTCCTCTGATTGGCAGAATAAGCTTTGATGCTTTGCCTTTGGGAAGTGCTGAATTCATTGGAAAATATCCCCGGCGATTGACAGCGGCAGCCTCTTGGAAAAAGAATTTAAATTTTTGACTAAAAGGGGCCTTTGAGTAGTAGAAAAATTTGACAAAGATGGTATAATACATTCAGATACGATACACAGTCCTGCGCTTTATATGATTCGCTAATTTTTTTAATGGAGGGCAACATCATGGTTAAAATTGGCATCAACGGATTTGGACGGATTGGCCGTCTCGTGTTCCGCGCCGGGTGCGAGCGGGGCGACGTGGAGTTCGTGGGCGTCAACGCCCCGGATAAGACGCCGGAACAACTGGCTCACTCCCTGAAATATGACACGGTGCATGGGCGGTTTCCCGGTACAGTGACCAGCGACGAGAGTGCGCTCATCGTCAACGGCGTGCGGGTACCGCTGCTGAACAGCCGCAAGCCGTCCGAGCTTCCCTGGGGAGAGCTGGGCGCTGAGTACGTTTTGGAGTGTACAGGAAAGTTCCTGACTGCCGAGTCCGTTCAGGATCATCTGGACGCAGGCGCCCAGGTGGTAGTTCTCTCCGGCCCGTCCAAGGACGATACTCCCATGTTTGTTATGGGTGTGAACAACGAGAAAATCACTCCGGACATCAAGGTTCTGTCTAACGCCTCCTGCACCACCAACTGCCTGGCTCCTCTGGCCAAGGTTATCAACGATAGCTTCGGCATTGTGGAAGGACTTATGACCACCATCCACGCCGCCACTGCCAGCCAGAACATTGTGGATAACTTCAACAAGAAAAACTGGCGTCTGGCCAGAAGCTGCTTTGACAACATCATTCCCACCAGCACCGGCGCGGCCAAGGCTGTGGGAAAGGTCATCCCGGAACTGAAAGGCAAGCTGACCGGCATGGCCATGCGCGTCCCCTGTGGGGATGTGTCCGTGGTGGATTTGACCTGCAAGCTGGCGAAGCCCGCCACCTATGAGGAAATCTGCGCCGCCGTGAAGGCTGCGGCGGACGGCCCCATGGCCGACCAGATTCTTTACTGCGACGAGGAAGTCGTCTCCCAGGATTTCCGCACAGAGCCGCATACCTGCGTGTTCGACGCCAAGGCTGGCATTGCTCTGAACGACACGTTTGTGAAGCTGGTAGCCTGGTACGACAACGAGTGGGGCTATTCCAACAAGATGCTGGATCTGACGAAATATGTTGACACGGTTCGTCATCCCTGCTAAAATACACCTTGCCTCTTGAATTTTTAGGGCGGCGCAAGCCGCCCTAAATCATTGATACGTCTGAGCGCATCCCAAGCGGCTTCTATCAAGCGGCGTCTATTATAAGATGTCCCGGCATATATTCGTTTATCCGTATACTGAATGAAGGAGCGTTTATGTCTGAGAAAAAAGGCCAAAACTTTCTGCATGGCGCAGCCATCTATACCATCGGCATTGTCATCGTCAAGATCCTGGGAGCCATCTACAAGATTCCCCTGGGTAATATTCTGGGCGATGAGGGTTATAACCACTTTGAGCTGACTTATCGGGTATATAACGTTTTTCTGACCATCTCCACGGCGGGTATCCCCGTGGCCATGAGCCGCATGATCTCCGAGGCGGACGCGCTGAATAAGGATCAGCAGGTCTATCGGGTCTTCCGGGTGGGCGTCGCCACCTTCCTGGGCCTTGGCGCGGCGGGTACGCTGATTATGCTGCTGTTCCCCACGGGACTGGCCTCCCTGGTGGGGGATGTGCAGGCGTCCAAGTGTATTTTTGTTATGGCCCCCTCTGTGGTGCTTGTGTGTGTGACGGCGGCTTACCGTGGCTATGCCCAGGGCCACTCGGATATGATCCCCTCCACTGTGTCCCAGGTCGTAGAGACAGGCGTGAAGGTGGTTGTGGGCCTGGCCTGCGCCATCGTTCTGTACAGAATGGGCATGAGCCTGGAGATATGCGCTGCCGGAGCCATCCTTGGCACTACAGTCAGTTCCTTGGCGGCCATGCTGTACATGCAGATCACCGTTCACCGCAGGTATCAGGTCAAGCCCATGCCAGAGGCCGGGGACGTTCCAGATTCCAATAAGAAAATTTTATGGGATCTGCTGCGTATCGGAATTCCCATCACGCTGTCCACCTCTGTGATGAGTCTGGTTCAATTGGCGGACTCAGCCATTACACTCAATCAGCTTCAAAATTCTGCCGGATACACGGCCCAGGCCGCCTATGTTCTCAACGGAGCCTATGGCAAGGCCATGACGATATATAACGTTCCCTCCGCCTTCGTGACGCCCTTTGTGGCCAGTCTTATGCCGGCCATATCCGCCGCGCGAATGAAGGGCGATCGAAAGGCAGTGTGCGATACCGCAGAGAGTGGGATGCGCATGTGTACCCTTTTGTGTCTGCCCATGGCCGTGGGTATGGCGGTGCTGGCCGGGCCGTGCATGCAGGTGCTGTATCCCAACACGGCCAGCCAGGGAACCATTTTGCTGGTGGAGCTTGGCATTACCTGCTATTTTATGACCATGAGCGTTATGACAAACTCCATTCTTCCGGCCAATGGGAACGAGCGGCTGCCCCTGATCTCCATCCTGTGCGGCGGAACGGTGAAGGTCATCGTTACCTATGTGCTGGTGGGAAATCCCAACATCAACGTCTATGGTGGCCCCATCGGCACCCTTTGCTGCTATCTTGTCATGCTGACCATGAACCTGATTTTTATGGCAAAGCATATGGCTCGCCCCATGAATCTGGGCCGGATATTTGGCCGTGCCGGGCTGAGCGCCGGCGTGATGGGCGTGGCGGCCTGGGCGGTTTGGTCTCTTCTCCACGGGCTGATGAGCGGCGTGGACGTGACGATTATCAACCGTCCCCTTAACGTGCTGGTGCCGTTTGTGGCGGCAGTGCTGGCGGGCGTGGTGGTTTACGCGGTCATGATTATTGCCACACGGGCCATCACCCTGGAGGATATGAAGCTGATACCAAAAGGGGAAAAGCTGGCAAGACGGCTCCATATTCGCTGATATAATTTTGTGGAAACCGTTGAAAAATCAAGTTTTTTGCGTTTTACTATTGCAGTGGAAGTGAAAGTATGGTAAATTTTCAGTATAAGGATAAATACGACATTGATGACTATCGCGCCATCATGAAGCTGCTTCGCGGCGAGGGCGGCTGTCCCTGGGACAGGGTTCAGACCCACGAGAGCATCCGGCGGAATCTGCTGGAGGAGGCCTATGAAGCGGTTGCTGCCATCGACCACCAGGACATGGAGAACCTCCAGGAGGAGCTGGGCGATCTGCAAATGCAGGTGCTGTTCCATGCGGAGATGGAAGAGGAACAGGGTGGATTCACCTTTGACGACGTGTGCGACATGGCCTGCAAAAAGCTGATTCGCCGCCATCCCCATGTGTTTGGAGAACGCCAGGCCGCAGATGCGGAGGAGGCTCTTTCGAGCTGGGACGACGTGAAGCGGCAGGAAAAGCACCAGGCGTCCACCGCTGGCGCTATGGCCGACGTTGCCGATGCGCTGCCCGCCCTTTGGCGTGCGGAAAAAATTCAGTCCAAGGCCCGAAAGGACGGCTTCGACTGGCCGGATTGGCACGGAGCGAGAGAGAAGCTGTCGGAGGAGCTGGGCGAGCTGGATCAGGCCATCGCCTCCGGCGAAGGCGTGGAGGAGGAGCTGGGCGACCTGCTGGCTGCTGCGGTGAATCTGGCGCGGCTGCTGAAAATAGACCCGGAGAAGGCGCTGAACGGCTCCTGCAATCGTTTTATCCGCCGGTATACCCGGATGGAGGCTCTGGCCGCAGAACAGGGACAGGCTTTGCCTGCGCTGTCCCTGGATGAGCAGGACAAGCTTTGGCAGCAGGCCAAGGCGGAGGAAAAATCATAACTTTTGTGAGAACTTTGCTATCGCGGAATCCCACTATGAAGCAAATTCTATATACCAAAGAGACGGGTGCCCGTCAAATTTTAGGAGGTTTATTATGAACAAAGCGGAGCTTGTGGCGGCAGTTGCAGAAAAGTCTGAGCTGTCCAAGAAGGATTGTGAGAAGGCGATCAACGCCACTCTGGATGCTGTTACTGAAGCACTGGGAAAAGGTGACAAGGTTCAGCTTGTGGGCTTCGGCGCCTTCGAGGTGAAGGAGCGGAGCGCCCGCATTGGACGCAACCCCAAGACCAAGGAGGAGATTGAGATCCCTGCGTCCAAGGTTCCTCAGTTTAAGGCTGGCAAGGCTCTGAAGGACGCTGTTGCGAAATAATTGCCAGGCTCGAAAAATACTTGGATGAACAAACTATGCGGCGCGGGATTTCTGCGCCGCATCATTATTTTATAAGGAGGAGCAGCGATGAGGCTGGATAAATATCTGAAGGTATCAAGACTTATCAAGCGACGCACGGTGGCGAACGAGGCCTGCGACGGCGGGCGGGTCACGGTAAACGGCGCACCGGCCAAGGCGTCCAGAGAGGTCAAGCCGGGGGACGTGATTGAGCTTCGCACTGGGGCGAGAACCGTGAAGGTGGAGGTGGTATCCATATCGGAGAATACCTCCAAGGCGGACGCCCCCGCCATGTACAGGGAGCTTTGAGCATGGAGGGCGTTGTCATTCGCGCTGTGACCGAGTCCGATGCGGCGGCGCTGCGCACCATATATGCACCCTATGTGGAAAACACCTGCATTTCCTATGAATATACTTCCCCCACAATGGAGGAGTTTGCGGAGCGCATTGCCCACACGCTGGAAAAATATCCCTATCTGGCGGCGGAATCCGATGGGGAGATATTGGGTTATGTCTATGCCGGATCCTTCCATCCCCGCGCGGCTTACGACTGGGCAGTGGAGACCTCCATCTATGTCCGGGAGGAGCAAAAGGGCCGGGGCCTGGGGCGGCTTTTGTATCAGTCCCTGGAGCAGGCTCTGAAAGAGCAGGGGTTTGTCAGCATGAACGCCTGCATCGCCTATCCCCCGGAGGAGGACGAGTTTCTCACCCGCAGCAGCGCGGAGTTTCACGAGCATATGGGCTTTCAGCTTGTGGGCCGGTTTCATCAGTGCAGCTATAAGTTTGGCCGTTGGTACGATATGATATGGATGGAAAAGCACATTGGCGTCCATCCGTCGCCTCCGTCCCCGGTGAAGCCGTTTCAGTCGGTGCGGCGTGCGCTGCGAGAGAAATACGGTATTTTATAAGACCGAAAAAATTTTTTCAAAAATTTCTAAAAATTTCATGTCCGTGAAAGGTTTGGGCCGTAAACTGACATCAGAAACAAGGAACGGGGTTCCAAAAACAAAATCTCAATCTTAAATTCTGAAAGGAGAACGACCCATGAAAACCCTGAAAAGAAAATCTCTCATCGTCACCATCTGCGCGCTGGCCCTGGCCGCCCTCCTGCTGTCGGGATGTTCGTCAGATACCGCATCCCTGGAATATATCGGAGTGGAAAATGCCAGCTCGCTGGCGCTGGAAGCAGCCGGACTTACCTCAAGCCAGGTGGAACGCATCAGCGCCGAGCTTACCACAAAAAACGGCGTGGATTACTACGAGGTAGAGCTGACAGTAGACGGCGCTCAATATGAAATCGCCGTGGACGCTCTGACCGGCGTGATCATTGAAGGGGAGACCCCCGCATCCGTCGCCGAGCAGGCCGAGCAGGTGGCTGCCCAGGTAGCCGCCACGCTGGAAAATGAGACAACGACCGTCACCACAGTGGCTGCGGAGCAGGAAACCACCGCAGAGGAACCGAACACCGGCAGCGCCGGAAGTGATACTGCCGCCGCTTCTTCGGCCACCTCCACCGGCAGCGCCAACACTGGGACTAGCACCAGTGCCAGCTCTGGTACCAGCTCCAACGCCAGTAGCAGTAACAGCACCAACTCCAGCACCGGCACCAGCGCTAACGCTAATGCCGACTCCGGTAGCACTGCTGCCGCCATCATCACAGAGAATGAGGCAAAAGCCATTGCCTTGGCAGATGCGGGCCTGTCCGAAGGGGAAGTTACCATCACGAAGCTGAAGCTGGACTATGATAACGGCCAGCAGGTCTATGATGTCGAGTTCTATACCGCCAGCTATGACGAGTACGACTACGAGATTTCCGCCTCGACAGGGGCTATCGTGGACTACGACTACGAGCCGGCCAAAACATCCTCTACCAGCATTAGTAGCACCAGCACCGGCAACACCTCAAGCACTACCAGCAGCTCTGGCACTACTGGCAGCACCAATACGGACACGAATACCAGCACCACCAGTGCCACTAGCACTACCAGCTCGCTGATAAGCGAAAGCGAGGCCCGCAGCATCGCTCTGTCCAGTGCAGGCGTGAGCTCCGCAGACGCTACCTTCACCAAAACCAAGCTGGATACAGACGACGGTCGGAAGGTCTATGACGTGGAGTTCTATACCGCAGACGCAGAATATGAATACGAAATAGACGCGACCACCGGGGCTGTGCTGGACTCTGATTACGAGGCCAAGTATACTTCCTCCACCAGCAACACCAGCACCAGCACCACAACCATTACGGCGGACGAGGCAAAAGCCGTTGCCTTGGCGCAGGTTCCCGGCGCTTCAGCCAGCAACATTCGCGAATTCGAGACGGATTACGACGATGGACGCCTCCAGTATGAAGGCAAGATTGTCTACAACGGCATGGAGTACGAGTTCGAGATCGACGGCTACAGCGGTGCGATCCGCAGTTGGGAGGCTGAGCGGGCCGATTGATGCAATGAACGAATTCAGCGGGACATAACACAATAAAACCCGTGAACGGCAGGGACCGCGCATTGCGCGGCCCCTGTTTCTATATAGAGGCGTTGCATGTTTTTGCTGTATGTGGTATAGTACATAACAGAATATACCTTGTCCTAATGGGGGAGAATACCATGAATTTCCTTACATTGCGTTATTTTCAAGTGGTGGCTCAGGAGCGGAGCTTTAAGGGGGCGGCTGGGCGGCTGAATCTTTCCCAGCAAACACTCTCGGAGCATATCCGCCGCCTGGAGGAGGAGCTGGGCGTGGAGCTTTTCAACCGAACGCGTCCGCTGACGCCGACGGAGGCGGGGGAACGCCTTATGCTGGGTGCGGAGGAGATCCTGTCCGCCAAGAATTGCCTGGATTGGGATTTGGAGCAGATCAAAACAGGACGGCGGCAGCGGTTGTGCATTGGTATATCCAAAATCGGCGCGCCGCCCTTTCTGTCCGGGCTGATACGCGCCTTTGTCACAGAAAATTCCGACTGTCAGGTGCAGATTATTGAGCGGGAATATGGCATGAGGCCGGAGGATATGCGCAGGATCGATCTCCATTTTCTGACCTATTCCGGGGCGCGGGACATGGAATCAATCGTGCTGTGTCATGACGATATGGCCCTGGTCGTGCGGGAGAGCGTGCTGTCCGCAGCCTTCGGGCCGGTGTGGCCGTCTCTTGCGGAAGAGATGGAGAAGACGGGAGATTTGCATCTGATGAAGGGTATTCCTTTCGTGCTTCTGGATGACCCAAGCATCCCGCAGGGCCTGGGACGGGAGCAGACCTTTGCCGCTGCGGGCTTTGCCCCGGAGGTAGTGGCTACCTCTGCCAACGACAGTGTGAATTTTTCCCTTTGCTGTTCAGGCGTGGGCGGGATGATCGCGCCCTGCGGCATCCTTTGCCATATGAAGGAAGAGATGGGAGCGGTTCCTGCGGATCTATGAACCTTTCGTATCCACACGGAGGGCTTTTCCCCGGATCTGTGCATCAGCTATGAACGAGGGCGGAGACTGACTCCCGCGGCGGAACGCTTTATCGATTGCGCGCGGGTATATTTCGAGAGAAACGCGTTATAAATATTTTTTCAGTATAAGGCGGCAGGGAGGACGCGGATTGGCGTTCATCCGAACGATACATCGCTCGCTATATTTGCGCCGATATTTTGATTTTTATGCGCTATTAGTATGGATTGTGTCAATAGTTTTGTGTAAACTTGTTAAAGTTTCTTGTATCAGTGC
>JAJPYE010000044.1 GCA_021205095.1 Oscillospiraceae bacterium | reverse complement strand
TGCACTGATACAAGAAACTTTAACAAGTTTACACAAAACTATTGACACAATCTATAATGGTTCTGTTCAGGAAAAAACGATGTTTTCCTGAGCGAAAATAACAGAAAAGGACGTGGTCGCAGTGAAGGAAAAGCTGTCCGCGAAAAATTTCGCGGGCTATGGAATGTGTGATTTTGCAAATGGTCTCGCCTTCTGCGTGATGAGCTCCTATCTGTCGGTATACTGCTCGGATATTCTGGGCATTTCCGGCGCGTGCATCACGGCGATTATGCTGGCGGCACGAATTTGGGACGGGATAAACGACCCCATCATGGGCTTTCTGGTGCAGGGGAAAAGACCGGGCCGGAACGGGAAATACCGACCGTTTCTCCTGTGGGGCGGGATTCCTCTGGCGGTGGTCTCCGTGCTGGTGTTTTTAAACCCCGGCGGGGGGCTGGCGTTCCGAACCGTGTGGGTCGCGGCCATGTATATCTGCTATGGTATGCTGTATACCGTGGTACTGGTACCCTATGGCTCTCTGGCCAGCGTAATGACCACAGACCAGTCTGAACGAAGCATCCTCTCCATGTGCCGCTCGGTGGGCGGCGGCCTCGGCAATCTACCCGCGCTGATTTTCCCCATTCTCGTCATGACGGCGGGGGCGGACGGAAACCAGATGGACGCCCACCGGCTTTTTATCGCTATGATCATCATTGCCGCCGCTATGATTGTATTCTACTTCCTGGGCTTCAAGCTGACGACAGAAAGAGTGGTCGTTACGGAGGAGCGGGAGAAGGTCTCGGTAAGGACTACCGTCCGGGGCGTGCTGAAAAACAGGGCCTTCGTCTCCATGAGCCTGATCGGATGTCTGCTGATTGCGGCGCAGATGTATACCAGCACGGTGAATCTCTATCTGTTTAAGGACTATTTCCAAAACAGCGCCATGAACACGGTCTATATGCTCATCACCTATCTGCCCATGCTGCTGATGATTCCCTTTGCGAACCGCATTATCAAAAAAATAGGGAAGAAGGAGTTTTCCCTGGGGTGCCTGGCCGTTTCCGTGGTGGCAAGCTTCCTCACTTATGTGCTGCACCTGGGGACGGGCAACGTATACGGCTTTATCCTTCTGGCGGTGTTTATTAACGCCGGGGTCGGCTTCATCACCCTGGAGATCTGGTCCATGGCGGCGGATATTATCGACCACAACGAATGGAAAACAGGCCGGCGGGAGGAGGCGGCGGATTACGCCATCTTCACCTTTATGCGGAAAATCGGCCAGGCCCTGGCGGCTCTGGCCCCCTGGTTCGTGACCCTGGCCGGGTATGACAGCAGCCTGGCGGGCAGCGGGGTTTCCCAGGGGGAGGGCGTCTTGAACGGGATGTATAATGTGGCGACCCTGGTGCCGTTTATCCTGTATCTCGCCATATTCCTGCTGCTTATCATCTACCCGCTGAACAAAAAAACCACGGAGCAAATGCACCGGGAGCTGGCCCAGGCCAGAGCCGCCTACCACACGGAGAAAGTATGATGGAAACCGACAGACCCAATCTTGTGTACGTTTTTGCCGACCAGCTCCGATATGCCAGCATCGGCTGCAACGGCGACACCCTTGCCAGAACGCCGAACCTGGACGCGCTGAGCCGGGACTGCGTCCGGATGGATAACGCCGTGTCCGGCCATCCCGTCTGCGCCCCCTACCGGGCGTCCCTGCTGACAGGGAAGTACACCGCCGCCCAGAACGGCACCGGCATGGTCATCAACGAGATACGGCTCCATCCCGGCCACAGGAGCTTTGCCGCCGTGCTGGAGGAAAACGGCTATGAGACCTCCTATATCGGCAAATGGCATATGTACGCGGCCCAGCTCGGCCATCACTACGACGTGAAAAACTCCTTCATCCCGCCGGGGGAGAACCGGCTGGGCTTTACGGGATATTTCGCAGCGTACAACTTCCACCACGAGTATTACGCCCCCCAAGCCTATTACCACCTGGACACGGAGGAAAAAATCTATTGCACACAGTACGAGCCGGACGAGCAGACGGACATGGCCATCGAGCGCATGAAGGCCCACAAGCGCAGCGGAAAGCCCTTCGGGCTGTTCCTGTCCTATGGAACGCCTCACGACCCGTGGACGCGGGACAATGTGCCGGAGGAATATTACGAGATGTTTTCCGACGTAACCTTTCCTCCGCCGCCCAACTATCAGGCCCGCAACGACCCCCACGCCGATATGTGGGCCAGATTCACCCCCGGCCAGCGGAAAAAGCTGGAGGACTGGAAACGGGTTTATTACGCCATGACGGCGAACCTTGACTACAATATCGGCAGGCTCATCGCCGCCATGCAGGAGGAGGGCGTTTTGGAAAACACCATCTTCGTCTTCACCTCTGACCACGGGGAGATGTTCGGCGCCCATGGGCGGCACGCGAAAAATATATTCTACGACGAGGCGGTTCGGGTTCCCTTTTTCATCTGCTGGGGGGACAGGCTGCCAACCGGCCTCAACCAGACCTGCTTTAACACGGTGGACATCATGCCCACCCTCCTCTCCATGATGGGACTTCCCGTTCCCGATACGGTGCAGGGCAGGGATATAAGCGATTCCATTCTGACCGGGGAGGAGGGGGACAACAACTGCCTGATGATGGGAACCGGCCCCACCGCCGTGTTCGGCGGCGGCAGAGAGTGGCGGGCCATACGCTCCCGGCAGTACACCTTTGCGGTGTATAAATCCGACGGAAGGGAATACCTCTTTGATAACATCCGCGACCCCTATCAGATGGAAAACCTGGCGGAGGATGGGGCCTATAAGGCCGTGAAGCAGGCGCTTTCGGAGGAGATGTACGGGAAAATGCGCGACATCGGAGACAGCTTCGCCAGCAACCGCTATTATCAAAAGCATTGGGTGAAGGACAGAAAAATCCTTCCAAACCTGCGTTAATCAACAAAATGGCCCGGCGCGAAATCGCGCCGGGCCTGATTTATGGGATTTTTAGACTTTTACGCCGCAGGCAGAACGGTGATGGCGCCCTCATAGGTGCCGGGGGCAGCTTCGGTCTCCGCGCCGTCTACGTACAGAACGCCGTCCAGGGTGGAGGTGTCGTCGATGGTCAGGGCGGTCAGGGTGCTTTCCGCCGTGACGTGCCAGACGGAGCCGTTTGTCAGGGTAAGCTCGGTACCCTGGTCGTCGCCGTACTCCGTCACCTCATAGGTGCCATCCTCGTTCACGGTGACGCTGTGGACAAATCCGTCCAGGGCGGCCTCCTCGCCGAAGGTGTTGGAGGCAAGGCCGATGGTGTAGTCCTCCACATATCCGGCCTCCAGCCAGTATTCCGTCCAGCTCTCGCAGGTGCCGCTGGTGATAGCGCCGGTGAGGGAGGTGTTGTCCAGGGTCAGGGTCATGACCCGCTCGTAATCCTCGTCCAGAATGTCGCCGGTCACGTCCATGTTGCTCATGGTGATGCGGTTGCCCACGGGGTTGGTACCGGCGGGGGTCTCCGGGGTGCTGGTGTCGTTATTCAGAGCGGACTGAATCAGAACGCCGCTGTAGGACTCCATGGTCACGTTGTCCAGAATGACCTCCGCGTTGGTGCCGCGCAGGAAGATGACGGAGCCTTCGGTGTATTCGATGTACTTCTGGATGTTGGGACTAAGCTCCTGGCCGTACCAGGAGGCGTTGATGCTGTATTCGATGTCTTCGTCGGAGAGCAGCTCCCGGTCGGTCAGCAGGGTGCTGTCCTTCACGTAGAGATAGCCCTGGGGATCGGCGGAATAGGAACCGGCCAGGTGCATCATCACCGCGTAGCGGCCACCGGCGATGGTGGAGCCGCCCAGGGCGGTATAGTCTTCATCCTCATCCGCGAAGGCATAGGGGTCGATGTCCCCATACAGGCCCACGCCGTACCCGGCGCCCCCTTCTATGCCCTCGTCCCCGTCATAGACGCTGACCTCGCCGGTACCGGCGATGATAATGCCGATCTCCGCGCCTTCCAGCACGGAGGCGTAGAAGTAATCCCGGCAGTTGCCGTCGGCGTAGGTTCCGTAGCCGCCCAGGAGGGCGGAGCCGAAGGTGTTCACGGCCACCAGGTCAACGCCGTCGCCGGAGGCGCCGTCCGTGGAGATGGAGGCCCAGCCATCCACCGTGACCACGGTGTCATAGTAATAGGTGACGCTCTCGCCGCCGGACAGAACGGTGCGGTCAGCGCCAGTGACAAGCAGGGGGTCGTTGGGCAGGTTCTCAGACTGGCCCGCAAAGGCGGGGACGTAACCCCGCGTCACCAGCAGGGAGTCCTTCACCACCAAAGTGGAGCCGACGCCGCTGGTGCCGTTGTTGGAAACAGCTAGGCCCTCCAGGCCCTCGCTGTAAACATAGGCGTTTTCAATGAGCAGAGCCGCGCCACCGGAGACGGACACCTGGGTGGGGCCGCGGCTGGCGGTCTCATCGCCCAGGGAGTCGCCGGAGATGGACACGCTGTAATAGGCCCCGTCTAAAAGCTCCGCCAGCAGGGCCTGGCCCCCCTCGGTGACGGCGGTATACTGGCCATAGGTGTCGCTGTCCTCGTCCCAGTCGATCTGGCTTATCCAGGTGTAGTCCAGGTCATAGCCCTCGGCATTGGGATTCAGGCCGTCGTTTGAATAAATCTCCGCGAAGTTGGGCACGGCGAAAAGCTCCTGCTCGTCGCCCAAAATGGCGGTGAAGCCATCCTCCAGCGCGTCCACATGCTCTGACGAGGTGACGGACAGGAAGGTCTCGGAAGCAGAACCTGCCTCGAACTGAATGGCGGCGATGGCCTCGCCGCTCTCCGGCAGATCGCCCTCCACCGTCCAGGTACCCTCCTCGCTGACGGTCAGCTCCCCTTCCGAAACGGTCAGAAGGCGGCTGCTGCTGCCGGAGGCCTCCCCTGACGCCTCGCCGGAGGCGTCGCTGGTGGCGAAGCAGGCGGAGGAAAGCAGCAGGCACACAACCAGCAGGCTTGCCAGGATCTTTGTGATCTTCATAGGTTTTCTCCTTTTCATAATGTTTTCAGGGAATATTAATAGAATATCACATTTCTCCGCCACTTACCTCAACCAATTTATCGGGTCGTCACAAGAAAAACGATGAGTTACCCCTCCGATTCCGGCTTTTTTTCCTCCCGCCGGTACTCCAGAATATCCCCCGGCTGGCAGTCCAGGGCGTCGCAGATGGCGTCCAGGGTGGAAAAGCGGATGGCGCTGACTTTTCCGGTTTTGATTTTGGAGAGATTGACGTTTGCGATGCCCACACGGGCGGAAAGCTCGTTCAGGGACATCTTTCGGTCGGCCATCACCCGATCCAGCCGCAAAATAATTGCCATGATACGCCTCCTTATAAGGTCTCGTCCACCTGTCGCTGAAGCTCCTCCCCATAGCGGAAGATGTAGGAGAACAAAAACAGCAGCACGGCGAGAAGAAGCCAGGACAGGTCATAGCCTACATCCAGCGCGGCGGCGTCCGTTACGTTCAGCGCCTGGGTCAGCACAAACTGCGCGATGGCGGCGACGACCGCCTCCAACACGCCGTAGGCGATGGCCAGCCAGCCCAGCCGCCGTAAGCTCCGGCTGACGGCGCTCTCGAAGGGGCGGCCCTCCTTCATGGGCCGGAGGAGCTGCCGGATGACGTGAATCACGCAAAGTCCAAAGGCCAGGGACAGCACGAACAGGACAGACAGGGTGATAAACACCCCTGGCAGCCCGTCCGCCGCCGCGTCCGCTATGCTGTAGGCCGTGCCGTTTACATCAAGGGTGACAAGCCATTGAAGGCCCTCCCCGCCGTTCAGGCCAGCCCCGGCCAGTACGGCGATGTCCGCAATCAGCATTACAGCGCCCATCGCCACCGCGAGCCAGAAAAGAACCCGAAAGAATACGTCCAGCCCCCTGGCTGTTTTGCAAAGCTTATCCATTTGGATACCTCCCATATGTTTGATGGGTTCAGTATAACGGGGAAAATAACGTTTGTCAACTATTTTTTAATGTTTATCGTAAAATATTTTGCGTTTATCATTCTCTCCCGCTGTAAAAACCCGGAGAAGGCTTTCGCCCCTCCGGGTTCGTTTTCAAGACGAATGCCGCCACTAAACAGAAAATTGTCAGCGTTCAACCGGCCTCTTCATAGCCCTGATACGCATCAGGTCAAATTGCTCGCTTCTCATTTGATATAGAGAATTTATATTATTCAGTCACGTAGACCAGCAGGCCAGAGGATACGGTGTCGGCATAGTCCGAGGCGGAGACGGCTATATACTGCCATGTGCCGTCTATTTTGGCCAGTAGAAGCCAGTCGCCGTCGGTATCATCGCCCCAGTGGGCGCTGTCGTCGCTGGTAAAGGCAGTCTTTGTTCCGTTCTGCTCCCAGTACCAGGTTCCAGCCTCCTTGACCGCTCCAAGCCAGGCGCAGGAAACGCTCATCCCGTCCAACTGCGCGGTCAGGCTTTCAAAATCGTCATCATTGGACAGAACGGCCAGCGTCTTTCCGGCGCTTTCCGCTTCAGCCTTCGCGTCCTCCCAGCCCAGGCTGCTGACCGTCACCGTATAGGCCGCCGTCGGCGCCGAGGTAACGCTGGCCGCCGCTGTAGCCGTGGGTGTGGGCGTGGGCGTAGCTGTCGCCTCCGCCGTGGCAGCAGCGGTAGCTGTGGCTGTGGCCGCCGGGGCAGTGGTAGACAAAAGCGAGGTAGAGATAAAGCCTGTCTGTCCGTTATACTCAACCCGGCTCCATCCGCCGGAAATGCCGGTGCGGGTCAGGGCCGTTCCTGCCGTCACCGTGCCAAGTATGCTGTAGTCAGTGCCAGGGCCGCTGCGGACGTTGGTTATGCTATAGGTGACATATACCGTGTCGCTGACCTCCGTTACGGTATAGCTGGAGCTGGAGCCAGAGCTGCCGGAACTGCCGGAGCTGCCGCCGGATCCGCTACCGCTGCCGGAACCAGAGCTACTGCCGTCAGTGGCCGCAGGCGTAGCGGTGGCCGTGACGAGCGCCCCTGATGCGGCAGCGCCGTCGCCCTGCTCCTCTTCCTCATCGTCTGCGTCTGCGGCCACTGTGGGAACAGGGCTGGCCGTAGCGGTGGCGGTGGGCGCAGGGGTAATCGTAATGGGTGTAATCGTCGGCTCCGCTGTTGCCGGGGAGGTGGCGGAGCTCTGGGAGGTTTCCTGAAGGCCCCCGTCTCCATTGCCGCCGAACACCAGCACCAGCACCACGATCAGCAGGACTGCGGCCCCAATTACGGACAGCACAGGCCCCAAAAGGCTCTTTTTTTCCTTTCGCTGGGCCGTTGGCGCCATGGACGGTTCCCGCTTGGTGCGGCGTGTTTTCTCAAAATCCTTTTGAACCGTATACTGCCGCTTAACATTGGCGGCAGCCTGTTCCTCCTGGGAGCGCGCCAGCTCCTCCTGCATGGGAAGCCCGGCGGCGGCAGCCTCCATCTCCTCCTCCCAGAGGGCGGTCTCATGGCTCAGGCCATCCAGATCCTTCGTCCAGTCCATCTCCCCCTCCGAGGCGATCTCCTCGTTCAGGTTCGTCTCCTCCGGGACGGCGTCCGACTGGATGCTCTCCTCCACAGGCTCGGCTTCCTCGATTGCCGCTTCCTCTGTAATATCGGGTTCTTCGGTCGCCGTCTCCTCCGAAAATTCGGGTTCCTCCGTCGCCGCCTCCTCTTCAGAGGCAGGTTCCTGGTTCGCCGCCTCTTCCGGCGCGGGTTCCTCGATTGCTGCTTCCTCTTCAGAAACAGTTTCCTCAGCCGCCGTCTCCTCGGTCTGGGCTGCGTCTCCCGCCGTTTCCGCAGCGGCGACAGCGCCTGCAACGCCAGCCAGGGAGGGAAGCGCCTCATCCGTATCGCCGAGGGCGGCCAGCAGCTCCCTTGCGGTGAGATAACGGCTCTCCGCGTCATAGGACAGTGCCTTTTCCAGCACGCCCCAAAGGGGATCGCTGACGCTCTGAGGCCGGGGAACCGGCTCTCCCTTCATCCGGCGGCGAAGCGCGTCGGAGCGATCCCTTTCCGTCGGATTCTCCGGCTGGAAGGGCAGACGGCCCGCGCTGCATCCGGCATAAATCAGCAAAGCCACGGCATAAACATCTCCGGCGGCAGACGCAATATTGTCCCAGAAATATTCCGGGGCCACATATTCCACCTGATCCGCCGTGCGTCCAGCCGCCGCGCTGTGGTCAGCCTCTCCCAGGACGGCCTTGCCCTCCCAGTCCAGATGAATATTGCCAGGCCACACGCCGCCGTGAAAGCTCTCCGGCTCCTCCGGCAACTGCACGCACAGCTCCCGGCCCATTTTGACAGCCTGATCCGGGGTCATGCCTGCCAATCTCTCCGCCAACGTCCCCCCAGGCTCCAGCCCAGTATCGATCATATCTCTTCCCCCACGATCTGCCAGATTTTATAAAAGTTACAAATTGGTTACGATATAAAAACAATTTATCACAAAAGTTACACGCTGTCAACCGTCTATTCCTGAAAACACGAATAAAATTTTCGCGCCGCCCCAAGGGACGGCGCGAAAATAAGCTCAATGCGCTCTAAATCTTAATTTTCAAAGAATTACCGATGGATGGCGGCCACGGCGCGGTCAGCGCTGGT
>JAJPYE010000010.1 GCA_021205095.1 Oscillospiraceae bacterium | reverse complement strand
TGCACTGATACAAGAAACTTTAACAAGTTTACACAAAACTATTGACACAATCGAATAGTTACATAAAAGGGGGCAAAGACCGTGGCATTGGATATACAGGAGCTGGATATAGAGCAACTGTGGGAGATGCTGGAACGCTTCCAATACCTTCCGTTTTATACTGCCAAGGGACTGGAGTTTCACTATACCATTCGGGGTGGGGAGATGTTTGTGGACAGGAAGGATAAATCCATCACCCGCGCCTCCATAGAGCTTGCCTTTTGCCGCGTGCAGGAGCTGGACGGGCTGATGCCCGGTCCGAAAAAGCTGAATGTGTTTGGCGCGTCGTATATCTATCCCATATTTCTGAATCTTGGCATTATCAAACCACCGCTGTGAAAGAAGATGTATATAGATGTATATAATATATATCTCTGTAAAGGCTTGTAAAATTTCGGGGAAGGGAATATAATAGGGTGATTTTGTAAATAGCTTATTGAATTTGGATATGTAAGGAGCGGTTATGTCTTCTTTTGATAATTATTTGGTTCCCGGCAAGCGGGGCTATCTTATTGGTATTGGCGGCGTGTCCATGTCGCCGCTGGCGGAGGTCTTGCAGGATGCGGGACTCATTATCACGGGCAGCGATATGCAGTGCAGCGAAAAGGTGTCGCATCTGGAGGCGCGGGGCATCCCGGTCAATATAGGCCATCGGGCGGAGAATATCCAGCCCGGACTGGATTTTATCGTGCGTACCGCCGCCGTGCGGGACGATAACCCGGAGATACAGGCCGCTCATGCCCTGGGCATCCCGGTTTTTGAACGCACGCAGGCGTGGGGGGCGCTGATGAAGGGCTATAAAAACGCCCTGTGCATTGCGGGTACCCACGGCAAAACCACCACCACCTCCATGTGTACCCATATTCTGATGGCGGCGGAGCGGGATCCGACCGTCATGATCGGCGGCACGCTGCCGCTGCTGAACGCCGGACACCGGGTCGGACAGGGGGACACCATCGTTATGGAGTCCTGCGAGTATTACGACAGCTTTTTGTCCTTTTATCCCACCGTGGCGGTGATATTGGACATCGAGGCGGATCACCTGGATTATTTTCACGATTTAGAGGCGGTGAAGGCCTCCTTCCGCAAATTTGCCCAGCTTGTCCCCCCGGATGGGACGGTGATTGCGAACCTGGACGATGAAAACACCATGGAGGCCCTGGCGGGGATTGACAGAAATGTTGTTACCTTCGGCCTGTCGCCGGAGGCGGACGTTCAGGCGGTGAACATCGTCAGCCGGGGCGCGAGGACGGAGTTTGACGTGCTGCACCATGGCAGGCTGTTTGCCCATCTGCACCTTCATGTGCCGGGCCTGCACAATGTGAAAAACGCCCTGGCTGCTGCCGCTGCCGCTATTACCCTGGGGGTTTCCGCCACAGCCGTGACCTATGGCCTGGCGGGGTTCCAGGGAGCCAACCGGCGCTTTGAGTTCAAGGGCAAGTATAACGGAGCGGACGTCTATGACGATTATGCCCACCATCCGGGGGAGCTGAAAGCGCTGCTGGATGCGGTGGAGCCGTTGGGCTATAAGCGAGTGATACTGGTATTCCAGCCCCACACCTATTCCCGCACACAGGCGTTGTTCGACGATTTTGTTCAGCAGCTCAAGCGGCCCGACCTGACATATCTGGCGGAAATATACGCCGCACGGGAGCAGAATACTCTGGGTATTTCCTCGGAGGATCTGGCAAAGCAGATACCAAACAGTTTGTTTTTCCCCTCCTTTGAGGAGCTGGAGACCGCCCTCCGCTGGGCGGTGGCCCCTGGAGATGTGGTGCTGACTGTGGGCGCCGGTGATGTGTATAAAATCGGGGAGGATCTGGTACGAAGCGCAGAGCAATAAAAGAATATAAGATTATGTCGCCTGGATTTTTTAATCCAGGCGATTTTTTTGTGGACTTACAGTATACGACGGGAAATTCCACTGTATTTGGGTATTATTATGTCAACGAAAGAATACGGGAGGAACTACGATGGCTGCACAGGCAAAACGACCGGCATTAACCTGGGGGGAACTGCTACGGCGCAAACCAAAGCTGAAAGCGGTGCTGACGCACGGAGGCTATTTTATTCTGGGCCTTGCCACAGGCGCAGGGCGGCTTTTTGGAAGCTGCGGCCCCTTCGGATTCGCCGCGGTGGGGGCTTCAGGCTTTGGATTGGATGGTTTTTTGTGCCTCGTGGGGGCAAGTGTTGGATATTTGCTGTCTGGAACCATTCTGGTGGGGATTCGATATATCGCCACCTCGCTTTTGATGTTTACGGTGGGATTTGTGACGCAGGGACTGGCCTGTCGAAAAAAGCGATGGTTTATGCCGATTGTGGCGGCGGTGCTGGCGGCGGGGACAGGCGTACTGTATCGCCAGGAGACCATCAGCGGAATACCCGGTATGATGCGGATGTTTATGGAAGTGATTTTGTCCGCAGGCTGCACCTATTTTTATGGCCTGGTTCTGGAGCCGGAGAAGACTGCGACCGAAGCGGCGGAGCTGCGCCGGACGATCAGCACGGCAGTGCTGGCAGCCTGCGCGCTGATGGGGCTGGCGTCTATCGAGCTGTTTCAGATGGTGTCCGTGGGCCGATTCCTGGCGCTGATTCTGGTGATGGCGGCGGGCTTCTGCGGCGGGCCGCTGCCCGGCTGCGCCGCCGGAACGGCGCTGGGCCTTGGTATGGACATGGCGGCGGGGGCGTCCTTGTTTTATGGAGCGGCATACGCCCTGTCAGGGCTGATCGCCGGGGCGCTGTACCGTTATGGGCGGCTGGCGTTTTCCGTGGCCTTCTGCGCAGCGAACTCTGTGGCGGTGCTGCTGGCCTGGAGCGATGGGGCGCATATCGCCGCGCTGTACGAGTGCTTTGTGGCTTCGGTGCTGTTCATGCTCATCCCCCAGGGGCTTCTGACCCCGATGGGGGCGCTGCTGCGGGTGGGCCGTGGCCGGGGCGAGACGGCGTTTCGCTATTATCAGGCCCGGCGGCTGGAGCATTTAAGCGCGGGGTTTCGGCATTTGTATGAATCCGCCGCCCGCTCGGAGCCGAAGCATGACGAGAGCGGAGAGACGGACGCGGTTTTTGACCGCGCGGCGGATATTGTGTGCCGTTCCTGCGCCGGAAAAGAGCAGTGCTGGAAGAAGGATTACGCGGAGACGGTGCAAAGCCTTCGGGGGCTGACAGAGGGGATGATTCGGCGCGGAGCGCTGACCGTGCAGGATATGCCTGTGGCCTTCCGACAGCGGTGCGTGGCGTCGGAGGCGTTCGTAAGCGCTGTGAACGGGGAGCTGCGGGGACTGCTGTATCGGCGGCAGTACAGGGCGCGGCTCCAGGAAAGCCGTGCGGCGGCATACGGACAATTCGTGGATATGGCGGCTGTCATTGGGGACGCCGCCGGGGAGCTGGGCGGCGCCGCCGGGCCGGATGGGGCCGTGGAACGGCGGCTGATACGGTTTTTAAAGGCCAAGGAGGTAGAGGGAAGCTGCTCCGCCTTCCGGGACGGTCACGGGCGGCTCCACGCCGTTTTGGAGGGCGCCGGGATAGAAGCTCTGGCGGAGGAGACGGATTACCTGGAACGTTTGTCCGATGTGACGGGAGTACGCCTTTGCCGGGTCAGAACCGGGGAGCCGGGGCGGATGATTCTGCGGCAGGCGGAGCCGCTGGCGGTGTCTGTGGGTATCGCATCCATGAAAAAGGAGGGAGAGAACGTTTCCGGCGATCGGGGAACGTATTTTAAGACGGACAGCGGGCGGCTGTGCGTTATCCTGTCCGACGGCATGGGAACGGGGGAACGGGCGGCCCATGAGAGCATTGCCACGGTGGAAATTTTGGAAGAGCTTTTAAAGGCGGGGACAGAGCCGGGGTGCGCCATGCGGCTTTTAAACTCTGCCGCCATGCTGAAAAACGGGGAGGACTGGGGCTATGCCACGGTGGATCTGTGCTGCATCGACCTGTTCACCGGGCAGACCAGCTTTTATAAATACGGCGCGGCTCCTTCCTATGTAAAGACGGGGCGGGCGATTCGGCGGGTTCGCTGTACCTCCCTGGTGGCGGGTATGTTGGCGGGCGAAGGGTCGAACCCGGATATGATAAAAATGCGTTTGCGGCCTGGAAACGTGGCGCTTATCGCCTCTGACGGAGTGCTGGCGGAGAAAAACGACCAGTGGCTCCGGGATATTTTAAATGCCAGCGACGGCATGGAAACCAAGGCGTTGGCCCGAACCACTCTGAAAACGGCGGCGGAGCGCTTCGGTCACACGGACGACATGACGGCGCTGGCGATCCGAGTGGAGGAACGGCAGTGAGAGCTACGAAACTGGGGGCCAAAATCCCATGGAAAAATCATGAAGAACGGTATAATCCTGGCAGCAGCCGGTTAGACTGGAAGCATAGGGATAACAGGGAGGCTGCTATGATGATAAAAGGAACGAACCGGCGGGTTGTGGTGGTGAGATCTCCGGATCCACGAATATTTGAGGAGGCCATATTCGTCATTCGGGACGATGCGTTCCACAGGGAGAGCAGCCCGGATAAGGTGCTGGCGGAGGCCCGGCGGGCTGCCGATGCCTACTTGAAAAAGACCATGGGCCGCCGGGGACGGAAAAAGGATCGGGTGTCCGGCAAGCTTCTGGCTGCTGTTGGCACGGCGACGAGTATCGCGTGGCTTGCCACCCACTTTGCCGGCATGGTTTGAGGCGTGCGGTGATACCGCTCGCAGGGCGATAGAAACAGTTTTTACTGTGGTTTTAACACTCTTTGGTATTTCTTTTGCCTGTATTTTAAAAAATTATATTGCATTTGTCCCGCCTCGATGGTAATATAATAGAATTATGGAGATTTCATCAGTTTTTGAGCAGATGCTCGTCCTGCTCATCCTTTTGCTGGTCGGTGTGGCGGCGGCAAAAACAGGCGTGGTGGATCAGGAGACGAACCGTCGTCTTACCCGATTCGCACTTGTTTTTCCCCAGAGCGCACAGATTATCAGCAGTGTTGTCGGCGAGGATTTGGATATTTCGGCGGGACAGCTTCTGGGCGTGTTCGGCGCGGCCTGCGTTATGTATGGCGTCCCGATAGCGCTGGGTTTTTTGACTCCTGTGCTTTACCGATTTAAAAAGGAAGACCGGGGCATATACAGCTTTATGACCATATTCGGCAATGTGGGCTTTATGGGCTTCCCGGTGGCGGAGACGCTTTTTGGCAGCAAGGGGCTGTTTTATGCGGCGATTTTAAATATGCCGTTTAATCTGCTGGCCTATACGCTGGGCATCAGCCTGCTGCATCGGGGCCAGGGCAAAACGAAAATAAGCTGGCGGCAGCTATTGAATGCCCCTCTTATTTCAGCGATCATTGCCATTGTTCTGCTTTTGACGAAGATACATATTCCGACCCCTGTGGCGGATGCCATCGACCTGTTGGGAGATACCATCGTTCCTTTGGCCATGATCATCATAGGGGCCTCTCTGGGAAGCCAGAAGATGAGCGAGGTGTTTGGCGACTGGCGGGCTTATGCCTTCGCCCCTGTGCGGCTGCTGGTCGCGCCGGTGCTTGTGTGGGCGGCGCTGCGCCTGTTTATAACGGACACGGTGCTGCTTGGTACCATGACGGTGCTGGCGGCCATGCCTGTGGCCTCCTTTGCCACCATGCTTTCCATTCAATACGGCGGGAATGAGCGGATAGCCTCCCGGACGGTATTTGTTACCACGGTGTTGTCTGTGGTGACGATACCGATCGTGTGCTGGCTTTTGCCCATCGGGTAACGACTATGGCGCAGCTTGATTTATGTGATTACACGCAGATCCGCGGCTTGCTCGCGGCGGCGGACTTTCATTTTTCCAAGGCCAAGGGGCAGAATTTTCTCATTGCCCCCTGGGTGCCGGAGCGCATTGCGGCGGAGAGCGGCGTCGGTTCCGGCGACGGCGTGGTGGAAATCGGCCCTGGCGTGGGTTGTTTAACAGAACGTCTGGCGGATCGGGCGGAACGTGTGCTGGCATATGAGACGGACGAGGCGCTGCGGCCTGTGTTGGCCAAAACCCTGGCCGGACGGGAGAATATTGAAATTATCTTCGAGGATGTGCTGCGCCGGGATTTGGCGGCGGATGCGAAGGAACGTCTTGCCGGTTTGCGACCTGTGGTGTGCGCGAATCTGCCGTACAGTATCACCAGCCCAGTGCTGACGAAGCTGTATCAGGCCAGATGCTTTCGAACCATTACGGTCATGGTGCAGAAGGAGATGGCTCTGCGGATGTGCGCCAGACCGGGCGGGAAGGACTACAGCGCCTTTTCCCTGCTGACGGAATGGTATGGGGCGGGAGAAATATTATTTGACGTAGGGCCGGAGTGCTTTGTTCCCCGACCGAAGGTGACAAGTGCGGTGGTGCGCCTGGAAATGCGGGAGGCGCCGCCCCTGGATGTAAACGAAAAAGCCCTGTTCAAAGTAATACGGGCGGCCTTCAACCAGCGGCGAAAAACGCTGGCCAACGCCCTGGACGGCCTGTGCGGCAGAGAAACCGCAGCCCATGCCATTGCGGCCTGCGGTCTGGACGAACGGGTGCGGGGGGAGGCTCTGGATTTGGCGGCGTTTGCCGCCCTGACAACAGAAATCGGAAAATTATCAGATACATAAAGGAGAGGCTATGACACCACTTACCAGCAACAGACATATCCTTGATTGGATAGGGAGCTGCGCCGATTTGTGCCGCCCGGATCAGGTCGTCTGGATCGACGGAAGCGAGGAACAGTTGGAGGAGCTTCGGGCGGAGGCGGTCTCCACCGGCGAGCTTATCCGCCTGAACGAGGAGAAGCTGCCCGGCTGCTATCTGCATCGCAGCGACCCCAGCGATGTGGCTCGTGTGGAGGGGAGGACCTTCATTTGCAGCCGCAAGAAGGAGGACGCCGGCCCCACGAATAACTGGATGGATCCCGACGAGATGAAAGCCAAGCTGCACGGGATCTATGACGGCTGTATGGCCGGGCGCACCATGTATGTGATCCCCTACTCCATGGGTGTGATCGGGTCTCCCTTTGCCAAGTATGGCATCGAGCTGACGGACAGCATCTATGTGGTGGTGTCCATGGCCATTATGACCCGTATGGGCAAGGCGGTTTACGACGCTATTGGCGACAGCGCCGACTATATCCGCGGCCTTCACGCCTCCGCCGAGCTTGACCCGGAAAAGCGCTATATCGTTCAGTTCCCGGAGGAGGACTACATCATGTCCGTCAACTCCGCCTATGGCGGCAACGCCCTGCTGGGGAAGAAGTGCTTTGCGCTGCGCATCGCTTCCTGCCTGGGACGGGAAGAGGGATGGATGGCGGAGCATATGCTGATTCTGGGTATCGAAAATCCCCAGGGCGAGGTCAGCTATGTCTGCGGCGCGTTCCCCTCTGCCTGCGGCAAGACCAATCTTGCCATGCTTATTCCCCCGGCATATTACCGGGAGAAGGGCTGGAAATGCTGGACGGTGGGCGACGACATCGCCTGGCTTCGTCCCGGCCCGGACGGTCGCCTTTGGGCGGTGAACCCGGAAAACGGCTTCTTCGGCGTGGCTCCCGGCACCAGCGAGAAATCCAACCCCAACGCCATGGCAAGCACCCATAAAAACACCATCTTCACAAACGTAGCCCTGAAGGAGGACGGCACCGTCTGGTGGGAGGGCATGGACAAAAACCCGCCCAAAAACGCACTGGATTGGCAGGGACGGCCCTGGGATCCCGCCTCTGGCGCGCCTGCGGCCCATCCCAATTCCCGCTTCACCGCTCCCAGCACCAACTGCCCCTGCATCAGCCCTGAATTTGATAATCCCCAGGGCGTCCCCATTTCCGCCATCATCTTCGGAGGCCGCCGCGCCAAGACCGCGCCCCTGGTATGCCAGAGCAAGAACTGGGTTCACGGCGTGTTCACCGGCTCCGTTATGGCTTCGGAAAAGACTGCCGCATCGGAGGGAACGGTGGGCGAGCTTCGCCACGACCCCATGGCTATGCTGCCTTTCTGCGGCTATCACATGGCGGACTACTGGCAGCATTGGCTGGACATGGAAAAGCTGCTGACGAACCCGCCCAAGATTTTTACCGTCAACTGGTTCCGGGTGGACGACAATGGTCATTTCCTGTGGCCGGGCTTTGGCGAGAACCTGCGTGTTCTGGAGTGGATTATGAAGCGCTGCGTGGGCGTCATCGATGCGGAACCATGCATCCTGGGCTATCTGCCCCAGCCGGAGGACATCGACACCAATGGCCTGGAGGATGTGACGGAGGACGATCTCCGCGAGCTTCTGCGCGTTGACCCGGATCTGTGGCGTCAGGAGGTACGGCATATCGAGGAACACTACAAGAAATTTGGCGATAAGATACCCCAGCCGCTCCTGGATTGCCTGAAAGACCTGGAAGCTTGGGTGGACTGAAAAAGATTTCAGAAATCGAAAATTAGGCGTTGACAAAAGCAGTCATTTATGGTATATTAATCGGGCGCTGAGGAATCGGCGCTCATGCGCGAGTGGTGGAATTGGCAGACTCGCTAGATTCAGGTTCTAGTGTGCATTACGCACGTGCGGGTTCAAGTCCCGCCTCGCGCACCA
>JAJPYE010000029.1 GCA_021205095.1 Oscillospiraceae bacterium | reverse complement strand
CGCGGGGGGCGTGGATTGAAATGTCATCGACAACAGTCCCCTTACAGCATCAGAAGCTGTCGCCCCCCTCGCGGGGGGCGTGGATTGAAATCAAAAGAGGTTTCCCTCTGCCTTACAAGTATAAGTCGCCCCCCTCGCGGGGGGCGTGGATTGAAATTCGATGTCCGGGTTGAAAGTAGCATTATAAAAAGGTCGCCCCCCTCGCGGGGGGCGTGGATTGAAATTATTGCGTCCGGCTTTGTCCTGGGGCTGCTGCTCGTCGCCCCCCTCGCGGGGGGCGTGGATTGAAATAACAGGGAAATAAAATTTGATGATATGTGGTCAAGTCGCCCCCCTCGCGGGGGGCGTGGATTGAAATTGTTAGAGATCGCATGAGAAAGAACCGTCTAAGTGTCGCCCCCCTCGCGGGGGGCGTGGATTGAAATGTAATATAACAGATCGCTAAAACCTGGGTCTAAGTCGCCCCCCTCGCGGGGGGCGTGGATTGAAATAAATCCCCTGTTCTACGTCCTCGCGGTAGTAGCGTCGCCCCCCTCGCGGGGGGCGTGGATTGAAATATATTCTTTGCCTCGTAAATGGTATATGCAATATTGTCGCCCCCCTCGCGGGGGGCGTGGATTGAAATTATTACGAGTTAGAAAGCCAAACTACAGGCGAATTGGTCGCCCCCCTCGCGGGGGGCGTGGATTGAAATGCCACAAATACAGGCGATTTGTACAGACAACAAAGTCGCCCCCCTCGCGGGGGGCGTGGATTGAAATGAAAAGGGCTACATAACAGAGGATGAAGCAGTAAAGGGTCGCCCCCCTCGCGGGGGGGCGTGGATTGAAATATAAGCTGATTCTCTGAATCCACGAGTGATCTTCTGTCGCCCCCCTCGCGGGGGGCGTGGATTGAAATTGTAGATTCTGATGCGACTATTACAATTAATGCAAAGTCGCCCCCCTCGCGGGGGGCGTGGATTGAAATAACATATGGCGGTAGGGAAACCGCCTTAACAAATCGTCGCCCCCCTCGCGGGGGGCGTGGATTGAAATTCTCTCACACTGTAGACCTTTTGTCGGATGATGGTCGCCCCCCTCGCGGGGGGCGTGGATTGAAATAAAGGATAGCTGGAATTCAGACGCATATACGGCAGGTCGCCCCCCTCGCGGGGGGCGTGGATTGAAATTGTCCCCTGGGGATCGTCAAAGCCTCCTGCACGGTCGCCCCCTCGCGGGGGGCGTGGATTGAAATATGTTAACCTGGAGGCCCAGCACATTAACGCGGGTCGCCCCCCTCGCGGGGGGCGTGGATTGAAATATCTCCCGCTTCGCCTCCTCCAGAGTCTCTGGCGTCGCCCCCCCTCGCGGGGGGCGTGGATTGAAATGCGAACGTCTCCGGCCCGGCCTTGCCGTCCACGGAGTCGCCCCCCTCGCGGGGGGCGTGGATTGAAATACCTTTCATGCTGCAGTACGCTGGCTATGCTGGGTCGCCCCCCTCGCGGGGGGCGTGGATTGAAATCGCGTGTAGCTCGTCCCTGTCACGCCCAGCTCCCACGGTCGCCCCCCTCGCGGGGGGCGTGGATTGAAATTCCTTAATCCATTCCATCGTTGTTGCCCTCCATGGTCGCCCCCCTCGCGGGGGGCGTGGATTGAAATTTGTTACAAAGAGTAAAGGCCATACAGCCATTGTAGTCGCCCCCCTCGCGGGGGGCGTGGATTGAAATTGCTTTGAGTTAATAGGTCTTTAGTGTGAGTTAGCCGTCGCCCCCCTCGCGGGGGGCGTGGATTGAAATAAAAGAATTAAGTAAATTAAATGAAACTCTGAGTAAGTCGCCCCCCTCGCGGGGGGCGTGGATTGAAATGCGACGGTTATGCTTTCCCCGGCCCAGCAACGGGTCGCCCCCTCGCGGGGGGCGTGGATTGAAATTTCCGTGTTGAAGGTTCTGAAAAATGCTTCTTCCGTCGTCGCCCCCCTCGCAGGGAGCGTGGATTGAAATATTAAATACAGCAGGGAAGACCCGGCCCAGATAGTGTCGCCCCCCTCGCGGGGGGCGTGGATTGAAATGGCACCATGTAGATGTACTGGTCGGCATCGTCAGCGGGTCGCCCCTCTCACAGGGGGCATGGATCGAAATATCTATGGCGGTGAAACCATCGCGAAGCATACCGTCGTCCTCCTCAAAGAAAGAGGCTGTATCAAACCAAGCGGTTTTGATACAGCCCTTTCCGTTTTCCTTTTTTATCCCAATACTTCCTGCAAAAACTCTATACTGTCCGCCACCATTTTCGGAGTAACGGTGTGGGTGATACCTTCATAAATGCTGATGACAGCGTTTTCATTGCCGGCCTCTTGAACAGCCTCTATAACGGCTTGAGAGCCGGAACTGCTGAAATAATAATCCTCTGTTCCGATGGCCATGAAAATGGGAATATCCGTAAATGCCTCCAAATTTTCCGTCACGTCCAGGCCCTGGACTGTGGCATACTTCACCTGAGTGTAGCCGTCCTCCTGGCGCTGGTAGACCACCGTTACGTTGCTCCGCAGCTCGGTCAGCCAGGCGATACAGGATTCGTTCAGCCGTCCCTCGTTCCAGGCGTCGGTGTCGCAAATGCCGGACAGGGGCAGCAGGGCCGCCGGAGTATAGGAGCCAAGCTCCGCATAGACCCAGGTCTCGATGCCTCCCATAGAGAAGCCGCCCAGGACAAAATCCTCCGTGGACACATTGGGTACGATGCCGTAAAATTCCACCACCTGGTCAATATCGGTGACAGTCACCAGCACGCTGGCCCAGTCGTCATAAAGAATACCCGACTCCGAGCGCTCCCCCTGGCCGTAGGCGTCCATAGACACCGCGTGATACCCGGCGGCGGCGTAATCCTCCAAATAGGGGCGGACGCTCTCCTTATCCATGCCAATGCCGTGGAGGAACAGGAGCAGGGGCTTCTCCTCCCCATCGTCTATATAGA
This sequence comes from Oscillospiraceae bacterium, assembly GCA_021205095.1. GTDB lineage: Bacteria > Bacillota > Clostridia > Oscillospirales > Oscillospiraceae > CAJOIG01. The sequence goes on along the minus strand of JAJPYE010000029.1, from coordinate 32,477 downwards.
CCTCCATCAGCGGGATGTCGTCCAGGGTCAGGGTTCGGGTCACAAGGGTGCCGTTTTCCGTCTCCGTCATGGTCTCCGACTCCACAGAAATCTCCATGCTCCGTGTGCGCCCGTTGATGGCGCTCACGTCGTAGAGGGACACCAGGGTCGTGGCCCCAAAGGTCAGGCTGTCCGCCACCAGGACGCCTGCGCTGTCCTCCGTAGTCAGGGCAATGGCCTGCACCGCCGCCTGCGCCGAGGACGCCGCTTCCTCCCGATTCAGGCCGCTGATTTGATAGGCCCCGAATACAATAGCGGCGGATAACACCAAGATTACAACACGCTCTAACCATCTCTTAGCTTTTCCAGCGGAATACATGGCTGTCACCTCCGTTGTGATGCCATATTATTCCTTCTGAATGAATCTAAAATGAAAAAAAATGAAGTTTAGATTAAGTCATCTTATTTTATTGTATCACTTTCCTTTAAAATCAGCATTTTCTGCCAGTACGCCTTATTGTTCATCCAGCGGCATACAAAAAACAAACTCGCTGCCTTTCCCCTCCTGGCTGAACAGGTCGATGCAGCCACCGTGGAGCCGGGCAATCTGCTGTGCCATGGAAAGGCCCAACCCCAGACTTCCATCCTGGTTCTCGCGGGCAGGATCCGCCTGATAGAAACGGTTCCAAATCTTGTCCTGGTTTTCCCTGGAAATGCCAATCCCGTCGTCCTTCACAGATAGGTAAGCTGCTCCGTCCTCTGCAGACAGCGTGACCCAGATGTGGCCTCCGGCCCGGCCATATTTATAGGCGTTTGTGACAAGATTCTGGATAAGGCTCATGATCAGCCCGGAATCCGCCCGCACAAATACGCTTGGCTGAATATTCGTCTCCAGGGCAATGTCCTGCCGGTTCACCATTGGCTGTTCCTGGCAGATGGCTTCCGTAAGCTCGGACAGATCTATTCGTTCAATTTGCAGCTTTTCCGTTCCCTGCTCTCGCCGCGTATAGGCCAGCAGCGTGCTGATCAGCGCAGACATTTTCCGCCCCTGCCGTTCAATGACAGACAGGCTTTGCAGGAAATCTTCACGCTCTTCCGCCGTTTTTTCCGCCAGCTCACACTCCGCCAGTATGACCGCCGTAGGCGTTCGCAGCTCGTGGGAAGCGTCGCTGGTAAATTGTCGCTCCGCCTGGAAGGATCGTTCCAGCCTGTCCAACATTCCGTTTATGGTTTCCGCCAGCTTGTGTATTTCGTCCTGGCCCCGGCCCACATCGACACGGCGAGACAGATCCTCTCCGCCTGAAATTTCTCTGGCGGACGCGTCTATTTCTCGGATGGGATCCAGGGCTTTCGTGGCCATAATCCAGCCTCCCAGGGCCGCCAGCAGCACCAGCAGGGGCAGGGCTATAAACATCATTGGCCCCACTGTGGAGACCGTGTCCGCCGACAGCAAACCCATCAACCACACGCCGTCTTTCTCCGGCTCACCGCTGGCAGAAGGCTCACCGCTGGCGGAAGCCAACAGCGTCACACCGCCGCTTCCTGTGGCTGACAGCAACTGAACTGTATACGCGCCGCCCTGAAAAGCGGCGGCATATGCCTCGGTCTCCCCTGCGCCGTCTCCACCAGCATCTGTATCTGAACCGTTGGCAGCGGGCATCTCGCCACTGCTATTTCCGCCGCTTCCAGCCGCTTCGCCGCTGGCTTCCCCACTGGCGCCGCTGGTCTCGTTCAAACTGTCGTTCATCTCGTCGCTGGCAGCGGCGTCAGGCTCCGTAACTGCTCCATCACCGGCAGTACTGGTCTCCTCCGTATTTTCCTCTCCGTCATCAAGAGCGACAGACGGCTCTTCACTGGGTTCGCCCCGCACCTCTCTTGAGCCGGAAAAATCCCCTGTCGCCTGAAAAAAACCGCCGCTCTCCTCGCTGACAACAAACACCTGATAGTAGTAGAACACGCCACCGTCCACCGCAACGGTACCAAAGGCGTTGTTCTCAAAGGTCATGTCCGGCAGCTCCACCGGCTCCGTCCCCAATACAAGCTGCTCCGCCAGGTCGTAGACCATCAAATAGACGCCGTCCTGATAGGTGTGAAATCCATATTGCTTCAACTCCCCGTCCGTATACCACAGCTCCCGCTGATTCTGTTCCACGATGTTTTGCAGAATATTTTTCGCCGCTGTCTCCGCAGAAGCATTGGCGGTACTCATCACAAAAATGATTACTACGCCCACGATGGCCAGCATCAGCACAGTATACCACAGGGTCATCTTGAGTTTGAGACTCACCTACCGTCCCTCCTTCAGAACGTAGCCATATCCCCGCACTGTATGAATCAGCTTTTCCGGCCAGCCCTCATCTATTTTTTTCCGCAGCAGCCGGATGTACACATCCACCACGTTGGAACCGGCGATATAATCATAACTCCACAAATTCGTTTCGATCTGCTCCCGGCTGACCACAATACCCTTATTGCGAATCAGATATTCAAGCAGGGCGTACTCCTTGGCCGCAAGCTGTATTTCCCGACCGCCACGGGTCACAATATGCCGTGCCGGGTCAACCTCAAGATCGGCACAGATATAGTGATTTGCCCTCTGGCCGTCCTTTCGGCGGGTCATCGCCCGCAGACGAGCCAGCAGCTCCTCAAACTGGAAGGGCTTCACCAGATAGTCGTCCCCACCCGAATCCAGTCCCTGCACTTTGTCCTGAAGGGTATCGCGGGCCGTCAGGAACAACACCGGCGTATCGTCTCCCCTGTCCCGCATGGCCCTTACCACGCCAAAGCCGTCCAGCTTTGGCATCATTACATCCAGTATTAAGCAATCATACTGCGCTCCATAAAGATACTCCAGGGCTTCCTGTCCGTCATAGCAGGCGTCCACAGAATATCCCTCCCAAGCCAACCGCCGGACAATAATCTGGTTCATATCCCGCTCATCCTCTGCTACCAAAATACGCACAGCCCACACCTCCATTGTGTCGATTGGTTTATGTAGATTCGCATATATCGCTTTTCTTAAAGTATACCAGCTAGAGCATAAGGGAACAAGATGAAGTTTACATGAATAAAAATAGGAAAATCCTTTGTTTTCAATGGTTGCGCAGATTGTTTGTCTGTTTCCCCTATCAGAGTATCGACGCCCCTTGATCGGCAAAAGCTCTTGCCGCTGGTTGCACTGCTTCTTTATACGCTCCGCCGCCCCGATATTGACCAGCCACTATATTTTTACCACATTGTTTTCCCGTATTTCATAGATAGCCCGCTTCACCTCCTCCGGGGCGTTTTCCCCACAGAGGCAGACGATCTCCGCGTGGGCTTCTGGAAAAGGAACGTCCCAATAGCGGAAAACAGGCGCGTCGCAGCCCTCGATGACCCTGGTCAGCAGGGCGAAGCCCTGGCCCAGCTCCAGGCGAATCATTAAACTCTCAATATCCGGGCAGAGGATACACCGACGAAATGGAATCCGGCGGCTCCATGAATCGATCCTCTCCAGGGTCGTGTCGTCAGGCAGGAGCAGATGGGTATACTGGGCCATATCCTCCAGGGTGATGGTCTCCTGCTTCGCCAGCGGATGCCGCTGGGAATATATCACCTGAAACTGCTTTCTTTGCAGAACCGTGGCTTGGGTGCCGGGCCAGAGCTGCCAGTCGTTGGAGGTGGTAACGCACATATCCAGCTTTCGGTTCATCAGTCCGTTTCGCAGCGCCACAAAATCCATGAGCTGCACATCCACCTCCAAATCCTGGTATCGGTTCATCAGAAAATCCGTCACCGGCAGAATAATATCGCGCCGGGACAGGGCGGACTGGAACCCAATACGCAGCAGATTTTTCCCGGACTGCTCCATCTCCCTGGCCCGGTGGATGCTGTCGTCAATCTGCCGGTTGATTTGCGCAAAATCGTCCCGGAGAACAGTCCCTGCCGGGGTCAGCGTCACCTGCCGGGTGGTTCTGTAAAACAACTTAATGCCCAGCTCCCGCTCCAGCGCCGCAATCTGCTTTGTCACAGCCTGCTGGCTCATATACAAATGCTGAGCCGCAGCGGTAAAGCTCAAATAGTTGGCAACCTCCAAAAAGCACTGAATCTGTTTATACAGCATGACGGTCTCTCCCTTCACCTTGTCGGTTGATGGAACCTATTTTACAACAAAAAGTTGTTAATTGTAAAGCCAGTTGTTTCTCAAACCTCTTCCGCTGAATTATAATTCTTGTATGAAAAACAACAGGAGGACAAGTCATGCCAAATACATACGCCGATTTTCAGCGGCTTTATCAGGAGAAGCTGACGGACGTGGAAGGGGCCTTGGCCCTGATTCAGTCCGGGGACAACCTGTGCCTGGGAAAGGACTGCAACGAGCCGCAGGAGTTCTGCCGGGCGCTGCACACCATTGCCCCGCGGGTGGAAAACGTCTCCGTGCTGAAGGGCCGTTCCAGCGACTACGGCTTTTTGCAGAACGACGGGATGAAGGGCCATATCCTGACCCAGTCCGCCTTTTTTGCGCGGGGCTGGGATGAGCCGCTTCGCAAGGGAAACGTCACCTTTGTGGCCTGCGACCTGTATGACCAGCCCTATTCCTATAACGCCGCCTACCCCCGGAACGCCTATGTGGTAGCCGCCACCCCCATGGACGAAAACGGCTGTTTTCAGGTAAACCTGTCTCTGATGTGGGAGTGGGACATCTGGCAGCAGAAGCAGTGCCAGCAGAAGGTCATCATCGAGGAGAACAAGCAGCTCAAGCGGGTAGAGGGCGGCATGGACATCCATATTTCCCAGGTGACGGCGGTGTATCAGGCAGACTATCAGCCCCCGGAAATTCCCGACCTGGTTCCCTCGGAGACAGAGGACAAAATCGGCCAGTATGTGGGAAGTCTGATAAACGACGGGGACTGCATCCAGCTAGGCATTGGTACGCTGCCAAACGCCTGCGCCGCGCACATGATGGACAAGCACGACCTGGGGATTCATTCGGAGATGTTCACTAATCTGATGGGCGAAATGGTGCGCAAGGGCGTCATCACAGGAGCGCGGAAGAACATAAACCCCGGCGAACACACCTTTTGCTTTGCCGGCGGCACCCAAAGCCTTTATGACTATCTGCACGAGGATAAAAACTGCGTCATCCGCCCCTCCAGCTATGTGACCGACCCCAGGGTCATCATGGAAAACAACAACATGAAATCCATAAATGGCATTTTGGAGATTGACCTGACCGGGCAGGTTTGCTCCGAATCCATCGGAACCCGGCAGTATTCCGGCCCCGGCGGCGGCTTCGATTTCGCCTACGGCGCGCAGCACGCTAAAAACGGCAGAAGCATCCTGATTCTTCTGTCCCGCACCAAAAAGGGCCAGCCAAAAATCAAGTCAACCCTTACCCCCGGCGCGCAGGTCACGATTCCCCGGCCTTACGCGGACACGGTGGTGACAGAATACGGCATCGCCGAACTGAAGGGCCGAGCCCTACAGGACAGGGTAAAGGCGCTGATCGCCATTGCCCACCCGGAGGACAGAGACCGCCTGCGCTTTGAGGCGGAGCAGCTTCTGTATATATAATCCTCCATAAAATCACGCAGCCCTCCGCCAGCGGTTAAAGTCTGGCGGAGGGCTGTTATGTTTTTGAAAAAATTCCCCGTATGATTTTCCCAAAACCACACACACTATCTCCATGGAAACGAAACGAATGGGAAAACAGACGGTGCGGCTTACGCTCCAGCCCTCCATTGCGGCGGCGGCCTGTGTTGGGGGACGGAAGGAGAGCCAGGGGCCGCTGAAAAAATACTTCGACTATCTCAGCGAGGACTCACGCTTTGGGGCCAAGAGCTGGGAAAAGGCGGAGAGCGCCATGCTGAAAATGTGCTATTCCATCGCCTGCGACAAGGCAAAAACGCCGCCGGGAGATGTGGAATATGTGCTCTCCGGCGACCTGCTGAACCAGTGCGCCGGGTCGGCCTACGCCATGCGGGAGTGCGGCGCGCCCTATTTTGGGCTGTATGGGGCCTGCTCCACCATGGCGGAGAGCCTGTCCCTGGCGGCCATGCTGATAGACGGAGGCTTTTGCTCCATCGCGGCGGCGGCCACCAGCTCTCACTTCTGCTCGGCAGAGCGGCAATACCGCTATCCGCTGCAATACGGCAGCCAGCGGCCTCCCACCGCCCAGCGGACTGTTACCGGCGCGGGCGCGGCCATCCTGAAAGCGGAAGGCCCTCCCCCCTATGTCACCCACATCACCACCGGCATTATCGCGGACGCCGGGGTGACGGACATGAACAACATGGGCGCGGCCATGGCCCCCGCGGCCTATGACACCCTGACCGCCCACTTTCAGGACGCAGGCCGCGGCCCGGATTATTATGACGCCATCGTCACCGGCGATTTGGGCGTGGTCGGCTCGGACATTTTGCGGGATTTGTTCCGCAAGGACGGCATCGACCTTGGCGTACGCTATATGGACTGCGGGCGGCTTATCTATTCCATCGAGGGCCAGGACGCCCACAGCGGCGGCTCCGGGTGCGGCTGCTCCGCCGCGGTGCTGTGCGGTCATCTGCTTCACGGCATGCTGGAGGGCAACTGGAACCGGCTTCTCTTCGCAGCCACCGGGGCCATGATGAGTCCCACCACCAATCAGCAGGGCGAGAGCATCCCCGCTATATGCCACGCCGTCGCGTTGGAAAACGGGAGGTGCTGAGATGGATATATTTATAAGTCTTTTAAAAGCCTTTCTGGTGGGCGGCGTTCTGTGCCTGATTGGACAGCTTCTCATCGACCTGACCCGGCTGACCCCGGCGCGGATACTGACCATTTATGTGGTGGTCGGCGTGATACTGGGCGCGGTGGGCGTGGACGAACCCTTCGCCCAATGGGCGGGGGCCGGAGCTACCGTACCCCTGACCGGCTTCGGGAACCTGCTGGCCAAGGGGGTTCGGGAGGCCGTGGCGGAGCGCGGCGTGATCGGCGCTTTCACCGGCGGCTTCACTGCCGCCGCAGGCGGTATCAGCGCCGCCATCGTGTTCGGCCTTCTGGCTGCGCTGGTTTTCAAGAGCAAAGAAAAATTTTAATCCTTCCTACCGGCCCTTACAGGGGCCGGTATTGCTGATTTTTACGCTTTTTCGGCGGTAAAATCTTCATTTGACGGAATATACAGCATTTTTTGCAAATACAAAAGCATTACAAACAGTTTATTTTATTGTAAATTTCCCTTATAATACTATGGTAAGGGTATGAACCCTATAATCTTGGAGAAAAGAGGCAAATTATGAAGAAACTACTTAGCCTTCTGCTGTGCGCGGCCATGGTTCTGACCCTTCTGGCCGGGTGCAGCTCCAGCAGCTCGGACACCTCCTCCGACGCGACCGAAACGGAAGAGACCGAGACCACCACCGAAACCGAAGCCGCCGAGGTGGAAGAAACCGCCGACGTATCCTCGGACGCCTTGCATGTGGCATGGTCTGCCGACATCGAGACGCTGGACGTCCACCAGACCACGGACGATTACCAGATTCCTCTGAATGTTTATGACCGTCTGTTTGAGATTCAGCTCAACGACGACGGCTCCACCTCCCTGGTGAACAGCGTGGCGGAGAGCTATACCGTGTCTGACGACGCCCTGACCTATGAGTTTACACTGCGGGACGACGTGTATTTCTCTGACGGCACCCAGCTCACAGCCTACGACGTGGCCTTTTCCCTGATTCGACTGCTGGCCCTTGACACCTCTGTGCAGACTGACTTTGCCGCCTGCATTTTGGGCGCTGACGAGCTGATTGCCGCAGAGGGCTATTCCTATGACGACACCTGCGAGGGCATCGTCGTGACGGACGACACCCACCTCACCATCACCCTGGCCTATGCCTTTGCCGGCTTCCTGTATGAGCTGGCCACCCCCGCCGGGTGCATCTACTCCCAGGCCGCGGTGGAAGCTGCCGGGGACAGCTTCGGCACGGATTATACCTACGCCATTGGCTCCGGCCCCTACGTCATCACCTCCTGGACCCGCGACAGCGGCATGACGCTGAGCTATAACGAGTATTACTGGGGCGAGACCCCGGACTTCACGGAGGTCAACATCCAGATCATCCCCGACTCCTCCACCCTGAGCATGATGTTCCAGAACGGCGAGATAGACATTCTGGACTGCGATTTCCTGGATTCCGCCGTGGTCAGCGCCACCTATAAGACCGACGCCTATGAGGGCAAGCTGGTGACAGCCAACCGCCTGGGTACCTCCTATCTCGCGCTGAACGAGAACGACGAGTCTCTCTCTGACGTCAGCGTCCGCAAGGCCATTCAGATGGCCATTGACCGGGAGTCCATCCTGGCCGCCATCTTCGATAACGACGGCTCCATTCCTGACGGCATCTATCCCGAAGGCCTGATCGGCTACACCGAGGACAACCAGGGCTGGCTTGAATATGACCCGGAGGCTGCCGAGCAGCTTCTCATCGACGCGGGCTATACCAAGGACGCGGACGGCTACTACTTCGCCATGGAGATTGCAAACGACAACGACAACTCCACCAGCCGCGTCAACGTCATCCAGGTCATCGCGGAGGAGCTTCAGGCCATCGGCATCAACTGCACCATCACAAACTACGACCACGCCACCTGGCTTGACCTGCGTAACTCCGGCGAGATGACCGCCTATGTCTCCACCTGGACGGCGGACTACAACGACCCGGACAACTTCATCTACACCTTCTTCGGCACAGAGGCCAATACCACCCAGCGGAGCCTGAACTACTATAACACCGACGTTATGGCCCGCGTGGTAGCCGCCCGCGCCATCGTGGACGACGACGAGCGTCTTGCGGAGTATGCCGCGCTGGAGTACCAGATTGTGGCCGAGGACGCCGCCTGGGTTCCCCTTTACAGCAGCAGCCACCTGTTTGTCCTCAGTGATCGGATAGAGAGCTTCGTCCCCCACTGGGCTGGCTACTCTGACTTCTGCTTCGCAACAATCACCAGGGCTGAGTAAGAGCGACGCCTCTGCAAAGCCAAACACAGAAAAATGCTGCGGACTGCGGCTTCGGCTACAGTCCGCAGATTTGCTTTATCCCAAGGGGGCATACATATGAAGCAATTTTTAAAGCGCCTGCTGGGCGCGATCCCGGTCATCATCGGCGTGGTGCTGCTCATCTTCCTGATGCTGCGCATCATTCCGGGGGACGCCGTCTCCGTGCTGCTGGGCGACCATGTGAGCCAGGACACCATTGACCGCCTGACGGCGGCTATGGGACTGGATAAACCCATGTGGCAGCAGTTTGTCAGCTATATCGGCAATCTCTTCAAGGGCGACCTGGGCATCAGCTACACCTATGGTCTGTCCGTCTCGGATATGATCATGGAGGCTTTCCCCTACACCGTGAAGCTGACCGCCATGGCCATCGTGTTCGCGTGGGCCTTCGGCCTGCTGGCCGGCATCATCTCCGCCATCTATCAAAACAAGCTCCTGGATCGGCTGTTTATGGGCCTGTCCCTGATGGGCCTTTCCATGCCGGTATTCATGACATCCCTGTTCCTGCAATACCTGCTGGCCTTCAAGCTGGGGTGGTTCTCTCTGGTGTCCGACGGCTCCTGGCCGACCATGATTCTGCCGGCCATCGCCCTGGGCTGGAACAGCGCTGGAAGCATTGCCCGCATGACCCGCTCCAGTCTGGTGGAGGTCATGCAGGCGGACTACATCGACACCGCCAAGGCCAAGGGCCTGCGGTACCGGGCGGTCATTGTGGGCCACGGGCTGAAAAACGCCATGCTCCCCGTTATCACTATGATGGCGTTACAGCTTTCCAGTATGCTCAGCGGCGCGGTCATTACGGAGAGCATTTTCGCCATCCCCGGCATCGGGCGGCTGGCGACCACAGCCATCACGAACCGGGATATGCCCGTTTTACAGGGGACGGTCATCTTCACCACCATCATCGTCATCGCGGGGAATCTGCTGGCAGACCTGCTGTACTCCGTCCTTGACCCGCGCATCAGAAAGGGGCAGTGAACCATGGATGAATCTATACGCAACCAGGAATCGCTGCAAAGCCAGATCGGGGAAAAGGACGGCATCGGGGAAAAGCTCCTGCGTATGTGCCGCCAGAATAAGCTGGCCGCCTTCTCCGCCGTGCTGATTCTGGTCATCATTCTTATGGCAATCCTTGCCCCGGTCATCGCCCCCTATGGCGAGGCGGAACAGGACTTGTTAAACAGGCTGCAAGGCCCCTCCGCCAAGCATCTGCTGGGAACGGACGAGCTTGGCCGGGACGTGTTTACCCGTCTGCTGTATGGGGCACGAGTATCCCTGACCATCGGCATTTTGCCAAGCCTTATCTCCCTGGCGGTGGGCGTTATCGCGGGCCTGCTGGCCGGATATGTGGGCGGCGCGGTGGATTATATCATCATGCGCCTTGCGGACATCATGCTTTCTATCCCCTCCCTGCTGCTGGCCATGGTCGTCACCTACACCATGGGTACCTCCACTGTCACCCTGTTCGTGGCGCTGTCCATGACCGGCTGGGCCAGCGTGGCCCGCGTGGTTCGCAGCCAGACGCTGAGCTTAAAGGAGAGCGAATATGTCCAGGCGGCTCAGTCCATCGGCGTGTCAAAGCTGGTCATTATGCTGCGGCATATCCTCCCGAACTGCCTGCCCAGCCTTATCGTGCTGTTCACCCTGAACATTCCCTCCGCCATTCTTTCCGAAAGCTCCCTGAGCTTCCTGGGCATTGGCGTGCAGATGCCCCAGGCGTCCTGGGGCCTGATGGTCAATCAGGCGAAGGAATTTCTGTTCACCGCCCCCTGGCTATGCCTCAGCCCATGCCTCGCCATTATGATCGTGGTGCTGGCCTTCAATTTCCTGGGCGACGGCCTGCGGGACGTGCTGGATCCCTACATGAAGAATCAGTGAGGCGTATATATGGAAAATGAAAACAATATTTTAGAGATACGAAATCTGCGCTCCTGCTTTTTCACGGAAAAGGGCGTTGTCCCGGCAGTAGATGGGGTCAGTCTGGACATCCCGCAGGGCAAAATCGTTGGCCTGGTGGGAGAATCCGGCTGCGGCAAGAGCATGACCGCCCGCTCCATTATGGGGCTTCTGCGCTATCCTGGCCGGATAGCCGGAGGCAGTATTCTGTTTGAGGATCAGGAGCTGACCACCTGCGGGGAAAAGCATCTCCGGGCCATCTGCGGCAAGGACATTTCCATGATATTCCAGGAGCCTATGACCAGTCTGAACCCCGTGCTAAAGGTAGGCAGGCAGGTGCGGGAAACGCTGCTGGCCCACGACCCAACGATGAACCGGGAGGAGGCCAAGCGCCGGGTCATCGAGATGTTCACACAGGTGGCCATCCCGGAGCCGGAGCGCCGCTATAACTGCTATCCACACGAGCTGTCCGGCGGGATGCGCCAGCGGGTGATGATCGCCATGGCTATGATTGGCAACCCCAAGCTGCTGATTGCAGACGAGCCAACCACCGCCCTAGACGTAACCATCGAGGCCCAGATTCTCCGGCTGATGAAGCAGCTCCAGGAGCAGACCGGCATGAGTATCCTCATTATTACCCACAACATGGGCGTGGTGGCAGAAATATGCGACTACGTCTATGTGATGTATGCCGGTCAAATCATGGAGCAGGGCGAAACCTTCCAGCTCTTTGACCACACAACCCATCCCTACACCCAGGGACTTCTGGCCTCGATTCCCCGGCTGGGAAACAATCCTGAACGACTTCACACCATCGGCGGCGTGGTGCCGAATCTGCTCCATCTGCCGAAGGGATGCTCCTTCTGCACCCGATGCGCGCGGGCCACTGACGCCTGCTGGGAACAGAGGGCGGAGCTTCAACCTGTGGGCGCGGAGCATTACGCCCGCTGCTTCCACTGCGGGGAGGGTACGGCATGAACGAAGAAAAACAAATTCTGATAGAGTCCCGAAATCTGACGAAGGAGTTTGACACCGGCAAAAAGGGCGTGAAGGTACACGCCGTGAACGATGTCACCCTGCAAATCTATAAGGGTGAGACTTTGGCTCTGGTGGGCGAGTCCGGCTGTGGCAAAAGCACCCTGGGCCGCACGCTGATTCGTATGCTCCCCGCCACGGCGGGACAGGTATATTTCCAGGGCCAGGAAATCACCGCCCTGACCGACAAGGAGTTTCGTCCACTCCGGCCCAAAATGCAGATGGTGTTTCAGGATCCCTACGCAAGCCTCGACCCCCGCATGACCGTGCGGGACATCGTGGCAGAGCCTCTGAACACCTATAAGGTCTGCAAGACCCGCCAGGAGACCACCCAGCGGGTATCGGAGCTATTGGAGGCCGTAGGCGTGCCGGTGGAATTTCTTGGCCGCTATCCCCATCAGTTCTCCGGCGGCCAGCGCCAGCGCATCGGTATCGCCAGGGCTATCGCCCTCCGGCCTGAGCTTATCGTCTGCGACGAGCCGGTTTCCGCCCTGGATGTTTCCGTCCAGAGCCAGGTTCTGAATCTTCTCAAGGATTTGCAGAAGGAATACGCCCTGACCTATCTTTTCATCGGCCACGACCTGTCCGTCATCGACTTCATGGCCGACCGGGTATGCGTTCTGTTTTTGGGGCAGGTATGCGAGCTGGCCCCCCGAAAGGAGCTTTTTGAAAAGCCCCTGCACCCTTACACCAGCTTCCTGCTGGACGCCATCCCCCACGCCGACCCGCATCTGCGCAACAGCAGCCGCAAGCTTTTGACCGGCGAAATACCAAGTCCCCTCGCCCTCCCCAGCGGCTGTTCCTTCCACACCCGCTGTCCCTACGCCACAGAGGAATGTCGCACTACAAAGCCTGAGCTGAAAGCCTACGGCGACCGCCAATGCGCCTGTCATCATGCCGGAGATTTTCACAGTTAACAGGCATAACAAAAACCGTTCGCCTTCCATAGGGATAGGTGAACGGTTTTTCTGTATGCAGTATGTATTGTATTATTCCTGAACTTCCGCCGTATCAGCTTCGGCAGCGGCTTCAGGCGCAACCTCTTCCTCAGGCTTTGTCTCATCAAATACCACCAGATCGTCCTCGACTTCCTTACCGGCATTTTCGTCGATATGCAGGACGTCCATGGCTTTTTTCTTGGCCTTGCGCCAGGCAACGCCAATGACCGCACCGGCCACCACAACCACGCCCACAACAGCCTGGATCGCAAAGGTAGTGACAGAGGGGTCAACATAAGAGGCGAACGCCGGTACCATCAGTATCACAGCAAAGCAAAGAGTATAAAAGGCAGTCCGAATCGCTTTCAAATTTATGTCCTTCTTTCTTTTGGTTTATATAAAGTATACCATCGATACCGCATTTTCGCAAGATGTATTTCTGTGAAACAAAGCGCAATCGATATAAAATGAGGAGCCGCATGATAAATACGGCCCCTCGCTTTTCAGTTCGTTTAATCGGCCAGAACAGCGGCAAAAGCGGCATTGGCAATGAAGCCAAACTCATCCCGCTGATGCACCTTATTGGTCAGGGTATTGGCAAACAGCACCACATTCAGCGTTGCGCCGTCCGCGCCCTCGCCCTCATAGGAAATAGCCTGGATGGAGTCGTTCAGGAAGTCCTCATAGTGTTCGCCGTCGGAGTTCAGGAAGCCCTCCAGCAGCTCCTGAGAGCCGTCCATCTGCACCAGGATCTCCGCCCCATCGGGGATAACGGAGAAGTAGCCCGCCCCGTAGCCATAGAGAATATAATCGCCTTCGGCCACATAGCTAGCGGTGATCAAGCTGTCCGCAGGATAGGTAACATAGCCCAGGGCGTCCATAGAGCTGGAGCTGACCGTCTCCCGCACCAAAGTTCCGTCCTCAAACAGGGATACGGCGGAGGCAATGGCCCGGCGGCCATAACCAATATAAGGTGTGCCGGTCTTAACGGCCTCCAGCGCCTGCTCATCCAACGCAGAAGCGCCAATGATAATGTCCGCCTCAGAGGCGTCGTCTGTTACCTCGAAGCCAAGAATCTCCATGGCCTGCCGGTCATAGTTATACTCATAGGAGCCGGAGACCAGCGTGGTCTTCACGAAGCCGGAATCATTGTCGTCCGGCTTGCCGGAAATATAGACCACCGGGGCCTTGGTCAGCGTCTGGGAGGTCGGTGCCTCTCCCTCCACCTCCTCGGCGGTGAGCAGGTAATCGGCGGAAACGCTCTCATAATCCTCCTGGGACACCAGGAAGCTTCCAATATAATCTCCCTCCATAATCAGGCTAACGCTCTTGCCCTCCTTCAGCAGGGCGTTGACAGCGGCCACAGCCGCCTCGGAGGTGTTGTTGATAATGACCTGGCTGGTGCTGACCACATCAGACGCCACCGTCCAGGTGTCCGCATCGCTGACGGCTGCCTCGATAATCTCATAGGCGGCAGGCTCTGCGCACACGATCATGTCAAAGCCACGGGTCATATTGAAGGCGGTAATACCCTCCGAATAAAGAACCGGCCATTCTGTGATAACCGTGCCGTCATACAGCACGCCGTTTGCCACACTGCGCTTAGCCTGGTACATGGACACCACAGCCGTACCGGCGGGATATTCTACTCCGTCATAGGTGAAGGCCTCGTCCGCGATCTGGATAGTAACGCCGTTGCGTACCAGATAGGTCAGCATCTCATCGGCGGCCTGGAGGTTGGACTGATGCTCGCTGTCCAGAGGGATGATATAGCACTCAGGGTAGAAGTTTCCATTCTGGCCCTCGCCGTCATATTCCGGACGGAACAGGTCGGCCTCGGCCCCCTCCACATCGTACACGTCGCAGAACCACTGGCCCACCAGCTCATAAGCATCGGAGTTGGCATTGGTGACGCCACGCTCAAAAATCTGGAGCTGGCAGAGGAAATAGCTCTCCTTATTCTCAGCAATATAGTTGGACTGACCAAGCTGGCCGTATACCACCGCCTGCACCACGTCGTCGTTATAGGCGGGTACCTCTACGGTGTAGGCCACCGTGCCGTGAAGCATGGCGTATTGAGGCGTGTAGGAGGTGGACATATCGTCCCACGGGTCATACCAGCAGGTCTCATACTCCCCGTCCTCTGTCAGCTCGCCTGTATAGCTCAGGTAATCCCGCTGGGGAATGACATAGCTGTTATAGCTGTCGTTGTTGGCAACAGCCGCAATGCCGAAGGCCTCGCCGCCGGTCATCAAATGCTCCGCCAGCAGATCGTACTCAAAGTTCGGCTCATGGGGCGGGTCGCAGGGTTCGCACTGGAAGGTCTGAACCCGGCCATGGAACTCCGTAAAGCTGACAGGGTTCCACATAGCGATAAGCTGGGTCATGTTCTGGGTCTCAGCCTGGGTCTGGAAGGAGTTATCCCGGTTCAGGTCGAAGCCGCCGGAGGAGGTACGGGTGACGTAGGTACGGCCCTCCACATTCTCCTCTGGCACCAGAATGAAGAACACGTCCTCCAGAAGCTCGTCAATATCTACTGTGACAGTCTCCTGGGTATAGTATGTATCCAGATCCACAGCGGCGGACACGCTGGAACCCTCGGCCTTGATATAGCCCAGATAGGTGGCGGTGTCGGCTACCAGGTCAGGCACGGCCACGCTGTACTGCTCGCCCTCAGCGCCCATCTGCTCCGCAAGCTCGGCCTCGCCTTCCTCTGTAAAGCCGGTAAGCGTGTTGTAGTCGATGGTTCCGTCCCCGGCGGCAGCCTCCACCAGCATTTCCGCAAAGCCCAGCACGGCGTCCGACGCGGAGACCTCGTTGGAGTGAATGTTAGAGTACATCACGGGAACCTGATAATCGGTCAGCTCACCGCTTTCAATCTTCTCGATCACGCCGGTGGGGTCGCTCTCCGCCTCCTCCTTCAGGGACAGCCAGTTCAGCACCGCGTCCTGATCCTTGGCAATGATGATATAGGGCATATCCAGGCTCTCCAGGCCGTTGTCGCCCTGGCTGGAGCCCATGGAAAATTCCTCGATATACAGGTCGGTGTTCTCCTGTCCGTAGGCCACCAGCTCCTCTATCGCATCGTAAATCTCCTGCATGGTGTGGAAATTGTCATAAGGGGTAATTTTCACCTCCACGCCTCCCAGGGTCTCCCCTTCCACGGACACGCAAAGGTCATAATACCCGCACACATCCAGATAGGAGCCGCCGTTGGAATGGGGTACGCTGTAGTCGGCGGTGTACACCGTCTCCCCGTCCTCGTCGGTACGGGAATTGTAGAAATACAGATAGCTGTCGAAGGACACCTTCAGGCACACCTGACCGTCCACCACCTCCACGGTCGTGACCGGCTCGCTGAACAGAGCCTCCTCATTCAGGGCAGTGAAGCTGTCCAGCGCACCGCCGGTGGTGTGGTTCGGATAAAGCTCCGGATCAAGATACCCCGCCGCCTCGTCGTAAATCAGCGACCACTCCGCCGATTCGGCGGCAGCCTGGGCCTCCTCCTCGGTCATATCCACGGGAATGATCGCCTCAAACGAACGGGGAACGCACAGATTAATATAATCCTCGCCGCCATCCTCTGAAACATTGACAAAGGTGCCGCTGCTTTCCTCTGTCGGCTCTTCCGATTCCAATGCCGTGGCAGGAACGGCGGCCACCGCCAAAGACAAGAGCAGCGCCAGGGTCATCAGCAGGGATACAAACCGTTTGGTTATACTCTTTTTCATACGTTTTTCTTTCCTTTCATATTATTTTTTCTAATGTAATGGATAACAAAAAATCACCCACTCCATCCAACGCGCCAACCCGCTGGTATATAATGGATGAACAACCATTATGCAGATAATTTTACCACTATATCCTTTTGCCGTCAACTTCAATCCGGCGAATTCATCCACCGTTTTTTTGTTGAAATCACCGTGATTCTACATGAACTGACCCATGCCGCAGGGCATGGGTCAATCGGTTTGCCTATTATGTCACATGAACTTTTTCCAGCGCCTGATACAGCGCCTCATTGTCCGTCTCATCCCGGACGGCCACACGGATGAAATCCGCACCGCCGAAGCCGTTTTTCGTGGACAGGTCTTTGATAAGCAGGTTATCGTCCCGCAGAAGCTGGCTTGCCAGCACCTTGGAGCTAATGCCCTCCACCCGGCACATGATGTAGTTGGCCTGGGAAGGATAGGGCGTCAGGAAGGGGAACGAACGCAGCCGTTCCTCCATTTTTTCCCGCTGACGAACGATTTTATTGCAGGCGGTTCTGTACTCCCCGCTGTAAAGGCCCACGATTTGGAAGAAATACTCCCCGAAGGAGTTGATATTCCAGATAGGCAAAAGCCCCCGAAGCTGCTCCATCCAGGCCGTGTTACCGCTGGCGGCCACACCCAGGCGCAGGCCAGGCACGCCGTAGGATTTGCTGATGCTCTTAATGACCATCAGGTTGGGATAGGCGTCCAAAATTTCGTTATCCAGCAGCGTGAAGCGCAGCGGCGCCTCCGCAAAATCCACAAAGGATTCATCCACCACAAAGGTTGTGCCATGCTCCCGGCAGATGTCGGCCAGCTCCATCATTTCCTCGCGCTTCAAAAAGCTGCCGCTGGGGTTGTCAGGGTTGATGATAACAAGATTATCCATCTCCGCCGCCGCCTTGCGGAGGGCGGCCATATCAAACTGGAAGCCATAGTCCCCGGCCTGGATGGGAACGATCTCACATTCCGGGAAGCAGCGGACATATTCGTTGAATGCGGGAATGGAAAGGCCCGTCCGGCCCCGCATAGTGCGGCCCAGGGTATTAATAAGCTCCGCCGCTCCATTTCCCACCAGGACAAGCTCCTCCCGTATGCCGAACATCTTGCCCGCCATCAGCTTCTGCACGTACATCCCGGAGGGATAGCTGGTAAGGAGCTGGGAATAGGAATATTGCATTTGCTCCAGCATTTTCTTCGGGGGAAA
The DNA here is from genome assembly GCA_021205095.1 of Oscillospiraceae bacterium. Taxonomy (GTDB): domain Bacteria; phylum Bacillota; class Clostridia; order Oscillospirales; family Oscillospiraceae; genus CAJOIG01. The sequence continues at coordinate 14,660 of JAJPYE010000029.1, read as the reverse complement.
ATAGGGGTTCACCAGATAGCAGAAGTCCTTCAGCCCGTCAAACCGCCAATAGCCGCCGAAATGCCGCTCATAGGCGTGGAGCCTGTCCTCCTCGCTGGCGAAAATGGTATTTGCAATGTCCAGATCCTGCACATCGTCTATCTCATACCATTTCAGATCTCCCATCTTAAAGGCCCGCAGACCGGCAAAGGGCAGGTGAGCCAGGGCCTTCAGCACCATTTCATAATACTGGTTGGCCCCGTAAGCCTGAAGATATGACACCATAAACGGCACATATTGCCGGGTAGAAAACTCCCGGCTGAATTTATACACATTAACTGTCTTGTAATATGTATCCGCGCTGGCGAAGCTGAAATCCTTTTTCTCAATGAACTCCCGAATCAGGCCGTCCTCGTCCACCAGGGTAACAGTGCCGTCCATCCACTGCTCATATTTCGCCACCGCCACCATGTTCGGCTCCGGGGCCTCCACCAGGCGGCGAATCAGGCTTGGGTCGTATATCAGGTCAGACTCCAAAAGAATGGTATCGTCCGCCATCAGCTCCTCCCTGGCCAGATACAGGGAATAGATATTATTTGTGGTAGCATAGTCCGGGTTTTCCACGAAAACCAAGTCAAAGTCGCTGAGCTTTTCCCTGGCAAAGGCTTTCAGCCTCTCCCCCTCGTAGCCCACCACGATGACGAAACGGCTGATCCCCGCCTGCCGCAGGGCTTCCGCCGCGTGTTCCAGCAGCGTATAGCCCCCCACCTTCACCATGCACTTGGTTTGGTTGTTCGTATAGGCCCCCAGGCGCTTTCCCATACCGGCGGCCAGCATTAATGCCTGCATAGCTGCTCCTCTCAGTCCTCTCGAAGTAACCGGGCATACAGGCCCAAAAAGTCGTAGCCCATTTTGTGGTGCAGGGACAGGGTGTTCTCATTGTCCGCCCCCAGATAGGCAAGTCCCCGTTTTCCCTCCGTCAGCACCAGGTTCCAGGTGCTGGCAGTAATGGCCCGGCCCAGGCCGTGGCCCCGCATTTCCGTGTCTGTCACAAGACCGCTGATAACGGCAAGCTCCTCCGTCTCCGCGCTGGTGGCGTTGGTGGCTACCAGTCGGCCCCCCGGCTCCCGCATGACGAACAGGCGGCCAAAGCCGCTGTCAATGCGGTTTTCCAACTGCTCACACAGGCTTTCATAGGTATAAACGGAATTGTAAATCGGCTCCTTCATCATCAGCCGGGCGATCTCCGGCACATCCGCCTTCCCCGCCTGCTGGACGGACAGATCAGACTTTCCGTCCATCAACTTATCCGTAGTGATGATATGGCTCAGCTCATAGGCGTATGTATCGGCGGTTTTCCCCCTGAGAGGGTCAATGCTCCGCTGCTCCCCGGTTACGCACTTGGGATGCATCTTCTCTATCATTGTCAGCGCCTCCCGCTGGGGAAACACCTCCCGGCTGTACAGGTGCAGGGTGTCAAAATAGCGGTACATGACCCCCTCTATCTGATTTTCCTCCCCGCACATCCAAAGATCCACATCCGGCCCCTGGGCGCCATATTCCTTCATATCCATATACAGGTAAAAGCACTTATACTTATCCTCGCCAATATAGTCGATTACCTGAGGGATATATGAATTGTCACATTGAATCATCATGGCTTTAATCTCAATCGTCCTTTTTCTTTTTTTGATTTTCCAGCATACGGCTGATGAGATAATCGGCGGCGTACTTGCCGCTCTCGCCGAAATGATAAAGCTTCTCCTGCCGAACGGTTTCCAGTGTCTGCGCATAGGCCGCCCGGTTTTCAATCATATCCAGGGCTGTGGCCGCCGCCTTATCCCGTACATCGGCCACCTCCAGCGCCGCCCCCATCACATCCCGGAGCTTGGCGTCCGGGGCGCAGCGGGCGATGTCCTCGTCTGTCCATGCTTCGTTGACCCGCTTCATGGGTGTGTTTATGTACATCACAGGCTTTTTCGTCGCCAGGGCATATTCACAGCCGATGTTTGACCAGTCCGTCACCAGAACGTCTGAGGAGAACACTGTCTCATTGGAGCTGAAATTAAGCTGGAAGCGGAACCGCTCCTTGTCGTAGCCTTCGCAGTCGTGAATGAGCTTTTCCAGCCGCTGAGGGAACCGGCGGATATACTGGGGATGAGGCCGAACGGTCACGTCAAAGCCCGCTGCCAGCAGCGGCTCCACCAAGTCCGCAAGACAGCTATCCAGGATATTATCCGCCTGCCAGGAAGGAGCGATAAGCACCGTTTTTACGGGGTTTTCCCGCTTTTCCATGCGGTCGTATTCCGCCGCCATGTTGTCAATGACGCCGTAGCCGCAGGGAACCATTTTCTGGTTCGGCAGGCCCATTTTCTCGTTCCAGCCCCGCATCTCTACCTCGAAGCCGGGGGTGGGCGTCAGCAGGGTGTCGAAATGATCAAGCGCTCCCTTCCGCAGCGTCACCAGGCCGGAGAAAATGCCGTGGAACATATAAACGTATTCCACGTCCTTGCGCACATAGCTGCGTTTGAAATGATAAGTGTCCAGATCCGGCATGGTCATTACCACGATGTCCGCGTCCATCTTCATGAACAGGGTAATCATCCGCCGTTCGCCGATATAATAGGGCTGAATGCGGGGTTCCTTTTCCGCCAGGGCGAAGATCTGGTCGTCTGGATCGCTGGTGACATAGTTTATCACCACGTTCGTCCGGGCCAGCAGCGACTCGATGGTATTCTGAAAATACTTGTAAAACCCGCTGGCCTCGGAATAGAACACCAGCCGTTTGTTGGCCACATGGAAGAAGCGTTTGTAGTCCGCCCGCTCCCGCTTTTTCAGCTCCTTGGTCTGTGTCTGGCCGAACTGATCCAGCGCCTCCAGCTCTTTCCGGCTGGTCTCTAGCTCGTCATAATCCACATACTTCTTCGGCGGCATGATGGCGTTGCAGGCGAGCTGCACCAGGATAGAAAAGAGGTTACTGTAAATCCAGTAAAGCGCCACACCGGTGGAGACAAACACACCCAGCACCAGGGAAATGCCCACGGACACCCCGTTGGAGGAGAGCTGCTCGGCTTTACTCTGTTCCCGCTGAAGGGGATTTATGTGGTTCTGCGCGAAGCTCAGCACCACCGCCGCAAGCCCCGCCCCCAGCGGCATGAGCCACGTCCAGCCCCCGTCCGTCATCGGGATAAGGCCCAGGGCCGGAGCCGCGCCTGTGTCCGTCACCGTATGGATGACCCCAATCATCCCCAAAAGGATGATGATTTGAACAATCAGCGGGATAGTACTCAGCAGGGGCCGGTAATGCTTTTTCTTATACAGGGCGGCCTGCTCGTCGCCTATCTTCTCCCGGTCGCCGTAATACTGCGCCTTAATGCGGTTCAGCTCCGGCATCAGGGCCACCATTTTCAGGCCGTTGCGGTTCGTCCACAGGGACACGGGCATGAGAATGATTTTAGTGATCAGTGTAAACAGGGCGATAGCCACCACGTAATTTGGCACGATGGCGTAGCACAGATCCATCACATAGCCGAATATCTTTGCCAGAAAGTCAATCATTTCTTACTCTCTCAGCCTCCCACCATATCAATAGAAGGAGTCGTACAGCGGCTCAATGGCGTCGGCCACGCCGTACAGGTACCAGTAGCGTTCTTCCTCATAAATGGTGTCCCGGTCGCCGATATAGTTGAATACGCCGAACACATTATAGCGGTAGGAGCCGTTGGCCTGAGCGTCCCACTGGTTCAGGTTGCCCACCCAATCCACATCGGGATAGGACTTCATATAGCCCCAAACGCGGGTCGTCCGCTCCCGGACGTCTCCCTCCTCCCAGTCGAAGACGGTGGTGCCGTAGTCGCTGTAATCCTCACCCAGGGCATACAGGATGGTGGGCATGATGTCCTCCTGGGCCACAGGTGCGCTTGTGACCTGCATTTCCTCAAACTCCTGGCCAGGCATTTTAATGAGGAAAGCTGCCTGGAAGCACTCGAAATAGCCATGGTCGGCGGAGATGATGATGGTGGCGTCGTCATAGATGCCCTGCTCCTTCATCTGCTCCAAAAATTCACCGACGGCCAGCAGATAACCATGGAGCTGACTCATGCGGTCGGTCTCGTCCTCGTCGCACAGGTAGCCATCATAATCCACCACATAAGGGAAGTGAGCGCCCTGAAGGTGATACCAGCTAAAAATCTTGGTGTCGTCCGTCAGGCTGATGCGTTCCTCCTGCAACTCAGTATAGAAGTCATAGTTGATGTGCAGCTTTTCCACACCCTGATATTGCGCCACATCCACAATGCCTCCAGTGGAGACGTAGAAATCATTTTTCAGCATGGTAGGCAGATAGCGGTACAGGGACATATACACCGCGTTTTCCAGTAGCTTTCCTGTCACCACAAGGTCTCCGGCCACGGCAATATTGTCCACCTTACCCAGCATATTCTCCGTGTCAATCGCGGCGTAGTTGGACTCAAGATAGAGATTCACCGTGTAGCCGTTATCGTGGAGCGTGTCATAGAAGTTATTTGCCAGGTCGCTGTGCCAGGCGTTATACACCGCATCCACGGTAGGAATGGTGGTGTCAAAATACTCATGGGTCAGCAGATAACACAGAGACGGGAAGGTGAAGGAATAGCAGGAGGACATATTATCGTAGTAGATAAAGTCCTGGAAAAATTCCGCCAGTGTCGGATCCTCCTCCAGCGCCTCCTCAAAAATTAAAGGTGACATCTGATCCAAGGTGATAACAATAATATTCTCGTCCGAGGACAGCACAAACTCATCGTCCCCCGCGAGCTGATAGTTGATGGCATCCGGGTCCTCCGCCTGCCAGGTAGTCACCAGGCTGACAGCCTGGGCCAGCACCAGGGCGGCGCAGAGGATGTACCCCGCCGTACGATACGCGCCGTGCAAAAACCACCCGGCTATCACAATGACCACCAGGGCCACAGCCCACACGGCAATATTTATGTAAGCGGCCTGGGCATCGTCATGCCAGTCGAAGCCGGAGCCGTCCAGTACCGCCAGCTCGCCGTTCAGCAGAACGCCCTGAAGATAGAACAGCACGGCAACGCCCAGCAGAAGGGCATAAACAATGCGCTGGGCCTTACCGGGAACAAATGCCAGCACAGCGGCCAGCAGCGCCGTTACGCCGACCGTCACCCCAGCCAGCGCCCAGAACAGCGTCCCCGCCGAAAAAGTCAGATATGCCTGGTTTGAGTTTACAATGTCCAGCGGGCCAAAGAACAGCCCCGTGAAGCAAAGTAAAAAGGCCGGCGCCAGCAGCCCCAGAAAGCGATGGAGCCAGTTTTTCCAATAATCCTTGCCGGACACGGCCTTCGTCTTATGTTCTTCCATGGTATAAGGGTTCCTCCTAAGATACGGGATTTGGGGGTTGAAAGTCTTATGCGTCTTTCACACGCAAGCAAAAGTGTACAGACAGCCTACATATTAACAATTATTTAATAAATAATAGCACTTATTTTACAGGATTACAACAGGAATCCGCAATATGTTACAAAAAAAACTGTATATCTACCTTAACAAAGTGCCTATTGACGAACGACGGGGAACAATCTATAATGTTTTACAAAACATTCACAAGGACTTGAAGGAGCTGCCTTATGGAAACTTTAGCATCCCCCGCCCCTGCCGCCACCGCAAAAAAGCGCTGGTACCGGGCCGATAACATCCGCTGGATTCTGCTTTTCAATGTAATTGCAGAGCATATGCTGACCCAGACAGACATCACCTACAACTGGCTTATCACCGTGATTGTGTGCTGGTCGCGCATGATCACCATGCCCGCTTTCTGCTTTTTATCCGGGTATTTCTCCAAAAAGGGCGATAAGTGCTACCAGAGCGCTATTTTCGACTTCCTGATCCCCTACCTGATCTTCAATTCCATTTTTGCCCTGATATTTGGCTCCTCTGCAGCAGACATCTTCACTCCTACCTTTGTGTATTGGTATCTGCTGAGTATGTTCTGCTGGAAGCTGATGACCAAGGCGCTGCAGCAGATAAAATATATTCTACCTCTATCCATCGCTGTGGCTCTGCTGGTAGGCGGGCTGAACGATGTGGGCCATTTCCTGAGCCTGAGCCGCACCATCGGCTTCCTCCCCTTCTATATCGTCGGCATGAAGATGAGCCGGGAGGACGTGGCCAAGGTGGAAAAGCTCCCCAAAATCCCCGTCCTGCTCATCACACTGGCCGTCATGGGCGTCTGGGGCTGGCTCAATGTGAAGGGCGTTTATCACATCGACTTCTATTATTATTGGGAGCCTTATGCCGGTGTGGCCGGCGATCCCCTGAGTATGTTCTCCTATAGCTTTTTGAAGGGCATCATCCTTCGGGCGCTGGGCTATGTCATCTCCGGGCTGCTGATTGTGTTCCTGTTCTGCTTCGTGCCGGACAGGTCTCTCCCCATCATCCGGGACGGCGGCACCCGCACCATGGTTCCCTATCTGCTGCACACCTACTTCATTATCAATATGGGATACCTGTACAGCTTTGTCCCCGCCCTGGATCACTGGTACTTCACCATCCCCATCGCCGTAATCATGGCCGTGTTCCTCCTCTGGCTCCTGGGCCTGCCTGCTCTCGATCAGCTCTACAAGGATCTGATGAGCTTCATAAAAAAGCTTCTCTATAAAGAGCCGGACACAGCAAAATAACGCTGCGGAGCCAGGCAATGGGGGCAGTGTCGTTTCTCAATTTTCCTGATGGAGCCAGTCCAGTGCGTCGGACAGGGTTCCCAAGCCGTCCATCAGGCCGCATGAGACAGCCTCCCCACTGTCCAGAATACTGCCCACGTCGTTCGCGATCTCCCCGGTGCGGAGCATATAATCGAGAAACCGTTCCCGGCTGATGCGGGAATTATCCGTGACGAAGCGGACGATGCGCTCCTGGGTGCGGGCAAAATAATCATATGTTTGGCTGACGCCGATGACCATGCCGTTTAAACGCACGGGATGGATGGTCATGGCAGCGGAAGGCGCTATCAGACTGCGCTTCGCCGCCACAGCCAGCGGCACGCCGATAGAGTGACCGCCTCCCAGCACCAGGGAGGCGGTCGGCTTTTTCATCCCGGCGATAAGCTCCGCGATAGCAAGCCCCGCCTCAATGTCCCCGCCCACGGTGTTCACCAGAATAAGCAACCCCTTCACATCCGGCGATTCCTCCACCGCCGCCAGAAGGGGCATAACGTGTTCATATTTTGTGGTCTTGTTCTCCTCCCCCAGCACCTGGTGGCCCTCAATCTGCCCGATGATGGTGAGAACCTGAATAGCCGAGGGCGCCGCCGTCCCCATGTCCCGGATATTGTCCATGCTGTCCATAAAAATCACCCAAAGCCAGTTTCCCCGGCTTTGGGTGATTTTATGCGGCTGTACCCTTGTTTATCAAAGCCCCGTCCTTACGCGTTATACGCAGCTTTCATGCACTTATACGTCATATAACAGTCCAGCTTGGCGGTGGTCTCGAAGGGGGCGTGCATGGACAGGACGGGGACGCCTGCGTCTATGGTGTCGATGTTCCGGCCGGCCATGTAGAGGGCCACGGTGCCGCCGCCGCCCTGGTCTACCTTCCCAAGCTCGCACATCTGCCAGACAACGGCGTTTTCGTCACACAGGCGGCGGAGATAAGCCACGACCTCCGCGCTGGCGTCGCTGGCTCCGGATTTGCCGCCGGAGCCGGTGAATTTGCAGAGGCCCACGCCGTAGTTAATCCGGGCGCTGTTGCTCTTTTCGCTGACGTCGGCATAGAGGGGGTCATAAGCCGCCGTCACGTCGGCGGAGATGCAGAAGCTGTGGGCGAAGCAGTCCTCCACCGTGCAGTCCTCCCCGCAGAGGCGCTGGATGAAATACTCGAAGGCATGGCTGGTCATGCCGGTGACACCGTAGGAGCCAATCTCCTCCTTGTCCGCCAGTATGCACACGGCGGTGCGCTCCGGCTCCGCCAGGGAGAGAATGGCCGCCAGCTCCGCATAGGCGCACACCCGGTCATCCTGGCCGTAGCCGCCGATGAGACTGCGGTCAAGGCCCAGCTCCCGCACGTCAAAGGCGGGGACGGCCTCCAGCTCGGCAGAGATGAAGTCCTCCTCCGTGATGCCGTAGCGGTCATTCAAAAGGCTCAGCACCGCCAGCTTCACCCGGTTGTCGCCCTCCCCGGCGTAGGGAACGCTGCCCGCCAGCAGGCACAGCTTTTCCCCCTCTACCCCCTTGGTCATGGTCTTGGCCATCTGATCCTTCGCCAGGTGGGGCAGAAGGTCGGTGATGACAAACTGGGGGTCTCCCGGCTCCCGGCCAATGGCGACATCCACCGTGGAGCCGTCCTTCATGGCAATCGTCCCGTGCAGCTCCATAGGGATCGCCGTCCACTGGTATTTCTTAATGCCGCCGTAATAGTGGGTACGCAGGTAGGCCAGCTCCCCGTCCTCATACAGGGGCCGCTGCTTTAAATCCAGCCGGGGTGCGTCCACATGGGCGGCGGTGATGACGCAGCCATTTTTCATGGGCTGGCGGCCCCCCACGGCCAGCATAAGGCCCTTGCCCCGGTTGCTGTAATATACCTTCTCCCCCGGCTGGACAGGGCCTTTCTCCGGGTCATAGGGGACGAAGCCCGCCTCCTCCGCCAGACGGATGGCCTCTGCCACCGCCTCTCGCTCCGTGCGGGCCGTGTCAAGGTAGTCCATGTAGCCCCGGCAGTATTCCTCGCAGGCCAGCCGCTCCTGGGCGTCCAGCAGGTCATAGCCGTTTTTCTGCTGATAGAACAGCTTTTCTTTTATCTCGTCCATGTTATGATTCCTCCAAAATCTGTTTGAATAATGTATCGCAGGCAAGCCGGAACTCCTCCCGGCTGCCGTCGTTTGTGATGACGTGGGTGCAGTTTTCCATGTAATAGCTGTCAGGCCGCTGGGCGGCAATGCGCTGGGCGGCGTACTCGGCGGTGATGCCCTCCCGCTCCATCAGGCGGGCAATGCGCGTTTCCGCCGGGGCCAGCACGCCCACGGTGGCAACACAGTCGTCCCGCAGGCCGGTGTCCAGCACGTTTATGGCGTCCACCGCCCCGTATTTCCCGCCGGCGGCGGCGTGGCAGGCCAGCATATGGTCGATGGTGGAGACCACATAGGCATCCGTGATGCTCCGCAAATCGTTCAGGGCCTGTGGGTCGGAAAACACCACGCTCCCCAGCTTCTTCCGCTGCAAGACTCCGTTTTCCACTGCGCCAGGGAACCGGGCGTTTATCTTTTCCAGCATGGGAACGCAGCTCTCGCACAGGTCATAATACACCTTATCCGCGTCGATGACAAGAGCGCCCATATCCCGCAGGGCGTCCAGGGCGGTGGTCTTGCCCGCCCCCGTGCCGCCGGTCACTCCCACCACCTTCAGGGAGGCGATAAGCGCCCGCTCAATCTCCCGCTCCGGCAAGGCTCCCTGGCGCAGGATTTTATAGGGCGTGACCGTCAGGTCGATCACAGTACTCTCCCGCCCGATGCCGCTGGGGCCGCCGTCTATAACGGCGTCTATCTTGCCCCGGAAATAATCCAGCACCTGCGCCGCCGTTTTGGGGCTTGGCTGGCCGGAGGGATTGGCCGAGGGGGCAGCCAGGGGCAGACCACATTCCCGCAGCAGGGCCAATGTCTTTTCGCTGTCCGGGCAGCGCAGGCCCACCGTATGGCCTCCGGCGGTGACGATGGAGGGAATGTCCTCCCCCGCCTCCACCACAATGGTCAGCGGCCCCGGCCAGAACGCCTCCGCCAGCACATAGGCCCCGCGGGGAATGTCCCTGCCGCAGCGCTCCAGGCCCGAAGCATCCGGCACCATCAGGCTCATAGGCTTGGCCGCCGGGCGGCCCTTCACGACGTATAGCTTTTCCACCGCTTCCTCGTCCAGCCCGTTTGCCGCAAGGCCGTATACCGTCTCCGTTGGTACGGCCACCAGGCCGCCCTGCCGCAAAATTCCGGCGGCGGGGGCAATATCCTCTTTGAGTATCTTCGTTTCCACAGCTTCATTCCTCCTGGCGCAGACGCTCCGCCTGGTCGGCGGTGATCAGCGCGTCTATCAGCTCGTCCAAATCCCCGTTCATAATGCTGTCTATTTTATATAGTGTCAGGCCAATGCGGTGGTCTGTCACCCGACCCTGGGGGAAGTTATAGGTGCGAATCCGCTCGTTTCGCATTCCCGTGCCTATCTGATGGCGGCGGGCGTCGGCCCGCTCGTCCGCCTGCTTCTGTCGCTCCGCTTCCGCCAGGCGGGAGGCCAGGATGGACAGGGCGCGGGCCTTGTTTTTGTACTGGCTCCGCTCATCCTGGCACTCCACCACGGTGTTGGTGGGAAGATGAGTGACGCGGATAGCTGTCTCTGTTTTGTTTACCTTCTGGCCCCCGGCCCCGGAGGAGCGAAACACGTCTATGCGTATCTGGGACATATCCAGCTTGAACTCCACCTCGTCCAACTCCGGCAGAACCGCCACTGTGGCCGTGGAGGTATGCACCCGGCCCTGGGTCTCCGTCTCCGGCACCCGCTGGACACGGTGGACGCCGCTCTCGAATTTCAGGCGGGAATAGGCCCCCTCCCCCTCGATGATAAAGCTGGCCTCCTTAATGCCCCCCAGATCTGTGTCGTTCATATTGGCCAGGCGTACCTGCCAGCCCCGGCGCTCGGCGTACATGGAATACATCCGATAGAGACTTGCCGCAAACAGGGCCGATTCCTCCCCGCCGACGCCGCCCCGCAGCTCGATGATGACGTTCCGGCTGTCATTGGGGTCTTTGGGCAGGAGCAGGGTTTTCAGCGCTGCCTCCGCCGACGGAAGAGCCTCCTGGGCCTCGGTCATTTCCTCCTGGGCCAGGGCGCGAAGCTCCAGGTCGGATTCATCTGCCAGCAGCGTCTCTGCCTCCTCTATGGAGGCCCGAAGCTCTTTTACCTTCCGCCAGGCAACCACCACCGGCTCCAGCTCCTTCTGCTCCTTGGCCAGGGCCGCATATTGGGCTGGGTCGGCATAGGTGGCCGGGTCAGCCATCCGGGCCTGAAGCTTTTCGTATTTTTCCTCTATCTGGCTTAGCTTTTCGTCCATAATACCTTACAGTGTTGCGGGGCTTGTCCGCCAGTCGGAGCCGCCCGCCCTTTCCTCCGCCGCCGGATAGCCCAGAACATAAAAGTCCCGTGCGTTCGCCGTCAGCTCAAATATCTCCCGCGCCGGACCGGAAAGCTCCTTAGCCCCGGCGGGCTTGGTAATAATAGGAACAGAGGATTTTGTCCCCATATCCCGCAGTAAAGCCCGGCCCTTTTCCGTAGAGGCCAAAAGCCTGGCATACGGGGGCCGTTCGGGATAGCCCGACCCCTGCACGCCCAGGGCGGCGCACATCACCATCCGCCGCAAACGGCTGAGCGGATACCGCTTGGTTTTGACGCTGGACAATATTCCCTGAATACTCCCCTCGCTGCGCACGGCCTTATAAAGGCGGTTTCCCAGGCCCTCCGTGGCGTCCGGCAGGGCGCAGAAATCCTCCTGCTTCAGCATCCGCAGGCGGGCCAAAAGGGCCTCCTCCAGGCTCTCCATAGTCACCGGCCCCCGCCCCGCCGTCGTCTCTCTGGCGGTCAAAGGCCTGGCTGGCCCCGGTACATAGGGGCCGATGTCCTCCCCCGCCTCCATCATGGCCCGAAGCTGGCTGGCGCTGCGGTTTTTGCCGGTGGAAAACTGGTCGTGCTGGGTGGCTGCGCGCCTGGTCGTTATGGGGGTCATCCGGGAGTTAATGGCAAAAAGGGCTTTTAAGTACTCCACGCCCAAAATGTTGTTTGGCGTTTGCAGGAGCCTGGATTCCTCACCCAGGGCGTCGTGCAGCACCATCTCCCGCGCGGCAGCGTAGGACATACCGCCCTCCATCGTCTTCTTCACCCGCGCCACATTTTCCGGATCTGCCGCGGCCAAAGCCAGCGCGGTCAGGGGAGCTAGACTTCCCGCCTCGCTGCCGAAGGACAGATGTGTCACCACGCCAAGGCTGTCCAGCAGGGCCACGGAACCCATGGCGAACCGCTCTGCCGAAGCCCCGCACCAGGGCAGAGGCAGCTCAAACACCAAATCCGCCCCGCACAGGGCCGCCGCCTCCGCTCTGGTATGCTTGCAGAAGGCCGCCGGGCCGCCCCGCTGGATAAAGTCTCCGCTCATGACGCAGACCACCGGGGCCTCGTAGTCGATCAGCCTCCGGCTTTCCAGAAGATGTTCATAATGTCCATAATGAAAGGGATTGAACTCCCCCACAACACCAATTACGTTCATGGGCATACTTCCTCTTGCGTTTTTTGAAAATTGCGTTAAAATAGGAAAAGAATCCTTTATACATATCATTTTACACGCTTTTTATTTTTTTACAAGACGAAAGGACACAACCATGAAAATTCTTGTTATCAACTGCGGCAGTTCCTCCCTGAAGTATCAGCTTCTGGACATGGAGGGGGAAAAGCTCCTGGCCAAGGGCCTGTGTGAGCGCATTGGCATCGACGGGCATCTGTCCCATAAGCCCCAGAACGGCAAGCCCGTCTTTGACGAGGACGTAGCTATGCCCACCCACACCGAGGCTATCGCCGCCGTGCTGGATAAGCTGACCAGCGCTGAGTATGGCGTGGTGGACAGCATGGCGGAAATCGGCGCCGTAGGCCACCGTGTCGTCCACGGCGGCGAGAAATTTGCCCAGTCCGTCCTCATCAACGACGAGGTCATGGCCGCCATCAGCGAGTGTATCCCTCTGGCCCCCCTCCACAACCCCGCCAACATCACCGGCATCGAGGCCTGCAAGGCCGTTATGGGCGACGTGCCCCAGGTAGCCGTGTTCGATACCGCCTTCCACCAGACCATGCCCGGCAAGGCGTTTATGTATGCCATCCCCTATGAGTATTATTCCGACCTGAAGGTGCGCCGCTACGGCTTCCACGGCACCAGCCACCGCTATGTCTCCAAGCAGGCCGCCGCCCTTCTGGGCAAGCCCCTGGAGGAGCTGAAGCTCATCTCCTGCCATATGGGCAACGGCAGCTCCATCTGCGCCATCAACGGCGGCAAGAGCGTGGACACCTCTATGGGCTTCACCCCCATCGCCGGTCTGCCCATGGGCACCCGCTGCGGTGACATCGACGTGTCCATCCTGGAGTACCTGGCCGCCAACACCGGCAAGGACATCAAGGAGCTGACCAACATCCTGAACAAGAAGTCCGGCGTGCTGGGCGTTTCCGGCGTGTCCTCCGACTTCCGCGATCTGGACACCGCCGCCAGCGAGGGCAATGAGCGCGCCGCTCTGGCGCTGGACATCTTCCACTACAGCGTTGCCAAGACCATCGGCGCTTACGCCGCCGCCATGAACGGCGTTGACGGCATTATCTTCACCGCCGGCATCGGCGAGAACAGCGCCTCTACCCGCGCCGCCATCTGCCAGTATCTGACCTATCTGGGCATCGAGATCTGCCCCGAATGTAACTCCAAGCGCGGCGAGGACATCATCATCTCCACTGCGGACAGCAAGGTAAAGGTCATGGTCATCCCCACCAACGAGGAGCTGGTCATCGCCCGCGACACCAAGGAGCTTGTGGAGGGCTAACCCCTCGCAGGCGCACCGCAAAGGAGACAGCTTCGGACAGTTGACCGAAGCACCCCTTATAAAACGAGCCAATAGAATTTCTCGACCAGCAGCTTCGGCTGCTGGTCGTTTTTCATGTAACCATGTGCGCAGCATCGTCCGCATCGAGTATGCAATTCTGTCTTTTAATGCATTTCCGATTGACAACAGGCTTATACTGCGCTAAAATACTTTGAAGTTCAAAGTATCGCCGCACGGCAGATTTACTTACCTCGGCCCGTCAGACGGGTTTGGGAGGGTATAATGACAACAGCGCAGGAGAAAACGCTAAACGATTTTTTCGTTCATATCTTCAATAAAATCAACAGTCTGGAGGAACAGGCTCTGCAGCGCATTGGGGCCAGGAACCTGTCCATTAAGGAAATTCACGTGCTGGAGGCAGTCAGCGAACAGGCCCAACAAGGGCAAAACACCATGACCGCCGTGGCGGAGAGCCTCTCCATTCAAACAAGCTCCCTGACCACCTCCGTCCGCACCCTGGTTCGCAAGGGCTATCTGACCCGACAGGTCGGATCACAGGATCGTCGGCAGGTTTATATTGCCCTCACCCCGAAGGGCGAGGCCGCCAACCAGATACACAGTCGCTTCCACGCACAGATGATACACAGCGCCGCCGCCCAATTCAGCGATGAGGAACTGGAGGTTCTAACCCAGATGCTGAAACAGCTCGACCGATTTTTCGCAGAAATGCAGGAGCTGGGCGAAGCGCAGGAAAACGATTTTGAAGACCTCTAATGATAGCAATTAAGCGATCCTATTTACCCTATATTTCATACAGACACTTACAATAATATTTAGATATGACAACACCAGGAAAGGATCTTGAATTTATGGCCATCCGTTTTTTGACCGATTCCACCTCCGACATTCTCCCGGAGGAAGCTGCCCAACGGGGCATAGATGTTGTACCGCTGAAGGTACTCTTTGGGGAGGAATCCTACCGGGACAACGTGGACATTACGCACCAGGAATTTTTTGATAAGCTTGTGACCTCAAAGGTATTCCCCACCACCAGCCAGCCCTCCCCGGCGGATTTTCTGCCCTACTTCGAGCG
>JAJPYE010000017.1:7261-8722 GCA_021205095.1 Oscillospiraceae bacterium | reverse complement strand
TACACCTGCACCGTCTGCGGCGACAGTTATGTTGCTGACGAAACCAAGGCCACTGGCCACAGCTACACTGTTTACGGCTACGATGCAGAAAAAGGCGAGTTCTACGTTGAATGTGCCGTGTGCGGCGACAGAGTATACGAAGAGATTGTTGGCTGAGACTGAGTCAGGACTGCTGATACAGTTCTGATCAGGCGCGAACCCATCGGGCGGTGCGGCTTTTGCCGCACTGCCCCTTGGAAATCCAAGGAGAACCTTTATGAAAAAATATCAAAAACTGCTGTGCGCGGCGCTTTCGCTGCTGATGGTGCTGGCATTGAGCGCCTGCAGCGATAAGGCTGCGTCGGACAGCGCGGCGATTACCCTGGACGAGGAGGACGAGGCGCTGCTGGAGGCCTTTGGGGACGACCTGAACGTGGTCGCGCCGGAGGATTTCGCAAGCTTTGCCGCCAGTCTGGACGCCAGCTATGAAGGTCAGGTCTATCAGGTGACGGGCTATTATGTTGCCGCCACGTCTGAGGACGAGGAGGTAGATCTCCTGTGCGATTCTACGGGGGAGGACACGTCGTCAATCATCCAGCTCCGCTATCTGACCAATGAGCTGACATCCGGCAGCCAGTATACCATCACAGGCATCGTTGCGCTGGAGCAGCACGGCGACCATACCCATGTCGTTCTCGATGTGGTGACGGTCGAATCCTATACG
The DNA here is from genome assembly GCA_021205095.1 of Oscillospiraceae bacterium. Lineage (GTDB taxonomy): Bacteria > Bacillota > Clostridia > Oscillospirales > Oscillospiraceae > CAJOIG01. The sequence continues at coordinate 8,019 of JAJPYE010000017.1, read as the reverse complement.
GAAAGCTGATCTGGAGGTGAATTTTTCATGACAAAAACAGGAAGAACAGCAAAACGGCTTTTTGCCCTGCTGCTTGTTCTGCTCATGGTGATGGGACTGGTTCCTCAGACCTATGCTGTTGGAACCACTTATACGATCACCTATATTGATGTGTCCAGCGGGTCAACCGTGCAAGGCACGCTCACGGCAACGGAAGGTCAGACCTATGCGGAGGCTGGTGTGTCTACGCTCCAGGAGGGGTATTTTTGGCGTCTCTATTCATCCTCCCAGGAACTGGATCTTGATACCGTTGTAACGGCAGATGTGACCATCGTCAGCCAGGCAAAGACTGTGTTGACCATCACATATGTGACCGAACTAGGTGCTTCCGGCACTCTGACAGCCTATGAGGGCCAGACCTATGGAGAGATACTGGCTGCCGTAACACCTGCGGGGAATTATCACTGGTGCAGCTATCAGTACCAAAGCACGGCGCTGGATCTTGACGCCGAAGTGGTGAATGGCGCGGTCGTGGTTGCGCGGTCATGCACGGAAACAATATCCATCGAAAATGAAGTCGCCGCCACCTGTGGTGCGGACGGCAGCAAGGATATTGTCACCACCTGCTCTGTTTGCGGCGCGGAACTGAGCCGCGAGACCGTGATTGTCCCCGCTACGGGTTCGCATGATTACGTTGCCACGCAAACGGTAGCCCCGACCTGCACAGAACAGGGCTATACTATCTATACCTGCACCGTCTGCGGCGACAGCTATGTGGC
>JAJPYE010000017.1:0-7161 GCA_021205095.1 Oscillospiraceae bacterium | reverse complement strand
ACACCTGCACTGTCTGCGGTGAAAGCTATATCGACAGCTACACCGATGCGCTGGGTCACACCTGGGACGACGGCAAGGTCGTCAAGGCGGCCACGGAAAATGAGGCCGGCGAGATGCTCTATACCTGCACCGTCTGCGGTGAGACCAAGACCGAGGACATCGCGCCCACCGGCGCGCATACCTGGGACAGCGGCGTCGTGACCAAGGAAGCAACCTGCACGGAGAGCGGCGTCATAACCTACACCTGCGCTGACTGCGGTGCAACCTATACCGAGGGCATCTCTGCCACCGGCCACACCTGGGATAACGGCACTGTGACCTCTGAGGCCACCACCACCACCGGCCTTAAGCTTTATGTCTGCACCGCGTGCGGCGAGACCAAGACCGAGATCATCCCGGCCACCGGCAGCACCGAGAATCCCGACCCCACCACCGACCCCGCGACTACCACCGAACCCACAACCACCACCGAACCCACAACCACCACCGAACCCAGCACTACTACCGGCAAGACGCTGACGGTGACGGGCGATTATGCGAATGGGCTGCTGAAGGTGACGGATGAAAGCGGTTCCCTGTTTGCCGGCGTGAACGGTGTGTATGACCTGACCAATCTCATGGGTACCAATCTGATCGTCACCCTGGCGGACGGCTACACGCTGAAGGGATATACGGCCAATGCGGACGGCACCTACACCGTTTCCGTGACGGATGCGGCCAGCATTGAGATCGTTGCGGACGCTGCTTCCACCTCGGTTGCGGCGCCCACCGATCCGGCCTCGCCTCCGCCAGCGGAGACCTCCCCCGAAACCGGGGATGCGTCCAGCCTGGGCCTGTGGATTGCGCTGATGGCCCTGTGTGGCTTTGGCGCAGTGACAGTCCTTGAGACGATACGGAAGAAATCCAAATAACAACGTATTCTGCTGGCAACGCCAGCGAGACGGTTGAAATGCGGTCAGGAGCTGATTGCAGAAAAACCGTCGAAAGTCAGCGAGGCTCTGAGACCCGGATGGGTCTCAGAGCTGCTGACGGAGGATTTATCGGAAATGTAAAGAACAGAGCCACCTGATGTGTTGGCTCTGTTCTTTTTCTATGTCTATCCATCTATTTCATTAGCATACAGCCTAAATGCTGTAATTTGATGATGCCGGATGTTTGCCTTACCCCAGGGCCACGTCCAGCGCCATCATCAGGGTGAAGCCAAGAGCGAAGCAGACGGTGCCGATGTTGGAGTGGCTCCCGGCGGACATTTCCGGGATAAGCTCCTCCACCACCACATACAGCATGGCCCCGGCGGCGAAGCTGAGGAGATAGGGCAGGGCGGGTACCAGCACGCTGGCGGCCAGAATGGTGACGAACGCGCCCAGCGGTTCCACCGCCCCGGACAGCACGCCCGCGCCGAACGCCTGACCCTTGCTCATCCCCTCCGCCCGCAGGGGCATGGAGATGATGGCCCCCTCCGGGAAATTCTGGATGGCGATGCCCAGCGATAACGCCAGCGCGCCCATGAGCGTGATGCTCTCGTTGCCGCTCATCCATCCGGCGTAGACCACGCCCACGGCCATGCCCTCCGGCAGGTTGTGCAACGTCACGGCCAGCACCAGCATGACCCGCCGGGGCAGGGCGGTTTTCGGCCCCTCGCACTGGTCGGCGTTCAGGTGCAGATGGGGGATGATTCTGTCAAGTAAAAGCAGAAACAGGATGCCTGCCCAAAAGCCCACGACCGCCGGGACGAAGGCCCATGTGCCCATGGCCTCCGCCTGCTCCATGGCGGGGATGAGCAGACTCCATATGGAGGCCGCCACCATCACCCCGGCGGCGAAGCCGGTCAAGGCCCGCTGGAGCCCCTGGCGCATGGCCTTGCCCATGAAAAACACGCACCCGGAGCCAAGGGCTGTGCCGAGGAAGGGAATGAGGATTCCCTGGATAACCTGTATGGACATAAATTCTCCTTCTAAGAGATCATCGCGCTGCCGCGGCGCAGATATTCACCGCCGCCGGGGCGGAGACAGCGGCCATTCTCTGCGGCCTTTTGGCCCCGCAGATACACGGCCCTGGCGCAGCCGGTCAGGGGGAAGCCCTCCCACGGAGAATAGTCGCAGCGCATCTGCTGGTCGCTCGCGTGGATCGCGCCGCGAAAGTCTGGATCCCAGACCACCACGTCCGCGTCGAAGCCCGGCGTCAGCGCGCCCTTCCGGCCCCAGAGGCCGAAGGCCTTCGCCGGGTTCTCGGAGAGCATACGGCACATATCCTCCGGCCCGATACGCCCGGCGGAAACGCCGCAGGCCCACACTAGGGCGGGCCGCTGCTCGATGCCCGGCAGGCCGTTGGGAATGTGGGAGAAATCCCCCCGGCCCAGTTCCTTCTGGCCATGGAAATTAAAGCTGCAATGGTCGGTGGAGAGAATATCCACCTCTCCGTCCGCCACGGCCTGCCAGAGGACGTTTCTGTCCTGGGCCGAGCGTAGGGGCGGGGAGCAAACGTATTTGGCTCCCGCGAAGTCCGGCAGGGAATACAGCTCCTCCGTCAGCGTCAGATACTGCGGGCAGGTCTCCACCAGCACCCGCCGGCCCGCAGCGCGGGCCTTTTCGATTTCCGCAAGCCCCTCGCGGGTGGAAAGATGCACGACCCACGGCAGCCCACCGAATTCCCCGGTCAGCGCCAGCAGCCGCGCGACGGCGTCCGCCTCCACCGGGTTTGGCCGTGACACGGGATGCCACTGCGGCCCGGTCAGACCCCGCCCCATCAGATCAGAGACCCGTGCTGTCACCCGGTCGCCCAGCTCGCAGTGTACACCCAGCCATGCCCCCAGCTCCCCGGTGCAGGCCAGAAGCTCTCCCAGCGCCTTGTCGTCCAGGCGGAGGTTGTCATACGCCATGTACGCCTTGAAGCTGGTGACGCCGGTGGCGGCCATTGTTTTCAGCTCCGCGCGCGTCGCGGCGTTCCAGTCGGTCACGGCCATGTGAAATCCATAATCGCAGGCGCAGCGCCCGTCGGCGCGGCCATGCCACACGTCCAGCGCCTCCGTCAGGGTATGCCCCCGATCCTGGGTCGCGAAGTCGAGGATGACCGTCGTTCCGCCCGCCAGCGCGGCCCCGGTGCCGGAGGCGAAATCATCCGCCGTCACCGTGCCGGAGGAGGGCATATCCAAATGGGTGTGGCTGTCGATGAATCCAGGAAACAGCAGACACCCGGATACGTCCACCACCTCGTCCGCCACCCCGCCTGAGGCGATTTTTTCCCCGTCGATGTATACGTCCCGCCGCTCCAAACCCTGGGGGGAGACAACCGTCCCGCCGCGCAGCACAACCATATCGCGCACCTCCTGTATTTTTCATGGTTCGATTGTATCACACCCGTTCGGGCTTTGCAATCGGGCAAAAATAGCTGTAAAATTCGCGGTTGAATTTTACAGCAAATTGGGTTATACTAAGGGCATCATGGAAAAGGAGGGCGACAGCTATGCCAAATATCAGACCCATCTCCGATCTGCGTAACTATACCGAGGTGCTTCGCGAGGTAGCGGAGGACGCGCCGGTCTTTCTCACCAAAAACGGTCGGGGCCGGTATGCCATTGTGGACATCGACGACTACGAAAAGACCCGTGCCACCATCCGCCTGATGAACGAGCTTGCCAAAGGCCGCCGCTCCGGCGAAACCGAAGGCTGGCTGACGCCGGAGGAAGTGCGAGAGCATTTCCGAAAGAGAGCCAATGAAGAAATATAATCTCCACTACACCGGTGAAGCCCGGCGTGATATGGACGAAATATGGAATTATATTACGCGCGAGCTGCGAAACCGCCTGGCGGCGGAACGGGTCACGAACAGTATCATGGACGCGGTGGATCGTCTTGAGGATTTTGCCGAGAGCGGCACGCCGCTGTCCTCCATCGCCGATGTGGACGAGGACTACCGCTTTCTCATCAGCGGCAACTATATGATATTCTCTCGCGTGGCCGACAGTGATGTCTATATAGACCGTATTCTCTACAGTCACCGCGACTATCTGCATATCCTGCTGGGTGACAGCGCCCAGCAGGAATAGGACTTTCACGCCGCGCTGGCTGCGTACATCATGCCGTTGTTATCGATCTCATATTCCCCGGTCAGCAGAAGCTCGGACACGGTGACGATCTCATAGCCGTTGGCCAGGAGGTATTGGATAATATCCCCCAGCGCCTCCGGCGTATGCTCCGCCGCGTTGTGAAACAGTACAATGCTCCCCGGTACAACCTTGGTCGTGACCCGCTCGTATATTTCCGTCGCACTCAGACCCTTCCAGTCCAGGGAGTCCACGTTCCACTGAATGGGATACAGGCCCATGCTGTTAATGGTGGTAATCACATCGTCGTCATACTCCCCATAGGGGCAGCGGAAAAGCGAGACCTCCCCGCCGGTGACGGCTTCAATTTTGCTGCTGCAAAGGGATATTTCGTCCATGATCTCCTTCTGCGAAAGGGACGCCATATGGGGGTGGTCGTCAGAGTGGTTCCCCAGCTCCATCCCCGCGTCGTACAGAGCCTGGACGCTCTCAGGGTATTTGTCCACCCACTCACCCACCAGAAAGAACGTGGCCTTCACGCCGTATGAGGTCAGGATGTCGATAAGCTCCTGGGTGTCCTCGTTGCCCCAGGCGGCGTCGAAGGTCAGGGCCACTGCCTTGTTGTCCCGCTGAACGTAATAGATGGGCAGCTCCCTGGCCGCGGCGGACGCGCCCACGATAGCGGGGCTGTTCACCGCCCAGAATATAGCCGCCACCGCAAGCACGAGGGCCATCGGCCCCGCCAGCCTGCGGTGTTTCTTTAGCATATTTTTCAGCTTGGTCACAGGATATACCTCCGGGTCAATGTGGATTTTGGTATATCCTATGTGTTCTCCCGTCGGTTTATGAACGCGTCATATTCCGCCGGGGTGTTGAGATTGGCGAACATCGCCTCGTCCCCGACGGGCAGAATCAGGGCGTCGATTCGCCGCAGCAGCGCCCGGAAGGAGGGCTCACCCGCCTCCAGACATTCGATGGCCGGGGCAAGACAGCTCCTTCGGTAAAGCCCGAACAGCGGCTGCCCCTCGAACATACACGCGTCGTGGGTTCCTATCTGCGCCTGGAGATACAGCGCCGCAGACGGTTCCACGGCGGGCATATCCGTGGCGGTCAGGAGAAGCGTGTCCTCCTCCCGCTCCGAAAAGGCGGACACCAGGCCGTTCAGCGGCCCCCGACCGGGATAGCGGTCTATCAGCTGATCATACGCCCCGGCGGGGAATCTGTCCCGCCTGTCCACGGAAAAGCATACCGGCCCCAATATCTCATATTTTTTCGCCAGGGCCAGGGCCATGGTCTGCCCCTCCAGGGGCAGCGCCGCCTTGTCCCGGCCCATTCTGCGGCTGGCGCCGCCGGTCAAAATCACAATAAGCATATTTGTATTTTAACACAGTCCGTGATAAAATGAAAGCATGGCAGAATTAAACGACAACATAAGATACCTCAAGGGCGTGGGGGAGGCTCGCGCCAAGGCCATGGAAAAGCTGGGCATCCACACCCTGCGGGATTTGCTGAATTATTTCCCCCGCGCCTATGAGGACAGACGCGCCGTCTGCGCCATCGCGGACGCGCCCCTGGAGATACCCGTGTGCGTCCGGGCCATGGTGGCCTCGCCGCCGGTGGCGTCCTATGTCCGCAAGGGGATGGAGCTGTTAAAGCTCCGGGCGGTGGACGAGAGCGGCTCGGTGGACATCACCTGGTTCAACCAGGCGTATCTGCGAAACCAGCTGGAGACAGGACAGACCTATATCTTCTATGGCCGGGTCAGCGAGCAGGGGCGGCGGCGCACCATGACAAATCCCGTCTTTGAGCGGGAGGGCAGGCAGGGCGTCGTCACAGGCCGCATCCTGCCCATCTATCGGCTGACCGCCGGGGTGCCGCAAAAGACGCTCATCAGCGTCATGGAGCAGGCGCTGGCCGCCTGCGGCAGCCGTATGCCGGACATTTTGCCCCCGGCGCTGTGCCGGAGGCTGAACTTGGCCCAGGCCCCCTACGCCTATGAAAACATCCACTTCCCGCGGGACGAGCAGGCCCTGGAGCAGGCCCGGAACCGTCTGGTATTTGAGGAGCTTTACGTCCTGGCGGCGGCTCTGGCCATGCTGCGGGAAAAGCGTTCGGAGGAGGCCGGGCGGCCCCTGAAGGCCCTGCCTATGGACGAGTTTTGGGCCGCGCTCCCCTTCCAGCCCACGGCGGCGCAGCGCCGGGCGGTGGACGAGGCGGCGGAGGATATGGCCTCCGGCGTCCCCATGAATCGGCTTTTACAGGGCGATGTGGGCAGCGGCAAAACCCTGGTTGCGGCGGCGCTTATGTGGCTCGCGGTGAAAAATGGCTGTCAGGCCGCGTTTATGGCCCCAACGGAGATTCTGGCGGAGCAGCACTACGCTACGCTCTCAGCGCTTCTGGAGCCGCTGGGCGTCCGGGTGGTGAAGCTGACCGGCTCTATGACCGCCGCCCAGAAGCGGCAGGTGAACAGCCTTCTCACCCTGGGCCAGGCGGATGTGGCGGTGGGAACCCACGCCCTGATTAGCAGCGGCGTCAGCTTCTTCGACCTGGGTCTGGTGGTCACGGACGAGCAGCACCGCTTCGGTGTCGCCCAGCGCAGCGCTTTGGCGGAAAAGGGTCGGCGGCCCCATACGCTGGTCATGTCCGCCACGCCCATTCCCCGCACACTGGCCCTTATTATTTACGGCGATTTGGACATATCCGTCCTGGACGAGCTGCCCCCCGGTCGGCAAAAGGTGGACACGTTCGCCGTGGGGGAGACTATGCGCCCTCGGATATGGCGCTTTGTCCGCCGCCTGGTGGGGGAGGGGCGGCAGGTGTTCATCGTTTGCCCCATGGTGGAGGAAAACGAGGAACTGCCCCCCAGCGTGAAAAGCGCCCAGTCCTACGCCAAAACCCTGCAATCGGAGGTGTTCCCCGACCTGCGGGTGGGCTGCGTCCACGGGCGCATGAAGGCGAAGGAGAAGGATGCGGTCATGGCCGCCTTCGCCGCCGGGGAGCTGGATATACTGGTGGCCACCACCGTCATAGAGGTGGGGGTTGACATCCCCAACGCCGCGCTGATGATCGTCGAAAACGCCGACCGCTTCGGCCTCAGTCAGCTCCACCAGCTCCGGGGC
>JAJPYE010000028.1 GCA_021205095.1 Oscillospiraceae bacterium | reverse complement strand
ACTGATACAAGAAACTTTAACAAGTTTACACAAAACTATTGACACAATCGAAACTCCAGCGCAGGAACAACCCGCGCATTTTTTATTTAGCCGTAATAGGCGTATAATATACTACAAATATGGTACACCGGGAACCTAAACTCAACCTAAACCCCATTGGCTGAAAACAATTCCACTTACTATTTGGATATATACCATGGAATGAAGGGGTTTGTCAATTTCAGAAATATGTAAGGCGGCGGTATGGCGCTATATGGTCAGGCCGCACCTGGCCAGTACCCAGCAGATGAAAATGGGCAAAAACAGGGCGGGGAGATAGTCCACCGTTTTCAGCTTTCGGATGCCCAGCAGGTTCATGGCGATGGCCATCAGGATCAGCGCTCCCACGCAGTCGATAACGGGCAGCGCCCCGATGGATTCCAGAAAAGGCTGGACGGCGGCGGCCAGAAACACCAGCGCCCCCTCCATCAGCAGCACGAATCCGGCGGACAGCAGCACCGACACGCCATAGGTGGCGGCCAGGCAGGTGGAGGAGACAAAGTCCATCAGGGATTTTATCAGAAGCGTGGTGTGGCAGTCGAGCTGAAGGGAGCCGGCGGGATTCGCCGCGCTCTCGAAGGAACCCAGGACGGTCATGGAGCCGATGCAAAACAGCATACAGGCGGTGACAAAGCCCTCCGCCGGACTGTTTTGCCCGTCTCCGCCGCCGAAGCGGGCCACCACCCGGTCGCCCAGCAGGTTTACCCGATCGTCCAGCCGCAGAAGCCAGCCGATGAGATACCCGGCCACCAGGGAGGCCACGGTGATCAGAGCCTGGACGCCGCTCTCTATGCCCACCAGCCCGGAGGCCCCGGCGAAGATGGTGCAAAGGCCCAGACAGGCCATCATGGAGTCCGTCAGCTTCTCCCGCTCCGGCAGGCTGCTGGAGGCCGCCTTCGGCTTTGCCTTCCGGCGGCGGAGAAAAAGCCCAATGCTCCCGCCCAGCAGGACGGTGGCCACATTCAAAAAAACGCCAAAATATTTCCACACGGCTCAAACCACTCCCAGCAAAGGCGCGGCGAACCGGGACAGCAGGTGTCTGTTCATACTCTCTCCCAGATGACAACGGTTTTTAAGGATTTATGATATTTGCGATTACAGCACAATCTTATATATTATAGCACATAATTTGGCCTTTGCACACCGATTTTTAGCTATTATCAGATTTTGCGAAAATTTTTCCTGAAAATGTTTGACAGGGCCGAAATGGTGTGTTATAGTAACAAAAGTTATTACTTATGAGCTGACAGAGGTTTCATATTGATGAGTACCGTTTCCGTCCTCAACAGCATCCTGCTTATTGGCGTTATTATTGTACGACTGTGGGTCTTCAATAATAGCGCGAAAAGTCATGCTGTAAAAGCCGGATGCTGAAATCGCTGGACGCCCAGCCAATAACCCGCAGCTAACGCCGTATGGACTGACTTTTCAGACCATACGGCTTTTGTTTTGCAAAGGTTTGCGCGGAAAATTTCTTGCATTTACATTTAGAAAGGAAGGCAAGACTCATGGATAAGATCGTAATTTTCGACACCACCCTCCGGGACGGGGAGCAATCCCCCGGCTGCTCCATGAACCTGAAGGAGAAGATCGAGGTGGCCAAATGCCTGGAAAAGCTCCATGTGGACGTCATCGAGGCGGGCTTCGCCATCTCCTCGCCGGGCGACTTTGAGAGCGTCAGCACCATCGCCTCCACGGTGAAGGACTGCACCGTGGCGTCCCTGGCCAGGGCCAGTGTCCTGGACATCGACACCGCCTGGGACGCGGTGAAGCACGCCGCCGACCCCCGCATCCACCTTTTCATCGCAACGTCGCCCCTGCACATGGAATACAAGCTGAAAATGACGGAGCAGGAGGTGCTGGAATCCGCCGCCGCCATGACCGCCCACGCGAAAAAATACTGCGATAATATCGAGTTTTCCGCCGAGGACGCCACCAGAAGCGACTGGGATTTCCTGGTAAAAGTAGTGGACGCGGTCATCCGGGCCGGGGCTACCACGGTGAACATCCCGGATACGGTGGGCTATACCACCCCGGCGGAGATGACCGCCCTTATCCAGTACCTGCGGGAGAAGGTTCCCGACAGCGACAAGGCCATCTTCTCCGTCCACTGCCACAACGACCTGGGCCTTGCCACCGCAAACTCCCTGGCCGGTGTCCAGGGAGGCGCGCGGCAGATCGAGTGTACCGTGAACGGCCTGGGCGAGCGCAGCGGCAACACCGCCCTGGAGGAGGTCATTATGGCCATGCGCACCCGGCCCACGGTCTACCCCTATGAGACGGGCATCGACACCACCCAGATCGCCCGCGCCAGCCGGACGGTGTACAGCATCATCGGCCAGAGCGCGCCCCTGAATAAGCCCATTGTGGGCCGGAACGCCTTCGCCCACGAGGCGGGCATCCATCAGCACGGGGTTCTGGCAAACAAGCAGACCTATGAGATCCTGACCCCGGAGTCCGTGGGCGTGCAGACAAACAGCATCGTCCTCGGCAAGCACTCCGGCAAGCACGCGGTGGACGACCGGCTCCGGGAGCTGGGCTATACCCTCTCCAAGGAGGAGCTGGCCGCCTGCTTTGAGGAGTTCAAGATCCTCTGCGACAAGAAAAAGACCGTCACGGACGCGGATCTGGAGGCTCTGGCGGAGCATCGGGCCGTCTCCAAGGATGGGGAGGACGAGAAGGGCTATAAGCTGGACTGGTTCTCCGTTCACACCAGCAACTTCACCACCGCCACCTGCACCGTCAGCCTGGAGAAGGACGGGGAGAAGCAGGAGGACGTGTGCCTGGGCGACGGGCCTATCGACGCGGCCTTCAAGGCGGTGGACAAAATCGTCCAGCCGGCGGAGCATACCTTTGATATTTATAACATCCATTCCGTGTCCCAGGGCAAGGACACCCTGGGCGACGTCACCGTGAAGCTGATGAGCGACGGCAAAACCTATACCGGCAAGGGCCTTTCCACGGATATTATTCAGGCCAGTATCACCGCCTACATTAACGCCGTGAACAAGCTCTGCGCCGCCACGGAAAAGAAGGAGGACTAAACCCATGGGAATGACCATGACCCAAAAGGTGCTGGCGGCCCATGCGGGGCTTGACAGCGTAAAGGCCGGGGATTTGATCGAGGCCAAGCTTGACCTGGTGCTGGGAAACGACGTCACCACCCCCGTGGCCGTCACCGTGTTCGACGAGGCGGGGCTTGAAAATATCTTCGACAAGGATAAGATCGCCATTGTCTTAGACCACTACACACCCTGCAAGGACATTAAATCCGCCCAGCTCTGCAAGCAGGCGCGGGAATTTGCCCACAGATTCGGCATCACCCATTTCTACGACGTGGGCCAGGTGGGGATAGAACACGCCCTCCTGCCGGAAAAGGGCCTGGTCGGCCCCGGCGACTGCGTCATCGGGGCGGACAGCCACACCTGCACCTATGGCGCCCTGGGGGCCTTCTCCACCGGGGTCGGCTCCACGGATATGGCCGCCGGGATGGCCATGGGGGAGAACTGGTTCAAGGTTCCCGCCGCCATCCGGGTGACGCTGACCGGCTCCCTGCCCCCCTATGTCAGCGGCAAGGATGTGATTTTGCATCTCATCGGCCTGATCGGGGTGGACGGGGCGCTGTATAAATCCCTGGAATTTCAGGGGGAGGGGGTGGCAAGCCTCTCTATGGACGACCGCTTCACCATCGCCAATATGGCCATCGAGGCCGGAGCCAAAAACGGCATCTTCCCCGTAGACGAGAAGACGGTGGAATATGTCACAGGCCGCCTGGACAGACCCTATACGGTCTATGAGGCCGACCCGGACGCCGAGTACGACCAGGAGGTGGTTATCGACCTGAACAGCCTCCAGCCCACGGTCTCCCTGCCCCACCTGCCCAGCAACACCAAGACCATAGACGAGGTGAAGGGTCTGCCCATCGACCAGGTGGTCATCGGCTCCTGCACCAACGGGCGCATTTCCGATCTGCGGATGGCGGCCAGCATTTTGCAGGGACGCCGCGTGGCGGAAAACGTCCGCTGCATCGTCATTCCTGCCACTCAGGAGATCAGCCTCCAGTGCGCCAGGGAGGGGCTGACGGAGATATTCATTCAGGCCGGCTGCGCCTTTTCCACCCCCACCTGCGGGCCGTGCCTGGGTGGGCATATGGGCTGCATGGCGGAGGGAGAGGTGGCCGTCGCCACCACCAACCGCAACTTTGTGGGCCGCATGGGCCACACGGAGAGCAAGGTCATCCTGGCCTCTCCCGCCGTGGCCGCCGCCAGCGCCCTGGCCGGGTGCCTGGCCTCGCCCCTGGATCTGTGAGGAGGAGAAAGAGCATGGTAACAGGAACTGTATTTAAATATGGAGACAACGTGGACACGGATGTGATCATCCCGGCCCGGTATCTGAACGCCCCCTCCCCGGCGGAGCTGGCAAAGCACTGCATGGAGGACATCGACGCGGCCTATGCCGCCTCGGTGAAGCCGGGGGACATTATGGTTGGCGGCTGGAACTTCGGCTGCGGCTCCTCGCGGGAGCACGCCCCCATGGCTATTCAGGCCAGCGGGGCCTCCTGCGTCATCGCGGCAAGCTTCGCCCGCATCTTCTACCGCAACGCCATTAACATCGGCTTTCCCATTCTGGAATGTCCCGAAGCGGCCCAGGCCATCGGAAACGGGGACACCGTTTCCGTGGATTTCTCCACCGGCGTCATCGAGGACAAGACCACCGGCCAGACCTTCCAGGCCGCGGCCTTCCCGGCGTTTATCAATAACATCATCGAAAAGGGCGGCCTTCTGCCTTATCTGAAGGATCGCCAAGACAAGAAAGGATAAAAGAGGTAAAAAACATGGAGCTTAACATTGCCCTGATAAAGGGAGACGGCATCGGGCCGGAGATCGTGGAATCCGCCGTGGCCGTGCTGGAAAAGACCGCGGCCAAAACCGGCCACACTTTCCACTTCACAGAATACCTGGCGGGGGGCTGCGCCATCGACGCCACCGGCGTTCCCCTGCCCCAGGAGACGGTGGACGGCTGCCTTGCCAGCGACAGCGTGCTGCTGGGCGCGGTGGGCGGCCCCAAGTGGGACACCCTGCCGGGGGACATCCGCCCGGAGAAGGCTTTGCTGGGCCTGCGGGCAAAGCTTGGCCTGTTCACGAATCTGCGCCCGGCCAAGCTCTATCCCGCCCTGGCGGGGAAATGCCCCCTGCGGGCGGACATCATAGAGCAGGGCTTTGACCTGCTGATGGTGCGGGAGCTGACCGGCGGCATTTACTTCGGCGAGCGTGGCCGCCGGGAGGGGCCGAACGGCCCGGAGGCCTATGACACGGAGGCCTATTCCGTCATGGAGATCGAGCGCATTGCCCGCGTGGCCATGGCCGCCGCCCAGAAGCGGCGGGGCAGCGTCATCAGCGTGGACAAGGCAAACGTCCTGGAATCCTCCCGTCTGTGGCGGGAGACCGTACACCGCATTGCGGAGGAGTACGAGGGCGTCACCGTGACGGATATGCTGGTGGACAACACCGCCCAGCAGCTTATCCGCAACCCCTCCCAGTTTGACGTCATCGTCACCACCAATATGTTCGGGGACATCCTCTCCGACGAGGCCAGCCAGATCACCGGCTCCATCGGTATGCTGCCCTCCGCCTCCTTAGGGGCTGGCAGCAGGGGTATGTACGAGCCGATCCACGGCTCTGCTCCCCGGCTCACCGGCACAGGCCGTGCAAACCCCATCGCCACCATCCTGTCCGGGGCCATGATGCTGCGGTATTCCTTCGACCTGGGCGCGGAGGCGGACATCATCGAAAAGGCGGTGGACACCGCTCTGAACGACGGCTGCCGCACGGCGGATCTGGCCCCCGCCGGGACGGAGCATACCCTCAACTGCACGGAAATGACCAAGGAGATTTTGGCGAGAATTTGATGAGATGAAAGGAGCCGGCCTATGGCCGGGCATAAGCAAGTATGAAAGAAACCGGCGCGAAAATACTGCTGGACTGTCTGCTGGAGCAGGGCGTGGACACCGTCTTCGGCTACCCCGGCGGCACCATTTTGAACGTCTACGACGCCCTGTATGACTACAGGGATAAGATCACCCACATCCGCACCGCCCACGAGCAGGGGGCGAGCCACGCGGCGGACGGCTACGCCCGCTCCACCGGCAAGGTGGGCGTGTGCTTCGCCACCTCCGGGCCGGGGGCTACCAACCTGGTGACGGGCATTGCCACCGCCTATATGGACTCCTCCCCCGTGGTGTTCATCACCTGCAACGTGGGGAAAAACCTGATTGGCCGGGACTCCTTCCAGGAGGTGGACATCACCGGCATTACCATGCCCATTACCAAGTGCAACTATCTTGTGAGCCATGCGGATCAGTTGGCGGACGTGGTGCGGGAAGGCTTCGCCATTGCCCGCAGCGGGCGGCCCGGCCCGGTGCTGATCGACATTCTGAAAAACGCCACGGCGGAGGAGGCGGAATATGAATACCTCCCCCGCGAGCTGCACCACACCCAGGGCCGTCTGGCCGCGCTTATCAGCCGGGCCAGCCACGACCTGAAGGCCCCGGAGCCGGACATTGCGGACATCGACAAGCTGGTGGAGCTGATAAACGGGGCGGAAAAGCCCCTGCTCATCTGCGGCGGCGGCATCGTCCGTGGCCGGGCGGACAAGGAGTTCGCGGAGTTTGCCCAGCGGATGGACGCGCCGGTGGCCATCACCGTCATGGGCGGCGGCGGCTTCAACGGGCGCAATCCCCTGACCACCGGCATGATCGGAATGCACGGCTCCCAGGCCAGCAACATGGCTGTGGACAACTGCGATCTGCTGATCGCCTTCGGCTGCCGCTTCTCCGACCGGGTGGCCCTGAACCCTGCCACCTTCGCCCAGAACGCGAAGATCGTCCAGGTGGACATCGACCGCTCGGAGATCAACAAAAACGTCCAGACCGACCACCACATTATAGGGGACGCCAAGCGGGTTTTGCAGCTCCTGAATGAGCGGGTGGAGCAGAAGGAGCATGAGGCGTGGAAGAAATACGTCTTCTCCTTCCCCACGGAAACGGAATATTCCCTGGCCGGGGACACCCTGACCCCCAAGCAGATCTCCGACGCCGTGGCCCGGATCGCCCCCTGGGATACCATCGTGGCCACGGACGTGGGCCAGCATCAGATGTGGGCCATCCAGCACTTCCACTTTGACTATCCCGGCCAGCTTCTCACCTCCGGGGGCTTCGGCTCTATGGGCTTCGGCCTGGGGGCCGCCATCGGGGCCAAGGTCAGCCACCCGGACAAGACCGTCCTGCACATCACCGGGGACGGCAGCTTCCGCATGAACTGCCATGAGTTGGCAACGGTGGCCTATTACCATCTGCCCATCACCACCATTATCTACGACAACCGCACCCTGGGCATGGTGCGCCAGTGGCAGACCCTGATCTATGACAAGCGCTACTGCGAGACGGACATCGCCGTGGAGCCGGACTATGTGAAGCTGGCGGAGGCCTACGGCCTTTCAGGCCGCCGCGTCACCACCGTCCAGGACTTCGAGGACGCCCTGAAGGAGGCCCTGGCCTGCGGCCACGGCTACGTGATCGACTGCGCCATCGACGTGGACGAGAAGGTTCGTCCCATGGTCAACGGCGGCGACCATATCACCAAGTTTTTGCTGAATTAAGGGGGGCGAGAAGAGCATGGAAAAGAAAAGATATACCCTGGCCGTGCTGGTGGACAACGCCTCCGGCGTGCTCAGTCAGGTGTCCCGTCTGTTCTCCCGGAAGGGCTATAACATCGAATCCCTGGCCGTGGGTACCACGGACGTGCCGGAGATCAGCCGCATCACCATCGAGGTGCTGGCGGAGAAGGAGGCAAACGTGGTTCTCCTCTGCAACCAGCTCCGCAAGCTGCTGCCCGTCCACTCCGTGAAAATGCTGACCGCCAGCCACGCCATCCGGCGGGAGCTGGTGCTGATCAAGGTGAAGGCGGAGACCAGCGAGGCCCGCAACGAGATCATCCAGATCGCCAGCGTGTTCCGGGCCAACATCATCGACGTAGCCCCCGCCAGCCTGACCCTGGCCGTCATCGGGGAGGAGGAGAAGACCGTTGCCATCCAGAACCTGGTGGAGAAAAACGGCATCCTGGAGCTTGTCCGCACCGGCGTGGTGGCCCTGGAGCGCGGCGCTTATACGATAGACGAGGACACGAAAGAGAAAGGCGAGTTCAATTACGGAAAGAATGTGCTATAATAGGCACATACACAAAAATTACAATTTTTAATTAAAGGAGATATTACTACCATGGCTAAGATGTATTATGAGCAGGACTGCGACCTGAACGTTTTGAACGGCAAGAAGATCGCCATCATCGGTTACGGCTCCCAGGGCCATGCCCACGCCCAGAACCTGCGTGATTCCGGCTGCGACGTGATCGTGGGCCTTCGCAAGGGCAAGAGCTGGGATAAGGCCAGCGAGGACGGCTTCACCGTCATGACCGTGGCCGACGCGACGAAAGCAGCAGACATCATCATGATGCTGGTGAACGACGAGCGGGCGGCGGACATCTATAAGGAGTCCGTGGCTCCCAACCTGACCGCTGGAAAGGCCATCGCCTTCGCCCACGGCTTCAACATCCGCTATCAGCAGATCGTTCCTCCCGCGGATGTGGACGTGTTCATGGCGGCCCCCAAGGGCCCCGGCCACACCGTCCGC
>JAJPYE010000024.1 GCA_021205095.1 Oscillospiraceae bacterium | reverse complement strand
TCCCAGCACAACGCCGCCGACAGTGGCCGCCGTTCTCGCCGCGCTGGACATACCGCCTGTCATGGACGCGCCGCAGCCTGGGCAATAATTCACCCCGTCTGCTGCCTCCAGACCGCAGTTTGGACAATAATAGGACATATTCCTGACCTCCTTCCACACGGGACGGCCATACCGTCCGCTTTCTATACTGTCATTTTACCAGACCCGTCATGCCTTCGCAAGCATCCGTTTTGTACATTTTCCCTGGATTGCGTAGTTTTTCCCGCCGAAAACTGTAATTTTTTTATGAAGCTGGGGCAAGGTCTTCTTGTGATTCATTCAAAGGAGTATTTCTATTCATTTTTTCATAAAAAATTACCAGCTTTTTGTTGACAGGGGAACAAAATATGGTATAATAATTTTAGGAATAATTCCTAAAATAAAAATTCCAAATGGAGGTATATCATATTATGGCTAAATGGGTATGCACAGTTTGCGGTTACGTTTATGAGGGAGAGCAGGCCCCGGAGGTCTGCCCCATCTGCAAGGCCCCTACGTCCAAGTTCATCCAGCAGGGCGAGGATAAGGTCTGGGCGGCGGAGCACGTCATCGGCGTGGCTCAGGGTGTGCCGGAGGACATCATCGCCGACCTGCGCTCCAACTTCGAGGGTGAGTGCTCTGAGGTGGGAATGTATCTGGCCATGAGCCGGGCCGCTCATCGGGAGGGCTATCCTGAAATCGGCCTGTACTACGAAAAGGCCGCCTATGAGGAGGCCGAACACGCCGCCAAGTTTGCGGAGCTTCTGGGCGAGGTCGTCTCTCCCTCCACCAAAGCCAATCTGGAAGCCCGTGTGGAGGCGGAAAACGGCGCTACCGCCGGCAAGGTTGACCTTGCCAAGCGCGCCAAGGCCCTGAATCTGGACGCCATCCACGACACCGTTCACGAAATGGCCAGAGACGAGGCCCGTCACGGCAAAGCCTTCGAGGGCCTTCTGAAGCGCTACTTCGGCTGAGCGACACACATAATAAAGAAGTTGGGAGACCATCCTGCGGGATGGTCTCCCATTTTTTTACAGCTCCACATCATGAGTTGGCGTAAAAACAACATTTGAAAAAATTCTTGACACCTACGCGAAACTGTGCTAACATACTTTATTGTTCAAAGACAGCAGGCAGCCTTCGGGCGCAAGACCCGCCGAGGACATCAGATGAATCGCTTAATACTGCATCTTTCTGTGTGTCGTTGTCTCTTTGGACAAGGACATTTTTTATTTCAGGAGGTGAAAAACCAATATGCCAAGCAAAGCCATACTTTCTGAAAAGCAGGCCATCGTGGAGGCCCTGGCCAAGCGGCTTCAGGACGCGCAGGGCGGCGTTTTGGTGGACTATCGGGGCATCAACGTGGCCCAGGACACCGAGCTTCGCCGGAATCTGCGGGCGGAGAACGTGGAGTATTCCGTGGTGAAGAACACCCTGACCCGCCTTGCCATGACCCAGGTAGGGCTGGACAGCCTGACGGATCAGCTCAACGGCACCACGTCTCTGGCCACCAGCGCGGAGGATCCCCTGGCTCCTCTCTATCAGATCAGCGAATTCAGCGAAAAGATGGGCGACCTGTTCACCATCAAGGGCGTTTTCATGGAGGGCAAGGTGCTGGACGCCGCCGAGACGGCAGAGCTGTCCGGGCTGGCCTCGAAGGACGCGCTGTATTCCAAGGTGCTGGGCACCATGCTCGCTCCCATCACTTCCCTGGCCGTCGTACTGGGTCAGGTTCTGGAGCAGAAGGGCGGCTCCCCCGCAGAGGAAGCCCCCGCCGCCGAATAATTCTTTCGGCGCCCCTATTTTTTACTAACTACTTAGGAGGATATGTTTAAAATGGCTAGCGAAAAAGTTACCGCCATGATCGAAGAGATCAAGGCTCTCAGCGTTATGGAACTGGCTGAGCTGGTTCATGAGATCGAGGATGTATTCGGCGTTTCCGCCGCTGCCGCCGTGGCCGCACCTGCTGCCGCCGCCGGCCCCGCCGTGGAGGAGAAGACCGAGTTCGACGTGGTTATGACCGACTTCGGCTCCGAGAAGATCAAGGTCATCAAGGAAGTCCGCGCCATCACCGGCCTGGGCCTGGCCGAGGCCAAGGCCAAGGTGGAGGGCGTTCCCGCCACCATCAAGGAGCAGGTCTCCAAGGACGAGGCCGAGGCTCTGAAGAAGCAGCTCGAAGACGTGGGCGCGAAGGTCGAGCTCAAGTAATCAAAGCAGCATAACAAAAAAAAGGAGCGCGTTATAAAACGCGCTCCTTTTTTGCGCCGGAATATGACAAAAGATCCGAACCCTGAAGGATTCGGATCTTCTGATTGGCACGGCATGAGGGATTCGAACCCCCGGCCTTCTGGTCCGTAGCCAGACGCTCTATCCAGCTGAGCTAATGCCGCTCGCGCCAAAGTATTGTAGCACAAGCCGAACCAGATTGCAAGAGGGTTTGGAAAAAAATATAATTTTTTCGTAAACTCCTCCGCGGAGAGAGCTTTCCCTCAAAAATGAATTTTAAAATCCTATGCTGCCGGCCACGTTGTCTACCACATCTCCCATGCACTTGAGAGCCTTGCCGATGTTCATTTTCTTTTTTCGGGGCGCTACCGCCATCCCCACCATGGAGCCGACCATTAATCCGACCCCGATACCCTTAAAAAATGACATTTTGTTCATACTTTACCCCTCTTTCACCGCTAGTATTTCCCGTTCTGTTGTGATATACTCTTTGTGATATATTTTTAATACACAATATTTGCGATGCAGGAAAAATTTTCTGGGGCCTGCCGCCCCTGCAAGGAGCAAGTCATGACAATCAGTATTCTGGCCGTGGGGGACGTTTGCGGCGCCCCTGGGCTTACGTTTTTGGAAAACCATCTGCGCACCGTTCGGCGGGAGCTGGGCGTGTCCTTCGTGGTGGTCAACGGGGAAAACGCAAACGTGGTGGGGGTGACGCCCCAGCAGTGCGACCGTATTCTGGCCGCCGGGGCGGATGTGATCACCCTGGGAAACCATACCTGGGTGCGCTGGGAGCTTCGGCCCTATCTGGCAGACAATGTGCGGGTGCTGCGGCCCATCAACTACGCGCCCCAGTGTCCCGGTCGGGGCTTTGGGGTATACCGCACTCCCTTTGGAGAGATCTGCGTCATCAATGCCCTGGGACGCTTCACCCTGGACAACAACACCGACAACCCCTTTGTGGAGGTGGACTGCCTTTTGAAGGAGCTTGACCCCAAGCCCAAAATCATCCTGGTGGATATGCACGCGGAGGCCACCAGCGAGCGGCTGGGCATGGGCTATTTCCTGGACGGACGGGTCAGCGCCGTATGGGGCACCCACACCCATGTGCAGACCTCCGATGCAGATATACTGCCAAAGGGGACGGGCTATATCAGCGACCTTGGCATGACCGGGGCCTCCCACAGCGTGCTGGGCATAGACGTGGATCAGTCCATCAACAAATTTCTGGGCGATCCGCCCAGACGCTATCGCTCCGGGGACGGGCCGGGAAAGATGGAGTGCTGCCTGTTTGACATCGACACAGAGACGGGCCGGTGCGTGAAGGCGGAGGCCATGCGGATATTATGATACGGATTCTTCACACGGCGGATCTGCACCTGGACTCCCCCTTTCAGGCGTTGGGCCGGGAACGCTCCGCCCAGCGCCGGGCGGAGCAGCGCAGTCTTCTGGAACACATGGCCGCCATGGCGCGGGAGGAGCAGGCGGACATTGCTCTGTTCGCCGGAGATTTGTTCGATTCAGACAACGCCTTCGCGGAGACGGCACGGCTCATCGAAACGGTAACGGCGGACATGGCCATCCCCGTTTTCATCGCCCCCGGCAACCACGACTGGTACGGCCCCCGCTCCCCCTGGGCCCGGCTGAAATTAGGGGACAACGTCCACGTATTCACGGAGGAGACCATCCAGTGCGTTCCCCTTCCGGCGCTGAATATGCGGATATTCGGCGCGGCCTTCACCGGCCAGCACAGAAGCCCGCCCCTGGCAGATTTCCGCCCGCCGGAAAAGGAGCCGGGGATAACGGACATTCTGGTGCTGCACGGGGAGGTGGGAAACCCTGACTCCCCCTATGGAGCCATCACGGAATCGGAGCTTGCCGCCTGCGGCATGGACTATGTGGCCCTGGGTCACACCCACAGCTACAGCGGCCCCCGTCAGGCGGGACGCACAGTGTATGCCTGGCCCGGCTGCCCGGAGGGCCGGGGCTTTGACGAGACGGGCCAGAAGGGCGTTATCCTGGCCGAGGTATCGCCGGGCGAATGTCGCGTGACGATGCGTCCCCTGGAGGGGAGGCGGTATGAAGTGCTGTCTGTGGACGTGACGGACAGAGACCCTCTGGCCGCCGTTGAGACGGCCCTCGACCGGGACACAGCGCGGGATATATACCGCATACGGCTGACCGGCCAGACGGACGATGCCCCGGACAGGGCGGCTCTGACGCGGGCGCTGGAGGGGCGGTTTTTCGCCCTGGAGCTGCGGGATGAGACAAGCCCCCGCCGGAACATCTGGGAGGGCCGGGAGCAGGACAGCCTGCGGGGTCTGTTTTTGGCCCGGCTGTGGACGCAGTACCAGGCCGCGCAGGAGGAATCAGAGCGGGCGCGGATAAGCCTCGCCGCCAGGTTCGGCCTTCAGGCATTGGAAAACGGGGAAGAACCCCCTCTGCCATGAGACTATATTAGGGATAAAGCCATGAAAATCAAAAAAATGACCGCCTCCTTCGGGGCGCTGGACAATAAAACCCTGACCCTGGGGGACGGGCTGAACGTCATATACGCCCCCAACGAGAGCGGAAAATCCACCTGGTGTTCTTTTATCCGGGCCATGCTGTACGGCGTCAGCACCGCCCAGCGGGCCAAGCAGGGCCAGCAGCCGGATAAAATCAAATACCGCCCCTGGAGCGGCGCGTCCATGTCAGGCAGCATGGACATAGAGACAGCGGACGGCCCTGTCACCCTTCAGCGGCGAACCGGGCGCGCCAACCAGCCCATGCAAAACTTTTCCGCCACTGTCACAGGAACGGATACGCCCGTGCCGGGTCTGACCGGGGACTCCTGCGGCCAGACGCTGACCGGCGTTCCCAGGGAGGTGTTCGAGCGAACCGCCTTCATCCGCCAGGCCGGATTAGGCGTTTCCAATGACCCGGAGCTGGAAAAACGCATCAACGCCCTGGTAGCCGCCGGAGACGAGGAGCAGTCCTACTCCCAGGCGGACAAGCAGCTTCAGGCCTGGCGGCGTCACCGCAGCGGCAGGCGGGGAGCCATTCAGGCGCTGGAGACGGAGATGGCGGAAAACCAGGCCGCTCTGGACAAAATCGCCCAGGCCGCCCAGACGGCGGAGACTTTGGACAAGTCCATTGCCGCCGCAGAGGAGACTCAGGCCCAGGCCGTCAAAAGAATGGAGCAGGCAAGAGCCCAGCAGCGGCGGGACGCCCTGGGCGTGCTGTCTCAGTCGCGGCAGCGCGTTCAGGACTGCCAGCAGGAGCAGACGCAGGCGGAAAAGGACGAAGCCGCCGCCAAGACCGCTTTGGACGCCTCGCCCTATGGCAGCATGGGACCGGAGGAGGCCCGCCGCCGGACGGACATCGACGCGGGAAACGTCCGGGAGCTGGAAAAGCTTGCAGCCAAGCTGCCCCCCGTATGGATCGCCTTTATTCCCCTGGGACTGGGGGTTCTCGCCTTTCTGCTGTCGCTGCTGCTGCCCTGGCAGGGCGGGCTGATTGCGGCAGGCGGCGTGCTGGTTCTGCTGTTTGTGATGATGTATCTGCGGCTGCAAAACCTGAAAAAGGCCAAGGAGGACACCCTGGCCGAGCGGGACAAAATATTAAACGCCTACGGGGCGGACAGCCCGGAGGCCATGGAGGAGCTGCTGGCCACTTACCGTCGGCTTTGGGACGAATGGCAGCGGGCTGCCTATCACCTGGAGGAAACGGAACGCGCCCTGACCAAAGCGCAGGCCGCCCAGAAGGAGGCGGAGAGTCAGGCCATGGCGGGGCTGGATTTCACCGACAGCGGCAGCAGTCCCGCCGCCTTGGCAAGCCAGGCGGTGCAGGCCGGACGGGAGCGACTGGACGCGCTGCGCCAGCAGCGGGCCATCGCCGAGGGACAGGCCAAGGCCCTGGGCGACCCCATGGTGCTTCGCTCCGCCATTGCAGAACAGGAGCAGCGGCGTCAGGCCCTTCTGGAGCAGGACGAGGCCCTGGCCCTGGCCATCGAAACGCTGGAGCAGGCCGACCGGGAGCTGCGCAGCCGCTTCTCTCCTCAAATCGCCGCCAGGGCGGCGGAGCTGTTTGCCCGGCTGACCATGGGCCGATATGACCAAATCACGCTGGCGCGGGATCTGACCGCCAAAACCAAGCGGACGGAGGACGCCGCCAGCCAGGAAGAGAGCTACCTCTCCCAGGGAGCCAGAGATCAGCTCTATCTGTCCCTGCGGCTGGCCCTGTGCGAGCTGGTGCTTCCGGCAGACGACCCCTGCCCTATCATTCTGGACGACGCTCTTGTCACCTTCGACCAGCCCCGGCTGGAGCAGGCCCTGACCCTTCTCAGGGAGCTTGGCGAGACGCGGCAGATTCTTCTTTTCTCCTGCCAGGAGCGGGAGACCCAATATTTTGCAAACGACCAGGCCGTTACGGCGATACGCCTGTCGTAAACATATCCAACACCAAAATTCTTCAGAAAGAGAGCATTTACCATGGAAAAACAAGCCAAATCCAAAAAGAGATCATTCAAAAAGAACTTTGCCCTGGTGCGGGCGCTGATTGCGGTGATTCTGGCAGTGGTGCTGCTGGGCGTCAGCGGTTTCGCCGTCATAGATTTGCTGGCCGGCCCCACGGAGGTGACGGACGGCTCGACCCTCGCGTCTGGCCAGTACGTGCAGATTGACGTCAGCTACGTCATGGACATCATCGGCTCTGAGAGCGACGCCAGCGGCAACATGGTCGCCTACTACGCCGTAACGCCGGTAGGCAACCAGTTCGTAGCCGTCCGCTTCCCCGCCTCCCAATACGAGGAGTTCGCCCAGCTTGCAACCGAGACCAGCAACTATCTCACCGGGACTAGCAGCTCCATGAGCTATCACATCATCGTGTCCGGCCAGACCACGGAAAACATCACCACCGTTGACCGGCTCCTGTCCCAGTGGTATGACAGCAACAGCGAATGGATGATCTCCTCCGGCGTCATTGCGGAGGTATCCGACGGTTATACCTATCTCAGCGCCGTGACGGTGGAGGCCGATCGGGTCGGCACGCTGTCCTATGGAGCTGCCATAGCCCTGTCCGTCATCGCGGCGGTGCTGATTGTCTACGCCGTGGTCGAGCTGGTGCTGATCCTGGCCGGGGTCTATAATCCCAAAAAGGCAAAAAAGACCAAGACTCCCAAGGAAAAGAAGGAACCGGCTCCCATTCCCTCCGCCCCGGCAAAGGCTGTGCCGGAGACCGCCCCTGCAAAAGAGGAACCGACAGAGGCCAACGTAGCGCCGGAACCAGCAGAGGCTGAAACTCCGGCGGCTGAACCGGCGGAGGCCGAAGTCCCTGCGGCTGAACCGGCGGAACCCGCCGCTCCCGCTGCGCCTGCCGTGAACGCTGGGGAGGATGCCGGAGAGAATGTCTGAATTTGCCGTCCCCTGTCTTTTCGGCCTGGAAGGCCCCGCAGCGGATGAGCTGCGACGGATGGGGCTTGATAACGTCCGGGCCGAAAACGGTCGAGTCTGGTTTTCCGGCGACGGCCTGGCCTGCGCCAAGGCCAATATCCGCCTGCGTACCGGGGAGCGGGTGCTGCTGCTCCTGGGCCGCTTTCCCGCCCGCACCTTCGACGAGCTTTTCGAGGGCGTTCGCGCTCTGCCCCTGGGGGACTATATCCCCAGGGACGGGCAATTCCCCGTAAAGGGGCATTGTCTGGACAGTCAGCTCCACTCCGTGCCTGACTGTCAGAAAATCATTAAAAAGGCGGCGGCCAGCGCCCTGGGCCAGGTCTATGGCGTTCAGTGGCTGCCGGAGAGCGGCGCCTTATACCAGCTCCAGTTCGCCATCGTGAAGGATCAGGCGGAGCTGTTTCTGGACACCTCCGGCACACCCCTGTTCAAGCGGGGCTACCGGCCCGGCCATGTGGCCGCCCCCCTGCGGGAGACCCTGGCGGCGGCCATGGTGGGCTTTGCCCGCTATCGGGGCCGGGACGCCTTTTACGATCCCTTCTGCGGCAGCGGCACTCTTCCCATCGAGGCGGCTCTGATTGCCCACAACCGGGCGCCCGGCCTGAACCGAACCTTCTCCGCCCAGGCGTGGGACGCCTTCGCCCCCCAGACGCTGTGGCGGCAGGCGGCGGAGGAGGCCCGCAGCCTGGAATACCCCGGCCCCTATCATATTTACGCCTCCGACATCGACCCCAAGGCCGTGGCCCTGAGCCGGGAAAATGCCCGCCGGGCCGGAGTAGCCCAGGACATTACCTTCTCCGTGGCGGACGCCCTGCAAGCCCCTGTCCCGGCAGAAAAGGGCGTCATGGTGTGCAATCCGCCCTACGGCAAGCGGATGCTGGAGCTTGACCAGGCCCGCGCCCTCTATCGGGCCATGGGCGCAAGGCCCCAGGCCCAGGATTGGAAGCGGTTCATCATCTCCTCGGAGCCTGCCTTCGAGCAGTTCTACGGAAGGCCCGCGTCCAAACGCCGCAAGCTTTACAACGGCATGATACAGTGTAATCTGTATATGTATTTTTGAC